>NZ_CAAAIW010000012.1 GCF_900640115.1 Legionella yabuuchiae
GCTCAATTAGCTCTATTCGATTACATTGAAGTGTTTTACAATCGCAAACGCATCCATTCATCTCTAGGGTTTCAAACTCCCAGCAATTTTGGAATGGTTGCATAATGTTGGTGTCCGGTTTTTCGAGGCAGGATCAGTTTTACGCGCGTGCGTTATATACACACACTAAATATTTATGAGTTATGAGGTAGGTCGGCCTGGAGAATTTGCCTTTGACGGGTTTTTGTATCTTGATCTGAGATAAGTGAAGCTGCATCAGCATTTTGAGCGGACGGGTTTGGGACGGGTTTACATGACGGGTTTGGGTCGGCCTTGTTTTGGATGGATTGATGCATCGAAAAATTTAGTTTTTTTTAAAGCAATTTGCATTTTGCACCCACTGATCCCAGTAATAGATTTTAGGAGTTAACCCAATATTGTCAATAAAGAGATTGGGTTAGTTATTAAATGAACTTGAATGATATTACTACAAAAGGGTGTTATTAAAATTTGCGTTTTACATTTGGTTTCTAGTTCATGTTTGCTCAATGATGTAAAGCCGTAGCATTTGCTCTGTACTTTCATTCATGTTGGTTGGTCCATTGCCCTTTTTTTCCCATTCACTGACAGCTTTTTGCAATTCATGCACCACTTTCTCTGCAAATTCTCTTAATGGCATGGAAAAATAGGAGCGAATAAATTTAACTTGATTGCCTGTTAAAGGAGTTTCTTGGACAGCCAATTGTTTGATGGCTTTATCAGCGACGGCGCGAACATCTATTTTTGGTTGCCATTCACCGCTGATATTAATTATTTCAATATTTTCAAGTTCAATAGGCAATCCCAATCCTTCATAGGAGAAAACAGGTTCGATTTTTGTTGGCATGGTATTTCCTCTTTTCTTAGGGATATTCTCTTCTTTATATTATTCAGTGTTGTTAACAATTTTCTCAATTCGTTTTATATGTTCTAAGGTTTCATCAAAATCAGGGGCATTACCAAAAAACATATCACCCATCTTGGCATGATCGGCTTTTAATTGATCGATAAATGCTTCATTAGGATATAAGCGCAAAGAGCCAATGACTGCTTTATCATAGTTTGCCCATTTTGCAGGAAAGTAAATTGATTTATTCCTTCTGACATCCTCTAGCAATTCAATATCTTGCATGGCTTCTTGGGTTATATTTTTTTTATCCAACATAATAATATCGTAGTAATGTCGATATAATCGACGAGGAAGAGGTTTTTTGGGAGAGCGATGGTATTCTGCATGCAGTAATGTGATCTTTTCCCAATAGGTACGTTTGGCTAATAACGTTGGTACAGTTATTTCTGGTGCTTCCGTACCAAGTTCTGGTAGCAATTGTTGGCAATAAGAAGTTACATTTTTATTTTCATAAGGGCTTATATCCCCACGAGCGCCAAACTCCAATTTGATAGCCGATTGAATGTAGTCATTATCTTTTTTAGGGACATTGGTTGGGTAGTGGAACTTAAGACTTTGAGCATCGTCTTCATCTAGCTCTAATTGCCACTGAGACTCATCAAAGTAATCTGAAAGACCTTTTTCAAATTGAGTCATTAAGATTGGTTTTATCTCTTCACCAACCTTATTTTTAACCTTATTGCTTAACTCATCTAAACGTTTTTTTTGTTGTTTGCCTGATACTCCTTGTGCTGGATCATTTTCACTGTCTATGCCAATATATGTTTTGCTTAAAGTTAAATCAATATCTTCCGAAAAACGTTGGATGATATTGTAACATTTTGACAGTGACGTCCCCCCTTTAAAAATCACATGTGAAGAAAGAGCGGCGTTAGTGAATATTTGACTGAGAGTCCAGCATACCCAAAAATCTTTCTCAATGATGATTGGATTTTTAATTGTTGTGGAGCGAGCCGTAGCTTCTTCAAAAACTTGTTGACGCTCTTTTGGACTAAATTCCAATAGTTCTTTCATTATTATTTTCCTAGGATTTTTAATACAACGTGAATCATCCAATCTGGTAATTGATTCAAGATTTTTTTAAGTTGAGTTTTATCTCTTTGAGACAATATTTTTTTACTTTTTTGCACGATTTCGGCAGTAATATTATTTTTCCCAATATGGTGTATCCCATTAAGCACCCTAATCACATTTGGATTTAAGGGTATGCTTTTTATAAATTTCGAATGACTAAGCTTTATGGGATAGCCAGCAATTTTCTTTTGCCGAGCAGTACCAGAAGTAATATAGGAAGGTGTTGCTGATACTTGCTCATCAAAACCTAGCTGATTGGCCAATTGAGCGCCACCTGGTTGAATAGTGTCACCCTTTTTTGATGCAACGGCTCTTGCTATTGCATCTGGATTTGCTGATAACGTCCCGAGTTTTGAATGTTTGACAGGAAAATCATATATCCCGTGTCCAATTTTCCTGATAATACCTTTTTCAACTAGTCTGTGTAAGGTCACGCCTACGGTATTGCGAGGCGCAATATCAAGAAAATCTTTAGGCGTGAAAACCCAGCCTCGTTGTTTCGCTCTGATTCGCCTTAATATACTGTCACTCGCGGATTTCATGATTGACCTAATGTAATAAAATTAACATAAAAAACATTACATAAAATTATATAAATATTTATTTATCTATATGATAGATAACATTTTTATAGGTTATATAATAAATAAGTGCTTTTTGTTATTATAGCATGCACTATTTAAAGAACAACATTTTGAGCAATAAACTTTCAATTTGCAAAAATTTGAAGGTGAAACAATTAAAAAAACACGCCTTTGCACTTAAAGGTCAGTTATTTCCAAAATGGAAAGAACTAAGTCTGGGCTTAGCTCCAAGGAGCTTCATTGCTTGAATTTAGGTCTAAATTGTTAATCAGTTCAGCCCATCTTTCAAGCGCTTCTTTCCGCTGAGGAAGCATTTCATTTTTGTTGTAGGTTGCCATAATCTTTGGCATTTTATGCCCTAAGCATTTTTCAATCACAGCCGGATCAATATCCAAGGTTTCTCCTAAATGCGTTGCAAAGGTTCGTCTAAGATCATGGGCTGTCCATTGCGGTATACCCACACGCTGCTGTATTCGATTAACGGCCCTAGGTAAGGCTCTATCCGTTAAGACGCTTTGCCCGTCAATACCAGTTAAGACATAAGGTGATGAATTATTCCCTTTTAACTCATAAAAAAGGGCTTTAACAGGCTCCGCTAAATGCACGCGCATAGTCACATTGATCTTGGTATGGCTTGCCGGAATAACCCAAAGCGAGTTGTCAAAGTCAAATTCTGACCATTCGGCAATTCTAAGTTCTCCGCTTCTAACTCCCGTGAGTAATAATATTTTAAGGGCGTTTTTAATTTGCAGAGATATGACGTGATCTTTGCTGTCTAAAAATTGCCAAAGTATTTTAATTTCATCTAATGAAAGCACCCTTTCTCTGGGTTTTTCAATGCCGCCAATGTCTCGTGATCTGATATTCATGGCAGGATTAGCAGCCATCTCGCCACGGCTGACAGCGTAGTTAAATGCTTGTTTTAGCGTACTTAACACCTTATTAGCGTGCACAGGTGACCCGCGACCAACGATTTTATCCAGAGCTGCGGTGATATGATGGGCTTTTAGCTTTTCTAACTCCCAATCGCCCAGTAAAGGAATAATATCCGCATCTATTTGCTGCTTAATTTGTAAAGGTTGCTTGCGATTTTTTTCGATATAACCTGTGTACCAACTCAAAATGAGGGAGTGCACTGTTTTCTTTTGTTTTAATTTTTGTTGTTTCTGGTGCTCGATAGGGTGGATGCCTTTTTCTTTCAGGCTTTGTGCTTTTCTAAGTTTTTCTCGAGCATCCTTTAGCGAAATTGCTGGATACTTCCCCAGTGACATTTTGTAGCGCTTACCATCCATTGTGAAGCGGTAAAACCAAGATTTATTGCCGGAAGGCGTTACTCTTAGACCTAACCCTGAGACTTCTATTTTTTCCAACCAGGTGCGTTCCGGTTGTAAGTTCTTAATGTAATTATCCGTGAATTTCATAATATCCAACTGCATTTTGGTACCACTTTTGGTACCACTTTTTATGAGCTGGGATAATATTAAATGATATTTAATGAACAAGCAAACATATAAAAAATACTTTATAATCAAGGCGTAATTGGTTATTTTGATATTTTTTGATATTCAATGATATTGATAATTTTTAGCATGGGGCGCTAGGGGTCGCAGGTTCAAATCCTGCCGTCCCGACCAGTAAAAATACCATTGAAATCCGTAACTTAGCACTTTCTATTTAGAATCTTTCCATATCTTAAAATTATATTGGCTACAACCTTGGCTACACTTTTAATTTTTTTTATGTCTGGCTACACGGTTGATGATCAATTTTTGTTTTTCAATAATTAAAACCGGCCATGAAGACCTGTTTTAATTATTACCAAGTAAAAAAAGTGTTATCCCAGTTGTCGATTCACATTCTGCTGAATCCAGTGGTTGATTGTTTCTATATGCCAAGCTAAGGTCGTGCCATTGAGTTTTATCGGCTCAGGAAATTGTCCGTTAGTCCACCATCTTAGTGTAAGTCGGTTACGGCCAATGAGCTTTTCCAGATCGGTAATGAATAAAATTTGTTGTTGAATTTTGTTTGTGTTTTGCATCATTGAACTTCCTTTTCACGGATTTAATTTTTACTTAAATGCTTTTGAGAGAACGTTCTTCCAGCTCAATTGCTATGGCATATAGTTTGAGCAATTTAAGATGAGTCTCGATTGGCTCGAGTTTAGCCATTTTTCCCTAATCCGTTCGCCCTGAGGAGCGTGCGTAGCACGCGTCTCGAAGGGCTGGATCTTGAGCAGAAACCAAAAGACTATTTTTTATTTCGCTGAGCCAAATGGGATAGTTTTTCCTGGGCCTTGCCATTTCTAACTGTACTTGCTCCTTCAACACGATCGAATGAAACTGCAGGTCGTCGCCATAAAACATCCTTAGATTGGACGAGGCAAATGGTTTGTCTTGCCAGTCGTTGGCTTAAACGACAATGGATTTTAGTAGGTGACGGTGCCTATGCTTGTATGGATTTAGCCCTAACCTGTATCAAGCTCAATGTGGTGCTGATTTCTCGTTAGACGATCAATTTGGTCAAATAAGTATTTTTCAAAGTCTGAAAATCAGCTTGATTTAGATAAATGCTCAGAAGAAAAAATTAATTCGTTGATCTATCAGCTCACTTTAGCCGTTTAGAAAGCCCTTCGAGACGCGTGCTACGCACACTCCTCAGGGCGAACGGTCCTGGGAAAAATGGCTAAACTCGAGCGCTTAAGTTTGCAGATAGCAGGTGAAATTTGTTACAATGGTGACTCTTTCATAGAAAACGAGGTCTCGACTCCAATGCGAATTATCTCTCAATAAATCTTTAGTGCGTTTTTAACGCTGGCTTTGTTTATTGTTGAGGTGGTTTATGTCGATACTTTGTTCTATTCATCAATTATCATTAATTTATCCTGAAAAAAATTGTTTTGAACAGTTTGATGCACGTATTTATTCCCATCAGCGAATTGCTGTCATTGGCGATAATGGCTGTGGCAAAACAAGTTTATTGCGGATGATAGCTGGTCTTTCGCCCATTCTTGATGGAGATATTCGCTTTAGTCAGGAAATTCGTATTGGTTATGTACCGCAAATCCCAGAGGGGTTTGATGGCTTAAGTGGTTCGGAGCGTTTTCAAAAAGCGCTATCTGAGGCTTTGTCATGTCATCCAGAATTGTTAATTTTAGATGAACCGACCAATCATCTTGATACGGATAACAGGAAGCAATTACTGCAATTTTTGCAATATTATCCAGGTACGTTGTTAGTTTCTTCTCATGATTCGCAACTACTCTCTATGGTGCCTGATTGCTTGTGGTCAATTAAAACCGGAGAAATTGAGCAGTTCGATGGGCAATATGAAGATTTCCTACGAGAAAAAGAAATAAAATATGCCAAATTGAGCCAACAATTAGCATGTCTCGAAAAAGATAAAAGAGCGGTTCATCATCAATTAATGAAAGAACAGAAACGTGCAAGAAGTTCTAAAGAAATGGGAAAAAAATCCATTGAAAATCGCAAATGGCCTACCATTGTATCCCATGCCAAAATGCATCGCGCCTCACAGGCCTCGGGCAGAAAAAGAAAGCAAATTAGCGATATGCGTGATGATGTTATTGAGCAAATGAGTGCATTAGATAGACCTGAAATCACTGAACCTAAATTCCATTTGCCATCAGGATTTATTTCTCATAAATCATTGGTAATGATTAAAGACGGTGTCATTGGTTATGCGGAAAAAATGCTCACCCATCAGATTAATTTTCAATTGTTCGGTCAAAATCGCCTGGCAATCACAGGAAGTAATGGAAGTGGTAAATCAACATTGATTAAAGCAATTATGAATCACAAAGACGTGGTTAGAGAGGGGGATTGGCTTATACCTGCTCAGCAAGATATTGGCTATTTAGACCAGCACTATAATCAGTTATCGGCTAATGAGACGGTATTATCATCCCTTGAAGAAATCAGACCAGATTGGACGCACCAACAAATTCGATCCCATCTTAATGACTTCCTATTTAAATCAAACAGTGTTGTTAATCAATTAGTGGATAGTTTGTCTGGTGGAGAAAAAGCTCGGTTGTCCTTAGCTAGGATTGCTGCGTGTCCTCCAAAATTATTAATTCTTGATGAAATGACTAATAATCTGGATGCAACTACCCGAAACCATGTGATTCAATGCTTACAACAATATCCAGGACCAATGATAGTGATTTCACACGATGAGGATTTTCTAAGAAAAATTAATATTAAGGAATTTTATCATCTATGTTAACTGCAAATGCATCCAATAAAATTGTCCACACTAGTACGAAACTTGAGAGGTTGCCTATAATCAAGGCACTATAGAAGAAGATATATTATGACCAATAAAATAACAATAAGTTTTTGAGCTTTTATGCACAGCTAGCATTACGTAAATAGTCGATAATGGTCACAATATAACATTGGAGAACCATTATGACGTACATGAAAAATGAAACTTTTATTCAAGCAGTAAAATATGTTTACGAACATATTGATCAACCTATTGAGCTAAGACAAATAGCCGAGGAACTGGGTGTCTCGTTATCAACTTTAAAGCGGGCGTTTATTGAATCAACAGAGCGAACAGCTGGTGCTTTTATCCGTCGTTTACGCATGGAACTGGGTTTTCGAACAATAAACTCACGTCATGACACAATATTAGAGACAGCCTTAAGTGTTGGATTTGAAGATCATTCATCGTTTTCAAGATGCTTTAAAGACACTTTTGGTTATCCACCGACAGAGGTGCGTATTTCGGCTGATTCGAACGGTGATTACGGTTTTGATCCGAACGGCGATTTCACTGCATTCGAACGCTCGAGTCATAATCAAGAAAGATGATTATCTGTTAAGCCTTCCCAGTCTGTAAAGACTTATCCTTTTTTCTTAATGAATCACCATCTAATTCAATTTTAATCGCATTGTGCACAAGCCTATCTAAAATAGCATCAGCTAAAGTTTCATCATTTAAATGCTCATGCCAATTTGCAACGGGTAATTGGCTGGTAACAATGGTTGAGTGGTTTTGATATCGGTCTTCTACTATTTCTAATAAATCATGCCTTTGCTGCTCGTTAGGTGCCGCCAGCCCCCAATCATCAAGAATAAGCACATCGACTTTGGCCAGCTGGTTTAACCATTTTTGATAAGTGCCGTTTGCTTTTGCAATCAGCAACTCATTCCATAACCGAGGCAGACGATAATACTTGGATGTCATACCAGACAGGCAAGCCTTATGAGCTAACGCACAAGCCAAATAGGTTTTGCCACATCCTGTCGGTCCTGTAATAAGTATGTTCAATTTATTTTTAATCCAATTGCAGCTGCTTAAATCTGACACAACATTTTTTTTTAATTTTCTAGGGTGGTCATAATCGATGTCTTCAATGCATGCATTATCTTTTAATTTAGCTTGACTCAAGCGCCGTGCTAGTCGCTTGTTTTCCCGAGTTATCCATTCCCTCTCAATCAATATGGCAAGACGCTCCTCAAAGCTTAGCTCACTTACTGGCGAATTAAGCTGTTCAATTAAGGCTTCTGCCATGCCAGTTAATTTTAAGGTGCGTAATTTATCCAACGTTTGATTATTTAACATTTTTTTCTCCTATTGATAGTAATTAGAACCTCTAATATTTTTATGTGAGTTGATAACTGGTGTTTGATGGTTTTGATGCTCATTGGTGCTATCAAGCCTATTTTTTAAGATTGACTCAATGTGTTGATATCGATAAGCACCAACTTCAAGCCCTTTTTTGCAGGCCGCTTCAAGTCTGTCATTGCCATATCCTTTACTTAGGCGTAATAAACCAAGACATGAGCGAAAGGATTGTTCTGGGAATGACTTAGACTCAATCATCTTTTGAATAAAGTGCTCGGTGTGAAGGCCAATCTTATTCGCCCAATGCAATAAGCGCTTCGGTGTCCATTTGCCTTGTTCTTGGTGGGCTTTAGGCATGTGCTCTTGCACGGTTGTATGCTGATATTTATTACGATTGCGTTTGTGGGCTGCAATTCTCTTACCTTGATAAAAACATTCAATGATTTGGCTTGTGGCTCTTACCTCAATTTCTTGATGGATAAACTTGTAGGGCACGCTATAGTAATGATTTTCAAAGACAAAATGATAATCGATATTCACCTTGGCTTTTTTCCAAGTGGCATATTCATAAGCATATTGAGGCAAAGGTTGCAGGGCTGGCTTATCAATTTCTTCAAATAGCTGCTTTCTTGACGCATCCATTTTTTGGAATTTTTGAGTATTAAATTTTTCAAGCAAAGGCTTTATTGCCATATTGATTTCAGCAACACTTGTAAAAGTCATATCACGCAGTGGTGCCAAAACTTGGCGTTCTATGCAGCCCACTGCATTTTCAACCTTAGCTTTATCTTTTGGTGCGCCAGGCCTGGCCGGCACAATTGCAAACCCATAGTGCTCACCAACGTGTTGGTAATTTCGGTTGATATCAGGATCATACCGGTGGGATTTAGTAACGCCTGACTTTAGATTATCTGGCACCGTAATTTTGCTCACACCGCCAAAGTATGCCCACATTCTAATATGGGAGCCTATCCAGTCATGAAGCTGCTGACTAGCAGTTGCTTCTGCAAATGTATATTGAGATGCGCCTAAAGAGCCGACAAAAATCTCTGCCTCGTGAATTTCTCCCGTTGTTGGATCAAGCCAAGGCACAGTCATTCCAGCATAATCAACAAAGGTTTTTTCGCCAGCTTTATGCACTTGCTTCATCACTGGCGAAATTTGCTTTATATGTGCACGGTATCGCGTACAAAACTGAGTGTAACCAAGCCCATTAGGGTATTTATCTTTGTATTCACGCCAGAGCAGTAATAGAGTTACCCCTTTACGCCTTAGTTCTTGGCATACTTCATCCCAGTTCGGCAAAGGCCGATCTTTTTTAGATGATTGCGTTGGTAAAAATAGAAGTTTATATAGTTCTTGCTCGGTTACCTCTTCTGGCAATGGCCAGTTAATGCCCGCAGCCTTTGCGCGCTGCAAATACTCTGATACGGTCGATTTGCTAACGTTTAGGCCATGAGATATTTCTTTATAACTGCAATTTAGCTTATATCTCAGCCTTAATATCTCGCTTATCTTGTTCATCGATATTGGTCTCACGTCAAACACTCCAATTTAAAACACTGGAGTATTGTATTAAATTAATACGAATAGATTATGACGAGAGCGTTCGAATAAAACCGAAATACCCGTTCGGATGTTGCCGAAATCAGCGTTCGGATCAGAGTGAAATCACCGTTCGGATAAAACCGAAATGGCCGTTTGAATGTTGCCGTAATCGGCGTTCGGATCAAGCCGAAATACACATCGGGCGCGTAATTGATATCACCAATGAAAAGCAAAAAGCATGGTTGGTTAAAGTATCTGAGCAGGTTCCTCAAAAAGCCTCGTTAATTCCCAAAGAAAGAAGCTATAAACAGCACTTAAGCCACTATCAGCAGCAAGCAAACAAGATGGGGGTTTGTAAATTGCATGGCCTACGCCACGCTTATGCACAACGCCGTTATGAAGAGATTACCAAGTCACTCAATCCCTTAGGCAAAAAGCTTATTTGCCCCATAGCAGGAGGTAAGGCTTTCGATTCATTAGCAGGAATAGAAAAAGAAATTGATCGTAAAGCTCGCGCGCGAATAAGCAGAGAATTAGGACACTCGAGATTGAATATTACCAAAGCTTATTTGGGGTGAAGCTTATCAATTAATACCAAATAACTATATTCTCGAACTGGTACTAAATTGATGCCAAGAATATTATTTTGTTTGATAATTTTTAAAAAATTAGATGTTCGTAATTTATTGATTTAATGAAAGTGAACTAAGAACCGCAAAAAAACCTAATAATCAACTGGTACACAAATTAAACTGAAAAACATATGAACAAAGTATAATTTTGCCCTGCGACAAAAGCCTGACTTTTTGTGTAGGGCAACTAAGATAAACCAGTTCTATCTGAACAATGCTCCAAGTAGATTTCAACAATTTTGCCATTCATGTTCAGGCGATGCTAATGTTCCATCTGGAAGAACAGCGCAGAAATAGCTTTTTGCTTGTTTAAGTTGTTCTTGTGTTAAATTCGACCCTATAAGAATAGAACGATTAAAATTAACGCCTGAAACATTTGCGCCATTAAAATTACTAGACGATAAATTGGACTCTGATAGGTCCGCTTTTGATAAGTTAACATTTTCAAAACTAGAACCACTTAAATGTGCATTATTAAAATTGGCATGGGTTAAAACAGCGCCCTTAAAATTTGACGACATTGAGTAGATCCCATAAAAAGATGTACGCGTTTTAGTTAACACAGAATTAACATAACTTGAACCAGACATATGTCCACTTAGATATGCGTCTATCAAAATAGAGCCATCTAAAACAGCATTTTCTTTACCGTCAATCCTAGCACTAGTTAGATCACATTTTATGCATATATTGGTTTTTTCAAACTGCTTTAAGTCATTTTCTGAGTAAGTTACCTTTGCATAACTTATTGGTGAACCTATCAAAAAAGCAAGAACAGATATAATTTTTAGTTTAGTTGTAATCACAATCAACTTCTCCATTTTCTCCATTTTTATCATACACGGTTCCATCTGGGAGTGTTGCGCACTCATATGACTCCATTGAGTCAAGTTGCTCTTGAGTAATATTAGAACCATAAAAATTAGAATGCTGCATCCTAGCGCCTACAAAAACTGCTTTCTCTAGATTAGCCTGCATAAAAACACATTTATAACAACTTGCGTTTTTAAAGTTAGCATTCGATAAATTTGCG
Organism: Legionella yabuuchiae; assembly: GCF_900640115.1. GTDB lineage: Bacteria > Pseudomonadota > Gammaproteobacteria > Legionellales > Legionellaceae > Legionella_A > Legionella_A yabuuchiae. The sequence continues at coordinate 11,395 of NZ_CAAAIW010000012.1, forward strand.
CGGGTAAATTGAGATTGTGAGTGACTTGAGTTTGAAAAATTTACTTGCTTAAGAGATGCGTCATCAAACCTACAACCCTGAAGACTGCTTGCGGTAAAATTGGCATTGTCTATTATTGACTTATTAAATTTTAAATTTTGAATGTCGCTAAGTACAAAATTTGATTTTTCAATATTTTTCTCTGAAAAATCAACAGTCCTATCATTATGTAAGGTGGATTTTGTCCAAAGGGAGTTCTTTAGGTCATTCGACTTAATCTCAATATGAGTCCAGTGCATTATTTCTATTTGGGTCAAATCACAACCAGTACACTCATCTGATTGCTGTACTTTTTCCAAGTGTGATGGGATATATGCATATAAACTTTGTAAATATAAGCTTAATATGCCTATAAAAACAGCTTTAATATTCATTCAAATAAATCTCCTTTTGCCATGTTGAATATGCGAAGCTATTTAACCATAAAATGACCTCTCAACAAATAAATCTTTGATGGTTGCGTAATTGATCCTTTCTCGATTGGCCGTACATCTTGTTTAAGAGATACAATCTCACCAGTAAGGATAGAAATGGTAAGAATTGTCTATAAAAAGACCTTATTTAGCACCAGCACTGCATGATATCCTTTGAGCGTTATGGAGCTTCTATGATCGAAAAAAGCTGAGAAATAGGATTTAATATTCATCGTAAATTTTCTTTAAACAAATAATGTGCCTGCAACCTGCTCGTAAGTTTTGGCAATGTGAAAAAGAAATTTTATAGTAGGAAAGATAATTACATGGATTTGCTGGGGCGAGCATGCGGGTGTCTGTAAACCACCTAAGAAATAGAACAACAATCTCACAAAAAGAAAACATTCTTTATCTGGTACCAAAAGTGGTACCAAGAATATTTTGTTTTATAATTTTTAAAAGTTGATGCGTTCGTAATATATTGATTTTATTAAGAAAATTTGGTCGGGACGGCAGGATTTGAACCTGCGACCCCTAGCGCCCCATGCTAGTACGCTACCAAGCTGCGCCACGCCCCGACTGGAGCGAATAATAGCAAGTTTAAGATTAGAAGACAATCGCAATTATGGTCTAGGGGTGTTGCTTTTTTCTTCGCTACGTTCTTCTTCAAGCTGATGTTCAGTTTCATCCATTGGGCTGACTTCGCCGGTGGTTTCAAATCCTGGGATGCCTTCACCGACCATGACGGCTTCGCCTGTGGTCTCATTCCCTGGTACACCATCTTCTAATGAATCCACCTCATCAGAGCCTATAAAAGAATTATGCAAAAGGTCATTGGACGATCCTTCTTGTTTTAAATCCGCTAATAATTTTTCTTCGGGCGTTTGTTCTGTATCTGATTCAGGAGTTAGTTTAACCATGGACTGTCCACTTTTAAGATGAATATACTATAAGTATAGACTCGTGATCTTTCAAAATGCGTAATTTAGCAGGGTAAACGCAGGTGTGATATAAAAAGTCCTTTAGAATTTTTTATGCGATTATTGACCTATTATCTACGACCCAAGGTACTGGATTAAGTCCGGCCCAAGCTTTTTTTTGTCCGCGGGCTCCAGGAATCTAATAATATCGGTGGATCCCGCGCATAAGCGCTGGACGTAGACAAATAGGGTAATTTACAACCACACGCGCTTTCGCCCTGCCGCATTTTAAAAAACTCGCAAGGGAATGAGCCGTTACTTGCTTTTTAAAATGCGACAGGAAAAAAAGGCGCCGAAAAACACGCCTTTTGAAAGATCACGGGAATACATCTCCGTGTAATTGTTTTAATTGGTTGTCCAAATCAGCAGCCAATTTATCTAACGTTAGACGGTGATTACTCCCCCGAGAAATACCATCCAAGGCGAGAGAAAAGTATCCGCTATCAGGACATGGTTTTAACTATAGGCCAGATTTTAAAAAAAGCAAAAAAAAAAAAAATAAAAAAATGCACTCTGTACGATACAGAGAAAAATGCATAAGAAATATTATCCGAACGCATTAATTCCGGTAATATGACGTCCCAATACCAACTTATGAACGTTATCCGTTCCTTCATAAGTAAATACTGATTCCAAATTGAGCATGTGTCGGATGACATGATATTCAAGACTAATGCCATTCCCGCCCAGTAAATTACGACAAGTTCTTGCGATGTTTAACGCTTCCCTGCAAGCGTTACCTTTTGCCAATGAAATCATAGTCGGTGTTTCACGGTCTTGGTCTTTTAGACGCCCAATTTGCAAATGAATCCATTGCGCTTTGACAATCTCAGTATACATTTCAGCAAGATCTTCTTGTATTAATTGAAACGAGGCTAAAGGCTTATCAAATTGTTTACGTTCTAATAGATAATCACGCGTAATATCAAAACACGCCATAGCAGCGCCCATAGCGCCCCAGCAAATACCATATCGAGCTTGGCTTAGGCAACTTAACGCGGCTCCAAGTCCGCGCTCACTTCCTGGCAAGAGATTCTCATCGGGCACAAAGACATCTTCAAATACCAGCTCGCCGGTTTTAGAGGCGCGCAAGGACATTTTTAACTTAATTTCTTGACGTTTAAACCCTTCAAAATCCTTTTCGACGATAAACCCTCGAATTCCTTCTTTGGTTTTGGCCCAAACAATAGCCAGATCCGCAATTGATGCATTGGTAATCCACATCTTTGCACCATTTAAGCGCCAGCCACCATCCACTTTTTCTGCATTAGTTCGCATGCCAGCCGGATCGGACCCAGAGTCAGGCTCTGTTAAACCAAAACATCCAATCATATCACCTTTTGCCATAGGTTTTAAAAACCGATTTTTCTGCTCTTCACTGCCATAACGAAATATAGGATACATACATAAAGAACTTTGCACGGAAACAAAGCTGCGTAAACCACTATCTCCTCGTTCTAGTTCCTGGCAGACTAATCCGTAGGAAACATACGAAGCTTCCGATCCGCCATATTCTGCTGGCAAGGTTAGTCCCAATAATCCAAGCTCGGCCGATTTTTTAATTAACGCTTTAGGAAATTCTGCGCGCTCAAATGCTTCTGGCATTAAAGGAATCACATCCTTCTCAACAAACCGTGCAACGCTGTCTCGTATCATTCGCTCATCGTCTTTTAATTGCTCATCAAGAAACAGTAGATCATCCACGAAAAATTCTCCTTAACAGTTAATTACTTATTGACAGTCGGATTAGAGTAAGCATTTGCAGCGCCTGTTTTCCTGGTGTCGTTAGCTGGGTCTTTCTGTAACGCTATCACGGCAGCTATAATGGCCTCGCAGCTAGGTAACACGTATTGCCAAGAATTTCCAAGGGGGATAAATGAATCTTCGCCGGTTAACCGCTTGAGTTTCAGCTTAGGGGAAAATTCAATAAGCATCGTCATTAACCCTTCACTGACCGAGCCGCTACGGCGCCCTTCATCCACGATTAATACCTGCTTGGCATTAATAAGCTCTTTCAATATGGCCTCTTGGGGCAAAGGATTAAGCCATTGCAAATCAATTATTTTCACCGAAAGTTTATGTTTTTCTTTTAAAATCTTTTCGGCTTGACGAGACAAGTAATAACCATTTCCATAGGTTAAAATAACCGTTTGCCCTTTACCATATACGCTGATCTCACCTAAGGCGATTTCTTCGTTTAGAGGTGGGTAATAATGGAGCCACTCATTATCCCCTGGTGTGTGTAAATCTTTCGTCATGTACAGCGCTATAGGTTCAAGAAACACCACTACACGACCCTTTAGATGCGCCAATCGCATGCAAGTTCGTAACATTTTTGCAGCAGCCGCTCCATTGGAAGGGCAAGCTACAATAACCCCTGGTAAATCACGCAAAACTGCTATCGAATTATCATTATGAAAATGACCGCCAAATCCTTTTTGATAAGCCAGTGAGGCGATGCGAAGCACCATTGGGTTTTGATATTGGCCTTTAGAAAAAAAAGACAGTGTTGCGGCTTCTCCGCGTAATTGATCTTCTGCATTATGTAAGTAAGCTAGAAATTGAATTTCTGGAACGGGCAAAAAGCCATTGTGAGCCATGCCAATAGCGGTTCCTAAAATAGTGGTTTCATCAAGAATCGTATCAAATACTCTTCTCCGGCCAAACCGCTGTTGCAAATCGGCGGTGACGCGATAAACTCCTCCTTTTTTTCCGACGTCTTCACCAAAAACCACCATGTTGGGGTATTGCATCAATAAATCAGTAAGCGTGAAATTTATAAGTTGCGACAAATTCCGTTTCATTTTAAGTTGTTTAAAACTTTCACCAAAAATGGCATTGCGTCGTTTTTCATCCGGCAAAGGAAACAATTTTTTTTCGGACTGATTCGGCACAATAGGTGCCATCACTTCTTTGGCCGAACTTAATTGCGGCGAATGTATCACTTCCATGGCTTTGGCTTGAATCAAAGCATGATTATTTTGATAAAGTTCCACTATGCCTTTAATACTTAAGATTCCTGCACGATGGAGTAACGCCGCAGTATGTAATAAAGGATCTAGCGCTTCGGTTTGTTCGATTTCACTAAGTGTACGATATTGTGACTCAATGTCTGAGCCTGCATGGCCTAGCAAGCGAACACAGCGCATATGTAGAAATACAGGCTGCTTGCGAATGCGGGCAATTTTTTCTGCTTCTTTGGCTTTGATATAACAATCGGCAACATTTAGTCCATCGCAACTGAGATAATGGATATTTGGACGGTATTTTATTGCTGACTCAATCCAGTTAGAAGGTGTTGGAACGGATATTCCTATACCGTTGTCTTCACAAATAAAAATGAGTGGTAAGGGATAAGGCTGGCTAGCTAACCAAGAGCAGGCATTGATCGCCGCTTGAGCGGTAGCATGATTAATAGATGCATCCCCAAACGAGCACAAAATGACCGAATCAGCAGGCAGATTACTAGTAATGCCAAGCTCTTTAGCTCGGATAATCGATAAAGCAGCCCCCAGAGATTTTGGTAAATGCGAGGCAATCGTTGATGTTTGAGGTGGGATATTAAGCGGTACGCTACCAAACACTTTATGACGACCGCCTGAGATAGGATCACAGGCTGCAGCAACTAACGATAACAATACATCACGAACGCCATCTTCCGTATGCACTTGTTTGGAACGCTGAATATAAAAAGCGCCGCTGCGATAATGGAGAAAAGCCATATCAGTGAAACGAAATACCTGCCCAAAGGCAGCGTTGCCTTCATGGCCGCTGCTTCCAATAGTGTAAAACGATAATCCCTTTTCTTTGAGCGCGCGAGCGATTAAGTCTAATTGCCGAGATTTGATTTGAGAATCAAATAAATCAATCGCTTTTTTTTTGTCAATTCCCGCTGAAGAAAAATCACTTGAACTACGTGTTGTGGGGAAATCACCTTGTGAAACACGCTTTATGAATTGCTCATCGATAATACTCGCCCGATCTAACATCATGTCATCCTATGTGTATTACATCCCTTGCTATGTCTAGGCTTAAGACTCGCTCCAGTATATACTTCTTAAAGAGCGAGTGCGAGATTCAGAAACTATATTTCATTAAATTTATATCCGTTGAAAGTAATATCACGGGTATCTACCTAACTCATGCTTCATCGTAGCATCTAATTGGAGAGTTCATTTATGAAATGGATATTACTAAGCCTGTGCTTAACCCAACTCACCGCTTGCGCCTGGTTTCATCCGGGTGTTGTGCACGATCGTGAAGTGTTGGTAACTGAGCCGCCGAATCGATTATTAGAACCGTTTACCTGCGGTGATATTTCTCTTGATGTAACCACCACGGTTAGAACTTGCAAATAGGAATACTATGTTTAAGCCTATAGTACTGTTTTTTTTAGCGTTTGTGAGCACAACCGTCCTATCATTGCCCGCTAATTTTGTCTATTTAAGCAACGTTGCACCAAATATTATTCAAGACATTCGATATGCAACAGCAAATAATTTTACTGCCCATCCTGTCCCTGGGTATGTTGCTCCACGTTGCATTCTCACGCGAGAGGCAGCTTTAAAACTAAAAGAAGTGCAGGCTTCTTTGAATGCACGTGGTTATGGTTTAAAAGTGTTTGACTGTTATCGCCCTCAACGCGCAGTCGATGCTTTTATTCGTTGGAGCAAACATCCTGATACCAGCACTAAACCACGTTATTATCCTTATGAGGATAAAAACCGCTTATTCCCAAAAGGTTATATCGCCGAATATTCCGGACACAGCCGCGGAAGCACGGTCGATTTAACTTTAATTAAATTAGATAAATCTCTCGAAAAATACTCTAATTTGGATATGGGAACCGAGTTTGATTATTTAGATCCCAGTTCTAATGTCTTTTATCGGAAATTAAGCCCTGTACAGAAAAAAAACCGCCTGTTATTACGCCACATTATGATCCGCTACGGGTTTAAACCTTATAGCAAAGAATGGTGGCATTTTACTTTAAAAAACGAACCTTATCCCCGGAGTTATTTTAACTTCCCTGTAAAATGATGTGAAATTGCTAACGCTTGAGTATTTTTCGGGCGATGGCTCCATTGTATTTAATGAGAAGCGGAGCAAATCCAAAAGAAATCAGCAATGCCCCAAGCACAACTTGTCCATAAGACATTGGTAATAATCGGTTATCCAATGCAAGCGCTAAGATGGCGAACCCGAATTCACCCCCTTCAGCAAGAATGATTCCAGAGCGAAGTGACGTTTCACGATCATAGCCTGAAGCTTGGCTTAACAGGATAATTAAAATAGATTTGCCAAACATCATGGCAAATAAGGTAATCGCTATCCAGAACCAGGTATCCCCCCAAGTTGCAATATTCGCAAGCATCCCAATTGAGACAAAAAACAAACCGAGCAATAGATCCCGAAATGGTCGCACTTCTTCTTGAATCTGAGATCGAAACTCCGTTTCTCCCAGCATAATTCCACTTAAAAAAGCGCCTAAGGCGTAAGTCATTCCCAACTGTTCAGTAATCCAAGCTGAACCCAGCGCGACAAACAAGGCTGCTAAAGTAAACAGTTCGGTGGCATTGATGGTTTTAATGCGATGAAATAATGGCTGCAAAAGCCAACGCCCAATGGCAAGAATAAGAACAATCGCCAATAATCCTCGGAAAAACGACCAGATTAACGTTTCCAAAAGAGGTTGATGATTAATTCCACTTAAACTTGAAATAATCACAAGAATGGGAATAAACGCTAAATCTTGAAACAATAAAACTCCGATCGTATTAATTCCATAGGTTGTGTATGCCTCGGCTTGGTCAGTCAGTTGTTTAACAACCAAAGCGGTCGATGACATGGCAACTACAAAACCAATCACTAAGGACTCAACAAATTGCATGTTGAAGCAAAAACCGATGAACACAGTAATCGCAATCGAAGCGATCACTTGCATGCCTCCCAATACAAAAACGGGATACCGCAACTGGATAAGACGAGTCAACGAAAACTCAAGACCTATTGTAAACATCAGCAACACGACCCCAAACTCGGCTAACTGCTGAATAGCATGAATGTCGGTAACTAAGCCCAATCCATGAGGGCCTACGCCGATACCTGCAATTAGATAGCCTAGAATAATAGGGAGTTTAAACGCTTGAAAAACAAGATTTACCGCAAGGACCATTAAAATAATTAAGAGAGTGGTTTCCAGTCCAATCTGTCCCATGTAAGTCCCTGCATTTCACCGGTATATCGAATTAGTATAACCTTCTTATATACCCAATCAACTTCAAAATGCGATATTTTAGGCGAAAAATAGATTGCTTAAAAAGCGCATTTTGAAGTTGATTGGGTATAGATGCTAGAAATTACTCCTTAATCGCAGTTGAATTTAAACGAACTAGTTCGGGTCTTACTTCCTTAAGCTGATTTTGTTCATCAACAAACACGACCGTCGGTTTAAAGGAGTAGCATGACTCATCCACCAACTGGATGAACGAGGCAATGATGATGATATCGCCAGGTGTTACAAGATGAGCGGCAGCCCCATTTACACAAACGTCCAATGATTGAGCTGGCCCCTCAATGGTGTATGTCTCAAATCGTGTTCCAGCCGTTACGTTCCAAACGTTGACGGCCTCGTTGGGTAAAATATTTGCAGCAACAAGCAATTCTGGCGCAAGCGTAATGCTGCCTTCATAATCTAGGCAAGCCTCCGTCACGGTAGCGCGATGAATTTTAGATTTTAACATTTTTCTATAAATCATAATTATCTCGGGTGGCTAGGGAATACCCCAAGCAAGGTTGAACACATCTATCGGGCAATTTTATGTTTATCAGGCAATTAATTCAACAAAGAGGGATTATGAGCAGCAACTCCTGTTCAAGTCTTTGCCAGAAACTAAAATTATGAAGTTGTGATTAGGTTAAGAAGCGCTTTTCTGTTTTATTTCTGCTTTTTCAAACAGCTTATAAAACGCATCAGCCTCTAGTGGTTCTGAAAAAAAACTGCCAAGTCCATATGTACAACCAAGTTTTTGAAGTTCTTGCTTAATCGCCTCGTTATCAATGCCATCAGCAATGACCTTTAATTCCATGGCTCCTGCCAGTTTTATAATCGCTTGTACAATGCTGTTCTTACGATCATCCGCTAACATTGCTGCCGTAAATGCTTTATTGATTTTGATTTCTGTTATGGGGAAATTCGTCAAGTACACAAATGAAGCATAACCGCTACCAAAATCACTGATTGAAATTTTAATGCCAATCTCGTTTAGACGATTTAAAACAGGAATGGTGTGCGTTTGATCGCTTAAGCAAGCTTGTTCGGTGAGTTCTATCCGCAAATACTCTGCAGGAACATTTTTTTCAGCCAAAAGTTTTTGCAACACATCGGGTAAATCCGGATCAATTGCTTCATACAAATAGACCCTAGTGAATAATTTTTTACCGGACTTATGCCAATTCTCTAACTGGCTTACCACATTTTTTAAAGTATAAAATGTTAAGCCTTGCACCACCCACGATCCATTTACAAGGGACATGATCTCTTCGGGACTCATGATGCCATATTTTTCGTTATCGAATTTAATAACGGATTCTGAGCCGATAATTTTACCGGTTTTTAATTCTACGACGGGCTTATATAAAACATCAAATTCTTCATTATCAATTGCAGACTTTAATCCCTTTAGAATCACTTGGCGGGTTTTAAAGTTTTTATCTAATCCCTGTTCGTAAAGCGCATAATTTTTTCGTTCTTTTTCAGCAGAGAGCAACGCTAAGCTTGCATGTTGAATTAAATCTTTTTCATCGTCACCATGGCCTGGATAGATAGCGACCCCGGCAGTTGTTCTAATATCAATTGGATTTCCATCAATGATAAAGCTCGTGGATGTTTCTACAATGATATTTTGAATGATTTGATCTAGGTTATGATCTTTTCTTAAGCGAGGAATCAAGATGGCAAATTCTGCGCCTTGTAAGCGCGCAACCATGTTCATCCCCATGTACGCCTGCAGCATATAAGGCTCTAACAATAAGGACTTTAGCTTCTCAGCAAACTGCACCAGCAAACTATTTGCGCTGTAATTTCCTATGCTGTAATTAATACCTCTGAATTGATCAATGGTTAATATGATCAAGACCAGCTCTTCGCCTTTTTTATTCTGTTCAATCCCTTGAGCGAGTCTTTTCACCAACAAACGATTATTTGGAAGGTTGGTTAAACTATCATGATTGCTTTCGTAGTGTAGTTTTGATGCCAAATCATCGCTTTTATGCGCGTATTCTCGTGTTTGATCTTCAATGATCGTTTCTGCGGTGCTTGCCAATTGATAACAAAATGATTGTCCCCAATAGGCGAACATAAAAGGGCTTAAATCCAAAGCCCATAAAGCAGGATTTGAGGCTTGGGCTTCAATAATTCCCGAAAGTGAAATTGTGCCAGTCATCTGGTAAGAGACAAGACACGTTGCAAATATTATACTCCCAATCGCAATGGATAATCCCAAGATGGTGTATTTATTCACTTGTCCTTTTAAAACGGAGGAACGCAGTACAAGTCGCTGTTTTATGCCCATTTCTAACCGTTCAGTTATGCGATTATTATTAATTTTAATCGGCTATTTTTTAATAAACTTTAATGTTAACTATAGACGAATAAATTCGTTTGCGGGCAATAATTGTTTTTTTTTGGAAAATGTTCAGAACTACGCTGACTTCAAAATGGAAGCAATACGCTGATGCAATTTAGTCATTCCCTCATGTGAAAATGATGCAATGTTTACTGTTCGTAAACATTGCATCATCTCATACAAGCGGCAATATTATTTATGAACGTATTTCAACTTCTTCTGCTTGTGGACCCTTTTGTCCTCTAGCGGCTTTGAATAATACTTTGTCGCCTTCACGTAATGTTTTAAACCCATCGGTTAAAATTGCGCTGAAATGAACGAAATAATCCTTACCTTCGCTTTCGATAAACCCAAACCCTTTACTCTCATTGAACCATTTAACAGTTCCTTGGACCTTCTCAGACATTTTATTTGACACTCCTTAATCTTAATTGCCAAAAGTCATCTGACTGACGACTTTACATTCATTTTTATCTAGTGGATTTTATTCTGTCAATAGGATAGGTTCTTTTTTTCAGGGGCTGAGCAAGAAATGTTTCTCACTCAGTAAGAAAAATAACTCGTCTTTTACAAGGATTCGTCGGTGCTACGATAGTCACAGCCTTCATGAGGGCAAATCACCTGGCGACCTGAACGTTTGGTTTCTTTGATGGTCAAAATAGGCCAACTGCATTGTGGGCAGGGCTTATTAATAGGCTCATTCCATAATGCATAATCGCATTTAGGATAATTGCCACAAGAATAAAATATTTTTCCTTTACGAGATTTACGCTGCAGAATAGACGCATCATGACATTTAGGACATTCAACACCAGTATCAGATGGTTTTTCTAAAGGCTCGATGTGTCGGCAGTTAGGATAATTACTGCATCCAATAAAACGCCCAAACTTACCTGTTTTGATGATAAGGTCGCCGCCGCATTCTGGGCATTTGCGATTTTCGACCACTTCTGGTTCAGTTTTTGAAGCCGATTGTTGACTTAAATCCTGAGTATAATCGCATTCAGGATAAGCCGTACATCCAATAAATCGGCCACGCTTTCCAAGTCTTATGGCCAACGCGCTGCTGCACTTGGGGCAGGTTTCATCGATCACTTCCGTCGTGACATCTTTGCGTTGTACCTGTTCATCAATGGAATGGATTTGATCAATAAAAGGCTGCCAGAATTCGCGTAACACTGGTATCCAGTCTTTTTCACCTCGGGCGATCGCATCCAGCGTATCTTCTAAATGTGCTGTAAATGTATAATCAACATAACGTGTGAAGTAGTTCGTTAAAAAGTGGCTTACAATACGCCCAACGTCTGTAGGATAAAAACGTTTTTTTTCGACCACGACGTATTCACGCTGCTGCAAGGTATGGATAATGGATGCATACGTGGACGGGCGCCCAATATCAAATTCTTCTAACGCTTTAACTAAAGAGGCCTCAGAATATCTCGGCGGTGGCTCAGTAAAATGTTGATTAGCCAAAATATCCAACAACGACACCTTGTCACCCACTTCAAAAGCAGGCAGAACGGTCGTTCCAGGCTCTTCTTCTTTAGACTCATCTTTAGCGTCGTCTTTCCCTTCGTCATAAACGCTTAAAAATCCTGGAAAAACAACGGTTGATCCACTGGCGCGAAACACATTTCCTTCACCACAAGCCAAATCCACGGACACGGTATCCAGGATTGCTTCTGCCATTTGACAGGCCACCGTTCTTTTCCATATTAACTGATACAGTTTTAATTGATCAGGCGTGAGTGCGTCCTTAACCATCGTTGGAGTACGTTTAATTGATGTTGGACGAATCGCCTCATGGGCTTCTTGTGCATTTTTGGATTTAGTCTTGAACACACGGGGACTCTTTGGACAATAAGAGTCGCCATACTGTTGGTTAATATAGGCTCGAATTTCTTCAATTGCTTCAGCGGCAAGATTGACCGAATCCGTACGCATGTAGGTGATTAGACCAACCGTGCCCGTCCCAATATCAATTCCTTCATAAAGCTGCTGAGCTATCATCATGGTTTTACGAGCTGTGAAGCCTAACTTTCTAGCCGCTTCCTGTTGCATGGTTGAGGTTATGAATGGGGCATAAGGATTTCGCTTGCGCTGTTTTTTATCAATATTCTTGACTAGAAGAACGCCATTAGCTTCTTTAAGTAATTCGCTTTTTACGTTTTGAGCTTTATTTTCTTCAGTAATTGAGAACTGTTGAATCTTTTCATCGTTAAATTGGATTAAACGAGCTTCAAAATTTGTCGAATCATGTGTGCACTTAGCTAAGATGCGCCAATATTCTTTCGGCTCAAAACGCTCAATTTCTTCTTCACGTTCAACAATTAATCTCAATGCAGGGCTTTGCACTCTCCCGGCTGATAAACCTCTTCTAACTTTTTTCCAGAGCAGCGGTGATAAGTTAAACCCCACTAAATAATCTAATGCTCGTCTCGCCTGTTGAGCATTAACTAAATCCATGGAAATTGTACGTGGGTGAGCGATGGCATCTTGAATCGCGGATTTAGTAATTTCATTAAAAAATATTCGATGTACTGGCTTATCTTTTAACAAATTACGATCATTCATTAACTCATAAACGTGCCATGAAATAGCTTCACCTTCGCGATCAGGGTCAGTTGCCAGCAAGAGAGCGTCTGCTTTTTTGAGCGCTTTCGCAATGAGTTCGATATGACGTGTATTCTTCTCAATAGGGCTATAAGTCATTTCAAAATCATGTTCAGGATCAACTGAGCCCTTACGAGCCGGAAGGTCACGCACATGACCATAGGAAGCTAACACATCATAGTCTTTACCCAAATACTTTTGGATGGTTTTGGCTTTAGCGGGTGATTCTACAATCACAAGATTCTTAGTCATGCAATATTAAACCTGTCCTGTGTTCTGATTAGTGAACGGTATACTCATTTTCTTTTTGATAGAGCACGAGGTCAAGAAATGCAAGTTGATCAGGATTGAGTAGGTCAGCCAGTACATTTCGAACCGTCCATTTCGTTTCTTCCAGGGTCACAATCCGCGAGTCAGAAAATATCAACTGATTTATAACCAATTCCATCGTATCCGGATGAATAACATCCCAAACCAGCATACGCATTAAAAATTGATAGCTCGCTTTGGTGAATTTCATTTGCTCATGATAGGTAAACACCCTCAAAGAAGTATATTTTGGGGATTGGAAAATTTCTGCTTTAATCGTTTCTGAAGAAAGTTCAGACTGAGAACTCAGACTACTTTGTGAGGCATTGTTATCTGATTCATTTTTAGGGGATGCGCTTTCTTTGATTTCTGACAAGGTTTTTTCAAATAAGCTCAGTAACATTTCAAACAAGCTATCTTTCATAGTGTACCCCTCATGTAGCCACCGGGAACTGCTTTTACAATTCCCTTAATTTCTAAATCAGCCAATTCACAGGCCACTTGCTCAACGCTATAGCCGCTGCGAGCACTGATTTGATCGATCGTGGTCACTTCAAATCCAATGCACTTTACTAGGTTTTCATTCTTGGATGCAAGCGCAATTGAATTATGGTTACTAATTGGCTGTGTTATCGCCAAATTTAATTCCATCAAAACATCCTCAGTGGAAGTCACTAATGTTGCACCTTGCTGCAAGAGATGATGACACCCTCTAGCTTGTGGATTATGGATTGAGCCAGGTATCGCGAATACATCACGATTTTGCTCTAATGCCATGCGTGCTGTTATCAACGATCCGCTTTTTATTGCCGCCTCAACAACCAAGGTGGCTAATGACAAACCACTTATTATACGATTTCTACGGGGGAAATGTCCAGGAATAGGTGACGTTCCCAAAGGAAACTCGGTTAAAAGAAGACCTTTATGGATAATTTGTTCGGCTAAGTGCTGATGCCTGCTGGGATATATTTTATCAATACCTGTTGCCATCGCAGCGATTGTCCGACCACTGGCTTGTAAAGCACCTTGATGGGCTTGAGCATCAATGCCTAAGGCTAGCCCACTAACAATAACGAGCGCTTGTTTTGCCAGCGCCAAAGCAAAACAACGTGCCGTTTCCGCGCCAGTGATGGTGGGTTTGCGACTACCAACCATAGCAACGGCAGGTAGAGTTAACGCAGTCAGATCTCCACGCGCGTAAAGAACCGGCGGGGGGTCATAAGTCTCGCGTAATAACATTGGATAATAATCATCCTCCCATGTGAGAATATGATTTAGCGGATCTTCTTCCCACTGGAGGTCGCTTTCAATGTGATGGAGATCAAAGGACGCGATCGCATGAGCAAGAGAAGCGCTAAGCCCTACTTGCTCCAGTTCATTTGCGCGAATATTAAACAACTCTTCAAGATTTTGCCAGCGATTTAACAGCTTCATAACGGTACGCGGGCCAATCTGTGGGATGCGATTTAAAGCCAAAAAATAGTGTTTATTCATGGGTTGGTAACAACATCCATTGGTCGGACCGCTCGGGTAGAGCGCACCACCAAAGCAAAACTAGTACACGAGAAAGTTCGAAAGACCATCACTTCTCCAAGACGCTCCGGAGGGAGTTCCACACAATTTGGCGGACATTTAGGGTTTGGCACCACTCTTGCAGGACTATATACTCCTAGAACATCACCCTCCTGTAATCCCGCGTTTTTGCCACGATTTAAAACCACGACTAAGCCCACCGCACCTTGCGTATAGTCTCCAGGAAGATCAATAACCATTCCTTTGACCGAAACATCAGGCGCTTTAGGTTCGAATGAGATATCAAAGCCAGGGTAGTTATTTGGCATGACGCGATCCATTTTTTCAACCCCTTGCCTGATCTCTGTCAGCAGAACCACCGCAGGATCACCCCCTTGAACGAGCTCACCATAACCCACCAAAATCGCTTTATACCCTAGAAATTCCTTGGTTTTGGGATCCTCATAGCCTCCGCAAGGGCGATAAATACCATAAGTAAACGCCGCGCCTGGAGGCGGAGGAGAGGGACAAAGATCTTTAACGTATACCTCATCTCCTTGTGCGCCTAACAAATGCTCTTTCGTAAATGCAACAATGTAAGGGGCATTAGAAAGACTGTCTTTATCTAACACCAAAGACCCATCCAAGAACGGGCGAATCTCACTTAAGGGAATCGGGGGAATTGCTTCTTCAAGTGGCATAGGTCTCATATAGGGCGACAACTTAATGGTCCCATTGGAGAGTACTTTTAGATAAGGGTTTTGTTGGTAGTAACTAAGCTCCAAAACAGCGCCAGGATACAGGCGATTTGGATTTTTAATCGTTGGATTGGCATGCCATAACGACTTCCATTCCCAAGGATGATCCAGGTAACGGCTGGCTATGTCCCAAAGCGTATCTCCCGGTTGTACCACATAACGGGTTGGCGCTTCAGCCAAGAGAGCAACAGCATGCACAGTCATGGACACTAAGAAGCAAAGTAAAAACATCATGTATCGCATGAACTAATCCTTGTTAGTCATTAGGTTGTATAGTGTCGTAGCTTAGGGAAGTTCGAAGAAAATCGAGGAATTCAAACCACAAATTCCCGAATTCGACTACGCCCTCATCCAGGCTACAAAAAATATAATCTTCAATCTCGTGGCCTTATCGTTATGAGTCAGGATGAATTGACGACTTACCCTAGTATTAGGGATAATACCATGCTTAACGATATTTGAAACAGATTTGATATGACCATTCGTAAGATTATATACCTCCCTGACCCAAGATTACGACAAGTCTCGGTGAATGTGGAATCATTCGATGATGAACTACAAACCTTAATCGATGATATGTTTGAAACCATGTATGATGCTAATGGTGTTGGGCTTGCTGCGCCTCAAATTGGCATTAATCTAAGATTGTCGGTCATTGATGTTATTGGGGATAAATCCCAGCAAATTGTCATTATTAACCCCGAAATTATCAGCAAAGAAGGGGAGCTAGAGTATCAGGAAGGTTGTTTATCTGTTCCTGGCACCTATGATACAGTTGTTCGAGCTGAAAAAGTTAAGGTCAAAGCCTTGGATCGCTTTGGCAAACCCTTTGAAATCGAAGCGCAGGGGCTTTTGGGGGAATGCCTACAGCATGAAATTGACCATTTAAACGGCATACTCTACATTGATTTGTTGTCTCCTTTAAAACGTGCGCTCGCCAGAAAAAAACTTGAGAAATTTAAACGACAGAAGTCTCGTTCATGAAACCATTGAAGATTGTATTTGCAGGAACACCTGAGTTTGCCTTACCAAGCCTTAAATCGATTCAAGAATCGGTTCATCATTTAATGGCAGTGTATACTCAACCTGACCGCCCTGCTGGCCGCGGCCGGAAACTTCAAGCTTCTCCCGTTAAAGCATGGGCCTTAGAACATAACCTTCCAATTGTTCAACCCCTCAATTTTAAACATCAGGGCGATGTTGAAGCGCTTCGAGTCCTAAAACCCGATGTCATGGTCGTGATTGCTTATGGCTTATTATTACCCACTTCTGTGTTGGAAATTCCTCGCTTAGGATGCATTAACGTTCATGCCTCATTACTGCCCAAATGGCGCGGGGCTTCCCCTATTCAACAAGCCATATTACATGGCGATGATGAAACTGGGGTTACCATTATGCAAATGGATAAAGGCATGGATACTGGCGACATGCTCACTACCGCACGATGCCCTATCTCACAAGACGAAACCGCACAAGAATTGCATGATAAGCTTGCCAATCTTGCCGTTGCCCCCTTATTAAAAACACTGGATCAATTAGCAGAAGGAACGAGCCACGCCACCCCTCAAACCCATGAAACTGCCACCTATGCCCCCAAAATAAAAAAGGAAGACGCACTGATTAATTGGCAGGAATCTGCCGAAGCCATTGATCGAAAAATCCGCGCATTTAATCCTTGGCCGGTGGCGTATACGCATGCTGAAGAGGCTGTTTTACGCATTCATCAAGCACAGATTATTTCAGAAAATAGCCAACTTGCCCCTGGAACAATCTTAAACCTTGATAAAAAAGGGATTTTGGTTGAAACGGGTGAGCACCGATTATTGATCACGCGCATCCAATTTCCGGGCGGGCGGGCTATGAGTGTATCGGAATGGCTTAATGCAAGACGCGGTGATATAAACGTCGGTCTGGTTTTAAAATGAAGAAAAATGAACGGTTACAAGCCTTACGTATTCTAACAAAACTGCTGCAAGAAAAAGTCTCGCTCTCAAGCTCTCTCCAACAGCCAGATCTTACTCCCCTAACCAAAGAGCTATGCTTCGGGGTATGTCGACAATATTTAAAACTAGAATGCTTGGCGGATGCGTTAATCCCAAAACGTCCGAAATCCTTAGAAGTTTGGCTGGCTTTATTAATAGGCATTTATCAGCTTCATTTTTTAAGAATTCCAGACTATGCCGTAGTAAAAGAAACGGTGGCTTTAATGGATTTTATTAAAAAATCCTGGGCAAAAGGCTTGTTAAACGCGGTATTGCGTCGTTTTTGTCAGCAACACAGTCATCTAATTGCTGAATGCGCATCTAATCCAGTTTTTAAGTATAATCATCCTGATTGGTTTATCACACGGATGCAACAGAGTTGGCCAGGCCACTGGGAAGCTATACTGGCTGCAAACGATACACACCCACCCATGAGTCTTCGAGTTAACCAACGACTTAATACCCGTAAGCATTATCTCACTCGTTTAGCCGATTCAAATTTCGAAGCTAAGCCACTAGCCTATTCCTCCTCAGGCATAGAACTAAAGTCCCCAGTTAATGTTCATGAGTTGCCCGGATTTAGTCAAGGCGATGTCTCGGTGCAAGACCAAGCCGCTCAATTAGCCGCTTTTGAACTTGATTTAAAACCAGGGTTGCGCGTGCTAGACGCATGTGCTGCCCCGGGTGGTAAAACGTGTCATATTCTTGAAGAAGAACCACAACTCTTAGAGTGCGTGGCATTAGATATTGAAGCCAAACGACTTAAGCGCGTTGAAGAAAATCTTGCCCGGCTAGGGCTTAAAGCCGTGGTAACATCAGGTGATGTGTTAAAGCCTTCTACCTGGTGGGATGGTCGGAAGTTCGATCGCATTTTGCTTGATGCGCCCTGTTCTGCCACAGGAGTTATTCGTCGCCATCCTGATATTAAGTTGTTGCGCACCCCAGAAGAAGTCCTTTCGGTTGTTCTTCTTCAAAGAGAAATGCTTCATTCCCTATGGCCATTATTAGCTCCAGGCGGACTTCTTCTGTATGCCACGTGCTCTGTTATCCCAGAAGAAAATGAACTCCAAATGGCTGAGTTTGCAAAATCGAATTCGGATTGTACGATTAATCAAGAACCAAAACCCTGGGGTAGAATCATTCGCTATGGCTGGCAGATTTTACCTGGGGATGACAACATGGATGGATTCTATTATTGTGCCCTTAGGAAATCATAAATTCGCAAAGAGTACGCTATGACACTAAATTGGCCGCTAATCATTTTGTTAGTTGTACTTTGTCTACCTGGAATTTACATAGCCATCCCGCGTTTGATTCATTTTTTCCTTAAGGATAACTCAGACGAATTAAAAAAACGCATCAGCCGCCTTGCTATGGGGCAGACCTTGCTGATGGTGTTTATTATGAGTTTAGCAGGCAGCCTTCTGTCAAAAGCCTCCCCCTTTGATGCTCCGATGTTATCCCCTCTTTTAAAAGGTGAACCTCTAAGATTAAATATTCAGAATAGTTTACTGCCGGTGTTTGGGATAACTATTAGTGGATTGACTGTTTTTTTAGGATTGTATTATGGTGTGTTTAATCGCTTCCTAGACAAACATAATCAAGCCGTAATGACTTCCTTACGAGGTATTATAGGCCTTGATGGGTGTGTGCTTTATAGTGGCGTGGTTGATGAAGTCATTGCACGCTGGGGGTTAATGAATGTTACGGCATTTTTCGGTGTTCTGTTCATCGGCCACTATAGCAATGCCATTATTTGGACCGCGATTATCGCCAGTGGCGTTATATTCTCGCTTGGACAGCTTCCAATGTATCTCGCTGCAGGTTGTATAGCGAGCCGTTCCTTTCTTTACACTCTTGTGAGTTTAAACGTCTGGCAATCCATCGTGTTTGGATTAATCTTTTGGCAATATGGAATAGTTATGGCTATTTTGGCGCATATGATTTTTTATATTGGCTGGTGGCAATATGATAAACCAAGCGCTCAGGTTAACGTATGACCATCCAATTTAGAAGGTTACCGATAGAACAGCTTCATCGCGGGAAATACCAGCCGCGGGAATCCTTCGAGCCGGAGAGCCTTAATGAATTGGCTGCCTCCATCAAATCCCAAGGGCTTATTGAGCCGCTGATTGTTCGCGAGAAGGCTCCCGATTGGTTTGAAATTATTGCCGGTGAGCGACGATGGCGAGCGGCACAACTTGTAGGCTTAGCAGAACTCCCCTGTCTCATTGGAAATTATACTGAAGAACAAACCGCTGCTGTGACGCTCATTGAGAATATCCAACGCCAAGATTTAAACGGTCTGGAAGAGGCTTCGGGGTACCAACGGTTAATCAATGACTTTCACTTTCGACAAGAAGAAGTCGCCACGTTAGTTGGAAAATCCCGCAGTCATATTGCCAACTGTTTACGGCTATTGACCTTATGCCCAGAGGTTCAAACACTAATTCGACAAAATAAACTTTCCCAAGGTCATGCCCGTATGCTGGTTGGCTTATCGCCTATAGCGCAAATTCAACTGGCCGGAAAGATTAATCAGAGCGGCTGGTCGGTTCGACAGATTGAAAAAGAAGTCCGCAGCATCAAAACGAATTCCGCTTCAAAGAATACTTCTGGTCCTTCTAGCGATATAAAGCACTTAAGTAATCACCTCGCAGAACAGTTTGGCGCACCCGTCGAAATATCAACCGATCCCGAACAAGGTGGATGGCTCAAAATAAAATTTTATGATAATGATACGCTTGCAGGTCTTCTGGAAAAATTAGGGATGAGCTATGATTAGCATTCAAAACTTAGTCTAAGGTCCAAAATGAAACGGATTTTGTCTAGTGTATTTTTTATTCTGTTTACATCCACTATTTCAGCCGCTAGTCTACAAAAAGCAGCCGATCGATTAATCGATCAGGTTGATCCCTCAATTAACATTGGCGTATCAGTCGTTGATTTAAATACTGGTGAAACGATTTATCAACGAAACCCTACTCGCTCATTTATCCCAGCCAGCAACATGAAGTTATTTTCGGACGCTGCGGCGTTAATGGCGCTAGGGCCAGACTATCGCTATAAAAATCAATTAAGCACGAACGCTTCAATGATTGAACAGGGTGTATTAAAAGGCTCTCTCTATCTTCACCTTCCTGGCGACCCGTCTTTTAACCAAAATGATTTAGCATCACTCTTGGCCAGTTTAAAGTCATTAGGGATTAAACGAATCCAAGGAAATGTTGTCATCCTGAGCCAGAATCGTTATATCACTCCACAAGCGCCAGGATGGATGGTCGAAGATTTAAAACACAGCTATGGAGCGCCTATAGCGCCTTTAATCCTAGATGAAAACCGCTTAACCGTGACTGTGAATCCAGCCCACAAACCAGGCATTCCTGCGCTGGTCGAAACCGATAATCCCAGTGGAAATTGGCTGATTAACAATCAAGTTAACACCAAACCCAATGGTCGTTCCTGTGGGGTTGATTTCAGTATGGATCGAGAAAACCGCTTGACCGTTCGCGGATGTGTAGGCGTAGGTCAATGGGCGGTGCAACAACGCATCCCCATTCAAAATCCTCTGCGGTATGCACAAACGCTTGTTCGTCAAAAGTTATTGGATATTCATATTAAACTCGATGGCGACATCGTTTTAGGAAACAGTCCAGGAAATTTACTGCTGTTAAGCACGCAACGCTCAAAGCCGATTGCGCAATTAATGGCAGATACGCTAAAACCCTCTGATAACTTATACGCGGATAGCTTATTTTTACATACGGCCGCAAAGCTGAGCGGCACGCCATTAAATTGGAAGCAGGCTCAAGAAACCGTTAAAAACTTTCTGCAAAAGCAAACCGGAGTCAATCTTGAGAACGCTGTTTTAACCGATGGGTCAGGCTTATCCCGCTACGATCAATTAACGCCCCTGCAAACGGTGGGTTTATTACGATACTTACACGATCGTTTCCCATTAACCTATGAGTACATCGCAGCATTACCAATCGCAGGTCATGATGGAACCTTACAGCGAAGATTTCGAAAACCCGAGCAACAAGGCTTCATTCGAGCGAAAACAGGTTACATGACGGGTGTTGTCAGCTTATCGGGCTATCTTTACACGGCCAACGCGCATACGCTCGCTTTTGCCATTTTTATTAATAATATGCCTGGCACTAGCCCTAAAATCTCTGGACGATATCGCTATTTGGTGGATGCACTGTGCGATCATTTCCTTAAGCAAAAACCAAAACATCATTTTATACAACTGGCAAAACACCCACATTTAAGAGTTGCGTACCAAAATAGTCCCGCAGAAGCCGAGGTAAAACGCAGTAAAAACGCTCGTTGGCGAGGGTTGGAATCGGCTTTAAAACATGAGTTAACCGGGGTTGCAATTATTTTTAGAGGGGATGAATTAATCCTTAATGATTATAATAAAGAGACCAATACAGTCTGGTCTTCATTACAAACCATCCGAAAAAAATATACGTTTGGCGTCACGTTAGAAAGCGCTAAAGCGCCTAATACTCAAAACAATCTACCGTTAATGCTATGGATTAAACAATCAAAATCCTCTACTAATCCTTATCGTATCTGGAAAGTACGTGAAACGGTAAGTTAAAAAATAACGTAACGGCTGCAAAATAACATAAAAAACCAAAATGCTTCATAAATTTAAGATATACTTAAGGTTTTAGTTTTAAACTATAAATAATTACTACTCTATATTGAGAAAATCCATGGGACAACCGCGCATTTTGGGTTATTTAAATAACTGCGGATTGCATTTAATAACGCCTGAACTAACAGCAGAAATTATTAAATACGCTACCAATAAAGATTATGATAAC
The DNA here is from genome assembly GCF_900640115.1 of Legionella yabuuchiae. GTDB lineage: Bacteria > Pseudomonadota > Gammaproteobacteria > Legionellales > Legionellaceae > Legionella_A > Legionella_A yabuuchiae. The sequence continues at coordinate 33,466 of NZ_CAAAIW010000012.1, forward strand.
CAGCATAACGATGCTTATCAGCTTCTAAAAGATTGCTTTGCTGATTTTTACGAATTTGATAAAGCAACGTTCACCTGGGAAGAATTTAATAAAATATTAGCCCGATATAATCCCTTTGAAATCCAGATCGTGTTAGGACCTGTGTTACGGCTTTTCATGGAGCTTAAACGACCTCCTGCAGACAAATTAATACTCCCTTATCCTGACGAAGCCGATCTTATGGGATTAACTACTATTATGGAAAATGGACGATACAGAAATCTTGACCCTGAAGAAATCGTATTGTTTGTAACCCAGCATTTAGGATTTTCGATAGTTTATCAGAAAGAAGGGCAACCGCCTCGAAGAATTGATGTCGATAAGCCCATTGCTGATGTTTACATGTATCATCAAGATGCACTTGATCTAGGACACTGGGAACGAACCAACGATCCTAGAGAAATCAATGGCAAAGATGGGCTAAGCGTTTTTGATTGCGATCAATTTCAAGACATTGCCTTAAAGCTTGGTGAGGGTCAAGCTCATACGACCTTAGAAGCGTTAGAAGACTTAAGAAGTGAGGTAAATTCTCGGCATACCTATTCCCATGTCAAAAGACATTTACCCTCTCAAACACCAAATTATAGTTTTTTATTAAAAGCAGGGGCGGTTTTAGCTTCCGTCTTATGTGTCGCAGCGTTTGCAACGGCTGTGCTGGCTTTTGTTGGTTTGATTGTCATCGCCGGTGTTCCCGCAATCGCCGCCACCTCTGCTTTTGCATTGGCAGGACTCGGAGCTGGTGTATGCGCTTATGGATTATTTAAAAGCGCCCAACCCGATAAGCCAACAATAGAGCTAGAGGCCCCATGCTATGAATTGATATAAAGGATGCTCAGGGATTATCGACGTGTCGTTTTAAAATATCCAGTTCATCTTGCAGTGCGTTTAATTGATCTAATAACTCAAGAGCAAGCGCTACCCCTTGTGTATTAATTCCGAGATCATATTTTAATCTTAAAGCAGACTGAATCCTGGTCAATGAATAATAATCGAACGTGGATCGCTTTATATTGTTTGCTTGGATTTCAACTACGCCATGTTCCACCATTTCAATTAATTCTTCTTCAGAAATATCATACTGTTCACATACCTCAATAAACGTGACTGAGGCGTTGTCATCCATTAAGATGCCTGCAATGATTTTCTTCTCAGTCATGGCTTAAATCCTTATTGTTTCACGTGGATTAAACGGCATTTCTTCAGCCATTTTCTTGTATAACTCGCGAGCTGCATCCGTTTGGGGTTGGGGAATCACAATTTTTAATATCGTGTATTGATCGCCAGGCGGTGTTCCAGGCATACCGCGTTGTTTCAAACGAAGTTTTTGGCCGGCCTGTGAGCCAGGAGGTATTTTCAAATCCACTTCACCACCTAACGTCGGTACAGAAATTGTAGTCCCCAATGCTGCCTCCCAGGGAGCGATGGGTAACGTAAGATAAACATCCTTTTCTTTGACATCAAAATAAGGATGTTTTTGGATATGAACTTTCAAATACAAATCGCCCTTTTCACCGCCTCCGAAACCCGGGCCGCCTTTGCCTGAAAGACGAATATTCTGACCTGATTTGACACCCGCAGGAATTTTAACCCGAAGCGTTTGAGGCCTCAAATTGGGTTCGGCTGCTGGAATTCTTATTTCTTTAACCGTACCGCTATAAGCTTCTTCAAGACTGATATGAATATCACTATGGTAATCAGCGCCCTTATATGCCGGCTGCTGTCTACGCGCACCTGGGCGAGCGCCAAATATCGACTCCAAAAAATCTTCATCAAATGAGAACCCTTGCTCAGGACCCGCCCCCTGCCAAGTGTATTGCTGTGAGGTCTGCTCCCTTCGCGGGCCTTGCTCCCAATCTTGTCCATATTGATCATACAATTTACGCTTATCAGGGTCTTTTAAAACCTCGTAAGCTTCACCAAGCTCTTTAAATTTTTCTTCAGCATTCGGTTCTTTGCTAATATCAGGATGGTATTTGCGAGCCAGCCTGCGATACGCCATTTTAATATCCTTCTCGGTCGCATCGCGCTTAAGCCCCATAATTTGATAGTAGTCTTTCGGATCCATAAGAAAATAAAGCCTGTGAATTCGTTTAGTTAAGAAGATTAGCAGATACTGCTAAATTTTGCGATCCATCTGCCCCCTCAATGATCACAAATTGACTACACAAACCCAATTGTGTTAACATTGTGTAATTTATAAACTTTTTACTCTATCTTGCAATGGATTGTTGATTAACCATTGGGGCATCTATGAAAAAGCCAAATGATTTAAATGAACTTTACACGCTTTTAGACGCAGAACCTACTGGCAATCCCAATCATTATCTATTTTTACTTGGAACAGATACTAAATTTACCTCTAAGCCTTCGCCAGTCGGGGTCAAAGAGTATGTGCGAGGTGAAACACTCTCTTATGCCGCTCAAGTCGCTGCAACCGTTATGGGAGAAGTTGGTGAAGAAGGGGAGCAAGAATCCGCTTTATCGTTTTCTTCAGAGTCTGTGGATGTTTTAAACGGGCCAACCACGTTCGGCGCTGAAGTAGGACAACGAATCGCGCAGGCTGTGTTTTTAGCATTAAGAGCTGTAGCAAGTGGAAAAACAACTTTGGAGTTATCCGCACATAGTCGTGGCGCCGTTGAAGCGATCCTGGTGATGCATGAGCTTAAACGGATTAAAGAAGCCTTACGCACTCAGCCTGAAAAAACGCTGTATAATATTTTGTTAGAAACCCCTAGCAATCGAACTAAGACTGCTTTTCAATTTTTCTTTCACGCCAGCCCTGATTCTGCTGAAGACAATATTGACCGACGCACAACCCTTGGCGAACGGTTATCGCATTTGAAAATCAATGCCTTTTTAATTGATCCAGTCCCTGGCGATACCCGCTTTGCGTTACCTACATTCGGTTGGCATGATCCTCGGTTTTATTTGGAGCCGCCTGCTGATAAGGTTCAGTTGATTTTAAGTCGTGACGAACGAACCCATTGTTTTATTCCCATAATACCTGCAGGAGTTCATCCAATGGTATTGCCAGGCCATCATGGAACGGCTTCTGGTAATCTTTTCAGTCAGCGATACCAAAACCTACCCGAAACGATCGAGAAACGCGATACGTATCACGTTCAAGAACTTGTCTTATGTAAATTATTACAATTTTTTCATCAGACTTCTGCAACAACCGAATTTGACCTGCCAGGTGAGTTTGATCTTCATCATCCCGACCTAGACCGAGTTGTTCATGAATTTTTGATTCTTCCCGAACAGAAGCGCCCAGGTTACATGTTAGATTTATATGAAAAAATCCAGCAAAACAACGATGCCTATGCCTGGTTTCAGACTTCTTCGTACCCATATCTTGGACTGACCGACATCAATGGCCAGCGATATATCCATCTTCGAAGCCAAGATTACCACAGCATGGCCGCATTAACGCCTGCTATGAATGGTGATATTGTCAACACAGAGCACGCTGCCTTGGTAGTTAAGCGCGTGATCGATATTCCAAATATTCAAGAAACAGAACCCCGTGTAATTGTAACTGCTATTAATAATGCTTTAACAGAGGTAATTGCACAGATGAAAGAGCCAGACGGCATTGAACCATCTCCTCTTAGACGCCTGTTTAGTAACAAAGACCTTCCAGAATTATTTTTCGAAGCGTTATCAAATTTGGTTGACTCGGTTGGTCAAAAATATCTGAGCAACCATCTCACTGAAGAAGAAAAAATACGATTGCTAGAGATCTTAAAAGCTCCTTTTACAACACTCACTAAGGGCATTGAAGATCTTGGCATTGACGAAGACGTAAATAAAAACATCTTAAAACGTTGTCAAGAGATTTTGCAAACCGGGGTTAAACGCACCGTAGAATCGCACTACCACAATATTCTCGAGCAAGCAAAAAAAATCGATGATCAAATCACTTTATCGATTCAATATTCTGAGCCATCTCAAGTGATTGAAACGTTTCAACAAACCCTTGCAAACGATCCTGATTTTAATGAATTACATACCGCTCTTGATTCTTCTGAAAAAACGCCTGAAGTAGTTCAAACATTATTAACGCAGGAGTTCGAACGCATTTCCGGATCAACGCAATCTGACGAGAGTAAAGAGGCGCTTACGAATCGATTAATTCAATACTCGAGTTTGTTAAACCAATACCAAGATGCTAAGGATTGTTCTACTGAGCAATACCTGCAAATTTTAGAAGAACTGCATCATAAAGCCCTTAGTTTAAAATCAAACCATCCAGAGTTAAATAAACTGGTCGGGGACCAACCCTTAGAACTTAATCCTTACCAACTGGAGTTATGCAGCACAAGAATACTTATGCTCGCTGGTAAATTCTTAAAAGAACAAAACTATAATTTAAGCGTCATTCCCCAAGGCGTTGGCGGTGTATTTTTCGAACTTATTAAACCCCTAGCTATCGCATTAGGCGCTCCCTCGCCTGAAGCTCTTGATAGGATTCAGCGCCTTCAAAGCGTTGAGTTAGAAAATGTGACTCTTGAAGCACGACTTGCAATTCTTAACCAGGAGAAGGAAGCATTGCAGCAACATTCAAACGATCTAAATGTGGCTCTTGAAGAACAACTTGAAATTCTTAACCGCGAGAAGGAAGCAATGCAGCAACGATCACAAGCTCTAAGTGGTCGTTTTGAAACACGGTGCGGAGCATTAATTCATGACAAATTATTAGTCTTGACTGAGCAGTATCTTCATCACCTTTGGCTTAAAGCAAAGAAGTTTAATTCATCACTTCCCGCGAACCCTGATTTTAAGCAGCCTTTACCAGACATTGCTGCTGACGCTTCACAAGCCGATTGTTATAACAAAATTAAAGAAAAATTTGATGCTGTTTATAACATGAAGCTTGGTTTAGAAAATGTTGACCTAAAGCCAAGCGAACGTATACAGAACTTCATGACCTCATTAAGAGATAATGAAGTGAGACTAAAAACCCACCGTGATGCTTCCTGGAAGCAATTTGTCAAAAGCAGTTTAGCAGTGATCGCTATTATCATCACGGGTATTATTCCAGGCCTGATTGGACTCGGAGCATATTCTTTAGCCACTGGCCGCAGTCCTTTATTTTTTGCTCAAAGTAAAGGTAAGCATTTCGTAGAAGATTGTCGGCAAGTTCCAATCCCTGCACCTAGTTGAAAAATGCGCGCTTCTTCATAAGGCAAGGTCAAATACCTAGAGATTGTGGCCGCGTGAGGTAGAGTTCTTTCATCTTATTAAAATGGTCATCAATTAAATCTAGAACCATCATGGTGTCTTTAGCTTCCTGATGTTGCTTGCGATCTAGGCTGTATTGATACCAAAGTAGCCAACTGTGAACACATTGTTCCCAAAGAAGAGTATCTTCTTTGGGCAATGATCCTGCGATAATGCGATAACCTTCAAGCGTCGCACAAAAATTGGCAGAATTAAACCGACACATCGGAATTTCAGCCGCATTCAAAGCTAACCCTACAAGATCCACAAAGGGGTGAATTAAGCCAATGCTCTCCCAATCAATCAAATGCGGGATCGATTCTTGAGTCCAAATGACGTTGCCAGCATGCAAGTCGCGATGGCTGGTAACCCATTCCTCAAAGCGATGGAAACGGTTCTCATTGATGCGCTCAACACGTTGTTGCCAGCGGGATGGCATGAGAGCCTGATCCAGATTGAGTTTAGGAAAAGGTTTGGCTTCTTTTTGAGGTAAAGAACTCGCATGAATTAAAGCTAAGGTTTGGCCAAGAAGCTCAGACTGGCGAATAGACCAGTTTCGGCAAATTTCTCCTTCTACAAAAGGAATTAAAATGTACCATTTTTCAAGTTCAGGAATGAGATAATGTTGCCCCTGCCATAGCAGAGCAGCGTTAGTATTTTTTAATTGCGCGGCCACCAAAGAGGTTACTGATTCGCTAAACGTTATCTCTTGCTGTGTTCGTTTACCTAGCCATGTCAGAGGATTTAATTGTTTTAAAATGTATTTTCTTTGCTCAGCATGAATTAAATAAAGAAGATTAGTCGTTTGCTTGTTTAATGGGGTGATCGTATCGATAGGTAAGTTTAGATAGCGTTTACAAAGAAGGCGAAGGTGGGCTTCCTCTTCTTGGGTTATGTGTTCAATCATGCATTTGTTGTTCAATGTAGCGACGGCAGGTTAACGGCTTATTAATGTAATTGACCATTTGGCGTGTACCGCCGGTTCCTGTGATAACGAGCGAGCCATAATGCAAGAGACTTCCAAATATGGATTGGCTAATATCAATACTTTCAATTTTATTCATAGGAATATCAATGGTTTTTCTGACCAAAATTCCAGTTTTCAAAATCACTTGTTTATTTTTTATAGTTAAAAGAGAGAACTCATAATTGGCCCACATCACTAAAAACCAAATAACAGCGACTAACCCTATGTACAAGGCGGGTTGTCGAATCATTTCGTACGTATAAGCAAGATATCCAGAAACGGCTAATAGAATTATAGGCCATAAAAATAGAACCCAATGAAGCCTTGCTTGATAGACAATATTATTTTCCGCCATTCAAAACCCTTTTTGTTAGTAAAGTACCAAAACAAGCGTTAAAATATACTTCATTTTATACCATTTTAAGCCAAGAGTCAGGAGTCAAGGATCAAGATTCAGCTGATTTCTGATTCCACCTGAGAGGTGACCCTATGATACGTCCTATAAATCGGTGTCTAAATGCTAAGCTAGTTGAAATTTGCAACCATGCCATGAAACTTGAAACGGTAAACCAAATTATAAAGTCCTACTTGCCTTCTTCTATGAAGGACTATTGCTCCGTTGGGAGTTTTAATAACGGATGCCTTAAATTAATCTTAACCGAACAAATCTTTGCTTCAGAACTTCGTTATAGTCTTCCTAATCTTCGGGACACGCTAAGGCGAGAAGCTGGATTATTTCAGCTTGCTTCAATAAAATTAGAAATTGCCGTTTTGGACAATACCCAGGAAAAAAAAAGGAAACAGAAGCTTTCCATTTCAGAAAATGCCCGTCAAGCGATTGTCAACCAAGCAGATATGATTGAGCATCAAGACTTAAAAGAAGCATTTTATAAATTAGCCGATAAGGATTAAACCATGACAATATCTTATGATGCATTTGAGCAAGTGGATTTGCGCTCGGGGACAATCGTGAAGGTTGAAGAATTTCCAAAAGCGAACAAGCCCGCCTACAAAATATGGGCCGATTTTGGTTCCGTAATAGGCATTTTACAAACATCAGCGCAAGTAACTAAACACTACTCTCCAGAAACGCTACTTGGTCGTGCAATAGTCGGGTGCGTTAATCTTGGTGAAAAGAATATCGCTGGATTTATTTCCCAGTTTTTACTGGTTGGTTTCTCAGATAATAACGGGGATATCTGCTTAGTAACAGTTGAACCTAATGTGCCAAATGGTAAAAAATTACACTGACTTGCGGAAAGGTGGAAGCGAATTAAATTACACTTCCAACGGAATTAAACCGGCAGGAATTGCAGGCTGATAATTTTCGGCATCGAAATAAGTGTACTCCCAAGCATCCTGACGAGCCATGAGTTCACATAAAAGCTTATTATTCAGCTCGTGACCAGATTTATAACCCTCAAACGCACCAATTAAACCCGAGCCTAAAAGATATAAATCACCAATAGCGTCCAGCACCTTATGTTTTACAAACTCATCATCAAAGCGCAAGCCATCTTCATTTAACACGCGATAATCATCAACGACAATCGCGTTGTCTAAGCTACCACCTTTGGCCAAATCATTTTCTCTTAATTTTTCATAATCAGAAAGAAAGCCGAACGTTCGCGCACGGCATACCTCTTTAACATAAGAGGTCGTGGAAAAATTAAATTCAGCGGTTTGAGGCTTGTTATTAAATGCAGGATGATCAAAATCGATCTTAAAGGAAACTTTATAGCCGTTATAAGGAAGAAATTGCACATACTTGTCCTGCTCTTCAATACGAATGGGCTTTAAAATTCGGATAAAGCGCTTTGCAGCATTTTGCTCCCGTATGCCTGCGGATTGTATTAAAAAAACAAAGGGCGCAGCACTCCCATCCATAATGGGAATTTCTGGAGCATTAATATCAATATAAGCATTATCAATACCAAGCCCAGCAAGTGCGGATAATAGATGCTCAACGGTAGCTATTTTAATGTCATTTTGATGAAGGGACGTACATAGCATGGTATCGCAAACATTTTCATAGGATGCAGAAATTTCCACAACCGGGGAAAGATCGATGCGACGAAAAACGATACCGGTATTAATAGGCGCAGGCCTTAAGGTTAAGAGCACTTTATCACCGGAATGCAAGCCGACACCTGTCGCTTGAATTACTTTCTTCGGAGTACGTTGTTTTATCATTCAGTGCTCACCTTATAAGCTGACCTAAATTTACTGGCGTAAAACCCCGAAATATTATCAACAATTTATTGATTAGTCTAATTTTTTTTATCAGTATAGCGCATGTAAAGAAATGATTCAAAGCAAAAACGGCTCGCGGCCGTTTTTGCAAGTTTAAACTTCTTCTTGTCGACGTAAAAAAGCAGGGATATCAAGATAATCCACATCCGGAATGGTATCAGCATTTGATTTAGAAGAAGAGGTGGGCGCTGCGGTAGCTGCTTGCTTACGCATCACGGCAGGCCGGTCTAACTGCTCATAATCCAGAGAGCCATCACCGCGACGGGTTTCTAGTAGTCGCGCTTTCCCAGCAACCGATTGCTGTTGATTTTGACGACGAGCATCCCCTAGCCCGGTAACAATCACAGTAACACGCATCTCTTCAGTCATTTCGGGGTCAATTACCGTGCCAACAACCACCGTTGCATCGTCCGAGATAAAGCCTTTAACCACATCGCCGACTTCTTCAAACTCGCCTATGGACATATCCAATCCGGCAGTAATATTCACTAATATGCCACGAGCGCCCGAAAAGTTGACGTCTTCTAATAACGGAGAAGCAATAGCGGCTTCAGCGGCTTGGCGAGCTCTTTGTTCGCCTTTGGCGTTACCTGTACCCATCATGGCCATTCCCATTTCAGACATCACCGTGCGAACGTCTGCAAAATCAACGTTAATTAATCCTGGGCGTGTGATTAAATCGGCGATGCCCTTAACTGCTCCCAGCAATACATTGTTAGCTGCTTTAAACGCATTGAGTAAACTAATGTTTTTACCAAGAACACTGAGTAATTTATTGTTTGGGATCGTAATTAAAGAATCTACATGTTCTGCAAGTCGACGAATGCCTTCTTCGGCAGCCATAGCTCGCTGTTTGCCCTCAAAAGAAAAGGGTTTGGTGACCACTGCAACGGTTAGAATATCTAGTTCTTTAGCCACTTCAGCAAATACAGGGGCAGCGCCTGTCCCGGTTCCTCCTCCCATACCCGCGGTGATGAACACCATATCAGCGCCTTGCAACACTTCTTTAATGCGCTCTCGATCCTCTTCAGCAGCCTCTCGGCCAATTTGCGGATTCGCTCCCGCACCTAGCCCTTTGGTGAGCTGCTCGCCTAGCTGAATATGAATTTTGGCATTAGAATTTTTCAAGGCCTGCGCATCCGTATTCGCGCAGATAAATTCTACTCCATCGATATTTTCAGCAACCATGTGCTCAACAGCATTTCCGCCACCACCTCCAACACCTACGACTTTGATCACGGCATTGTCTTGTTGGCTATCCATTAATTCAAACATTACTTTACCCCATGTGGTTAAGTTGATCCTATGCGGCCTGAAAATATAATGCGAAAGGGCTTAAATTCTCCCGTTTGCCTAGGGAACATCCCTTAATGTATTTTCTGACATCCCACATCTAACTTTTTTTTGGATATGATCATCATCATATTCGACAAAAATGACTATTCAAATTCACACCATCTATTGCTTACTAGTCTATCGTATAGCAAGATCTCCCAATGGTGCAAATAAGCCTATTAAATACTTGTTTAGAAAACATACGAACCATTCCATTGGAATAACCGACCTGTTCTAAAATGCCTTCTAATGCGCTCGACTCAGAGACGTTTAAAAATTTCCTTGAAACCAGCTTTTCATTCGTGTCCATATACCACTGGCAGTATCTTTCAATACAGGCACATTGTATCCACCTTCATATTGCTGTTGAAGCCCATGCAATAATAGCCCAACCCCAGTGGCTAACGAAGGATTCGTAGCGGCTTCATTCAGTCCGGAAATTTGATGAGCGCACCCATGGCGAACCGGCATTTCAAAACAAAGCTCAGCTAGTTCGATTGCCCCTTTTACGTTTGAAGCTCCTCCCGTTAACACCATGCCGGCAGCAATGAGATCTTCAAAACCACTACGACGTAATTCATTTCTTACCAAGGTAAATAACTCTTCATAGCGTGCAGATACCACATCAGAAAGGACTTTGGCTGATATTTTTCGACCAGGGCGTTCATTGACGCTTAAGACTTCAATCATTTGATTTGCATTAGCAAATTCAGGCAAAGCGCTACCATAACTTAATTTGATGGCTTCAGCCCCTTTACTGGGTGTTCGAAGCGCCACTGCGATATCATTTGTGACCTGATCGCCAGCAATAGGAATAACTGCCGTGTGTTGTATTGCGCCTTCTAAAAAGACCGCAATATCGGTTGTGCCACCACCGATATCGATTAAGCAGACGCCCAGTTCTTTTTCATCTTCTGTTAAAACAGCATGGCTGGATGCGAGCTGCTCTAAGATAATGTCGTTGACTTCAAGACCACACCGTCGCACACACTTTGCAATATTTTGTGCAGCGCTGACCGCTCCAGTGACAATGTGAACACGAGCTTCTAAACGAACCCCAGCCATACCCACTGGCTCTCGAATGCTTCCTTGGTTATCGATGATAAATTCTTGTGGCAAAATATGAAGAATTTTTTGATCGGCAGGAATGACTACCGCTTTGGCGGCATCAATAACGCGCTCAATATCAACTTGGGTCACTTCTTTATCGCGAATAGCAACTATTCCATGGGAATTTAAACTACGAATATGGCTACCAGCAATTCCAGTATAAACGGATCGGACTTCACATCCTGCCATCAATTCTGCTTCTTGAACAGCGCGCTGGATTGAGTTCACAGTTGCTTCAATATCAACGACAACCCCTCGCTTCAAGCCACGCGATGGATGTCGACCGATGCCAATAATCTCAATAGAGCCATCGGGCGTAACCTCTCCCACCAAAGCGACAACTTTCGAGGTACCGATATCGAGACCAGTGATGATATTTTTTTCAGATTTTTTAGCCATTATCTTCCCGTTTGTTGTTTCCATTGCACCGCCATACCGCGGGCATAACGTAAATCAACACTAGACAGTTGCTCTTGTTTATCTGCAAACACCGCAGGATAAGCCCTACAAAAACGCTCTAATCGCGGTTCTAAATCCCGCTTACCCAAACGCAATTTAATGCCATTCGTTAACGTTAAATCCCAGGCCTGATTTTCACGTAATTGCAGTGAAGAAGCACTCAAACCATTTATTGCTAATAGCTTACTCAATTTTTGATAATTTTGTAAGACGTCTAACTGCTGATTCTCGGGACCATTTAGCCTTGGTAACGACGAACTGTACAAAGCAACATCATTTCCCAGAAATTCTCCCTTAGCAGTAATCAATTGATTGTTCCAAATGGCAACCGGTTTTTTCTCAATCAAAGTGATTTTCATGGTGTCAGGCCATACGCGATCGATTTCAACTTGCTCAGTCCAGTCTAGCGCGCGTAGTTGATGCAGGAGCTCCCCTGTAGGAAGAGTAAAATAACTTGACCCCATGTAATTCGATAGAATTTTTTCAAGTTGAGTACGGCTAATATGCTGATAAGTCGCGGAAATTTGTATCGTATTAATTGGGAAACGCGACGGATCGGCGATAAATAAATAAAGCAAGCGCAAGGACAGTAATAACGCAAAGATAATCAGCAGTGTTAAATGGCTTGAATAGCGAAGTCGCGCTTTACTCGATTCCATCCCGTTGTTCCACGATATGTTTTAAGAGAGGTCAGGGATCAGAATTTTATCCTAAGCTTGTACGCTTGCTTAGTCCGCCCCTCTCACCCGCGGCTCTGATGCCTCTTACCTGTTACCTGAAGTGTAACAACTTGAAGAAATTATTGGTAGTGGGTAACTAATTGCCTGCGCACTTGATGTTGAGTACGTGCTAGATCGATTAACTCAGTCAGCAAATCTTTATAGTTTAATCCTGAAGCTTCCCATAACTTTGGATACATGCTGATGGTTGTGAAACCAGGGATGCTGTTGATCTCATTAAAATAAATTTCATCCTGTTCTTCATCATAGAAAAAATCAACGCGAGCCATTCCTTTACACTTTAAAATAGTGAAAATTTCACGAGCCGCTTCTTGTAGCCGATTGACGACTTGATCGCTGAGCAATGCTGGAACACACAGCTCGGTCATATGACTTTCAAGATACTTAGCCGTGTATGAGTAAAATCCATCGCGGTGCTTAACTCTAATTTCTCCAGGTATAGACACTTTAGGGGGAGCAGAAGGATTCTTGTGCTCTAATACCGCAAGCTCGATTTCTCGACCTTTGATAAATGCTTCAACGATGACTTCAGTATCGAATCGCCCAGCGTCTTTCACAGCGGATATGAGTTCCTCCATATTGTTCACTTTGTGAATCCCAACGCTAGATCCCATTGAGCAAGGTTTTACAAATAAGGGCCATCCATAACGGGATGAAATTTCATGGCATATCGCTTCGGTTTCCTGAGCCGTTAGCCGTGAAGAAAATGCTTGATAACGCGCTGATTTGATGCCTTGAGCTTTGGTTAGTCTCCTGGAGATGTCTTTATCCATACCCAAGGCTGAAGCCAGAACATCGCAGCCAACATAAGCCACATCAGCCAATTCCAGAACCCCTTGCAAACAACCGTCTTCATATAATGGGCCGTGCACCACAGGAAATACAACATCTGCATGAAGCGCTAAACCACCATTAACAATTAAACTATCCAAAGAGCGGGAGTGGTTTGTATGAACGGGGAGTGACTCTTTATAAGACAGTAATTCTTCATAGTTATTTATGAAAAGACGTCCTTCCTTATCCATGCCAATAGGAATAATCTGATACCGCTCACTATCTAAATAAGCTAGAACCGAAGCCGCTGAAATTAAGGATATCTCGTGCTCGCCAGATTTTCCGCCATAGAGTAAAGCCAGAGTTATAGGCTTAGACATTGATTAGTCTCCAATAATATGTACTTCGCGAATCAGCTCATAGGCTGTTTTTTCTTTTACCACATCTTGAACCGTTTGAATCAACTGTTCAATATCTTTGGCTGTGGCTTTGCCATCGGTATTAATAATGAAGTTGGCGTGCTTTTCTGAAACCCGCGCGCCCCCAATAGAATATCCTTTAAGTCCAGAAGTCTCGATTAGTTTCGCAGCAAAATGATTGGGTGGATTCCGAAATACAGAGCCGCAATTGTATTCACTGGTAGGTTGCGTTGCAGCTCGACGTGCCAGTAAGTCCTTAATGACTTGAAGTGAAGCTTCTTTATCTCCTGGTTGTAGACGACAGGTGGCTGAAACAAACCATTCGTCGTTTGCCAATCCCAAAACCTGGCGATAGGAAACATCAAACTCTTTTGCAAGGCGTGTTTTGATTTCACCAAAGCGATTAATCGTTTCGACTTCGATGACGTAATTCCATGTTTCACCATTGAAACAACCTGCATTCATTCTTAACGCCCCACCCATGGTGCCTGGAATGCCAGCCCAAAACTCGCCACCCGAAAGATGATTGCGCGCGCAAAATCGTGCCATTTTAGCGCAGGACACGCCCGCTTCAACCCGAATGGTTGTGTCATCAAGCAAGGTTAATTCATTCAAATAATTTTGGGTTAAGATAACGGTGCCTAAAAAGCCGTTATCTCGAATCAAACTGTTGCTGCCCAAGCCTAGCCACAAAATAGGCTCTGAGCTGGGCAAGGATTTTAAAAACTCTGCTAAATCTCCAAGACTTGCGGGTTTGTAGAGCGCCTTGGCTGGGCCACCCACTCGCCAAGTAGTGTAATCGCCCAAAGGTTCATTCAAACACAGCTCACCTTGGTACGTTCTTATCGCCTCAAGGGCAGAAGAAACAATGGTATTCACGCGGATTCTCGTAAAGTTTGCATTAGATTAACAGCCAGCTGACCAATGCTGCCGGCTCCCTGCATTAATACAACATCGCCTTCAAGAATTAAAGAATTTAAATTTTGTTCTAAATTCGTTTCCGTGACTAAGGTTACCTTAGGAAATTGACTACGAATTTCTTTGGCCAGCGCTTCGCTACTTATTCCAGGTATAGATTGTTCTCCAGCAGAATAGATGTCAAGCAGTAGCAACTCATCCGCTAATGACAATGACTGTACAAATTGTGGAAAAAGTGACTGGGTCCGAGTAAAACGATGCGGTTGAAATACGTGAACTAATCTACGATCTGGCCAAACCGAACGAAATGCTTCGATGGTCGAAGTAATTTCTTTAGGGTGATGTCCATAATCATCAATAATCATGGCCTTACCATGCTCAAATCGCCGCTCTCCAAGCATTTGAAAACGTCTGCCGACACCTTGGAAGTTTAACAGTCCTTTAATAATGGAATTATCGTCTACACCAAGTTCGGTTGCAATTGCAATGGCGGCTAACGCATTGAGTAAATTATGTCGACCTGGCCATTTAAATTGTATATTTAACGGCTTGTGCGGTTTTGGGCGATGAACCTCAAACTCACTTAAAAGCCCTTGTTGACGAAAATTTACGCCGCGGTAATGTGCCCCTTCACGAACACCATAGGTGATCGTCGGGCGCTGGATCATAGGCATAATTTGACGTACTTCATCATCTTCAATACATAACACTGCCAGCCCATAAAATGGCAAGTGGTGCAAAAACTCCACAAAAGTATTGCGTAAGGTATTAAAATCATTGCCATAAGTGCCCATGTGATCAGCATCGATATTGGTTACAACCGCCATCATGGGTTTTAAAAAGAGAAAGGAAGCATCACTTTCGTCGGCTTCTGCCACAAAATAAGGCGATTTGCCAAGCTGCGCATTACTACCGCAGCTGTTTAATTTACCACCGATAACAAAGCTTGGATCCAAGCCACCCTCGGCTAAGAGACTGCTGACTAAACTCGTCGTTGTAGTTTTACCATGTGTTCCAGCAATGGCGATGCCATGTCGAAAGCGCATCAACTCAGCCAACATCATGGCCCGAGGAATAACCGGTATCATTTGTTCGCGAGCGGCCTTAACTTCTGGATTGGAATCTTCAATTGCCGTAGAACGAACCACGACATCAGCGCCATACACATTCTCTAACCGGTGACCAATATAAACCGTTATACCGAGCGATTTCAATCGCTGTACGGACCGACTTTCAGACATATCGGAGCCCGAAATATGATATCCTTCATTATGCAACACTTCTGCAATCCCACACATGCCAGCACCACCGATGCCAACAAAGTGAATGTGTTCTACTCTTCCCATTCTAGGGGTCAAAAAACCATGTTTGTTTTTCAAAATTGTCTCCCCTTGCTCTTGAGGGTCTGTTTAATCGATATCGGCAAATTCTCAAAACACATTAGCGCTTTATCCTAGAGAAAGCAGTTACGCCCTAGGCAGCGTCCCTAAAGTTTCGCAACTTGCGAAACTTTAGGGACGCTGCCCAATTGTTTGCCACAAATTTTTACTTAACGAGGAAAAGTTAGGCTAATCCTAATGCATGCCAGCGATTTTCATGATCGATACGCACTAACAGAGCCGTCACACATAAGCAAACGATCATACTAGCGCCACCGTAACTCATCAGCGGCAGAGTTAATCCTTTAGTGGGCAAAAGCCCTGAATTAACTCCCATATTAATAGCCGCTTGTAGCCCCAGCCAAAAGGTAATACCGTAGGCTGTATAGGCTGCAAATAATCGCTCTTGAACGTAAGCGTTAAACCCTATCATTAATCCTCTAAATACCAATATACTATATAGTGCAATAACCAATAGGATTCCAACTAATCCTAACTCTTCGGCTAATACTGCAAATAAAAAGTCCGTGTGCGCTTCAGGCAGGTAAAACAGTTTTTGAACGCCATCTCCTAAACCAACCCCAAACCAGCCGCCTCTTCCAAACGCAATCAAGGATTGAGTTAATTGATAACCGGTATTAAATTGATCGGCCCAAGGATTTAGGAATGCTGTTAGACGAGTCATTCGATAAGGCGAAGAAATGGCAAGAAAAGCTAGCGCCAATCCCACTAAAAAAACAAGGCCGACATAATATCGTAATTTAACGCCGGTGAGGAATAACATCGCCATAGCTGTACAGGCAATCACTACCGAAGCACCAAAATCCGGCTCCAGCAACAGCAGAACCGAAAAAAGGGACAAGATTATCATAGGTTTAATAAATCCCATAATACTCTGTTCAACTTCGGTTTTTTGCCGAACTAAATAGCCTGATAAATAAAAAATGATGGTAACTTTAGCAAGCTCTGAGACTTGAACGCCGATGGGCCCTAGTGACAGCCATCGGCGGCTGCCGTTTACCATGCGCCCTATTCCAGGAATGAGAACTAAAATTAACAGGATAAAACATCCTAATAATAAAGGGATGCTGAGTTTTTCCCAAACACTGCTATCCGTTCGGAGAATGATAAACACCATGACTAGCCCAAATGCCAAATAACACGCTTGACGAATAAGGTAATGGAACGGCTGATGAAAGGTACGTGTGGAAATCATGACGGAGCTAGATGCCACCATCATCAAACCAATCATAACTAGGCCAGCTACCGCCAAAATCAGCCACTTATCATATAGCGCCAAAGGGTTGTGGGTGGGTTGACCGCGTTGATTGAGGTGCCGAGGGCGCATAATACTCACAAAGTATTAACCAGAGCCATAAAATCATCTCCACGATGATTAAAGTCTCGAAACATATCGAAACTGGCACAGGCAGGCGATAATAAAACGACATCGCCCGGTTTCGCATGTCGTCGCGCTTTTTTAACGGCATCCTCCATCGTACCTGCGCGCACTACGTCCACCGATTCGGGAATAATTTCTTCTATCTGATCGGCATCCTGACCGATTAAAACAACCGCTCGTACATACTCCTTTAAGGGATGCTCTAAGTCACTAAAATCTGCGCCTTTTCCTTGGCCTCCGGCAATTAAAACGATTTTACCTCGCATGGAACCTCCTATTCCTAAAATGGCAGATATCGTTGCGCCCACGTTGGTTGCTTTAGAATCATTGATCCAATCGACCTCATCCAAGGTTCTGACCCATTGGCTTCGATGTGGTAACCCCGCAAAACGTTCCAAGACCTCGATCATATACTTTTGAGCGACGCCTGCGGCATCGGCTAGGGCACAGGCAGCGAGTGCATTAAGCCAGTTGTGGGCACCTCGGATTCGCATTTGGTCAGCAGACATTAGTCGTTTTTGCCCCTTGGCCAAATAGATTTTATCTCCCTCTCGGATAATTCCCCAATTCAGGTCATTATCAGGTGCATCACTGCCAAAACTAACACTTTGCAATGCTAGATTATCTGGCGCTTGGAGATCAGTGTTTTTATCATCGCGATTGAATACAACCACTTGCGATTGATTATATATACGCTGCTTGGAATTAATATAGGCCTGAAAAGTATGATGCCTATCAAGATGATCCAGTGTAATATTTAAAATCGTGGCTGCTAAGGGAGCTAATGAGTGGGTCAAATCAAGTTGGAAACTAGACAATTCCAAAACCCATAAATCATACTGAACCCCAACATCTAAAATATCCAAGACCGGTAAACCAATATTACCAGCAACGGCCACAGTTAGACCGGATGCCTTTGTCATCTCCCCAACTAAAGTTGTTACAGTTGATTTACCATTTGTGCCTGTAATGGCGACCACAGGCTCTTTAATTTCACGAGCCAAGCAATCAATGTCACCAAATATTGGGATGCCCTGCGCTCGTGCTCGTTGTAAAAAAGGGGCATCTAGGGGAACCCCGGGACTACATATAATTCCATTTAAACGTTGATACATTGAATCTGGGAGTTCTCCTAAATACAAATCCACCCCAGGAAATCCCATTTTAAACTCCGCAGCACCTGTTGGACTTTTACGAGTATCGAACACCGCGAAAGGAACATGACGTCGTTGAAGATAACGAGCAATGGACAAACCCGTCTGACCTAATCCAACCACCAAATGAAGCGCTGAGTGCATAAACACCTACCGAAGCTTTAATGTGGCTAATCCACACAATACAAAAATAACAGTCATAATCCAAAAACGAACAATCACTTTGGGTTCTGACCACCCTTTTAGTTCAAAATGATGATGTAACGGAGCCATACGAAATATTCGTTTACCGCCAGAATATTTAAAATAAGCCACTTGCAAAATAACGGACAGTGTCTCAATCACAAAAAGACCACCCATAATTAATAACACCAGTTCTTGGCGAATAATGACAGCAACAATTCCAAGCGCCGCCCCCAGAGAAAGCGATCCAACATCACCCATAAATACTTGGGCAGGGTATGTGTTATACCAGAGAAAGCCTAAGCCTGCGCCGACGATCGATGAACAGAATATGGTCAACTCTCCGGTGTTTGGGACAAAAGGAATCGCAAGGTAATGAGCATAGACAGCGTTACTGGCCACATAAGAAAAAACGCCTAAAGCACCAGCCACCATAATAATAGGAACAATCGCCAATCCATCTAAACCATCCGTCAAATTCACGGCATTGCTGCTGCCTACAATGACGAAATAGGCTAATAGTGGAAACAGCGGGCCAAGTTCTACAAGAATATTTTTGAAAAAAGGAATCGTCAGCTGTGTATGTATCGGAGCGCTGGCATTAACATAGAGAAACAGCACCGCTACAATTGCAATTAATGATTGCCAAAGATATTTCCACCGACCAGCCAGTCCTTTACTGTTTTTTAAAACTAATTTGCGATAATCATCTACCCATCCAACCACGCCAAAACTTAAGGTAACCAGCAACACCACCCATAAGTTAGTTTGACGAAGATCCCCCCAAAGTAAGGTGCTGATGGTAATGGCTAGGAGAATCAGAACACCACCCATTGTGGGGGTTCCTGCTTTCGACAAATGGCTTTGAGGACCATCATTGCGAACCATTTGACCAATCTGCAATCCACGCAACCATTTTATTGTCCGTGGTCCGCAAAAAAGACCGACCAGAAGCCCCGTCAGCGCGGCTAAAATTGACCGAAACGTAATATATTGAAACACTCTAAACGCATGATACTGTCCTTGTAGTAATTGCGTTATCCAATATAACATGTATAACCCCTATTTATGATACTTTAGCTGGCCAGACGACCCCTGCCCCAGTAAACGTTTGTTACGAATACGATGGTTAAACGCGCAATTATAGCCGCGAGAAGTCGATTATCCAAAATCGATTAACGGATTAACAACATTCTCCATCGCGCTTGAACGTGACCCCTTCACTAAAACCACTGTGGTCTTATCTAGCTTTTTCAATAAGCATTCCGCTAATTCCTGATGACTAGTAAAGTGATAGGCATGCTCACCAAACGTCTTGGTGGTATGTTGGCTATGCTGCCCATAGGTATATAACTCATCAATATCTAATTCTTTTGCAGCTTGACCAACCAGTTGATGATGTTTTTTAGACCAATCGCCCAGTTCCCCCATATCTCCAAGAACAAATATACGCTTGCCTTCATACTGCGACAGCACATCCAACGCTTTCAGTGCGGATTGTAAATTGGCATTATAGGTATCATCAATAATTAAAGCGCCTTGCTTACCAATCCGGTGAGTCATTCTTCCAGAGACACCACAAAATTGATTTAATCCTGCTTTAATGTCGGATAAACCAATCCCAAGCGCGTAAGTGCATGCTGCAGCCGCCAGAGCATTGTTCACATTGTGAAGCCCAGGAACCTGTAGTTGTATTGCGGCTTCTCCTTTTGGAGTCATCAGCATAAACTGAGCGCACTTATTCGTTTGCAAGGTGATCTTATGAGCATAAACGTCAACTGGCTTATTTAAAGAGAAACGCACAATGTTTTTGTCGATTAATGACGAATCCCAGAAATGCGCATACTCATCATCGTCATTAATGATGGCTGTTCCGCCAGCTGCCAACCCTTGATGAATTTCTCCCTTTGCCAGCGCTACCCCATCAATTGAGCCGAATCCTTCAATATGTGCAGGAGCAATGTTGTTGATTAGGGTTACTTTAGGTTTCACAATAGAAACGGTATGAGCGATTTCATTAGGGTGATTCGCTCCAAGTTCAAAAACGGCGTAACGATGATTTGAGTTTAATTGCAATGCGCTCAGAGGAACACCAATATGATTATTTAAATTGCCTTTCGTCGCAAAAGCCGGTTGCGGCAGGATAGCTGCGATCATTTCCTTAACCGTCGTTTTACCGTTACTGCCAGTTAAAGCAATCACACCACAAGTAAATTTTGAACGATGATAACAAGCAATATCTGCCAATGCAGCTATGGTATCTTGAACGATAAACTGCGGAACATTCACATGGTCAATTTTTCGCTGGCAAACCACAGCACTTGCGCCCATGGAGATAGCTTCCTTGATAAAATCATGGCCATCAAAACGCTCGCCTTTAATGGCTACAAACAAACTTCCAGAGTTAACTCGCCGGCTATCAATACAAATATCTTGCAGCTCAAAGTTCTCCGTGCAAACGGCATTAAGTACAGATGCAACCTCAGCTAACATCATCATAGTTATCCCCAATATCAATTTATCATTTGACGTTCATCTTGTTGTTTATTAAGGCGTGCGTAATACCGCTGCAGACGTTCGTCATTTAAAGGACGCTGCTCATCATCTAATAAAAAAGTATTCAAATCTTCACTTAATTGTTTTGCTGTTTCTAACATAATGTCAAAGCGTTCAAGATCGATCGTAGGATTACCACTGGCCTGCATAAATAAACAAAGCCCTCGAACGCTGAACGCACCAATATTCTGTAAATCAAACACACCCGTTGGGGTCGCAGCAGCCAAGCTGCACAGCACAGGCCCCTGGCCGTTGCGTTGTTGATGGCGATGAAACAAATGTCCTTCACCAAATCTTAGCCCGGCAGCAAGAATCGTCTGCAAGAGTTCATAACCCGCAAGCTCACGATTTTCTTTTGCTAATAAAAAAAGCATTAGAGATTCAACGTTTGGCTCAATCACGACTCGATTAGACTGTTTAGAAGGACTAACTTTAGGGTGTGACTTTGACTGGGTATCTTCTACTTCATGACTCGATATTTTTCTTATCGCAATAATATCATCCTGTTCCTGACCGAGCTCAGGACCTATCGAAGGTTGGCGCATTTTTTCACGAGTATTTTTATGCCTTACCCGCATCATTTGGCCAATGGCAATAAATACGCCGACTAGCAATAAGATATTCACAATCAAACTCCAGTTTGCCTGCATCATTAACTCCTATAAATCAATCCTATCTCAAGACCACAGGCCAATAAGTTAAGTCAATTGACAAAACATTGCCTAAGAACCTTGTTCTTTCTCAATGCTAAGATTTACACGTCAAGCCTCTATCGTGCTGTAACTCAACGCCTCTTCCACATCCACAGCAACAATTCTTGACACACCAGGCTCACGCATTGTGACGCCAATTAATTGATCCGCTAGTTCCATAGTCACCTTATTGTGTGTAATAAATAAAAATTGCACACAATGAGACATTTCTTTAACCAAAGCACAAAATCGTCGAACATTCGCATCATCCAGCGGTGCGTCTACTTCATCCAGCATACAAAAAGGCGCTGGATTCAGTTGAAAAATAGCAAAAACGAGTGCAACAGCCGTCATTGCTTTCTCACCACCTGAAAGCATGTGAATCGTGCTGTTGCGTTTTCCTGGGGGTTGGGCAATAACCATCACGCCCGCCTCTAGAAGATTATCGCATGTAAGTTCTAACTTAGCACGCCCCCCACCAAAAAGTCTTGGGAAAAGCATTTGAAAGGATTCGTTGACTTGATCAAACGTTGCTTTTAATCGGGTTGTTGTTTCTTCATCCATTTTTGCAATGGCTTTTTCTAACGTATTTAATGCTTCGGATAAATCTTGATGTTGGCGATCAAGATGTTGTTTTCGTTCCAGCTCGGTTTGATATTCTTCAATGGCCACAAGATTAATAGCACCTAAGCGCTTAATTTTCTCTTCAAGTTCTTTAACCACACTCTCGTGGTGGGCAAGTGAGGTTTCTTCAGTCATTGCCTGGAGTACCTCTTCAGGTGTTAACCCTATGGTGCTTAGGGATTCAACATATCCTTCTCTGCGAAGATGTAAAGCCTGTTCTTCAAGCTTTTTCTGTTGCAGTGACTCCTGCAACGTCTGAACAAAGCTTTCCTCCTGTTTTATTGCCTGGTTAATATCACTGATCTGTCTTTGCAGTTCTTCTATTGTTTCTCGCCAATTCGATAAGGAAACCTCGAGTTCATTAAACGCTTTTGTTTTTTCAATCAGCGGTTGGCGAAGAGTTTCTTCAGGAATATTGAGTGCTCTATGGCGTGCGGACAATTCTTGCTGTTTTTGTTTTAAAGATTCAATAGAGAGTTCTTCGCGTGTGATTGAAGTTTTATGTTGTTCGATCAATAACGCTTCGCGATCATGTTGCGATTGAGTTTGTCCTAACAGTTTCCGCATAGCCTCTAATTGATGCTGACTTGAGGCGTAAGATGATTCGGCTTCTTTCTTTGCTTGCAACAATAATTGTTCTTCGTCATTAAAGTAACAACATTCCTGTTCGAATGCTTTGGCTTTATCCTCAGCTTGTATTGCTTCCTCAGCCAAAGACTCAATGACTTGCGTTAAGGTTTCAATATCATCCCTTAACTTAAACTGCCGAGCTTTGCGTTCTTCTAAAGTCTTTTGCTTCTGGTCTTTAATCGCTTTTATCTGATGTAATTTATCTTGAATAGTAAAGATCGAGTCTTTTAATGACGCTACTTCAGCTGAAATTTGGTTCAGTTTATCGTGCAAGTGAGTGCAGGAATTATGAAGTTCTGAGACATTGTCGTTTGCTTCTATTTTTCTTTGTTCAAGTGAGGCTAGCGCTTTTTGTCTGGTCAGAAGACTGGTTTCATTTGTGTTTTTTTGGGGAGCAATTTTTATCCAGCCTCGCCCCATCCAGATGCCATCAGCAGTGATTACAGATTGTTCTTCAGAAAGAGATGGCAACCACCGTAATGCGTCTTCTAAATGCTCTGCTGCGTATATTTGTTGAAGAGGATAAATCCAATTCGGGATAGGACCGTTCATTTTATCGATTAAGCGAGGATAACGAGCGTGAGTTTGTGTTTTTTCTTGCTTTACTACCAATACCGCAGAATGAGTAAGATGCTCGTTTAAGAAGGCCTCTTCCACGGTGCCGACAATAATCCCTTGAATACTGTCTCCAAGGGCGAGTTCAAGCGCGTATTGCCAAGCATCTTCTACCTGAATTTCATCAATCATGCGCGGCTTATCTTGCCATTGAGGTAAATTGCACGATTCATTTTTCGCTTGAATCGCCGCTTGCTGCGCCGCTGTTAACGATGCGTATTCTGTCGCGATTTGTTGCGCTTTTGCCTGAGCAATGCGAAGCTGCTGTTCTTGTTCGGTGATTTGAGTCCGTAAACTCTTGATTTGATTTTGTCCGCTCTGGTGTTGAACTTGAACTTGTTCTAAACGCAGCGCAATTGAACGTTCTTCATTGATTAATTGATTGACCTCTTGCTCTAAGTCTTCAATCTCAAGCTCATGTTGTTCTTGGTTTAAAGCCTCAAGCCGAACTAAGGAATCCTTTTTCCGCT
Organism: Legionella yabuuchiae; assembly: GCF_900640115.1. GTDB lineage: Bacteria > Pseudomonadota > Gammaproteobacteria > Legionellales > Legionellaceae > Legionella_A > Legionella_A yabuuchiae. Next base: position 57,408 of record NZ_CAAAIW010000012.1, read on the forward strand.
CGGAGAGATGCTTTAGCTGCAATGAAGTCAATTCGGCCTCACGTAGCACTCGATTTTTCCTAGTTAAAAACGTTTCCCAGGCTTCCTGGTTCTGGTTGGCTTCAGCTTGCAAATGCTTTAACTTTAAAAGTTGCTTATCGTAATCCTCTTGTATAGAAATAAGACTTTGCTGTAACAACTTATAAGCATCATTGCTTTTAGCTAATTGTGCTTTATCGAATTGCACTCGTTCAGATGCGGTTTTTAAATCCCGTTCAACTTCTTCTATCGCGGCGCTAATGCGATTTTTTTCAGCGAGCTTCTGCTGAATAGATTCTTCAAGACGAGCAATGTCTGTGCCAATCTGATAATACTGCTGTTGAACCACTTGAACTTCTTGATTTCCTGCTTGAAGTGAATCCTGACGTTGAACCAATTCATTCTGGTAAGCTGAAACCGTCGCTTTATGCTCTTCTATAACGGTTGAAGATTGAGTAATGTTCTGGCGATGTGTAATTAAGTTTTGATTTAACTCACTCCATTTTAAAGCCAATATTTCTGCTTTGTAACGCCGTTCTTCTTCTTTTAAATGTTGGTATCGTTCTGCTGCTTTAGCTTGACGTTCTAGGCGAGCTAACTGTTTTCCTAACTCATCACAAATATCATGGACTCGCTCAAGGTTTTCGCGAGTATTATTAATTCGCTGAAGCGTTTCTTTTTTGCGTTCTTTGTATTTTGAAACGCCGGCGGCCTCTTCTAAATACGTTTTAAGATCTTCAGGCCGAGCCTCAATGATTTTAGAAATCATATCCTGGCCGATAATGGCATACCCACGTGCACCAGCCCCGGTTCCAAGAAAAAGATCATTAATATCACGGCGGCGACAACGTGTGCCATTTAGAAAATACGTAGAATCGCCATCACGAGTAACCAATCGTTTCACCGCAACTTCCTGATAGGAAGCATACTGCCCACTTAAGCGACCCAAGCTGTTATCAAACACCAATTCTACGGAGGCTTGTCCCACGGGCTTTCGGTTTGATGAACCGTTAAAAATAACGTCAATCATCGATTCACCCCGCAGATTTTTCGCAGAGCTCTCCCCCATCACCCAGCGAACTGCATCGATAATATTTGATTTTCCGCAGCCATTTGGGCCCACGACCGCTACTAGCTGGCTAGGAAAAGGAATAACGGTTGGTTCCACAAACGATTTAAACCCAGCTAGCTTAAGTTGTTTAAGTCGCATGGCTCATGTAATTAAAAGTAAATAAAAAGATTGTATCAAAGCTTTTATAGCCAAGATACTTCAAAATGCAGTAGGCCGAAAAAGAAAAAGCATAAACCACGCATTTTGAACGATCACGGGTATACACAGTATCCCCATACTTCGTAAGAAACGAACAACTTTATTCCTGCTGTTTAATTTTTTGCAAAAGCGTTTCAATAAACTGCTGACATTGCTGGTATTCTTCCATTAATATCGCAAACTCTTCTTCTAGCTCATCTAATTCTTTTTTTAAATTACGCTCAATCCTCGTTTTCTTAACTTCTTTACGAACCAATTCCAGTTCCATCTCTAATGCCTCAAGTGCTTTCTCACGCTCGATGATCTCGGCCCTTAAGCGCTTCATCTGATGTTCTTTCTCGCGCTGAAACACAAACGCTAAAAATACTATCAGTAAGACAACTATCAGCAGAGGAAAAACCCATAGAGGCCAGGCTTGAATAAAAAAATAAAAGCCAGAATGTGAGCGCTGAATAGGGAGGCCATATTCATCATATCCACCAAGATAATGGGCGAATAAAAAGACTTCCCAAAAATAATAGGCAACCGCCATACCCACAACGAAGATAATGATGATGGCGAGCATGCTTTTGCTTACACCTGCGTCTTTTTTGGTCATTGGCGATTCAGATTGAGGAACATACTTGCTAATTTAGTCTAAATCATTACAAATTGACATCCTCCCCGCCCTAAAGGGCGAGGATTCCCGCGACACTAGGCCACAAGTGGTTCAGGTTTCAACGCTGCGCCTAAGGCTTCAGCTCCACCCGCTAACACGGCATGCCCTGCCGCTAAAATATTTTTTGCTGCATTTGTATCGGCATTTGATTGATACCCACAGTTCATGCAACAAAATCGCTCTTGCCAAAGTCGGGATGCTTTGTCAAAATGCCCGCAGCTTGAATACGTCTGACTGGTATAATGGGGTGATACGGCGACCACAATACCACCTCGCCAATGCTGTTTGTATTCAAGTTGTCTTCTTGCTTCAAACCAACCTTGATCCAGATCGTTACTGCTTATTAACAGCAGCAGGTGTTTCTCCAGACCCTGCTTCGGGTGGTGATAAACGACTTGATTGGCTAGTCTTTTGTTCATGGGCGCCAGCAGCGAATAAACCGACGCCAGACAGCGTTGCTGCTGCGGTATTGCCATTATCATCCTCTGCCTTTAAAGCCTCGCTATCACAATGCTGGCTTTTAAGAATGGCGTTCGCGGCTTCAGTTTGTTCATGCTCCTCCGCCAATAGCAACGCAGTTTTGCCATCTTTATCCTGCGCCTTTAAAACCTCGCTATCACAATGCTGGCTTGCAAGAATGGCTTTTACTGCTTCAGTATGTCCTTGGCTGACCGCCATTATCAACGCGGTATAGCCAAAATTATCCTGGGCCTTTAAAACCTCGCTATTGCAATGCTGGCTTGCAAGAATAGCTTTTACTACTTCTGTATGTCCGTACCGGGCCGCCAGCATCAACGCGGTATTGCCAAAACTATCCTGTGCCTTTAAAACCTCGCTATTGCAATGTTGGCTTGCAAGAATGGCATTCAAGGCTTCTGTATTTCCGCACCGGACCGCCAAAATCAACGCGGTATAGCCATACTCATCCTGCGCCTTTAAAACCTCGCTATCACAATGCTGGCTTGCAAGAATGGCGTTCACAGCTTCTGTATGTACTTCGCGGGCCGCGCAAATCAGCGCGGTCTCGCCATATTCATCTTGTACCTTTAAAACCGCGCTATCACAATGCTGGCTTGTAAGAATGGCTCTTACTGTTTCAGTTTGTCCATACTTGGTCGCCAATACCAACGTGGTTTTGCCATATTTATCCTGCGCCTTTAAAACCTCGCTATTGCAGTGTTGGCTTTCAAGAATGGCTTTTACTACTTCAGTACGTCCGTTCAGAGCCGCCAGTATCAACGCGGTATAACCATCTTTATCTTGTGCCTTTAAAACCTCGCTATCACAATGCTGGCTTGCAAGAATGGCGTTCACGACTTCAGTTTTTCCTTCGCGAGCCGCCCATATTAGCGCGGTATAGCCATATTTATTCTGCGCCTTTAAAACGTCGCTATCACAATGCTGACTTGTAAGAATGGCTTTTACAGCTTCAGTATGTCCTTGGCTGACCGCCATTATCAACGCGGTATAGCCATCTTCACCCTGCGCCTTTAAAGCCTCGCTATTGCAATGCGGGCTTGCAAGAATAGCATTCACGGCTTCTGTATGTCCGCTCCGGACCGCCAAAATCAACGCAGTATTGCCATCTTTATGCTGCGCCTTTAAAACCTCGCCATCACAATGCTGACTTGCAAGAATGGCTTTTACTGCTTCTGTATGTCCGTGCCGTGCCGCCAATATCAACGCGGTATTGCCCCATCTATCCTGTACCTTTAAAACCTCGCTATCACAATGCTGGCTTGCAAGAATGGCGTTCACGGCTTCAGTTTGTCCTTTGCTAGCCGCCCATATTAGCGCGGTATAGCCATCTTCATCCTGCGCCTTTAAATCATCCACTGAGTTAACTTTTTTAAGGTAAAGCGCGAGCGTTAATTTTGACAGTGGGCGGTATGCAAATAGCCTGGCCATAGCAATTGCCGGGGCATCGCTTGCAATCAGTGGCAAGTGGCAATCTTCAAGATGTATCGCCTCGCAACTGGCAGGGTTCGCGTTAATGGGCAATAAGCAGTCAATAAAGCGCGCGTTATCTAAATTCACACCGAAGAAATCATGACCTCTTAGGTCCATATGTTTAAAGCTTATCCCTTGAAGGCTTAGGTTCGCGGTCACTCCCTGAAGCAGGGCTTCCTCTACTAGTAAGAGAAGCAGTGCAAGGTCTTGTTGGCCAATTTGACCCTCCTTATTTTGCGCAACTCCGCTCATTAAAGCGATAATCTGTTGATTGGTAAGTTGACTTAACCATAACGCCTGGTGAGGATTGTTTTCTGCCATAATGGCTTGTTGGCTTTTAAAATAAGCAAGAAAAAAGCATTGCGTTGGGAAGGCTAATTGTTCTTTTTGAAGTTTATTATCAAGAAAGTCACTGATGTCTATCGCCGCGTCATCGGATGTTTTTTGCTGAAACCATTGGGTAATAAACTCTTTTGCTAAGGCTGCCTTCTCATCAGACTCATCAGAGCCAGGACTATAACCATGGGCTGCCAGCAGCTTACTAAATGATTCTTTTTCTATTAACCTTTCAGCTAGGCATTGAATGCCCTGATTCATTATCTCTTGTGCCGGTTTCTCTTCAAAGAATATCTTCTTATCCAACCCTTGTTTTTCATAAGCCTTCATTAAAGCAGATAACTGATGGCTTATTTTGTGGTATGAAAGCGGATAGGAAGGATAATCCCCATGGATAGCCTCAATCGTAGCTGCAATTAGTCCTTCCTCAATATTTTCACCAGCTAGCGCGCGCTCAAGGGCCTCTTCTCGCGCTTCAATAAACGCATCGTATGTTTCTTTATCTTTCTCTTCCTGGTCATAGTCTTCAAACGAGAAATAACGCACTAAGGCCAAATGATGCTCGGGCTTTTCTTGTAATAACTCGCCCAGCGCCTCGCCTAGGACGCGAATGGTAACGATATTTGCCGCATCGCCTGTTAGCTTTACGTCCGCAGGAAAGGCATCCACTAAACGATGCAGCGATGCCAATGATGAGCCCAAACGATGGCAAGCGCCACCGGCACAACTGTGGCGGCCTTGGCCATAAGCCGTAGCGTTATCATAAAGCGTATTTAAAAGCGCTACTTTTCTTGCTTCAAGGCGCAAAGCGCCATCTTTATCGTCGCTGTCTGCAGGAAGTAGGCGTTCTTCTTTTTCATTGGCAGCTAGCCAGACGAGGCTAGTCAACTGTGCAAGAGTGAGACTAAATTCATCTTTTGTGTCATCTTGACCGTTTCTAAAACTAAATTGCGTCGGCGTTTTAAAACAATAATCCAGCCCTTCTTTCATTTGTGTCACTTTATCAGCGCGTAGGCTCGGATGGTTTTCAATAAAGGCGGTTATTTCTTTAAAAGTCTTTTGGCATAATTCTTTATCAAGCGCAAAACCCGCGCCCTCAATGTAATGCTCGTACAGTTGAATGGTATTTTTGCGGGCAAGTTGACTAATCCTAGAGTCGTGGACATTTTGAGCGTCATCAGCCAGTGCGGCAAGGCCTGCTTGTCCTTGAAGGAGGTTTTGGTGCTGATATTGATTTTCAGCCGTTAATACTATTCTTATAACATTATATAGCAAGTTTTCCTGATTGTGCGCAATCAGGTATTGCCACGGCGTTAGGCCGGCAAGCGGTTGCGTGGGGTTAACAAGAGGTGTGCCGTCTCCTTTGATATAATCAAGCAGACACTCAACCACCTTATAAGATATGAACTTACCTTTGGGGGGCATCAAGGCCCACCAAAGCGCTGATGCGCCGTTGGGGCTAATCGATGCGTAATTTAATTCCTCATGTTTAGCAATAAACGCTCTTAACGCAGCGACGTCTTGATTATCAATTAAATCTCTAAGTTGAGTAGACATGGGAGTTGGGAGCTCTATAATTGGCTGGTATGTGTAATTATAAACCAGCTATTATAGATAATCAAAATGCTAGGTTTTTCACGCATGAAACAAATTAATGTCGTTACTGCTTATTAACAGCAGTAGGTGTTTCGTCAGATCCTGCTTCAGGTGGTGATGAATGACTTGATTGGCGGGTCTCGTGGTTATGGGCGCCAGCAGCGAATAAACCGACGCCAGACAGCGTTGCTGCTGCGGTATTGCCATTATCATCCTGCGCCTTTAAAGCCTCGCTATTGCAATGCTGGCTTGCAAGAATGGCTTTTACTGCTTCTGTATGTCCGTGTCGGGCCGCCAATAGCAACGCGGTTTTGCCATCTTTATCCTGCGCCTTTAAAACCTCGCCATCACAATGCTTGCTTGCAAGAATGGCGCTCACGGCTTCTGTATGTCCGCGCCGGACCGCCAAAATCAACGCGGTATTGCCATCTTTATTCTGCGCCTTTAAAACCTCGCTATTGCAATGTTGGCTTGCAAGAATGGTGTTCACGGCTTCTGTATGTCCATGGCGGACCGCCAATGTCAACGCGGTATCGCCCCATCTGCCCTGCGCCTTTAAAACCTCGCTATTGCAATGCTGGCTTGCAAGAATGGCTTTTACTGCTTCAGTTTGTCCTGCGCGGGCCGCCGAAATCAACGCGGTATTGCCGTAATTATTCTGCGCCTTTAAAGCCTCGCTATTACAATGCGGGCTTGTAAGAATGGCGTTCACGGCTTCTGTATGTCCTTCATGGGCCGCCAAAATCAACGCGGTATAATCATCTTTATCTTGCGCCTTTAAAACCTCGCTATTGCAATGCGGGCTTGTAAGAATGGCGTTCACGGCTTCTGTATGTCCGTACCGGACTGCCGAAATCAAAGCGGTATTGCCATCTTTGTCCTGCGCCTTTAAAACCTCGCTATCACAATGCTGGCTTTTAAGAATGGCGTTCACGGCTTCTGTATGTTTTTCGCGGGCCGCCCATATCAATGCGGTATTGCCATCTTTGTCCTGCGCCTTTAAAACCTCGCTATCACAATGATGGCTTGCAAGAATGGCGTTCACGGCTTCAGTTTGTCCATGCTGGGCCGCCCATATCAATGCGGTATTGCCATATTCACCCCGCGCCTTTAAGACCTCGCTATCACAATGCTGGCTTGCAAGAATGGCTTTTACTACTTCAGTTTGTCTACAATTGGCCGCCCATATCAACGCCGTATCACCATCTATATCCTGAGCCTTTAAAACCTCGCTATCACAATGCTGGCTTGCAAGAATGGCGTTCACCACTTCTGTATGTCCACACCCGGCCGCCCATAACAACGCAGTATCACCATCTATATCCTGCGCCTTTAAAACCTCGCTGTCACAATGCTGGCTTGCAAGAATGGCGTTCACGGCTTCTGTATGTCCGAGCCGGGCCGCCAATATCAACGCGGTAACGCCATATTTACCCCATGCCTTTAAATCATCTACTGAGTTAACTTTTTTAAGGTAAAGCGCGAGCGTTAATTTAGACAGTGGGCGGCATTCAAATAACTCGGCAATAGCAATTGCCGGCGCATCGCTTGTAATCAGTGGCAAGTGGCAATCTTCAAGATGTATCGCCTCGCAACTGGCGGGGTTTGCGTTAATGGGCAATAAGCAGTCAATAAAGCGCGCATTATCTAAATTCACACCGAAGAAATCATGACCTCTTAAGTCCATATGTTTAAAGCTTATCCCTTGAAGGCTTAAGTTCGCGGTCACTCCCTGAAGCAAGGCTTCTTCTACTAGCAAGGGAAGCAGTGCAAGGTCTTGTTGGCCAATTTGACCCTCCTTATTTTGCGCAACCCCGCTCATCAAAGCGATAATCTGTTGATTGGTAAGTTGACTTAACCATAACGCCTGGTGAGGATTGTTTTCTGCCATAATGGCTTGTTGGCTTTTAAAATAAGCAAGATAAAAGCATTGCGCAGGGAAGGCTAATTGTTCTTCCTGAAGGTTATTTTTAAGAAAATTACTGATGTCTATCGCCGCACCTTCAGACGTTTTTTGCTGAAACCATTGGGTAATAAACTCTTTTGCTAAGGCTGCCTTCTCATCAAGGCTAGGATTATAACCATGGGCTTCAAGCAGCTTACTAAATACTTCTTTTTCTTTTAAATACTCAGCCAGGCACTGAATGCCCTGATTCATTATCTCTTGTGCCGGTTTCTCTTCAAAAAATATCGTCTTATCCAGCTTTTCTTTTTCATAGGCCCTCATTAAAGCAGATAACTGATGGCTTATTTTGTGGCATGAAAGCGGATAGGCAGCATAATCTCCACGGATGGTCCCAATCGTAGCTGCAATTTGTTCTTCCGCAATATTCTCATCAGCTAACGTTTGTGCAAGGGTCGCTGCTCGCGCTTCAATAAACTTACTGTATGTTTCTTTATCTTTCTCTTCCTGGTCATAGTCTTCAAACGAGAAATAACGCACTAAGGCCAAATGATGCTCGGGATTTTCTTGTAATAACTCGCCCAGCGCTTCGCCTAGGACGCGAATGGTAACGATATTTGCCGCATCGCCTGTTAGCTTTACGTCCGCAGGAAAGGCATCCACTAAACGATGCAGCGATGCCAGTGATGAGCCCAAACGATGGCAAGCGCCACCGGCGCAACTGTGGCGGCCTTGGCCATAAGCTGTAGCGTTATCATAAAGCGTATTTAAAAGCGCTACTTTTCTTGCTTCAAGGCGCAAAACGCCATCTTTATCATCGCTGTCTTCAGGAAGTAGGCGTTCTTCTTTTTCATTGGCAGCTAGCCAAACGAGACTAGTCAACTGTGCAAGAGTGAGACTAAATTCATCATTCGTGCCATCTTGACCGTTTCTAAAACTAAATTGCGTCGGCGTGTTAAAACAATAACCCAGCCCTTCTTTCATTTGTGTCACTTTATCAGCGCGTAGGCTCGGGTGGTTTTCAATAAAAGAGGTTATTTCTTTAAAAGTCTTTTGGCATACTTCTTCATCAAGTGCATAGCCTGTGTCCTCAATGTAATGCTCGTACAGTTGAATGGTGTTTTTGCGGGCAAGTTGACTAATCCTGGGGTCATGGATATTTTGATCGTCATCAGCCAGTGCGGCAAGGCCTGTCTGTGCTTGAAGGAGGGTTGGGCGCTGATATTGGTTTTCAGCCGCTGTTACTGTTCTTAAAATATCGTTTAGCGCGTTTTCCTGATTGTGCGCAACTATGTATTGCCGCGGTGTTAGGCCGGCAAGCGGTTGCGTGGGGTTAATAAGAGATGTGCCGTCTCCCTTGATATAATCAAGCAGACACTCAACCACCTCATAAGATACGGATTTGCCTTTGGGGGGCATCAAAGCCCACCAAAGCGCTGATGCGCCGTTGGAGCTAATCGATGCGTAATTTAATTCCTCATGCTCAGCAATAAACGCCCTCAACGCAGTGACGTCTTGATTATCAATTAATTCTCTAAGTTGAGTAGGCATGGGAGTTAGTGGCTCTATAATTGGCTAGTGTGCGCAATTATACGCCAAATGTTATAGGTAATCAAAATACTAATACTCAGACTGTAGATCGACTAGGGTCTTATATGGACTCATCCGTTTTTGCCAGTAATAAGCTGGTGAAAAAAGAAGTATTTGCATACGTATATCCGACCATTTATGAGCGACTTAATTTTTATGCGCTCGGGCCCTGATGATATTCGCGCTTCGTCTCCTTATCGTGCCGAAGGTAAATTTGCAATGAATTTAGGCCGCTCAGTTCTACTTATTTTTTGCCAAGTACCTTTTTCTCATGCTCATTGACTCCATGCAATTGGAAAACATCTTTTGCCAAATCTATACCTAGTAAAGTAACATTGTTCATTGGACTCTTCTTCCGATAAGGTTTCATAATCCTACCATTTTGGTTCATTTTAGTAGCCGGTAATAGAGAGGATGAGTCCATATACGTAGGAGGTAGGTCAAATGTCAACAGACCCTAGTTTGGGACATCGATCCGAACATGAACCGCGTAGCGAAGGAGGATGTGTGTATCAGGATAATGAAATCAGTGATCTGATGCAGTCGATTGCAAATAAGGGTCTACAACTTCTTGGTAGTTTAAAAGAACAACCTGAACAAGTGCCAATGTTTGTTGAAAAGCTCATGGCTATGCTAGAAGACTATCATGCGATGTTGGTTGCATTTTCAAAAAATCCTGAAAAAATTTGGCTGATGCAACTCGCCTATTGGCAAGACGCTGCTACCTTATTAACGGACCAACTGAACCAATGGCTCAAAGGGGAATCGTTGCCAATTCAGGACAAACGATTTCAAGGAGAGGAGTGGGTTCAAAATCCTTTCTTTAATATGTTAAGCCAGCAGTATCTTCTAGCCAGCGAACATTTTAATTCCCTCCTAGAAAAAATTGACTTTGGCGATAAGTACTTAGCTAGAAGAGTTCGCTTTTTCGCACGACAATTGATGGACGCGTTATCTCCAGATAATTTTATCCCCACGAATCCTCAATTAATGGCGGAGACATTAAGCAGCAACGGAAAGAATTTATTACGTGGGCTTGATAATTTTTTAAGTGATCTTGAAGCAGGCTCCGCACGTCTCATCATGAAAATGACGGACATGAATGCCTTTAGCGTTGGCGGTAATGTTGCCGTAACGCCAGGTAAAGTCATCTACAGGAACGAGTTAATCGAATTAATCCAGTTCACCCCCGCTACTCCTAAGGTCAAATCCATACCTCTTCTAATGATCCCGCCCTGGATTAATAAATATTATATTTTAGATTTGAGTCAGCATAACTCGTTTGTGCGTTGGCTAGTAAGCCAAGGAATAACCGTATTCATTATTTCTTGGGTGAACCCCGATAAACGACACGCCGATAAAGGTTTTTTTGACTATATGAACGAAGGGCCAATGACCGCTATTGAAGTCATACAAAAACAGCTTAATGTAAAACAAGTGAATGCCTTGGGGTTTTGTATCGGAGGAACGTTGCTTGCAACACTGCTAGCTTATTACAAAGCGAAGTCAATGAATCCTATTCGTTCAGCAACCTTCTTGGCTTCTTTAATTGACTTCAGTGATCCCGGTGATATTTCCGTGTTTATTGATGAAGAGCAAGTAAAAGCCCTTGAAAAACGCATGAAAGAAACCGGATATCTAGAAGGTCAGTTTATGGCAAATGCGTTTAATTCGCTACGAGCCTCCGACTTGATTTGGTCGTTTTTTATTAAACATTACTTACGCGGAAAAGCGCCAGTTCCCTTTGATATTTTATTTTGGAACGCCGATGCAACCAATATGCCCGCTAAAATGCATTCGCAATATTTGCGCTGGATGTATTTACACAATAAGTTAATTAAGCCTGGAACAATTAAATTAAACAATACTCCGTTGGATATGACTAAAATTGACATTCCAACCTTCTTTGTTTCCACTAAAAAAGATCATATAGCGCCTTGGGAAACAACGTTTTTGGGCTACCAAGCAGTTAAAGGACGGAAAAAATTTCTTTTGGGCGGCTCGGGACACATTGCTGGAATTATTATCCCGCCCGGCAGTGAAAAATATGGCTATTATACAAACCCATATCCTGCAAAAAACCCTGAAACATGGCTTGCGAATGCCACCCATCATAAAGGCTCTTGGTGGCCAGAATGGGTAAGTTGGTTGAAAAAAGAATCCGGTCGTTTAATTAACGCGCCCGATATTCAGACACTTCCTTACAAGCCAATTATGGATGCTCCTGGAAAATATGTATTTAAAAAAGCGAAGGTGGCTATTCCTACTGCAGAAGAAATGGATGATATTGTTTAGAACGTAACAACCAAGTGTTACCCACCTATTTGCCTGACAGATTTACCGGTTCATCGACCTCCGAGAGGGACTGATTAAATGGACTCATGTAGAAGGTTAGAAGCTCATTGGACGTAAAAAACCCGCGATTGCGGGTCTTTTTAATCTAGGTTAATTATTTCTTAGAACCCGTCGTTGCTTTTTCAGCTTTTTTAGCCTCTTCTAAAAAAGAGAGCATTGCCTTTTCATAGATTTGAAACGATTGCTTCATGTAATCCAACGCTTTGTGTCCGTTTTCAACCGCCAATTCAATTTGTTTTTCAAATACTTGTTCTGGCTTTTTAACGTTCGTCAGCTCTTCAGGCTTTATGTAAGAAAAGCTTTGCAACGTTTTGATGTTCAGCTCAGTCATTTCTTTCAAAGGCTCTTGTACTTTTTTAGCCAAATTAGATACGCGTTCAAAATATTCTTGATTCATTACTCTCTCCCGTTATGTTGCAGTGCACAATATAATTATAGAGGAAATTTAATTTTTTTGTCAAATTATTTTTTTGCATTGCACCATTATTGTTTAAAAAAGTCCTGCCATTGTAAGAAAAACTGCTGCATTTGCTTTTGATAAGCACTCCCTGCTTTTTGATATTGAGCAAAATAGGGATTAGACTCCGCTTGAGAGCGTATAAAGCGCATCATCTCCTCAAGCATGGTTTTTAGGGACGCGTTCATCGGGTGGTGAGCCAGAATTATTAATTGTCGAAGTATTTCTGAGGATAAAAACTGAGTCGTACCAGTTTCAGATTCTACTAAAATCTGCAATAAGGTTGTGTTTGTAATGTCTTTTTCAGTCGTAGCTTCAATGACCTCAAAATCGAGGCCTTCAACGACATATCGCTGTAGATCTTCAATGGTGATGTACTGACTTTTTTCCATATCGTACAATCTGCGATTCTTATATTTTTTAATTAGTCGAGTCATTATGTGCTTCAAGTCAATTAATACATATGCAAACCGCCATTAATGCTTAAGTTTGCCCCAGTCATATAACTGCTTCGCTCATCGATCAAAAACCTAATCGCCCAGGCAATCTCCTCAGGTCTTGCTAATCGTTTCGCAGGAATCTGCTCAATAATCTCTTCCAAAATATCCGGTCTTATATCCGCCATAAGGTGGGTATCGACATAGCCAGGAGAAATACTATTTACGGTAATATTTTTAGCCATCAGTTCTTGTGCAAGGCTTTTGGTAAATCCATAAATGCCCGCTTTTGATGCCGCATAATTAGCTTGTGAGAATTGGCCTTTTTGAGCGTTGACTGAAGACACATTCAAGATCCTACCCCATTCTTGATCGCGTAGATAACCGACCACTGCCCGTGTAACATTAAACATCCCATCAAGATTGACTCGAAGGACTTCATCCCATTGCTCTTTAGTCATTTTGTAAAATACTGCGTCGCGCGTAATGCCAGCATTATTGATTAACACATCAATGCGTCCAAACTCCTGGAAAATTGCATCGATGACTCCCTGGCACTCGTTAAAATGAGTTACATCCATTTGGCGATAATGCGCGTTTTCAAGTCCTTCATCTCTCCTTTTCTCTAGCCACCCCTTAGCCTGCTCAGGCGCAAGAACATCTAGAGCGATCACAGCCCTATATAGCGGGCACAATTCCTTGACCACAGCAGTACCAATATCTCCAATACCCCCTGTTATTAATACTACCTTGTCATTCATAATTCATCCTATTGTTAGCCATCCACAATTCCCACCCACAAAGCTGCCGCTCGCAAATGAGTGGAAATTGCTGAATTTAAGTTACATGTATTGACCACCATTCACATCCAAATTGGCGCCAGTGATAAATCCTGATTCCTCTGAGGCTAAAAAAGCAACCGCAGACGCAATCTCTTCGGGTTTACCTAAACGGCCTATGGGAATGTTTGCTTTAATGGCATTTAAAACTTCTTCTTTCATCGAAGCCAACATCGGCGTTTCGATGTAGCCCGGCGATATGGTATTAACAGTGATTCCTTTATGAGCGACTTCTTGTGCAAGGCTTTTCGTAAAGCCAAATAAAGCAGCTTTTGTTGCGGCATAATTGCATTGGCCAATTTGTCCTTTTCGGCCATTGATGGAGGATATGGAAATAATACGGCCATATCCCTCATCAATCATGGTAGGCAGAACATTTCTTGTCATATTATAAGCGCTATTTAAGTTAGCATCGATGACTTTGTGCCACTGCTCTGGCTGCATTTTTTTAAGTGTGGTATCACAGGTTACGCCTGCATTATTAACCAGTATATCAATACGGCCATATCGCTCTTTCACTAACGAGACAAGCTTCGCGCAATCATCAAAGTTACTAATGTCTCCGTACAGAATATCGATATCATATCCCGTTTCTTTTTGTTTTTTTTGCCAGGCGTTCGCTTCGTTATGATTGCCGTTTTTAAAATAGCAAGCGACCACTTGAAAATTCTTTGATAGCCTTTGGCTGATAGCGGTACCAATGCCCCCAGTTCCGCCGGTAACTATAGCAATCCTTTGCTCCATAACCCTCTCCTATTTATTGCGATAAACGATAGAATAATTTGCCACAAGGGCGGCTGTAGATTCCTGATCTTTTAGACATATGTGTCGTTTGATTTTGTCGTTATCAGACAATCTTGACTGTTGGAAACTATTATAATGGACGAAATGTTTATAATGTCAAATCCTCCGAGCCACACTCAAGACTCGGAGAAATAGATTGATTAAGCAAGCGTTTGCTTAGGAACGTAACCTTTTATCTGCTGGGCAAATTGATGGAGAACATCTAAGCCCGATTCCTCAGCTTGCTTACACCACTGCTGCAACGCTTCAATCAATTCTTTCTGAGAAGAAGCGGTTTTAGTCCAGATATTTTGTAGAGATTGACGGTAATGATACACCAAACGAAGATTTTCATAACGTCCTAGCAATGCTTGCAGGCGTGTTTTCGCTCTCGGCGACAACAGCTTCTCCTGACGACGCAGTAAACAACCTGCTCGTGCAAATAGTCTTCTGTCTTTAGGGCTTTCCAAGCCAAAACGCTTTTCGTGGCGTAAAATTGGGCGAATGACTTGTTTGTAATACTGAGACATGACCTGAAAACGATTTGAAATAACGGCCTTTACGGTATCTAAATCAACTTGGAGCTTGCCTTCTTTACGCGCTAATTTTGGTGGTAATTTTTTAACTTTGGCTAAGCCTAGCAAAGATAAGCAGCGAATATAAAACCAGCCAATATCAAACTCCCACCACTTTACTGAAAACTTAGCTGAAGAAGCAAACGTGTGGTGGTTGTTATGAAGCTCTTCTCCCCCGATCCACAACCCCCAAGGGAAAATGTTGGTCGCAGCATCAGGGCATTCAAAATTACGATACCCCCAGAAATGACCGACACCATTGACCACGCCAGCGGCCCAAACAGGAATCCAAATCATTTGAATCGCCCAAATGGTAATACCAGGCACACCAAATAACAGAACATTAATTAGAAACATTAACACGATACCCATGGCAGAATAACGTGAATATAAATTTCGCTCGATCCAGTCCTTTGGCGTGCCATGAGAGTATTTTTCTATCATCGCTTTGTCTTTGGAGGCTTGGCGATACAATTCCGCACCCTGCCAAAAGACTTTTTTCAAACCAAGAACTTTAGGGCTATGAGGGTCGCCTTCGATATCCGTTGTCGCATGATGCTTACGATGAATTGCCACCCATTCTGCCGTAACCATCCCGGTAGTTAACCAAAGCCAGAGACGGAAAAAATGGCTCACGATGGGATGGAGCGTCAAGGCTCGGTGAGTTTGATAACGATGCAAATACAACGTAACCGAAGCAATCGTTATTTGTGTCAAAATAAGGGTTGCAACAACATACCCCCAAAACGATAAGTTTAACAAACCATAAAGCATAAACACTCCACAGGAAAAACAATCCTTGTATAAAAATAGCAAGTTAATTTATATTATACCACAGTTTTTATGCAAATCGATTTGCAAGTATTCTAATTGTAACGCATAATTTCGAGTGTAATACTTTAATGGCTACTCATACATCGCTTTGTATTGATTCGCCTTACTTTTTTTGATTTCTGCAAAGGCAAGCTATGGATAAAAAACTTCAAAACATCCTGGAGCAGTTAATTCCCTTTATTATTTTAGGAATTGGAATAGCTCTGGCAATTGGCTTACTGATTATGTTCTCTTATGTTTTAGTCTGGGGTATTGTCATTGGAGGAATTATCTGGTTAGTGTACTTTGTAAAAAGTTATTTTTTTCCCAGTCATTCCCCCAAAAAAAAGAATGGTCGCATTATTGAACATAATGATAAAGACCGTTCATAATCTTCAGAGTTAAATTTGTAAACAATGCCTGAATTACCCGAGGTCGAAACCACAAGACGGGGGTTATACCCCCATCTCATTGATCAATCTATAACGCAAGTTATTATTCATCAACCTTCTTTGCGTATACCAATTCCAGATGAGTTTCCTAATCTTTGTATAGGGAAAACCATTATTGATATTACTCGCCGCTCAAAATACCTTATTTTAAAGCTAACTCAAGGCAGCATCTTAATTCATTTAGGGATGTCTGGAAATCTTAGAGTTCTCAATGAAAACAGCGCCTTAAAAAAACACGATCATGTGGAAGTTGTTCTCTCTAATCGAAGACGTTTACGCTACCATGACCCCCGTCGTTTTGGCCTTTGGCTTTTTACCGCAAACGAGCCATTAGCCCATCCTCGTTTAGCAACATTAGGCCCAGAGCCATTAACTGAATTTTTCAACGTAGATTATTTAGCTAAGAAAGCCATGCATAAAAAACAGTGCATCAAATCTTTTATTATGGATAACCATATTGTGGTTGGGGTAGGGAATATTTATGCGTCTGAAAGTTTATTTATCAGTGGAATCCATCCCTTAACCCCCGCAGGAAAGGTTTCGACAAATAAACTTGCCAACTTAATTCACTCTATTAAATTGGTATTAAATGATGCTCTTGATGCCGGTGGAACCACATTAAAAGACTTTTACTCTTCCGATGGTAAACCCGGGTATTTTTCACAGCAGCTAAAAGTCTATGGCCGTCAAGATCTACCTTGTGGGACGTGTGGCACCATTATCCAAGCGGTAATGATTTCAGGACGTCGATCAACGTTTTGCCCACAATGCCAACCTTTGGTAAAGGACTTAAGACACCGCGCTATCTGAAGAATATCTCTATTAGCACCTGGGATCTTTTGTACATGCTATTCTGCTCTGTACATGACAAAAAAACCTGTTATGTACAGAGGCTATTCTGAAAAACTTATGGGCAATCAGAATTACATCGAGTATTATTCTAAATTCATTTGGATCGAGCTCACGTTTGTTTAGGGTATACCTATGAAAGCCAGCAAGACACATACTTTGTGGATAATGATTTTTTCTGTTTGTTACACTGCAATGACTTGTATAAAAGCCATTTTCAGAAAAATAACGGGCACCATCAATCGCAGCTGGGTTGATAAAACCATGCAAAACTGGGTCGATCGTATTTTAAAGTTAGTACGAGTGAAGGTAAAGGTCATCAACCCGCATGATGTTAAGCCTAAAGAAAACGAACCTACGATTATTATGTGTAACCATACCAGTTTGTATGATATCCCAATCAGTCTTAAAGCGTTTCCAGATGTTAGTATTCGCATGCTCGCTAAAAAAGAAATGTCCAAGGTTCCGATCATGGCTGGGGGTATGAAAGCGGCTGAGTTTCCATTTGTAGATAGGAAAAATCGCGCTCAGGCTATTAAAGATTTAGAATACGCACGTAAACTCATGGACAGCGGTATTGTGATGTGGATAGCCCCTGAAGGCACCCGCTCTCGCGATGGAAAATTATCCAAATTTAAAAAAGGGGCGTTTATCACAGCCATTCAAGCGCAAGCCACGATTATTCCGATTGGAATACGCGGTGCCTTTCAAATCCTACCTGCCAAAACCTATCAATTTAATATTAACCAGACCGCTGAAGTACATATTGGCGAACCCATTGACGCATCAAAGTACACTCTAGATAATAAGGAGGAGCTTATTGAGCGAACCCACAAAGTAATGGAACAGCTTGTGGGAGAAGAACAATAATTTAGACATTAAGGCCTATGATGCATCAATGCATTAATCCATAACCCTGTTTTTTCTCGTTGGTCACAACTGTAGCTTGACCAATATTTCTTGGATCGGACGCTGGGGTAATGAGATTGAGCTCATAATCCCAAGTAATGGCTTGCATATCTCCGTAATATTGATCAAGCTGCCGAAGCGTATATCCCATTTGTTTTAACTCATTCTGAGTATCCGGTGGGATGGCGTCGGGTTCAAACATCAGCCAATCCGGACGATACTGATGATGGAATCGCATTTCAGAAACCATTCGAATGGCGCCATATGAGTCATGAAACGCAAGCGACGCTAATAAAACCATGGTCGGAATTCGACTTCCACCTGGCGTCCCTAAAATAGCGAGTCTATTAGGCAACTCAAGAAACGTAGGGGCCATGCTTGAAAGAGGACGTTTTCCTGGTTCTATTCCGTTTTTATCGTTGCCAATTAAACCAAACACATTTTTAACTCCGGGCTTGATAACAAAATCATCCATTTCATCATTTAGCAGCACTCCAGTCCCTTCTGCAACAACGCTTGAGCCAAAAATAAAATTAATTGTCAGGGTTGCTGCTACGCGATTTCCTTCGCCATCTAAAATAGAAAAATGAGTCGTATCGTGATGCTCGTTTTGTGGCTGCTTCGCGCTCAAGATTGAATTTGCCGTGGCCTGATTGGGTTTAATAAAAGAACGCAGATAATCCGCGTTCTTTTGGGATAATAAGGCGTTGATTGAAACCTTAACAAAATCTGGATCGGCTAATAATTCAGCACGCTGCCAATAGGTAAGGCGCATGGCTTCAACCACATAGTGTATCCACTGTGCTTTAGTTAAACGCTCCAAAGGATACGCCGATAAAATATTTAACATCGTAATTAAACCCACCCCCCCTGCAGAAGGCAAGGGAGCAGATATCACATGTATTTGATGAAAATACCCTTCGTAAGGCTGCCTTACTTTGATCTCGTATTGCTTAAGATCCTGCAATGTCCAAATTCCTCCGGCCTGATTCACTGAGCGAACTAATTTCTCAGCAACTTCACCTTGATAAAATCCTTTTTTGCCCTCCTCAGCAAGTTTTCGTAAGGTTTTTGCTAAATCTCGCTGGTATAAACGCTCACCAACTTGATAAGGTTTATTACCCTCCTTTAAAAAAACCGCAGCGGAGCCCGGAAATTGTTTCAATTGCTCAAGGCGATCACCCATGTGGAAAAAATGGACCAGATGATGATCAACAACAAACCCTTCTTCAGCAAGTCTAATGGCAGGCTCAAGTGATTTAGCTAGCGGCAAGTGCCCATAATCTTGAGCTATTTTAACCAGTGCTGCGGGTTCACCAGGAATGGCTGCCGATAGGCCCCCGTTTAAGGATAATCCCTGTATCGGATTGCCTTTCGCATCTAAAAACATATTGGGTGTCGCAGCCAGAGGGGCAACTTCCCTACCGTCAATGAAAATATCTTTCTTCGTTTTTTCAACATGTAACAGCCAAAAACCACCACCACCTAATCCAGAATGATAAGGCTCAACCACCGCCAATGCCGCACTAACCGCCACAGCAGCATCAAATGCGTTTCCACCTTGACTTAAAATTTCAAGCCCAGCCTGGGTGGCTAAAGGATGTGCGCTAGCAACAGCATAGCCTGGAGGTAACGGAGAAGGGTTTTTAGCCAAGCAATCTACGCTTAAACCTACTAGAAGAGCCAATACAAATAAAATTAAGGTTTTTTTGGCTCTGATGTTGATTGCAGTGCTCTTACCACAACTTCTGGAACAAATTCTGATACGTCACCTCCTAAGGTCGCTATTTCGCGAACCAATGTTGATGAAATAAACATATAATCTTCCGATGGTGTCAAAAACATAGTTTCAATGGTTGTGGATAATTTACGATTCATGCCCGCTAACTGGAATTCGTATTCAAAATCCGATACTGCTCTTAAGCCTCTTAAAATTACCCCTACGTTTTGCTCTTCTGCAAAATGGATTAATAGAGAATCAAATCCCATAACATTAACACCAGGAAGATCACCAATGGCCTTTTCCACAAGCTCGATACGTTTACTAAGACTAAAAAAAGGACGCTTCGCGCTGCTGCTTGCAACTGCGATAATAAGTTCAGGGAAAAGCTTAGACGCTCGTTTAATAAGATCAATATGGCCGTTAGTAATCGGATCAAACGTTCCAGGATAAATCGCTTTTTTGTTCATGCTTCACTGTATCAATTGCATATCTACGCAGTCTATCGTATTGTTTCCTAAAAAACTATCTTGCGTATCTCTAATAGGAATAGGCGTAACATTTATTTTTTATCCAACGGCAGCTATCTTTTTTACATAACAATAACAGGGAGTTAACCGATCATGAGTGCCGCAAAAAAAATTGTTCTTTTAAGTTTTTGTCTCTTGACAGCTTGTGCTCCTCCACGACCCGCAGCAGAAGCTCCAGTTAATGAAACCCTCCCGGTAAAAGAGCGCGAAGAAAAAACCGCCACCGTCTCTTCCTGGGTCATTAAAGGTGCTATGGCGGCAAAAAATAAAAATAAATCATGGACGGCTTCAGTTAATTGGAAACAGCAAGGAGCGGGGCAATATCAAATACGCTTGTTTGGCCCTCTTGGAGGCGGCACGGTGATGATCGAAAAACATGGTGGGGTGATCACCTATAAAGATGGACCTAAAACCGTCACCTCGAGCAGTGCCGATCAATTGCTTTTACAAGAAACAGGCATTCTATTACCCGTGAGTAATTTATATTATTGGGTACGGGCGTTACCAGCACCAGGGTCAGTTCAAGCAACGGAATACGATCGTTACAATCATTTGAAAACATTAAAGCAAGCGGGGTATACCATTAATTACCTTAATTACACCTCAAAAGGCAACATTGACCTACCTAGCAAAATTCAGCTCTCCGGACATGGTTTGTTCATGAAGCTCATTATTAAAAGCTGGTCGGTTTAACTAAGGATCTAGCAATTCGTACTTAGTACCATTATTTTTCTCTATGCATGACAAAAAAATCTGTCATGCATAGAGTTTTTTTTCTCTGTACATGACAAAAAACCTGTCATGTCCGCGCAGGCGGGCAACCATCCATCAAAATAATCCGATGCCCAAATCAAGCCACTGGGGGTTGTGTTGCTCGATAAGGTTTATTTTCCATTGTCGGTTCCACTTCTTGATGCGTTTTTCTCTGGTTATTGCTTCGTAGACATCAGAATGAATTTCATAATAAACC
>NZ_CAAAIW010000013.1 GCF_900640115.1 Legionella yabuuchiae
CATGGGATAGTACTTTTTCCCTAAAATCTAATGAATATGTCATAGCTAAAAAGCGCTAATTATAACAAATATATAAGACTTTTTAAATTTTAATCAACTATATTTGACAACAACCAGAATCGTTTCTAAATTTTAAGAAGCGAAAAAAAGGAATTCTTCAATGCATATTCTTTTTGATTTTGATGGGACATTAGCGGATTCAGGAAACCTTGTATTGAGTAAGATCTGTGCAAATACTAAACATCAACTCAGTATCGAAGAATTAAGAAATCTTCCATCAGATCAGGTAATTCAGAGTTTAGGGATCTCCATTCTAAGACTCCCCTTTATGATTTTGGAAATGCGCGCTGAGATTCGTCGCAACATTACCACATTGTCATTAGTATTAGATATGAAAGAAACCCTTGAAATTCTAAATGGACAAGGCCATCAATTGCATATTGTTTCATCAAATTCAAGAAAGAATATTAATGCATTTTTGAAAACCCATAACATTCATCATTATTTTTCATCTATTTCTAGCTTATTTACTATTTTTGGGAAAGCGAAAGGGTTAAAAAAAATACTGGCAAAATATCAAATAGATTTGGCTGATGCTTTGTATATAGGTGATGAAACTCGAGATATTGAAGCGGCCAATCAAGTGAATATAAAAAGTTGCGCTGTCTGCTGGGGTTACAATTCGGAAGCGATATTAAAAGCCTATAATCCTGATTTTCTTATCAAAACGCCAAAGCATTTGATCTCAACTATAGGTTCACTCAACTTATAAGGCTAATTGTTTTGCTGAAAGGGAAATCGGTGTATTGTTATTTTGATAACACAAAATCCTCTGCCGCGCCTTATGATGCTGAGTTTATAATAGAAAGTCTTAAGCGGCAAACATGAAATCCACGCTATTTTTTAGCTTAGTATGGTATAATTAAACTTCATAGACCTAAACGTGCTAGAGAAAAATTCTATGGTTAACGAAATGAAACAACGCCTCGATGAGTTACGAGAAAAAGAAAGACGCTCACAACTAGAAGAACAGGAACTCAGAGAACTAATGTTGAAGAAGCGGTCATCCCAACATGAGTCTCACCAATATACATTGCGTTCTGGTGACGATAGCACAGAGACTCCTGAAGAATTTCAAGCGATTATCGATGATTACATGTCGTTTGTTGGTGAATTTGCAAAGGAAAGACCTGAAGCTAAAGGCGGTTTACTGAAGCTTGATTTCCCAACGCCAGAAAACGCGGTTGATTTCTTTCAACAGCAAGCAAGTAAAAGTCGTTCGTTTATTATATTCGATGAACAAACCAAGAAGGTCTTAGCTTACTCCAATGGAGATGGCCAGTTGCACCATGGTAATGGAAAACCTTTCCAAAAAGACGATAAACTAACTCGCTCAGAAATCGATTACAAAGATTTCCATATGCCTAGCCCAGATACAATGAGACCATAACATCAATCGAGTTTGAGTCGTTGACTCATTGATGGGCGATCAAAATTATTTTAAATAAATTCTTCGCCAAATTTATCTCTAATGATGTTAAAGTAATCTCTTTCATGCTTCCGTCTTCTTGTCGATAAAGATGCCTATCTTGAATATCAACTTAATCATGGCTCATTTCGTCAAATTCAGCAGTTGTTGATGGTGGTTTAAGTCTAACCGTCCAAAATGAAGCTTTAATAAAACGCCCGAGCCAAAACAAACACACAATGGATTGTTTTTAGCTGGTTATCAGTGTACAATATTTTTACATTTATCTGAGATAACAAGCGGAATAATCAATGCTTTCAATGAATTTTTTTAAATTTAAACAACAATTAGATCTTATTCTAGAAAATAATAGTGCGAATAAAGCACTCATATTAAGTTTGAACGAGCTTAGTGCTAGTATTAAAGTTGAATTCAAAAATTTAGCCAAAACGAATAATGAAGAAAAAATTGCCGTTGTTATAGCAAAACATGCTAGCGGTAGAGTCCTTGAAGATATGGAAGAACAAGAACTCTTTAATCCTCAATTCTTCAAAAGAAACCAACCCATTGGAAAAGCACAAGTAAAAAATCATATGCGGCAACTAAAACACCTAGCAAAAATAGTTGTATATATTACTGAAAAATTTAATGAACTTAGCGCGGCCGCAGAAAAGAACGAAGAAAAATCAACATTTTCCTCACGGTGCTGAAGCGATACAGCTTATTCTAAATTTTCGTCAACGGTTTGGGTAAAAACGTAGGTCCAGATCCTCAACTCAATATTTTTTCAGCTCACTTTGAAGCTGATGCTGCCAAGATTACTCATGCGATGCGGGCGTCATTGAAGAAAATATGAACGTTATCCGGCATTTAGATTTAAACTTGATAAAAAAGGAATCGGAACTAAACTTTTCAGCAGCCGAAAATGACGAAAAACAGGGTTTTATTTATACTAAAGAGGGAGCGATGGATGAGCCACTTGAGATAGGTTTTCAAAGTTTTTTGTGTCATTCTTGAAAAAACAATGATTGTTTCTCGCTAAGCCAGCTTCAGGTTTTTTCTCAGTGACTTCATTAAAAACTATTTCAAGTTCAGAAATGAAATCAAATTTAGTGTCTGCGTCTTCGCCAGACTCTTGAATTTTCTTCACCTGGGTTATTATTTTGTCTAAACTCTGATAAGCATTTAGGGATAAGCTCGGTCGCTTTAATGCATTAAAAATTGTGCTAACGATCCCATCGCTTCCGCTCCCCAGATTGAGAATTGATATTTCTTGTGATGAAAATTTAGTAAAATCATCGTTAATCTTCACCTTGTAGAATTCAATTAAAGAAAATTCTAATTCATTACGCTCTTCAACATTTAATTCGCTTTGAAGCTTAACAAGCTTGTTCTCTATTATTCTATTAATTATGAACCCTTTGTACTCCTCTCCCTTCATTAGTTCTACTATGACTTGCTCACTTATTTTAATGTCATCAAAAATGACTTTAAGTAGCTCGGGGTAGTAGATGGCATCAGTTAGTATGCTTCGGCCATAGTTATTAAACGTCTTCACAGCTTCGAGGCGATCTGCTCTTGGTAATAATTCAAAAAGCCGTTTAACTGATTCTGGGTTTCCTGCGGCATTCTGTAATACGGTAGTTCCATATTGATCATTCATTTTCACGGTATCAAGACGCTCTGATTCCGGATATAGTTCAAGAATGATTTGAAGCGACTCGGGGTTTTCCGCGGCATACTGCAATACGGTGTTTCCATACTTGTCAGTCAGTTTCACGGCTTCAAGGCGCTCTGCTTCTGGGTGTACTCCAAGAATAATTCCAAGCGAGGCAGGGTTTGTGGCGACTTTATGCAATAAGGTTTGCCCATATTGATCACTCATCTTTACGGCTTTAAGGCGCTCTGCTTCTGGATATACTTCAAGAATTACTTTAAGCGATTCATAAGTTCTTGCAACTTTGTGTAATATAGAGCGTCCATATTGATCAGTCATTTTCACAGTTTCAATGCGCTCTGTTTCTGGGTATAGTCCAAGAATGAATTTAAGTGATTCAGAATGAGTGTTGATATTCTGCAATAGGGTTTGTCCACATTGATCGGTCATTTTCACGATTTCAAGACGCTCTGCTTCTGGGTACATTCCAAGAATGATTTGAAGTGACTCAGGGTTGCTGGCGGCTTGGTGTAATAATAAGTTTTGTCCATATTTATTATTCATTTTCACGGCTTCAAGGCGCTCTGCTTCTGGGTATACTCCGAGAATAATTTGAAGGGACTCAGGATTACAGGAAGCATCATAAAGTACACTGTGTCCATGACCATTAGTCATTTTCACAGCTTCAAGACGCTTTGCTTCTGGTAAAACTCCAAGAATGATTTTAAGCGACTCAGGGTTACTGGCGACTTTATGTAATATGGAGTCGCCATCTTGATCAGTCATCTTTACGGCTTGAAGGCGCTCTGCTTCTGTTAATAATTCAAAAATGACTTTAAGCGACTCAGGGATTAGGTAAGCATTCTGCAATACCATTTTTCCAAATTTATCAGATATCTTCAGGGCTTCAAGGCGCTTTGCTTCTGGTAATACTCCAAGTATGACTTTAAGCGACTCGGAGTTACTGACGACTTTATGCAATATGGAATCACCATCTTGACCAGCAATTTTCAAAGCTTGATGGCGCTCTGATTTTGTTAATAATTCAAAAATAACTTTAAGCGATTCAGGGCTTGTGGCGGCCTTGTGCATTACGGTGTGGCCATTTTTATTACCAAACTTCACGGCTATAAAGCGCTCTGCATCTGGCAATACTCCAAGAATGGCTTTAAGTGACTCAGGGTTTGTGGCGGCAAGATGTAAGGCGTTTTCGCCATTATTATTGATTGCATTTGAATAAGCACCCTGCTGAAGGGCAGTAAAATCTATTCTGTTCTGATTTAGCGCTTCAATATAACGATGATTGACCTCGACCAGCTGCTCTAACTCTGTTTGACGTACTCCGGATACTTCTTTTAACTGAGCTAACAACACTTCAGACTGGTTGTTGTGTAAAAGACAATACACGATTTTTTTTAATGGCTCATTGTCCATCAGAGGAGCATCTGTCTCAAACAGAACTTTAAAATAATGTTGCGTTTCTTGCTTTATCCTTTCCTGGAAAGCCGCTGAGGTGGTTTGACCATAAAATAGGTAAGGGATAGTAGCGTCTGCCAATAATAATTGTGACATGGAATCCCTATAGCCTTTGTAATCAACTGGTTGCTCTATTGTGGCTGGAAACTCCTTAGAGGCAATGTTGCGTGTAATGCCACTATGGCTACCTGTGTTGATGCGATTGACTTTAAAATGCTTGAAATCCGGATTGTTGCACAATTCATGTGCTAAATAGCGATACATTTCCGCTATTTCTTCAACCATATTAGTAGTCCGACTTGCCTCTATGGAGTCAAAACACAGTGCGCCGCCGATGCTTCGCCAGGCCCAGGCTTGGGCGAGAATTGGATCATTAAGGCTTGAGTTGTAAGCATCGCCTTTGAACAGCACATAAAAACCACCGTCAGGTGAGGTGATCCCATGAATAGCGCATGAAGCGCCTGCATTCCCCAGGTATTGGCAACAATTGGTTATTTTGCCAAGGCATGCGGCCAGAGCGGCTCCTCGATCATCCAAGGTATCGAGTTTTTTTAAATACATACCAGGGTACCCGATTGTCGCTCCATCAATAACAAGATTTGGGATGGCCATGTCATCATTCTGGCGTGTCAATGTATTAAATCTCGCAATTTCTTTTTCACTAATGCCATACTTAACCAATAGTTGATGCGCTGCATTACTCCCTAATTGATATTTTTCATAAAACGCTTGCAAAATCGCCATATCGGCTTCTTCTAAAGTCATGCCGGCGCAAAGCTCGGCTAACTCCAACCGCAAGCGAGATCGTTGTGAACCTAACTTGCTAAGACGCGCCCTTTTCTCCGCTTTTTGCTCCTCAGTCCTCTGCTGAGGCTTGCCTGCAACGCGCTTATATTCCTGATGAATGGTTATAATTTCTTTTGTCTTAGCGGCAATGGCTTGTTTGCTAGGAAGGTTCTTGCTTTGTTTTGTTTTCTCCAAGCCGGAACGCTCAATCCGCTCTATAGCAGATGCGTGCGGTAATAGCTCGCGAAAACGGGGGTTTAACATCCAATCAGGCTTGTTGTTTTTCGTGCGATTCGCCATGGTTTTCCAGCGCTCAAACTGGCATGCCTCTGGAGGCGGTAATTCAAATAAACAAGCATCGTGCACCAAATAATTAAACGAATTACCCTCTTTAAAATTCAACAAGTAGGCATGAATTTTTTTCTCATCCTTAAATAAGGTGGCCAGTTTAAACGCGTGCTCTTTAGGATTTCCGTTTTGCTCATAAAGATGCGCTAATTGGCATAAAGGCAGGATTCTTTGATAAAGCACTTCATCAAAAAATGGCTTATAAGCCCCTGGCTCTTGGTAAGTAGTCAGCAAATGCTCGGTACCCGGCTTTTCCCGTGCTTCTAATCCGTGGCCTATCAATGTTTGTTGCAAATAAGGAACGCCCTTGCCCTCATGCTCATTCTTAACGTCTTCAAGCAAGCGCTGAAACTTGGCCCGAGCCTCGGCGGGAGAGCGTTTACAGACACGGATAATTACAGTGATTTCTTTTAAAATACTAAAAAAATTCATAATACTCCTGCATTGGTTTGCAGCCATTAGGATTGACCACCCGTTTGGTGCAAATCCAATCACAGAAGATGCAAACTATGCAAATTTCAGACGTTGAACGTTATCGTTAATAAGATGGTTGTTATGTACAAATATTCATCAATGCTATCAAAATGATACCGATATAGCAAGTTACATCCTGTTTGCCTTGCTTGGTTTTAGTGTATGTCTCGTATAATAATCGGTTTGGTTCTTGCTGTTTCTAGTTTATACACAATAGGTTCTTAACAAACCCATTAATCATGGGACCCTTATGGATACGCTGAAAAAGTATCAGTAGCAGAACACGCCCGTAGTACACCAAGTTCTCAAATACCAGATAAATTTAGAAGTTAGAGAGGTTCCATCATCTGCATTATCAGGCAATCCTTATCGCCTGTTTGCTTCTGGAGAACCCAGAGGTGGCGATGCCATAGGATCACAGCACAAGGGTATGAATGTGGCGAGAATATAATTGACCTCCCATCCAACTTCTTAATCTTTCCTTAAGCCTTTAATAGCATAATTATTATACAATTTTTAACTAATGATAAACTCATTAATTTTTTAAACAGTTAGGGTAGATTGATATGCCGAAAAAAGGTGGAGAAAAAGTGAACGCGGGTGCAAGTGGAACTTCGTTATTAGAGCGATTGCCTGTTGAACTGATTGATAGGCATATATCGAAACATCTTTCAGACAAAGACTTGGCTCGACTTTCTAGGACATCTCGAACGATGTTTTCTCTTTGTCATGAACCATTAGCACAAAGAGCGGTTAAAACGCTTTTGCTCCATGTTATTAAAGGAGAAGAGGCCGAAGCGCTTAAAATGATTAATGCCAATCTTCGTTTATTGTTTATTCCTTCTCAAGCTACAGCCATCGACTACTCTGGTCGTTCCTACAAAGATTACACACCCTTTCAAGCAGCCTTGCTCTCTCATGATGTCACTCTTTGGAGAAAGATAGAGCCTTATTTTAATAAGCTGCCAAATGGACAGGAAGAAAAGGCAAGACAGTTTAAAGAACTATTTCCAGAGGACTTGCCTAAGCAGAAATCCTATAATTTTAATACCCTGGTTCAAGTCATTTCTAACAGTTCAGATGCTGATATTATGGCAGCTCTTAGAAAAGAGAATAATGACACATCGATTTGCGAGGCTTTAAAGGACTTTAGAACAGACTTTGCAGCGTTAGCAATGAAAGAAACATTGTTTAATCCATTGCACCTAATTACGACGCTTAAGATCTACGATGAGCAATTTACCCCTTGGTCATGGAACCAACGTAATTTATTCTGCAATCAAGTTATCGGTTATATTCAGCGCTTTCTACCGGCATGCCATGCACAGGCCCTCTGCCAGGGACTATATTCTATTGTCATAGATAAAAATCCCTTGCGGCGTTCATTAAATTTGCAATGTGATGCTGGCGTTTATTTCCCACTTACTGATTTAGCTGGTCTTGGTTTCGATTTTGGAGTTTACAGCGGGACTGGGGCGCGCATGCAGCACCAGCACGTTGCGGCGACGCGGGTGGAAAGTAAATTATTGAGAGGCTATATAACCCAAATACAGCAGAACTACTTGGCCTTAAGCAACGCATGCGACCGACTGGATAATCCATCACGGGCAGTGACAATCTGATCTCGCGCTAGTGATGTACGATTTCTTAACAGAATACTGTTTAAGCACATCTAACGAAAACGTTGCAAGACGTTTTATCCCAACATATCTCGTGATACAGTATTAAGAGTTCGTCATAAGTCCAAATGCCTGAGGAATTTACCCACCAAAGGACAAAGCGATACAAATAGCGTCTAATCAATTGGATAGAGAACCCATCGTGCGATACTATGCATAAAGCGCAAAAAGAAGGTAAATAAAGATCTTTTGTGGTCAAAAACTAGGGGCTTACCCTACCCTGGAAAAAACAATTGGTCTTTTACAATAAGTTCTATAGAATAGCGCACCTTCACTCGCTTTGATAAAAATTGAACACTCAATCCCCACATTCTCTTGAAGACGGTATTCACCAGTATGGTTTTCATATTATTGATAATTTCTTAGGTAAATCAGATTATCAGGATATTCTTACTGCTATCGCCACGAAATATCAAGCGGGCCACTTTCGCCAGGCTAGAATCGGAAATAATGAAAAAACTCAGCATAAGCGCGCTATTCGTAATGACCAAATCTGCTGGCTTGATTCATGTTCTGAGTATAGAGGACTGAAAGCCTACATAGCGGCGATCGAGATTATCCGCAATCTACTAAACCAAACATTTTTTTTAAGTCTCGTGGATTTCGAAGCGCACTTTGCCGCTTATGCTCCTGGCTCATTTTATAGAAAGCATATCGATCAATTTCTCAATACCCAAGATCGGAAAATCTCATGTGTCTATTACCTAAACTCCGACTGGCAGCCTGAGCATGGTGGTGAATTATTAATTTACAACCTCCAAGATGAATTACTAGCCACTATTCAACCTGTAGGCAACCGTATGATATGTTTTAGCAGTGATCTACCCCATGAGGTTCTTCCAACAAAAGCAATTCGATACAGCATTACGGGATGGCTTAAAACACGGTCAGCCATACCCTTTTGAAAGGCTCCCTCTCTGTCGATAAAACACTTGACCCTTTCTTTCATATAACTATAGACTCTAGTTGAGGTGTTGCCGGAGAAAGGGATGGGGTGGTTATCGAATGTTATACGTTGGGGAAAAAGGATTTGGCGCAAAGACTCACTCACCGCTATATCTGCTTACTCCTATCAAACCATGCACTATCTCTTTGAACAAGGCAAAGCCCTCCCTGCTTTTACGAAATCTTTTATCGATCACGCGTCCACAAGAACTGTTGCTAACCACTTATTTAGAATTGCTTATGAAGACGTAATTCCGCTGGTTTTAGTCACCTATGGTACTGACTTAATTCATGCTCAATGCAATACGTATATAGCAGATGAAGATGAGCAATCTTCTGCAACCACTATATTTATTCTAAAATCATCTTTGCATCTTCTTGAGACTGCCACCTGGATCTTTAAGGTACGTAAACAAACCCAACTGTTTGTTCGTACCGCAATTGTTACTTTAGAAGCGCCCCTGTTATTTAATAAAAATCGCTCATCTCCAGTCATGACCGTTTGTACAGAAGCACATTGCTCAACATTACGTTTTGTCCAAGGATCATTGCGTGATATCGTCACTTATTACTCAACCGAGCTCGCCATCTCTTCACTCCGATACCTTCCAGTTGCTGGAAACACATTGGCTTCATTCCTGTTGACTTATCATAATGGCCGCTACTTGGTATCGGTTGCTTTACCGGAAATGTGCAATCGGCATCAGGTGCTTTATTTGCGCCAGCATTCAGAATTAGCGTTCTCTCTAGGTATTGGACATGCCATAAGTTCAAGAACAGTTAATTTTTTGCTCGAAGTTCTAACTAAAATTCCAGCCTCTTACTATGCCAGTAGTGTCGAGCAACTTATATTCATCTTCCATATGAATGTAGCGGCCCATTTAACTCTGCCTAATCCTCCCAAGGCTTTAACTCGAACCATACGAGATCCCATCCACTTATTTCAGTCAACGATCGGCTTCGTATTCGATGCTTTGCTCGTTGGATTGAAAACAAAAATCCCTTCTCTTTTACCCAATCAACAACCAGGAGGTTTAATACAAACAATCAAACGTGCTCCCTGGAGAGAAATCAGAAACATTCACCTATGGATAACATCGAATTCTAATGCAAGGATATTTTTGCCAAAATTATTGCACGATCTACCCTCCTTTCTTAATGATCCTATCATAAAATCTAATTGGCCTGCGCTCCAACAATCAATGCTAAGTTTATTAAACACCATTGAGTCATTAAATCAAAGCCGTACAATAAGATGGTTAAGCTATACTCCCAATGTAACGAGCCGCTTAAATGAAACCATGACGGGTACACCTAGATTGATAACCACCGTAGCTCTACAACTCTTTACCGATCCTGAGTTTATGAGGTTTGCCACAAGGTTAAAAAACCAGTTAGAAGAATTACAAATGCAGAGCTCGTTCAGACTAATCCCTGAAGAAGATTATATTTTAGTGGATCGTGAGGAAAGATCACCGACAACGAATAGTCCTATGGCTTTTTATTCCTCACATCGATTGCATGGCGAGGAAACGGAATCAAACGCTTCATCGGATGAATGGAAATTTGTAGATTCGGAAGGTTGGGTGCATATAGAAGGAGTGAATGATTCAACCCATGTTCATCTTAGACCTCGGTGAAGTTGAAACCAATATAAGGCTAACAACGTCGCTCCATCTCTTATGGTCGCATTCTCTATCAACTCAAATGCTTTCTTCTTAGAAATTATATGAGTTTTTATCACTTCATCATCGACACCATAAATTCCAGGCTGAGGAATTTCCTCTACTTCAGAGTAGAATAAGTGTGACTTTTCAGAGAGCATTCCGGGACTTTTGTAAACTTGCGTAATGGAAAGCAACCGGTCAGCGCTCATTCCCGTTTCTTCGTAAACTTCCTTACGAGCCGTTTCTTCAGGGGTTTCACCCTCCTCAATAGTTCCGGCTACGCATTGAAATAGAAAAGGGTTTTCATCAGCAGCATTCGCAAAGACGCCTGGGCGAAATTCTTCGCAAAACACAAAGCTATCAATCTTAGGTGCGTAAAGAAGAACGTGCACCGAGTCAGAGGTCACAACCACTTCTCGTGATTGACAGATTGGTGACGATTGATTCGGGTTAGGATTAGAAAGTTCAAAGGTGTATTGGCGTAACTGCAAGTAGCCATCGTATTCGGTTTTTTGCGAAACTACGTGAACCTTATCGTTCATAATCTCATCCTTAGTTTATGACCAGATACTTCAAAATAATACCGCTAAACTGTTACTGCACGTCCACCTTGTCGCCCAGGAGAGAGCAGTTACGCTAAACACTTAATACCCTATTTCTTTTTTAATTTTTTAATATGTTTAATCAAACGTTTTTTATGTTTAATCTGTCGTTCAGATAATTTATTTCGTTTATGTTTGTATGGATTTTCCCCACCTTTAAATTCAATTTTAAGAGGTGTTCCAACCAAATTAAGTTGTTCAGTAAACGAATTGATTAAGTATCGCTTGTAACTATTGGGCAAAGAGTCGAGTTGATTGCCATGGATCACAATGATAGGAGGATTATGACCACCTGCATGAGCATATCGTAACTTAATGCGTCGTCCTTTAACGAGCGGAGGTGGATGTTGTGCTACAAAGTCTTGAAGAAGTCTAGTTAATTTGGGCGTAGAAAAAGATTGCATGGCTGAAGAATAGGCTTGGCCAATATCTTTAAAGAGATTCCCTACCCCAGTTCCATGCAACGCAGAAATAAAACGAATCTTGGCAAATTGCGCGAATTGTAACCGGCGATTAATCTCTGCTTTGACATGGTCTTTATGATCTTCATCGAGTCCATCCCATTTATTAATCGCGATAACCAGCGCTTTTCCTGCCTCAATGATAAATCCTAATAAATGCAAATCTTGATCGGTTAGGCCTTCTTTCGCATCCACGAGCAAGAGGCATACTTGAGATTCTTTAATCGCTTGCAAGGTCTTAATGATTGAAAACTTTTCAATTTTTTCATCAATACGGCCGCGTCGCCTAACCCCTGCGGTATCAATTAAAATATAGTTTTGCTCATCTCGCTCAAACGGAATGGCAACGCTATCGCGAGTTGTGCCCGGCATGTCATAAACTACAACGCGCTCTTCGCCAAGTATACGATTGATTAAAGTGGATTTACCGACATTAGGCCGACCAATAAACGCGATTTTAATAGCATCACTATCTTCGATGGTTTCTGAGTCAATTTCAGAAAACTCTTGTGTAACGATAGATAATAAGCTCCCTATCCCACGATTATGTGCTGCTGAAATGGCATGCACTTCAGAAAATCCGAGCGTTTGAAACTCTGCGCGAGCCACATCTTCATTAATACCATCGGTTTTATTGACAATCAAATGAACAGATTTATTAATTTTTCTTAATCGAGAAGCAATATCAACATCAACAGGAGTGAGTCCGTCGCGACCATCGACCAGAAAGAAAATGATGTCCGATTCAGTTAGAGCTATATCAGATTGCTTCGACATTAGTGCATCGACATCTAGATCCTCAACGCCAATTCCACCGGTATCCACAACGATAAACGGTTTATTGTTGAATACAGCATCGCCATATTGTCTATCACGAGTGAGGCCAGGATAGTCTGCGACCAATGCATCCTGGGTATGTGTTAACCGATTAAATAGTGTGGATTTTCCAACATTAGGACGCCCAACTAACGCGATTACAGGGATCATAGGTTAGCTCACCGCCAGTTGATTTAATAATCCGTTGCCAGTCATTACATACAAGTTATGGTCAGAGACAATTGGACCAGTATAAATTGGGCCATTTAATTGCTTACGGGATACAAATTCGCCATTCTGTGTGGACAGAACGTGCAAAAGCCCTGTTTTGTCACCGATGAATAACCGATTTCCCATCAACACGGGTTCTGTTAGCGACCTTGCTTTTAAAGCTGGTTGCTTCCAGCGGACGTTACCATTTTTTAGATCGAACGCCCAAATTACATCATCACTATCCGCTAAATAAAGCGCCTGTTCGTCCAACGCTATATTTTTATAAGTTGATGCCGGCTTACGCCATATAAATTGGCCATCGACTAAGGAGAATGCACCCACATAGCCTTGGTAAGTGGCAAGGTAAGCAACACTACCCCGTACAATAGGATCGGCATCAATATCAACTAAACGTTCTACGTCGCTTGAGCCACTGGCATAGGCAATACCGCGTTGCCACAACAAGGCTCCTGTTTGAAGATCAACGGCATCAAGCTTACCATCCGAGTAGCCAACAAGGGCTAACTTATCAAGAACAACGGGTGTAGAGCTCGCTTTCAATACTAAGTTCGGAGCGCCATGGTCGACTATCCAGTCTTTCGATCCTTTATGTAAATCTAAACCATACAAATGCCCGTCTACGGTTTTAACCAGAACTTTATTATGTGCAATAACCGGTTTTGCCAGCGCATCCCCTGAAACTTCAGTCTTCCAAATTTGCTTTCCATTCGTTTGATCAAGCAATACGACGTTTGCCGTGTTCGTTCCAACAACAAGATAACCTTGACCAATTGCAGGTCCACTTATGATTTTTTCTTTTAATTGAGTGACCCATAAAGGTTTTGAAGTTGTTTTATCAATGGCTTGAATTAAGCCACTATTATCTGCTGTATATACAATATGATCTTGGATAACAGGTTTTAATTTCAAATACATCGAGGATTTTGATCCCGTTCCAATAGAAGCGGACCATTTCTCTTTAAGTGTTACTTTAGACTTAATAGGTTCTAGTGTTTCTGGTTTGGGAGTATTGTCTTTCCCAAGCATATAATCATCGACTTTCGAACATCCTGGTAGAATAAGAACCATACTCAAAAGCATTAAACTTTTCTTGATCATTTTAATTTTTCTAACCTCTAAAACTTATATTTGGCATTAAGTTGTTTGCTTCAATTCTTCGTTTGTGTTTAAAGAATGAGTATAGGCAACTAACTCATTGGTTTTCATTTCAAGAAACAGATTACCTATTCCTTGCGATTGAGACTCATTCATTGCTTTGCGATAAGCGGCCACTGCTTGCGGATACTTGCCTGTTGCGGCATAAATATCCCCTCTAAGTTCATCAATAACAGGTTTGTAAGAAGCATCAACAACCGAGTCTAGCTTGTCCAATGCTTTGTCATTTTGATCTTGGGACAATAGGATTCTTGCTAGCCGAATTCTTGCGACTTGTTGTAATGCTGGCATGTGAGATTTACTGGCAACATGCTGAAGTTGTTCCTCAGCCTGTTTGAACTTACTGTTTGTAACGAATAGTTTTGCTAAAGTCATTCGCGCAGCATCAGCATAAACCGTATCAGTATACTCTTTAATCAGCTGGTTCGCATAAGAATGTATTTTTTTAGTGTCTTTATTTGAAAAGGCAACCATCAAATGTTCATAGGCATTCGAGGCTTGCAGTGTTCTTTTGTCCTGATGCCAAGACCAATATTTGTAACCAGCTATTGCCAATAAAATTAAAGATATTGTGACGATAATAATATTGCTATATCGTTTCCACCAACGTTTAATGGCTTCTATTTGTTCTTCTTCTGTCATGTATACCGACATGTGACACTCCTGCCCTATTGTATATACTGTATTAAATCGTCTTGTAGGATGACTTTCTGTTCACCTTCTTGACGCAAATCTTTAACACCAATGGCGTTATTACTTAATTCCTCTTCTCCAAGAATTAAAGCGAATCGTGCGCCACTCTTATCCGCCTTTTTAAATTGACTTTTAAAGCTACCGCCGCTGGTATTTACGATAACTTGCGCAGTGGGTGCATCATTGCGCAAATTCTCTGCTAAAGCAAGCGCACGCTCAATAGCTTTTCTTCCATCAGCAATAAAAAATGCGAGTGGTGTTTCGCGCTCAACTAGTTCAACGGATAATATTTTTTGTAGCAGGACCAAGCGCTCGACGCCTATTGCAAATCCTATTCCGGGAGTAGGCTTGCCCCCAATTAATTCAATTAACTTATCGTAGCGCCCACCTGCACACACCGTGGCTTGGCTACCTAATTTATCCGTAACCCATTCAAAAACGGTATGGCCATAGTAATCCAGACCTCTAACCAAAGTGGGATTGATTGCGAACTCTATCCCAAGTGAGTTTAACCCTGTACAGAATGAATCAAAATGTTGCTTGCTTTCAGGCCCTAACTCATCAATTAATTTAGGTGCTTTAGCAATCAAGTTCTGCATAGTTGAGTTTTTGCTATCTAGAATACGCAATGGATTTCTTTCCAATCGCCGTTTACTGTCTTCATCTAATTGATCGTAATGCGCTTTAAAATAAGCGACTAATTTGTCCCGATATCTCTGACGCTCTTCCAATTCACCTAGAGAGTTAATTTCAAGTGTTACAGCATTTTGAATACCCAGTTGGGTCCAAAACCGTTTACAGATTAATATTAACTCTAATTCAATATCAACCCCGCCAATTCCTAATGCTTCAACACCAAGCTGAACGAATTGTCGATATCGGCCTTTCTGTGGCTTCTCATGACGAAACATTGGACCGTAATACCAAAGCTTTTGCTGCTGATTGTGTAATAATCCATGTTCCAGGCATGCTCGGACACAACCAGCCGTCCCCTCTGGTCTTAAAGTAAGACTATCTCCGTTTAAATCTATGAAGGTATACATTTCCTTTTCAACAATATCCGTCACTTCCCCAATCGTGCGCTTAAATAATTGGGTACTTTCTACGATTGGAAAGCGAATTTCTTGATAACCATATCGATTTAAGCAGGTTGAAAAGGTATACTCAAGATATTGCCATAAGTGGGTTTCATCCGGTAGAACATCATTCATTCCACGAATAGCTTGAATTTTCTCACTCACTCACGCTCTCCGATTTGCTATAGTGTGAACCGGAGGATAGTAGTGATCTCATTTTTGATAAATCCGTCAATCGAACCTCCGTACCGGATTGATTCTCTACAGCCTTGCTCTCAGAGTTGGTTGTAAAAAGACGCTCATTATCTTTATTTTTATGCCACCAGAGGGAAACTGCGATAATAACCCCTGCAGCAATGGCAATGGTTAACCACTTAACTGCATGTTCAGCTCGATATGAAGCATGTCTACGACTTTGCCATAATGCGGCTTTGTCACTTTTTTTCTCGGTTTTACCTAGCCGATTAAATGCGATAAGTAGAGGAGCTGAGTCAACCTCTAATAACTTTGAATAGGCACGAATATAGCCTTTAATAAAAACAGGCTCAGGCATATTTTCATAGTCATCTTCTTCTAATAATTCGATCACACGAACTCGCAAGTGTAGCTTACTAGCAACGTATTCTCTGCTAAACCCTTTTAATTCTCTTACGGCAGCTAATTGCGACCCTGGCATATCCTCGATATGTTCTTCTGTTTCTTCAATGGTTGTTATTGTAGTCATTTTTTGCTCCGGAATTGTCAGAGAATGTATTTAATTGTAACAAGCGTTGGTTGTAATTGCTTTCAAGTTCTGATTGGCCTAAATTTCCCGCAGCTTGAGCGGCAATTCTTAACATGCTTTTATCATTGAATGCGAGTTTAGAATATTTTTTTAAATTGGCCAGTACTTCCTGGTACTGATTTTGTTTCATTTCTATATTAACCAATTCATATAAGGATTGTTTGCGCGAAGGATCTTGCTCAAGGGCTCGCGCAAAGTATTGTTTAGCTTTGGCATAATCTGGGATCTCTAGCGCACAAAGCCCTGCGTTTTCATAAGCGCCAGCTGTATTTTCATATTTAACATCTTTGACGGCTTTGGTGAAATATTCTTCAGCCACCTTATATTCGCCTTGGCGACATAAAAAAGTACCATAGTTATTAAGCTGTGCCCCACTACCAGGTGCAAGAGACATGGCTTTTTTGTAATAACTGCGAGCTTCGTTTATATCGCCAGTTTTTTCCAGAAAATAGGCCATTGCCGCATTGACCCCTGGGGAGTTAGGGGCTTGTGATAACGCCATTAGCAATTTGCGCTTAGCTCGTGGGGGATTTCCTTGCTTTAAATAAGCGAGCCCTAATTGCATATTGAAAGAAGCGGCATCAGCACGATTGTATTCTTTACCCATTGGTTCATCTGCCGGTTCTTTGTTCTGTTGGCAAGCTGCTAATAATAAGGCTGTGATGATGAACAATAGAAGCTTTTTCAACCCTAGCTCTCAGTGTATATAAATTGGTGGGTCATTATAACCATGATTTAAACTGCATTCCAGGGGGAATGATCTCATAGCAAAAAAAGATATGGCAGTTTATTTCTAGCGATTACTGCGCTGATTTTAGGTTAAAATGAAGCTTTTGCCATCGCTGCGATCGACTGGTTCTGTCTTTGACTTCTCCAGCCAGTTGACCACATGCTGCGTCTATATCATCCCCGCGAGTCTTACGAGTGATTGTATTGATTCCTTTAGCGATTAACCGATCACGAAATGCATCAATTGTTTTTTGAGATGATCGCTCATACTGAGTCAAGGGAAAGGGATTGAAAGGAATCAAGTTAACTTTGGCAGGCACATTGCTTAGTAATTTAATTAATTGGTCGGCATGTTCAGGTTGATCATTCACGTCTTTTAACATGACGTACTCAAAGGTAACTTTGCGTTTAGGTTCATCGTTAAAGTAATGACGACAAATATCCATTAATTGTTTAAGCGGATATTTTTTATTGATTGGAACCAATACATTACGCAACTCATCCGTTGGCGCATGCAAAGAGACCGCAAGAGAAACAGGACTTACGTCTCGTAATCGTTCCATGTCGGGAATAACCCCTGAAGTGCTCAGAGTAACCCGCTTTTTAGATAACCCATAAGCATAGTCATCCATCATGATATCCATGGCGGCAACCACGTTATCAAAATTAAGTAATGGCTCTCCCATTCCCATCATAACCACGTTGGTCACTTTCTTATCGTGTACGCCCTGCTGGGTTGATAATTCTCGAACCGCAAACCACACCTGGCCAATGATTTCGGCAGTGGTTAAATTTCGATTGAACCCTTGTTTTGCTGTGGAACAAAAGCTGCAGTTCAGCGCGCATCCAACTTGAGAAGAAACGCACAACGTGCCACGAGTAGATTCAGGAATATAAACTGTTTCAATGCAATTTCCACAATCTAGTTTTAATAACCACTTATGCGTACCATCGTGGGATGTTTGGCAACTTACCAATTCTGGCAACCGAATTTCTGCAATTGAACTAAGTTTTTGTCGCAATGACTTACTGAGATTGTTCATTTGGGAAAAATCAGACAAACCAACTTGATGAATCCATTGCATCAATTGTTGCGCACGATATGGCTTCTCACCGCAGTCGTTCATAAACTGACGCATTTGCGAGTAATTGAAGTTCAATAGATTAATTAACATACTCATCTTTACAACTCTGATTGATTTGCCTGTAGTTCACCTGGCTTGGTTCAAGGTTCGAGCCAAGCCTAGCCGCAATCGTCAGTAACACCAAGAAGCTAGACGCCTGGGTTCTGACACGCGGCTCAGATATGATCAAAAACGTTTAACCGCGTGGGCAAATTTCGTGCGGCTCGAAGAAAAATTGAATTTCTTGAGCGGCAGTTTCTTTACTGTCTGAACCATGAACCGCATTAGCATCAATGCTTTCAGCAAAGTCGGCACGGATCGTACCAGAAGCTGCTTCTTTAGGGTTTGTAGCGCCCATAATTTCACGATTTTTAGCAATTGCGTGGTTACCCTGTAACACCTGGATCATGACTGGACCAGAGATCATGAATTCAACTAAGTCATTAAAAAAAGGTCGATCTTTATGGACCGCGTAAAAACCTTCAGCTTGTTCTCTGGATAATTGCATCATTTTTGCGGCAACAATGTCTAAGCCACCCTCTTCAAAACGCGTGTAAATCTTGCCAATGACTGATTTTGCCACTGCATCTGGTTTAATAATAGACAATGTTAATTCGGTTGTCATGGTAACTCCGGTTTATGATTATTAAAAATCAGTCATTATACATGAAATAAAAGCAAACTGGCTAGCAAATCAAGGCAGCTAATCTACGGGGGATAGTCAATAAATCAGAATGCTTCCTCAAAACATCAATCCTGAAATTTTATTCACCGATTTTGGAATCAAAGTGTAAGGCTTCGAGATTTTCTTCGACTTTCTCAGGGGTTGGTCTATAGTCGGGAAGATTAGCCATCAGTTCGTTAACGCGTAAAATCAAATCATGGAATTGGGATCGCATGCTTCGCATCGTGCTGAGCATATCAGCGCACTGTTCACTGAACCCCTCTAG
Source organism: Legionella yabuuchiae (assembly GCF_900640115.1). Lineage (GTDB taxonomy): Bacteria > Pseudomonadota > Gammaproteobacteria > Legionellales > Legionellaceae > Legionella_A > Legionella_A yabuuchiae. The sequence goes on from NZ_CAAAIW010000013.1 coordinate 19,125, forward strand.
AGCTTGATCAATGTCTTTAGTATGGCTAACAAATGCCTGTAAAGGCTGGCTTATTTGACTCATCTGTTGAGCATCAAGTTTGACCCCTAGCCTCTGGTGTAGAATTGTCCAAAACGAAGAGTTTTGATCAGTTATTTCATCCTCGTTGCCCTCATAACGAGCAATCGCCGCTTGAGTTGCTTTTTTTATCTCAGGAACTGATTTGTCACTATTGGAACTGCTGTTAACTTTTTCCGCCACACTCTGGAGAGATTGTTGCAACAATTTCGCGTGATTGATCAAATTTGCCTGACTGTCTGCAATTAAGCGTTTATGTGCTGTCTCATCCTCTGAAAACTCATCGTTCAGACGTTTTAAATGATTACGCTCCTCTTCTAAGCTTTCCCGAACACTAACTCCAGGAGCGTCTTCTGGTTTATCCGCATCGCCGGATAATAAATAACTGATGAATTGCTTTTGAACATAGCTTTGATAATCAGTAGCCTGTTGCATGATGATCCCGGTGTATACATGCTTTAAAGGAATGCGAAGCAATTTATAATACACATTGCGAGGATTCTTAACGACGCTAATTAAATCCTTATGATCAAAACGGATATTAAATCGACCTAATATACGCTCAGCAGTCAGTATACCGTACGTTGAAAACCATTGTTCTAATTCAATATCTTTAGGTTCATTTTTCATAATTTTTCAGAAACCAGTTATACTAGTGTTTTTTAATAAGTATAGCTTAACTATGTTTGCCACAGAAGTTAATGATTTTCAATCGCTTTCTACTTTTTTAAGAATACCAACACCCCAAGCCTGGTTAAATCAGGCGACTCTTCAACTTCCGCTGTTATTAATTGATCATGCTCATTGTGAGCGCAAAGCAGCAGCGACTGCAATAAATTTCATGAGCAAGTACCCAGAAGAGTCGAAGCTAGTCGAAATTATGTCCCCCTTGGCACGAGAAGAACTGTTACATTTCGAAAAAGTCATTCAGTTGCTTAAAAAAAGAGACATTAAATTTGGTCCGCTAAAGCCATCACGTTATGCTTTGCGGCTTCATCAGGCTGTGACTAAACAATGCGGAAAAGAACGACTCACTGATCAGTTAATTGTAGGTGCTATTATTGAGGCTCGTTCTTGTGAGCGATTTAGAATGCTTGCTGCGAGCCTTTCGGATTCCGAACTAACTAAATTTTATTTATCTTTAGCTAAATCTGAAGCGCGTCATTTTGAAGATTATCTCAAATTAGCAACCCTTTACGGTGGGGATATTACAAAACGAATTGAGCTACTGTTGGATATTGAAAACGAAACGATTACCTCCCACGAGACAGTCTTTAGGTTTCATAGTGGTATTTTAGTCTGAAATCTAAAATGTACTGCATCTACTCAAAACTTAATTTGAATCTTGGAGAACGGTCGGATTTTAGTTTAAGAAGCTCTAAATACGACCGTTCCTTGCTGCGGAGTGAGCCATTATTGGCAACGTCCCTAAGGTTTCGCATGGGATAACTGTTTAGATAGGTTGCCAAACGATTGCTAAAATGATGCCAAGGCCAGCAATGAAGTTTTAAGGCTTAGGACTTGGCGATTGTTGCTCTTCCAGCTGCTGGTCAGAAGGCTCAGGGTTTACTCCATGTTCCTTCGCTAATTTCTTAAGCTCGTCAAGATTATCTTTATGTTTGTGAACTTTCTGGAGATTGTTTGAATGTGTTCTCTCGTCCATCCAGCTTTTTAAAGATGCCAATCCTTTTTCAGTTAGCTTAAGGGAAGCAATCGCTTCATTTAGTTTAAGGCATGCAACAAGGATCTGGCTCATGATTGCAGCCCAGCTATCGTATCCCATCATTCCACGTTCTTTTAGTTTTTTAGTGTTATCTTGAACATCTTTCCAAAGTTCATTAACATGTTCTTCATTAATATCTAAATTTGCGATACGTTCTTGTGTACGAACTCGAGACTCTTGATATCTCTGTTGCATCGTTTTATCCAAAGCCTTAAAAAGCGCATCCAGTTCAGCCATTTTTCTTTTGGCTTCTTCTTCTTGTGCCTTAGTCATGTTTTCTGGCAAAGGTATTTGTGGTAATTGTGCAGGTGCCATAACCGTTCCTATATTAGATCAAAATAAAAACCATTTGCTTTATCATAACACAGTAGACGCGGGATGTCATCCCAGTCGCTTAAAACAATCTGTTTGTATGTGATTTGTTTGGCCTTATGATATTTGATTTCAGGCCTATGAATATGACCATGAATGACCGTCTGGACTTTATTGCGGTTCATTTCCGCGATCATGGCTTCAGGTACAATCTCTAATTGATAATCAGATTTACTAGATTGCTGACTACGTTGTCGAACACCAAACACAATTTTTTTACGAAGCGAAAGAGGCATAGCTTGAAACATCCTAAAAAAAACCCGATTTCTGGTTAAGCGACGTAACCACTGATGAGAGACATCTCTGCTGCAATATTGGTCGCCATGGGTCAATAAGATAGATTCATGATTCAATGTTATGATTAAAGGGTCTGTTATAATTTGAATGTTTGCAAGCTTAGCAAAACGTTGCCCGATTAAAAAATCACGATTCCCTCGCATAAAATAAATCTCTATCCCTTGTGATTGCAACCAAGCTAAACGCTTAGCAATAGATTCGCTCCAGTCATCTAAAGCATCATCACCAGCCCAGACGTGGAAAAAATCCCCAAGAATGTATAATTGAGTTGTATTTTTAGAGGCCCAATCAATAAAGTGATTAAATCGTTCAGTAATGTCTGGCTGCTGAGGATTTAAATGCAGATCGGAAATAAAAACAGCCTCTATCATACCGGCTCAATTTGAATTTGATCGTCTTGAAGATAAATTTGACATGGACCTGAGATAGGTTTAATTGCATCACTTAAGCGATAAAAGCCGGCTATGGATACCAACTCCGCCTCAAGGGATTGACAAAATATTCTGGCCTGCTTATTGCCATTTATGCCTGCCAGCGCCCTTCCTCTTAGTGCCCCATAAACGTGTATATTGCCATCGGACAACAATTCTGCACCATTACTGACCGCTGCTGTAATGATTAGATCACCTTTGCTAACCATTTGCTGGCCAGAACGCACTGGGACTGTAATCATTTTATTCACAATTTGTGGTTTTTTATTTGCTTTGGGAGACACAGGGGCGTTCATAATGGGTTTATCGTGGCTTGAGGATGCATTCATAACCGCCAATCCTTGTACTTGAGCCAAGGTCTCAAGCATTGGATTGCCTCCTTGAACCGCCACAGGAACTAACCCTTTTTCACGCGCACATTGGCAGATAGCTTGTATATCTAATGGAGCGCCATTGAGATGTGAGCAATCCAAGATAACTGGAATATTTTTGAAAAGATTTGGCGCTTGTGCAACAACTTCGGAAAGCTGTTCTGCAAACAATTTAACTTCAGAACTTACCAGACTTAACACTGTTAAAGTATACAATCTGCCTTTTAATTTAAACGCTTGTGTTTTCAATGCATTATCATTCATAGCCGCAATATCCAACGCCATTTTTTTTGTTTATACTATTATGCAGGAATAAATAACAGAAGGCCAATACCGTGGATAAAATTTGGTTAGAGAGTTATCAGGAAGGCGTCCCTCATGAAATTAGTATTGAGGACTACCAATCCATCACCGATTTATTTAAGAAATCCTGCAGTAAATATAAAGATAGAATAGCCTACGTCAATATGAATACGGGTTTAACTTATGAGACGGTGGATACCTTAAGCAAACAGTTCGCTTCCTATTTGCAGCAGCTAGGCTTGAAAAGAGGCGCGCGTGTAGCAATTATGATGCCAAACTTATTGCAATATCCCATAGCATTATTTGGTATCTTGAGAGGGGGGTTTATTGTCGTCAATACCAATCCCTTATATACCAGTGATGAGTTAACCCATCAACTCAATGACTCTGGTGCAGAAGCGATTGTAGTATTAGCTAATTTTGCCCATACGGTCGAAAAATCTTTGCCTAATCTTCCTAATTTAAAACAAGTCATCGTGACCCAAATTGGCGATTTATTTCCAGGGTTTAAGCGTATTGTTGTGAATGCTGTGGTGAAATACATCAAAAAAATGGTTCCCGATTATACGATTCCAAACGCCATTTCTTTTAATCAAGCGCTTGAACAAGGACGATCTAACCCTCTAACTGAAGTGGAATGCAACCATGACGATGTAGCTTTTTTACAATATACCGGCGGGACTACCGGCGTCGCTAAGGGGGCTATGCTTTCGCATGGCAATATGATTGCTAATGTGTTGCAAGCTAGTGCGTGGATATCACCGTTACATTTAGACGAACATGAAATTATTATTACTGCTCTGCCGCTCTATCATATTTTTTCATTAACCGCGAATTGCTTAACTTTTTTAAACATGGGGGCAAAAAATATTTTAATCACCAATCCCCGCGACTTGTCACATTTCATAAAAGAAATCAAAGACACAGGCTTTACCGCGATAACGGGGGTAAATACGCTGTTTAATGCATTATTGAACCATCCAGACTTAGGAAAGATAGACTTTTCAAAAGTAAAGCTTGCTTTAGCAGGTGGTATGGCGTTGCAAAAAAGTGTTTCGATGAAATGGCGCGAAAAAACAAAGGCTGATATTCTGGAAGCCTATGGCCTAACGGAAACAAGTCCTGCTGTAACCATCAATCCAATGTATGTCAAAGAATATAATAGTAGTATAGGGCTTCCACTCCCTTCTACAGAGATTTCGATTCGCGATGACAAAGGCAATGAGTTGCCTTTGCATGAAAAAGGCGAGCTTTGCGTCCGCGGACCGCAGGTCATGTCTGGATATTGGCAAAAACAAGATGAAACTGAGTTGGTATTTTGGCCGGATGGTTTTTTACGAACAGGAGATATTGCCAAAATCGATGATAAAGGATTTGTTTATCTCGTGGATCGTAAAAAAGATATGATTCTTGTTTCAGGGTTTAATGTATATCCCAACGAGGTAGAGCAAGTATTAACCATGCATCCAGGCATACTGGAGGCCGGCGTAATTGGTGTTAAAGTTGATGAATCAGGCGAGCGGGTTAAGGCGTGTATTGTAAAAAAAGACCCCAATCTAACAGAAGAAGACATCATTGCCCATTCACGAGAGCATTTAACTGCATATAAAGTGCCTAAAGTAATTGAATTTTACGATGAATTACCTAAGACAAATGTCGGAAAAATATTACGCCGCGCATTAAAGTAATGCGAATTCGACCCAACGCCATAAATGGCATTGGGTCGTTAAAGGGGCGTTATCCGGTAAAAAAGCACCTACTTTGAATATGAGATGCATCATAAATTCACCTATGTTACTTATCTGCAACGCACAGACGTAGTCAACTATTTTCCTACGATTGACGGATTGATGTTATTTTAATCTGTTGTGTTATAATTTGTCCAAAATAAATTTGGAGTCATAGTAATGCATACTCAAGCCGATGCGTCTATGTATAAAAATGCCGTGAAATGGATTCATGAACATCCTAATGACACACGCATTTCAGAAGATATAAAGAAAAATTTTTTGAGTTTTAATGAATTGCCACCAAAGGATAAAGCCGAGCTGATCACGGCCTTACATGCGGCATTAAAAACCACTGGTTTACCTGAGGAGATTAAACAATCGTTGCTTTATCTGTCCTTTGATTTTGGCGCGTTACCTGATGATTTGATTTTGTTCATTGGTAATTATTTAAACAAATCTGATAAAAAAAGTCTAGAACGTGTTTCAAAGAGAATGGATACACTTTTCCAACGACAAAAACGACTCTTGGATAAATTCCTGCAACGTGTGGCCTATGGCGAGCAGGATAAGGTAGAGGCATTATTTACAGAGGTATATCGAGATAATGAGGGAAAGAGACAAGAAGCCCTCCTGCATCAAGGAAGATTTACCGATTATTCTGGTCGAACCTTCAAATGTTCCGCTTATGAATACGCCTATTGGGCGAAAGATACCCATATGTGTCGCATGCTAGAGCGTTATATGGATGATGCGACCAAAGCAGAAATGTTAGCACGTGTTAATGAAATAGAACACACAGGACTTTCGTATACCCAACACGGTGTTGCCTATTGCACGCATCATTTTGATTTTACGCCGTTGATACAAGCACTCCAATTCTACGTTGATAACTATGATGTATGGAATGCTGCGCGTAATCGGGATGCCCTCAATACGGCTTGGTTAGACGTCGGTAAAGCGCAGCGCAATGTTCCTGTTCACGTCGCTCAAGAATATTGCCGACGAGACCGCTCGTTTGACCCGCGGCCTGAGTTCAACGAAGCAACATTACCGCGGGAGTTAACTTTTTGGAACTGGCAAGCTGGGCGTTATGATCCTTGGTTTCCTTTAACGGCTTCTAATTCTCGTCTTGGTTTCGATTTTGCATTAACAGGCGCGCACCAAGGGAAATACAGGAACCTCTCACTCATGCACGCCAAGGATGTTCCGGCGGAGCGGCGACTCGGCGCTCTGGATCTTGCGGCTATTACTCGTCTCGATGAAGTGCGAACCGTTGAACTCACGCAATCGCGTAAACATTTAAGCCCGCTTGCATTATCACAGAGTATGAGTGTTTGATTAGAACTCGGTCGAGAAAACTTTCGAATTAGTGTTTTGGTTTTTTGTCCGAAACGAAGGACTTGGTGACGAAATTATCAACACACAATTGCTTCATAATTCTAGCCGTGGCTCCCCAGACTAACTGGTGGTAGGCTAAGTATTGACAACTAATAATTTTTTTACCCGCTTTTTCAATCGATAAGTCTTGGTAATTCTCGATGGATGTAACCTCTTTCATGGGTAAACTGATTATATCAACCACCTCATGTTGATTCATCACATAAGGTTTTACGTTAGTAATTTTAGCCAGCCAAGGATATATAATTTTACCAATCAGCGTATATTCAGGCTTAAGCGCTTTGACTAGGCCAACTCTTGAAGCCTCAATCCCAAGCTCTTCATGAAGTTCTCGTAATGCAGTAGACCACAAGTCCTGGTCTTGTATATCTCTCTTTCCCCCAGGAAAACAAAACTCTCCTGGATGATGTCGTAATGATTCATTTCGTTTCGTCAAAATCAAAGAATCGGTTTCTAATTCGTGAAGTAAAATAACTGCGGATTCTCTAGTCATGTCAATTAAATCGTTATCTCATTTATAATCGCTTTGATTTTAGTATAGCATTCCTCATATTCCTCATGGACATTAGAGTCCATAACAATTCCCCCTCCCGCTCGTAAATACAATTTATTCTTCTGTGCTATTATTGTACGAATCGCGATATTCATATCAAATCGTCCATGATTTGAAAAATACCCAATATTTCCACAGTAAATGCCTCGAGCATAAGGCTCACGTTCGCGAATAATTCGCATCGCCTCAAGCTTAGGCGCCCCAGTGATTGAGCCCCCAGGAAAACACGCTTTAAACGCTTCAAGAGGATGGGTACCGGATTTAAGCTTCGCTTCGATATTACTTACCAAATGATGCACCTGAGCATAACTTTGAAGCTCACAAAGCGACTGAACACGTACTGTCCCCGGCAGTGCAATCTTGCCTAGATCGTTACGCAACAAATCGACAATCATAATATTTTCAGCACGATTTTTCTCACTGAGCTTTAATTGCAATTGATACCTCTCATCAAGCAAATGATCATCTGAACGAGGAGCGGAACCCTTAATTGGAGAAACGAATAGGTTTTGATTTTCTCCCAATAAAAATCGCTCTGGGGAAAAACTTAAAATATCAAACTCAGAGTGTCTTAAAAAGGCAGCGTAAGGGACTTTATTTTGCAAGGATACCTTTTCATAAATCAACCAGGGATCATCATTAAATTCGGCTAAAAAAGGGATTGTATAATTGACTTGATAAGCTCGCCCCCACCTTAATGCGTGATGAATTTTGCTAAAAGCGTTTAAATATGCGTCTTGGCTAATGGGTGAACTAAATGCTTTAGAAAGACGAACATCAGGCTCTTGGTTTATGGATGCCTTCCACTGCTGGATAATATCCGATATGATCGTTTTAGTATCCGTATGTTGATGAGCAGCAACAACCTCAGCTTTTTGCTGATGATGATCAACAATAATCGCCCAATCATAAAACTTTAAATCTATTAAGGGCAGGTTGTCTTCTAGCGTTTGGTTGTTGAAATTTAAGCCGGCTAAATACTCGCCAAAATCATATGAAATGTAACCAATGGCGCCGCCTTGAAATGGGTAGTCATAGCAGGAAGATTTAACTTTAAGCGTATCCTGAAACCCATCCCATAGCTGGGCAATATTAGAGCAGTTACGTTCGATAGTAAACTGATCATAAGGAAATGCCGTAAGAATGTCATATCGTCCTCGGGCTCGGTCTGTGCTTTGTAACAAGGCAAACCCTGGAAGTTTATTATATAAGTGATAATATTCCCATACTGATGTTGGGTATGGTAAAGAATATATACGCAATTCCATTAATCCGGTTTCGCTAAAGTAAGATAAGAACTAATAGGTCTTCTATGAACGATCTAGAGTCAAGGCTTAGATATAGCGACATAATTATTGTCTTTTTTTAATTCCTTCAGAACAATAGGCTCTGAATAGGTCGTTTGTTCTCCAGTATTTATCCGTTCCTCATGTTTTTTAACTTCGGAGATGAAGTCGGGTACATATTGCCCCATCCAATTAACAATCGGATCAAATTTTGCGTATAAACGCGATTGCTCACTATACTCTTGGTACGGAATTGCTGTAATTTTAACAATAAGCATAATTAAAGCCACGATAAATACACCACGAACGAAACCAAATCCCATTCCTAATAACCGATCCGTTCCACTTAAACCTGATCGGGTTAAGATAAAACTTAAAATAGCATTCACCAACCCACCGGCAATCAAAGTCGAAAGCAATACCGCAACAAAAGCAATTGCCAAACGAGCATTTTTATCATGAATATAAGGTTGTAGAAAAGAATCAAGTAAGTGTGAATAGCTATAGGCAAGCCATATCGCCAACACCCAGACAATGAGGGCAATAAGTTCCTTAACAAAACCTCGAAACAATCCCGTTACAACCGATAGTCCAACGACTGCAAAAATAATATAATCAAGCCAATGCCATGACATGGTTAACTGACTCCTGTTTTAATCACAAAGCCCTTTAAATGGATACTCTCAGCAAGCTTTTGTTGCAATGCTTTAGCCTCTTCTTTTTTATCCACTTGTCCTACGATTACTTTATAGAGTTCACGCTTGCTTGTTGAAGAGCGGCTATAAGTCGCTTTATAGCCTTTATGACGCAATTGTTGCACTAACGCTTTAGCGTTGCTTTCAACAGCAAATGAAGCAATTTGTACCGCATAACCAGTTGGCTGGTTTTTAATCGTATCAGGCTGCTTAGCAAGTTCTTGTTTCTTAGGCGTTATAGTCCTTTCCTGCGTTAATGTCATCTTTGTAGGCAAAGAAGATTTATTTTTTCTAATGGTGGCTTTAGCAACTTTCGGGGCTTGATGAGGTTGAAGTTGGGTGGTAGATTTTGGTTCAACGTGCGCTACCTCAGGATTACGGATAGGTTCTGCTTTTACAATTTGAGTTATTTTAGGCTCGGACTCAATTACTTCAGATAAATCTACCTTAGCCACTTTAACCGTTTGAAATAGTTCTTCTGAATTAGGCTTGGAAACAGAAGGTTGAGCAGGCTTTTGCGGCAGATGAACCGCAACATTCACAGTGGAGTTCAAGCCATCGCTCGACTTTTTCATAAACGCAGGTAAAAACAATGCAATAATGGATAAAATCACCACCACACCGACCAGTCGATGCTTACGGCTTTCATCTAGTGTAAATTTCATGACCAATTTCTCCCAATGATAGGGTAATCTCGCCTTTGACCAATGCTCAGTGGGTATTAATGATGGATAAAATAGCCCCGACGGTCAGAAACGAACCAAATACAACAATCAAATCCTTAGGTTTTGCTTGATTAAGCGCCGAATGGAAGGCATCCACTGGGTTTTCATAACAAAGCGTTGCCGACACAAGGCTCTGCTCAAATGCCAATGCCATATCGTTTCGGGTTGACGCTCGCTTAGAACTCAAAAGCGCTGGATACCAAAAATCTATTTCTTTAGCGACTGATTTTATTAAACCGCAAAGATCTTTATCTTTCAATGCTGCGAATACAGCATGAACCTTTTGTTTAGGCTTATATTGATGGATAAACGTTGCTAAAAGCTCTGCTGCCTGTGGATTATGGGCAACATCTAAAACAATGGCTGGATGTCTAGGAATTACAGTTAATCGCCCTGGTACATTTATTTTGCGCATAGCTTGATCAAAAATCATATCGGAAACTGGCAGCCTGTCATTCAAATGTATTGCTGCTATGACTGCTGCAACCGCACAATTTAAGTTGACCAAAGGTCTTGTAAGATTAATCATTTCACCTTGATAGGCTATTTGGAGTTCTTCTGAGTTAGAGTAATAGTTATAGGCTTTAGCGAGCTGATACACTGGGGCATTTAACGATTCAGCATAACGCAACACACTCAAAGGAAGAGCATTGTCAGCATAAATTACTGGCTTTTCGGGTCTGATAATACCCGCTTTCTCATATCCAATTTCTTCGATGGTGTTTCCAAGAGTCTCTTGATGGTCAAGGCCAACCGTTGTAATGATCGCCAAATCTGAATCTATAATGTTTGTAGCATCGAGTCGTCCTCCCATCCCAACCTCAAGAAGAATGACCTCTGCTGCATATCTTTTAAAGCACCACAAAGCCGCCAGTGTACTCATCTCAAAATAGGTAAGATGAGTCTCGCCTCGCCCACACTCAATGACTTGAAAAGCCTCACAAAGAGCCGCATCAGTGACCGGGTTTATATTTAGTCGAATGCGTTCGTTAAACTGAATAAGATGAGGAGAGGTATAGCTACCAACGCGATATCCAGCTTCATGATAGATTGCTTCCAAACTGGCGATCGTTGACCCCTTTCCATTCGTTCCTGCGACAGTAATAACTAGAGCCTCCGTTGTTGCAAGCCCCATTTTGTCAGCCACGTACCGGATTCGGTCTAGTCCAAGTTGCATTTCTTGCTGATGTCGATGTTCCAGCAAGAATAGCCATTCATTTAAAGATTCCGGAAGCTTTGATGTGCCTAACTTATCCACGACAAATCATCATTTGGTCAGCTTGGCCACGAGTTCAGCGATTGTATTACGCAATGCTTTCCGTTCAACAATCATATCAATATGACCGTGTTCTAGTAAAAACTCACTACGTTGGAAACCTTCCGGCAAGGTTTGACGCACGGTTTGTTCGATTACCCTAGGCCCTGCAAAACCAATTAACGCTTTTGGCTCAGCAATAATGATATCCCCTAAACTCGCAAAGCTTGCAGAAACCCCTCCCATGGTAGGATCCGTAAGTACAACAATAAACGGCAAACCAGTTTCTGCATACTTTGCTAAAGCAGCAGAAGTTTTAGCCATCTGCATCAATGAAAATAGGCCCTCTTGCATTCTTGCGCCACCACTAGCTGTAAAACACACGTATGCAGATTTTGAGCCCGAAGCTTCTTCCAACGCGATTACAAATTTTTCTCCAACGGTGGCCCCCATAGAACCACCCATGAAATCAAACTCAAATGCAGTGGCGACAATAGGCCGACTCATTAACGTTCCCTTCATGGCGATTAAGGCTTCTTTTTCACCGGTAGCTTTCTGAGCTTGGCTTATGCGATCTTTATATTTCTTAGAGTCACGGAATTTTAAACGGTCGATGGGCTCAAGGCTTGGCGCTATTTCCACCATACTGGCTTCATCAAAAAATTGTTCTAATCGTTCTCGAGCGGATAAGCGGTGATGATGGTTACATTTAGGACATACGCTTAAGTTTTTTACTAATTCTGTACGGTATAAAACTTCATTGCATCCCTTGCATTTCACCCATAGCCCTTCGGGAACCCCTTTTTTCTGAGAGGTTTCTGTCCTGATTCTAGAAGGCAATAGTTTCTTTAACCAACTCATAATTAATCCGAAATAAAATGATGGGGATTATTATACCCAAGTATCTTAGGTATTTAACCACTTATTAAGTTTTTTTTAAATACGCCGTTAACCTTGATAGAGTTATTAACGTTAACAACGTGTTGAGGTAGTTATGAAAATGTTCATTACCCTATGCACAATCATTGCCATTGTCTTGGCTAGTCCTTATGCGCTTGCTAAAGGGCGATTTGGGGAAACACTTTGTAATGAACCCGATTATTTTTGCATTAAAGTAAAACAAGGAGAAACTTGGGACAGTCTATTTCCAAACATGGAAGAACGAGACATCATACGTCGTATTAATCGAATGAACATTCGACTTCGTAAAGGAATGACGCTTGCGATTCCTAAAAATCTTGAGCGATTGACCATCTACGATGTCTCCCCTTTTCCAAGATATATTGAAACTAATGGCGAAAAAGCCATTTACGTCAGCCAGAAAAAGCTGGCTTGGGGCGCCTATGATGAAACCGGCGAATTGGTTTGGTGGGGTCCATTATCATCTGGTTCTGGAAAGTGCTCTCAACGTGATAGTTATTGTAAAACGCCATCAGGCTCATTTCGCATTATTCGCAAACAAGATATAGACTGTGTATCGACTGCCTTTCCACGTCGTGCGAATGGTGAAAATGGTGGCGCAGAAATGCCCTATTGCATGCATTTTTTTAGAGGTTTTGCCCTCCATGGCAGTGACACTGTTCCTGGCTATCGCGCCAGTCATGGCTGTGTCCGTATTTTTATTGAAGATGCGCGATGGTTGAATGAAGAATTCATTGACCTTCCGGGGTATGGCATGAAAGGAACCCGCGTTATCGTTGATTCTTCAGAGAGCTAAAAAGAACATTAATTTTCGATTAATTAAAGAAACAGTGAAATTGCTCCTGGCCAATGTGTTTTACCATTGGCTTTGCTTTTTCTAAATCTTTAGCAAAAAAACGATCTTCTGACCAAAATGGAACTTCTTTTCGGACTAAACTAATCCATTGCTCAAGGGTATCGGACGTTTTCAGAGGTCTGCGCAAGTCAATCCCTTGGCAAGCAGCAAGCAACTCAACAGCTAAAATACCGGATACATTTTCGATAATTTCTTTTAAGCGATATGCCGCATACGTTGCCATACTAACATGATCTTCTTGATTCGCTGAAGTAGGAATGCTATCGACGCTAGCTGGATGCGCTAATGACTTGTTTGCGCTTGCGAGCGCCGCGGCGGTTACCTGACCAATCATAAACCCAGAATTTAATCCTGGATTTTGAGTTAAAAACGCTGGTAATCCACCATTAAAATTTGGATCAATTAATAGAGCGATTCGGCGCTCTGCAATAGCCCCCACTTCAGATAATGCTATTGCTAATATATCTGCCCCTTGCGCAACTGGTTCTGCATGAAAATTTCCACCAGAATATATTTGATCGATCTCAGTAAAAATTAACGGATTATCGGTAGCCGCGTTCGCTTCTCTAGTTAAAATCGTTTCTACAAAACGCATGTTGTCAAGACTCGCACCAACCACTTGCGGTTGGCAGCGTAGGCAATAAGGGTCTTGCACGCGATCGCAATTCATGTGCGACTGCCTGATGTCGCTTCCCTTTAAATAATTGAGCAAAACTCTTGCAACCTGTATTTGACCTTCCTGTCCTCTGGCTGCATGAATTTCAGGATAAAACGCCGTATCACAGCCAAGTGCCGCATCCACTGAAAGTGCACTAATTGCAACACTGGCAGCTAGAAGAACTTGAGCTTCCAGTAAATAATAATATGCGATCGCCGTTGACACTTGGGTGCCATTAATGAGCGCCAATCCTTCCTTTGGAGCCAGCTCAAATGGTTCTTGTGAAATAAGCTTCAAGGCTTCACATCCAGAAATTATTTTTCCTTGATATCGAGCTGTACCCTCTCCAACCAAGGGCAACGATAGGTGCGCTAATGGCGCTAGATCGCCAGAAGCTCCAACAGAACCTTTAGCTGGGATACAAGGATAAATACCCGCGTTATAAAACTTGACTAACGTTTCAATAATGATTGCTCGCACGCCTGAAAAACCGCGAGCTAAGCTATTAATTTTGAGCAATAAAATCAATTTTACGATCTCATCCGGAAGTAACTCACCCATCCCCGCGGCATGGGATAAGAGAATCCGACGCTGAAGCGTTGTCAAATCTTCTAAAGAGATTGATGTATTCGCTAATAAGCCAAACCCAGTATTGATGCCGTATACGGTGCGATCTTGCTGGATAATATGTTTAACAAATTGTTCGGATTTGGCTACTTTCTCCCAGCATCCCGAGTCAAGAGAAATTGGAGAAACATTGCTAATTAGTGCACGAATTTGATTGGACGTGATCTTACCAGGAACAATGGGCATGGCATTCATTAGGGTTTTCATTAAGGTCTTGAGTTATCGCATTGTATCAAGCGAAATGATAAATACAAATTGTTACTATAAAAATGAGCTCTGTACATGAAAAAATCTGTCATGTACAAGAAAATATGAGTTTAAACAAGTGCTTATTCAAAGAATAGTCGTTTCGATCCTATAGAACCCCTAGATAAGAAAAAAAATATTTTATTAGGCAACGTATATGGACTCATCCGTTTTCGCAATTGTAGCCAATTAGGATCTTGCCATTAACCTTTTAGGGAAGCATTGGATACATCCCCTTCTTCATCCTCCGACTCATCGTCGACTCTATCTGATACCCCATCTTCTGCGATATCCGTTTCAACATCAGAATCCCCTTCAGCATCAGAATCCCCTTCAGATTCAGACTCAACCTCGTCAGTAGGACTGCTAACTTCCGATAACGAAGAATTCGATTCAATAGGGGTTACAGAAGAAGCATAATCAGTCTCTCTCAAATGTTCATCAGAATGCTTCTTAAGGATTATTGCAGCATTGTCAGCAGGTATTAATGACTGAGATACCTCAGAAATTAGCGCTTCATCGTTACGTGTGGCTTGTTCAAACTCCAGCTCAGCTTGTTTAAGAAGTAGCTTTTCTTTATTGTGTGCGGCAGCCAATACGCTAACAGCCGCAATGGCCGTTGCTACTGACGCCACAGCTAAAAGTACGACCCCAACGATTGGTATTGCTAGAACTGGAACAAAAATAACTGCTAAACTGGTAAATGCCAGTAATAAACCTGTGAACGATAATCCTGTCCCTAATCTAGAAAAAAAACGTTTCTCCTGACGCTCTTTATTTTGTTGGTGTTGATGTTCTGCTATCAAAGAGGTTACAGAAAAATCCTTCATTTCTTGTTCAAGGGCTTGCAATTTACTCTTTCTTTCTTCACTCAGGGTACGCTCGCCAAGTTCCGGATACTTCGATTCCATATACAACTCAGCGGTAGCTTTACTAAAATCAACTGTACCATAACCGAGAATAGCGGCTCCTATCACTATTCCTGGCACCAGAAGCCAAGGAAATGCGATGGCCAATACAGATGCCGCTACAATTAAGCCAACCCCAGCACTCATCCAACCAGCATCTAAAAATAATCTTCTCTTATTATTGGCCTTGTTCAAGTAAGTGTTCCGTGTTTCAGATAATTCTTTTAGATACTCTCTCACTTTTCCGATTGGATCTTGCCCATCATCAAAAGAAGCAGGCTCTGTTGAACTATCTCTAAGTGAAATAAGTTTTGTAATGAACTCATTAAAACGTTGCAGTGCTAGTTGAAAGGTTTCCTGATTATTTGTATTGAGCAAAGCTTTTAAATTATCATCGATCATAGCAATAAGCTTTGGATAAGTAGGGGCGTTTGAATCAAATCCAAGACTTTGAAGATACCTTATTAATTCTTTACGAATATAAAAAGCGCATTCTAACTCATGCATCAACACATCTTGATTGAATCCTTGAATGTCTTGTTTAAGTTGATCTGCCATTTTGAATGAAACCTTCTTTTTATCAGGGTTTGAGATTCCGGTTTTAGAGTTCAGAATAGAGACTGCAACAAATATTTTTTTAAATTCTGTATCCTGAATATCTCTTTGTATTGGACTTTAGCAATTTTGGTCAGAGATCTATGCATAATATGGCCTATGAGAAAGATTCCCGCTTTTTTGGGAATGATAATCAAAAACGGCTAAAATCCTAGCCTACAAAAATTATAGTAAATGTTTACATTAATTTGTTATTGCAAAACAGAAAATGCTCCACCTATTCCATGCTTCGCTAAAGTTACCTTTAATGCATCGGAATGCTTTTTATCAGTAAATGGACCAGCTTTAACGATATAGTACTGGTTATACTGTTCGATAAATAAACGGGACGGGGTAAGTTTTGCAATCGAAGCGAGTAACTTTTTAGCTTGTTCAGGCTTTGTAAACGCGCCTGCTTGCAGAAAATAATGAAGTTCTTGTTGGGGTGTATTTTTAGGCGTTAATGCCACCACCTCAACTTGTGCGGTTCCTTTAGGCAGCAAGCCTAACTTAAGAGCCGCTCCATAGGATAAGTCTATGATGCGACCTTCATGAAAGGGACCTCGATCGTTTACTTTTACAATGGCTTCACGGTGATTTTCTAAGTTAGTCACTTTGACATAAGTAGGCAAGGGTAAGGTTTTATGGGCCGCTGTCATACTGTATAAATCATAGGGCTCACCGCTTGAAGTTCGCTTGCTATGAAATTTAGTACCATACCAAGAAGCTAATCCACGAGCACGGTATCCTGAAGCTGTGCGCATAACCTCATAAACCTTTCCGTTAACTCGATATTCACCAGGATTGCCATATCGGCTCGTAATTTCTGGTACTGGAGTCACTGATTTAAACCTTTTTGGATGCGGTCCGTTAGGTGCGCCATCTTGTTCTGTAGGCGTAATCTCGTAACGGTTCTTCTTGGAATATTGTTGATCTTTTTTATGCTCAGGGGTTATTGAGTGCTTATGATCGACATTCTTGGACTGACAACTGGCTAGGAAACTCAGTATTAATAAAAAAATTAAGCGCATGATCCTTCTCAACAAATCAAGTTTAAGTTAACCTAGCTTTACTTTGAAAGTACGTAGGCTTTTCAGGAGTAAACTCCAAAAAAGCTGAATTTATCCGAGTTCAAGAAAAAAATATAGCGTTTCTTAGATAAGTTGCAAAGAGGAATGTGCAGTTTAAGATCATTGCCACAAACTTGGCTTGCAGCGAAAATGAGCTGGCGCACAAGTACCGCCTATGCGGTTGAAAATCGCTGTGAACACATTTCCTCGTTGGTCGCGCAACTTCAACTGTGATAGTATAATTTCATTTTTTTAATATTTAATACCAGGTGACAAAATGGACCGTTTATCAAAAGCATTGACTACACCACTGCTGTTCTTACTTCTCATGTTTAATTTAAGTCTGACGATTGCCAACCCAGCAGATAACATCAATGTTTTTAAAAATCCTGGGACGGATAATACGCCCCTGATTACTCCTGCCCCACCAACATTAAACGCAAAAGCTTATATATTAATTGATGCAAATAGCGGAAAAATTCTTGCTGAAAAAAACAGCGATGAAAAATTACCACCTGCCAGCTTAACTAAAATGATGACTCTATATGTCATTTCAAATGCTTTGAAATCTGGGCAAATCAAACTAGAGGATAACGTCCGAATTAGTGAAAAAGCTTGGAAAACAGGCGGCTCCAGAATGTTTGTGAAAGAGGGACAACAGGTTAGTATTGAAGACTTGGTAAAAGGAATTATCGTCGATTCTGGTAATGATGCCTGTGTAGCCATGGCTGAACATTTAGGTGGTAGTGAGCAAGGCTTTACTGAGATCATGAATCAGCAAGCTCAAATGATTGGGATGAAAAACAGTCATTTTACAGATAGTACGGGATTGCCGGATCAAAATCTTTACACTACAGCTAAGGATTTAGCGATTTTAGGACGTGCTCTAGTTTCTGACTTCCCTCAATATTACCATTGGTATAAGCAAAAATGGTTTACATATAATGGCATTAGACAACCAAACCGTAACCGTCTTTTATGGCGTGATAATCAAGTTGATGGAATTAAAACTGGGCATACTAGCGATGCTGGATATTGTTTAGTCGCCTCAGCAAAACAAGATAATATGCGTTTAATCTCTGTTGTTCTAGGTTCCCCCAATGAAACCGCTCGCGCAGATGATAGTGAACGCCTTCTGAATTATGGGTTTCGTTTTTTTGAAACCCATCAATTATATAAAGGGGGTACCTCTATTACCGAACTCCCATTATATAAAGGAAAATCTAATCAATTAACTGTAGGTATTCTTGAAGATCAATTTGTTACTATCCCGGGCGGCCAATATAAACGGTTAAGCATCAGCACCAAAGTGCCGAAGCATTTAGTGGCACCGATCAACAAAGGCGACCAGGTCGGTGAATTGATCATCAAGTTTGATGAAAATATTCTTACAACCCGATCTTTATATGCCCTTGAAGATGCTCCTAAGGGCGGCTTATATACCAGAATGAAGGATAGTGTGAGGCTTACCTTTAAAAACTGGTTTGGATCTTAGGCGCATCGTGCTATCAGCATGGAAAAAATAGTCTACATTGCTGGTAAGTTTGTACCCTCCTCTGAAGCAAAAGTCTCGGTTTTTGACCGAGGCTTTTTGTTTGGCGATGGCATTTATGAAGTTATCCCAGTTTATCAAGGCCGCCTTTGTTTTTTTGATCGACACATGCAGCGCTTAGCCTCAAGCTTGGCAAGTGCTCGTATAACTGAACCCCAATGTGACTGGCGTACTATTTTTGATCAGTTAATTGACCAGAACGGCTCGGGGAATATGCAAATTTATCTACAGATTACCCGAGGTTGGCAAGAAAATCGTAATCATGACTTATCTCATGATCTCACACCAACGGTTGTGGCTTTTACCTTGAATATGCCCTACTTTACAACCACTCAAAAAAGACAAGGATTAAATGCGCGGTTAGTCGAAGATATACGATGGAAGCGATGCGACATCAAAGCCACCTCCTTGCTTGCGAATGTTTTGCTTAATGATGAAGCCGTTTCAGCTGGAGCAGACACTGCATTATTAATACGGAATGGATATTTAACGGAAGGAAGTTCTAGCAATGTTTTTATTGTTGATGCCGATGGCGTGATTCGAACGCCTCCAACAGATGGGTTATGTTTGCCTGGGATTACAAGACAGCTTACGATAGAATTGGTAAACTCGTTAAACTGGACCTTTCAAGAAAATAAAATTAATAAGGATGACATATTTGCAGCAAAGGAAGTTTGGATCACCAGCACGACAAAAGAAATTTTCCCAGTCGCTAAAATTAACGACAAAACAACCGGTGATATACGCAAATGGCAATATTGGGAAACCATTAATAACCGTTATCAGCAACTTATAAAGAACGAACAATGACTGATCAAAAGCCAATAATTGAGTTTCCTTGTGACTTCCCTATTAAAATTTTTGGGGTAAATGAGAAAGCATTTATTGCAGACATCAAAAATATTGCACTAAAACATTATTCAGACTTAAAAGATGAAGCGTTTCAAACCCAAATTAGCGCTCAAGGAACTTATGTTTCCATTACAATAACTGTCCGCGCCCAAAATCAGCGATCTCTAGATGCGTTGTACTTGGAATTAAGCAACCATCCTGATGTAAAAATGGTGTTATAAATGATACATATCCGTCATTTTTCAGTTCAACCTTATGAGCCGATTTGGAACAAGATGAAACAATTCACCCAAACTCGGGATGAACATACCGTTGATGAATTGTGGTTGCTTGAGCATCTACCTGTCTATACTCAGGGACAAGCAGGAAAACCAGAACATCTTTTAAATCCTCAACATATCCCAGTTATAAAGAGCGATCGTGGTGGACAAATTACCTATCACGGTCCCGGTCAGCTCGTTGGTTATGTATTAATGGACTTGCGACGTCGAAATATGGGAATCCGCACATTAGTTTGCCGGTTAGAAGAAGTTCTTATTACATTGCTGGACAATCTTAAGATTAACGCTCAAACTAAATGTGGCGCGCCAGGAGTTTATGTGGATGATAAGAAAATCGCCTCAATTGGACTCCGTGTAAAAAATGGTTGTACCTATCATGGGATCGCACTGAATGTTGCCATGGATTTAGGCCCATTTAAAGGAATTAACCCATGCGGTTTTGAAAAAATGGAAATGGTGCAAATAAAAGATTTTATTCCTAATGTGGAATTGGAAGCTGTTAAGCAACAATTTGCCCACTATTTTTTAACTTCTTTTGAACAGGAACCATGACTTTATTTTCGGATTATTTACAACCGTTAACGGTTTGGATCTACGCCAATCCTCATTGGGCTCTGTTCTTTACGTTCTTAATCTCCTTCACAGAGTCGTTAGCCATTATCGGTAGTATTATTCCCGGCTCTGTGACGATGACAGCGATTGGCATCTTAGCAGGCTCTGGGGTCATGAGGATTGATCTCACCCTTTTTGCTGCGATACTAGGAGCAGTCGCTGGAGATAGCGCAAGTTATCTTCTAGGCTCTAAGTTTAAACATCGCCTTCCGAATATGTGGCCATTTAGTCGTTACCCAAACTGGCTCCGATATGGCAGAGAGTATTTCGCCAAACATGGTGGTAAAAGTGTCTTAATTGGCCGATTTATTGGTCCTTTACGTTCGGTTATTCCTCTTATTGCAGGCATGATGCATATGAATCGCTGGCATTTTTTATTAGCCAATGTTGCTTCAGCAATTGGCTGGTCGATTGTTTATGTAATGCCTGGAGTACTTATTGGTGCAGCCAGCAGCGAGCTTTCCGCTGAAAACGCTAGTCGTCTTTTTATCTTGATTTTAGTGTTTCTTGTTTTTACTTGGTTATTAAGCGTTGGAATTAAATGGATTTTAGTGCGTATCCACTTTTTCTTAAAAGATAAGCTTCATCGGTTTTGGATTACTCTCAGTCAAAAGCCTAAAATTGGGATTTATATCCGCCAATTGACTCCGGATGATGAAGAGAATCATTCCCGCACCGTTATTCTTTTAATTATTTTCCTGTTATGTCTTTTCTTTTCGATCGCTTTAACCGCGTTGGTCACTCAAAGCGAATGGATTTCGTTAATCAATAAGCCGATTCAATATTTTTTCCATTCATTACAAACGCAACATTTTGATGCGTTTTTTATACTTATTTCATTATTTATTCATCCGTTATCATTATCCGCACTAGTGTTATCAATTACGATTTATACCATTTATCACCGTGATTTGAGAACCTTGACTTATTGGTTAAGCCTAACTGTACTTACTGCAATGGTGGTTTATGCCCTGAATCACTTTATTCATGTGCCACAAGCAGCCATTATTACCAAACACAAGATCAAACAGGTTTACCCTTCCACAAACATCACCTTTGCTACAGCCTTATTTGGGTTTTTGATACTCTACATTAGCACGCAATATCGCACCGTGATTACCTTAACCATCCGAATCACTTTAGTTTCGATCTTATTTATAGCCGGCATCGGCGCAATTTATTTAGCGGATAATTGGATCTCTGGGGTATTGGGCGCTTATAGTATCGGTTTTGCTATATGCCTTGGGCATTGGATTTTATATAGAAGAAAGCATTATCAAATAGCTCGCTCCCATCTTCCCATTGTATTTTCCTGCCTAGCTTTGCTGTTTGGGACAGCTGTTTCATATGGCATTTATTTTAACCATATGCTACAAGAACACCGGCCCTATCATAAGCAATATGTACTCACTAAACATGCCTGGTGGAATCAGACGAATATTATATTGCCCATCTACACCACCAACCGAATTGGACAAAAAACAGGTTTATTTAATATTCAATTTGCGGGAAATATTCGCTCATTAGAAGAACAGCTGTCTCAAGCTGGCTGGAAAAAACAAACCACTTCGTTCTTTTTTTCATTGTTGGAAAAAGCAAGTGGATTAAGTAACAATGAAGAAATACCATTAATGGCACAGTTGTATCAAAATCTAAAACCAGCCCTGGTTATGACCTACAAGCTAAATGAAAACCACCCTATTTTAATTTTAAGGCTTTGGCGATCTAACTTTCATTTAAAAAACTATTCATCACCAATTTGGCTAGGAAGTATTCATCAACATCTCGAGAAGAGAGAGACGCAAAGCGTAATCGACGGCGCTCAATTATTTACATGGATCACTCAGCCCTTATCACAATTTAAGTTTAAAATGATTCATTTAAATAATGTCGACAGTAAACAATTGCCCCTTTCCGTTACACCAGTTATATTATTAGTTATAGAGCCGCAGGATTAGCTTTTTACAAGAACAGTGAGGCGTAATAAAGCTTAGGGAACGCCCTAGTAACAGCACTAATGCTATCCTAACTCTAAACTGCGAGGTAATATAGCATCCGTGCTCAGAGAAGATAGATATACATTAGTATCTCCGGGTAGGATGTACATTAATTATTGCGAAAGCCAAGGATGTTGAAATGAATATAATTTTGAACACAATCGGTTACTTGATTCCTTTATTAGCCCTTATTTTGTTTCTTGTAGGAATGGTTAAAAAACGCAAACGATTTGTCCTGGCTTCGTTGATAGTATCATTAATTGGCATTTTGCTTCAATATGAAACAGCAGGTGGTGAAATCTTTGGTAATTACTTCGGTTATAAAAACGCCTTGATCTACAGCCTAAGCTTTATCATTTTAATCATTGCCTTGTTTTACATTGGAATTGCTAGTAAAGAAATGCAAGGTAAATTTCGTTACCCAACGTTAGTTCTTTTTACTATTCTTTTTTTTGCAAGCGCAATCATTTTAATAAATGTATGGATAAATGCTTATTTTATTGAAAACACATTGAAAGACACAACGGTCATCCAGGTCGCAACTTTCGATAAAAATGAATTTTGTGCTCATGATTTTTTATTTTATAAGGTCGCACCGGATGGGAAAATGCATTACTTGTGCCCAAACCATTATGTTCTGATTGCAAAAACGGACATTCTTAAACTTCCGCCAGAACTGTTTATCAAACAATATTTAGCTGGGCAGACTCCTTATGGCTGGTTCCCAAATAAAAATGATCGGGAAAACTCAGCAAACGATTAATTACGGTCCGTTGGTTTGTTGAAAGGCCTGACATAAAAAACCTGTAACTTGGTGATTGCAAATTGTTGTAATCCTTTATTTTTGTTACCATCAATAAAACTAATGTAGTATTAGCATTATGCCATATTTACTCATTGCGATATTAATTTTAATTAACTCTTCTTCGCATGCAATGGCCCCCAAGCTTCAACTTAGCAAAGCGATTGATAGAGCAATCCAACGCTATGGATTGCCGTTAGAGCCGCAGCTTAAATCTTATTTTAATCAGGCTGACGTTCAATATCCTCCGCAAAAGATTGCTTTGCTAGCCTTCAAAAAAGAACGCCATGTTCAATTATGGGCAAAGGATGAATCCGCCTCTTGGCGTTACATTCATACTTATCCCTTAACCGCGTTTAGCGGCCGCCTTGGCCCCAAATTAAAAGAGCATGATTTACAAATTCCTGAAGGAATATATCGATTAACCTCTTTTAATCCTTACAGCGCTCATCACTTATCCATGATGATTAACTATCCTAATTCGTTTGATCGCCTAAAAGCTAGTTTAGATGGTAGAAAAAAGCTTGGGGGTAATATTTTTTTACATGGTAAATCATCTTCCGTTGGATGTTTGGCTGTCGGTAATAAAGCCATTGATCAGCTATTTATGCTGGTAAGGCGGGTTGGTTTAAGTAACGTAAAAATCATCATCGCGCCCAATGATTTGCGCTTAGAAAAAGCTGCAACAAGCAACTTCGCTCAGCCTCGTTGGTTGCCTGAGCTCTATAAGGATATTGCTTCCGCCCTAAAAGAATTTCCCGTGCACAAAAAGCTTGCTTAATACATTCGGATTAAAGTGGCTTACGATTTAAGTTGCACCTGAAAAATTCAATCATTCTTTGTCACAGATCTCTGTACGGTACGATTTTTGAAAACGTCGTTTTGAGGAGCGCAGCGACGAAGCAATCTAGGGGCCTTAATGCATTAAAGTAGCCCGCTGATTCATTGATAATCCCTATTTTTTCCGTCAAGAAAATGACATGGAGTCAGGAATGAATATCTATGGGCTGGTTGGTATTTTAAATGGTTATTTTTTATGGAACAAGTCACGGATGGAGTGCTTTGCGCTGGGAAATAGAAATGCTTTTTTCATGCCTCAAAGGAGGTGGATTTAATGTTGAGGATACACGGGTAACACAACCTGAGCGCATTGAAAAATTGCTGGTATTATTGAGTATTGCTTTTTGTTGGGCTCATAAAACGGGGAGTGGCGACATTTGCAGAAGGCGATCCAAATCAAAAAAACATGGGCGAAACGCTATCCGCTATTTTTGATTTGTTACGCGACACGGCAGAGAAAAGCAGATAAAAGGTGGCTCAAGAAAAAAAGAAGTTTGGCTTTGATTCAAAAGGTAAACCCTTATTGGGAGGATCTTTATGAAACACTGAAGTCGTCACTCACTACCTCAAAGTCTCTAGATTGCTTCGTCGCTGCGCTCCTCGCAACGACGTTTTCAAAATTCGTACCCAGATATACCCATGATCGTTCAAAATGCGTGTTTTTAGACGCCTTTAATTTTTGTACCGTCGTATTTTAAACGATCACGGGTAGCTTTCTTACTCATGTTCTGGAGCTACGACAAATATTCCAGGAGCATTGCGCAAATATTCATTATAATCCATGCCGTAACCAAAAATATAATGATCATCTACTTCTAAACCCACGAAATCTGCTTTCTTTAGACCATGTTCAACTCGCTTATGGTGTTTATCAACCAACACAGCACTGTAAACTTCTTTAGCGCCTAATACATTAATTTCTTCGAGAATTCGCGCAAGCGTGACGCCTCCATCTAATATATCATCCACCACCAGAACCGTTCTATCTTTCAAGTTTGCGCTTGGCCTTACTTTCCAATGCAAGTCGCCGCCGCGAATATCGCCTTGATAGCGTGTAGCATGGACGTAATCCACTTCTAGTGGAAAATCAAGTCGAGGCAATAAGTTTCCCATAGGAACTAACCCGCCGATCATCACGCAAATAATAACCGGATTTTTATCATGGAGTTTTTCATGGATATTAATTGCCATTCTATCCAGAGCCGCCTCCACTTCAAGAGTTGTATATAGACGAGAAGATTTTTCATAAACTTGCTTAATTTTGGCTGGTATGGTCATTATAGTTCCAAGTTGTAAAGGATGAAAAAGCCGTTATGAATAGGATTCATATAAGGCTCAATTTAATCTGGATTTTTATTTCGGATAGGGAACATACTCACTTTACCTGGCTCATTACCCTTATCTCTGACTTTCACATCACCCACCTTATCAACTTCATCAATTCGATAAATAGAGTGCATAGGAATAAAAGTACGATTAACCCCATGGAATTCGTGCTTTAGGCGTTCTTCAGAAGGATCAACCACTAATGCAGAGTTTTCTCCAAACACAAAGTCCTGCACTTCTAGAAATCCAAACATATCACTTTCACATATTTTGCGCGCATAAATCTCATAGATCGCTTCCAGATATGAAAAAGTAATGCGATATAATGTTTTATTCGACATTGCAGTACCCAAATAGAAAAAACGCATTATACAAAAGCCAAAGGCATTTGTTCAAATTTATTACCAATATTTTAGTCATTCCCGACGTGTTTGTAAGAATTGAATAGCAAGGCCTATCGGCTATTATTGCTTTCTCAAACAAGTGTTTCTACTTGTTCCGGCCATCTTTAAATGTTAGATGTTCCAAATAAATCGGTCTACGTAGAAGAACGAGTAACCCGAGTAAAGAAAACGCGTCCTAAAAGCGACGAAGCGCTTCCAATCGCTTCTACTTACTGATGAATTAACTTTCCACTGAGCGACATAGATGGCTTGCCCTCCACAAATAACCCTAGGTCATCGGCTGGAACTAATCCCGAAAAAGCATATTCGTTCTTTTGCAAAATCAAGCAGTAAAACCCTGCTGGAAAAGGCCAAAGCATTTTGCCAATTTCGTTAAAAAATTCAAGCTTAAGGATGTATTTCTCCTTAGATACGGGAGGTATGTAATAAAAACTATGATGTAAATACTGATTATAACCCAAGTTCAGTAAAATACGCTTAATGCTAAAGGAAGACGTTAAATATTTAACAGCATGACTTAAATAATCAATATTTCCCCATTTTACAGATGCCCCCCAAAAACTCCAAGGGTTTATACCGAAAAATATTACATATCCGGCAGGTTTTAAAATTCTATCAATTTCTACAATTAGATTTTTATCGAGAGATAAAATCTCCAGTGTAAAGGGTGCAATTAAGCAATCCAAGCTGTTTTTTTCTAACGGAAGCGACGTAATTGATGACATCAAAGAGGTATTTTGAATATTAAGATATGGGGTTACTATCCATTTATAATAAAAATGCATTGATTTCAGCCAGATATTGGTTCCGCAATTGCCAAGTTGCAGTAGCGATTTACCATAAAGGAACTCTTGGTGCTTTTCTAATTCCTTTGCAAACGCATGGGCAACACGCTCGCCTTGAGCTGTCTCAAACCAATCGTCCAGGGAACGATACTGCTTTGATAGTGCATCGGTTGCCAATTTACTTTAATCCTCTATTAACACCTTTTTTATTAGATATTAGGTCAATTTAGGCTACGAGCTTAGTTATCTACAGACGAACTCGATTTTCTAAATTTTCGCTACCACTGTACTATAATTTAAACAACCAAAAAACATATTTAAAGGAATAAGCTCTGTACATGACAGGTTTTTTGTCATGTACAGAGAGGAATAAGGGATGATTTCTGCTTTGTTTGAGGACTTATGAAAGGCAACATACGTAAAGTTATAGAAAAATGAATAGCCCTAGCTTAAGATAGGTTTACCTCGCAGGATAACTTAGAGAATCAAAGCGTATGCAGTACCTACCTTTATTGTCTATAGTTATCATATATTAATCAAATTGTATATTATGGCAATTACTGAAAATACACACTTAAATGTAATTGGCTCGCTACTCGTCCAGGAAAAATTACTCGATCGAGAAAATGCACTGAGCTATCAGAGGCTTGCTGTTGACAGTAAGACGAGTTTCCAAAAGTATTTAATTGATAACGACATCCTAACAGCTAAAGAAATTGCATTATCTCTTGCAAATAATTTTGGCATTCCTTTGCTAGATCTGGACTGTATTGATGTTGAATCCATTCCGACCGATCTTGTGAGCAACAAACTGATTAGACGGCATGGTATAATTCCTATATTTACACGTGGGAAGCAACTTTATCTCGCTATTGATGATCCCAGCAAAAATGGCTCATTAAAAGAAATTCAATTCCACACTGGCCTACATTCCATGCCACTGGTCGTTGAAACAGACAAATTAAGTGACTTTATTGACCAATTGCTTAACGAGCAAGAGTCGCAAGGCTTAGCCAGCTTTTTTGATGAAAGTCAGGATATTGAAGGACTTGAAATCAGCACCGATGAAGAAGAGGATGAAGGCGATGAAACAGCGCTTTCGCGTGAAGATGCTCCAATTGTTAAGTTTGTAAATCGTATTCTGGTGGAAGCCATTAAAAAAGGTGCTTCTGATATCCATTTTGAACCCTATGAACGTGCTTATCGTATCCGATATCGCCAAGACGGCATTCTAAATGAAGTTACTTCGCCTCCCATCAGTCTGTCCACAAGAATCGCTGCTCGCATCAAAGTAATGTCAAATCTTGATATATCCGAGCGCCGAGTGCCACAAGATGGTCGATTTAAAATGAAATTATCAGCCAAAAAGGCAATAGACTTTCGCGTCAGTACTTGCCCGACCGTAGGTGGTGAAAAAGTTGTGATGAGGATTCTAGATCCAGGCGCTGCCAAAATAGGCATTGAAGCCCTAGGATTTAATCCCATTCAAAAGGAACATTTTATGAAAGCCATAGGTCATCCCCAAGGGATGATTCTTGTAACAGGGCCAACAGGAAGCGGTAAAACCGTGACCCTTTATACCGCATTAAATCTTCTTAACGTGCCTGAAAAAAACATCTCCACCGCCGAAGATCCGGTGGAAATTAAAGTGCAAGGAATTAACCAGGTCAACATTCATCCCAAGGCAGGTCTTACATTTTCCGGTACATTACGGTCTTTTCTACGTCAAGACCCAGATATCATCATGGTTGGAGAAATCCGTGATTTAGAAACCGCAGAAATTGCTGTAAAAGCTGCTCAAACCGGCCATTTGGTTCTATCAACCCTACACACCAATAGCGCTGCAGAAACTTTGACTCGACTTGTCAATATGGGCATCCCTTCTTACAATATTGCAAGCTCAGTCAGTTTAATCATCGCTCAACGCCTCATCCGCCGCTTGTGCGAACAATGTAAAATACCCCATGCTGACATTACGGAGAAAAGTTTAATCGAATTAGGATTCTCACCAGAACACATTAAGGACATCAAGGTCTATAAAGCCGCCGGATGCACTCAATGTAATCATGGCTACAAAGGTAGAATTGGTTTATTTGAGGTTATGCCCATATCGAAAGGTATAGGCCGTTTAATTATGGAAGGAGGAAATTCCCTGGACATTTTAAAGCTTGCACAGTCAGAAGGAATGTTAACCATTCATCAGTCTGGGCTAATGAAAATTAAAGAAGGAATTACCACAATAGAAGAAGTTAACCGAGTAACATTAGATTAATATAAATATGGCAAAAATATCAAACACACTTATTAGTTTTAACTGGGAAGGGGTGAATCAATCCGGTGAAAAAATCAACGGAACGATCGACGCTCAAAGTATCGCTATCGCTAAAGTAGAACTACGAAAGCAAGGCGTGATTACGCGAAAAATCGTAAAAAAACGGGCTCCCTTATTTGGAAAAAGCAGTAAAAAAATCAAAGCTGCTGATATCACCATCTTCAGCCGTCAAATGGCGACCATGATTGAAGCCGGAATCCCTTTAGTCCAAGCGTTTGACATTGTAGCACGTGGGCAAGCAAATCCTCGTATGAAAAAGCTTATTGAGGATATTAAAACGGACGTGGAATCGGGTACAACACTCGCCGAAGCGTTTAAAAAATATCCTCAGCATTTTAATGATCTCTTTTGTAATTTAGTTGATGCTGGAGAACAATCAGGTGCATTGGACACCATGTTGGACAAAGTTGCAACATATAAAGAAAAAATTGAAACGATTAAAAAGAAAATTAAAAAAGCACTTACCTACCCCATGGCCATTATGGTCGTTGCTTTTGTGGTTACAGCAGGACTACTTATCTTTGTGGTGCCTCAATTCGAATCCTTGTTTGAAGGCTTTGGCGCAGATTTGCCTGCCGTTACTCGAGGTGTAATTACCATGTCGGAATTTTTTCAAGCCTATTGGTACATCATCTTTGGTGCAGTTGGGCTTGGTGTCTATGGGTTTATCTACTCCATGAAGCATTCAGAGACATTTGCGCACAATATCGATCGTTTTTTACTGAAGTTTCCAATCATTGGACCCATTATTGAAAAAGCTTCTATTGCGCGATTTGCACGTACCCTTTCAATTACGTTTGCTGCGGGTCTTCCATTGGTTGATGCATTAAAATCCGTCTCTGGCGCAACTGGGAACTATCTTTTCGCCAAAGCAACAGAAAATATCCGCGAAGAAGTCTCAAGCGGTCAGCAATTGCAAGTGGCGATGGAAAATACAAAGATGTTTCCAAATATGGTTGTTCAAATGGTTGCTATTGGAGAGGAGTCAGGAGCGTTAGAGCAAATGCTCAAAAAAGTCGCTGATTTTTATGAAGAAGAAGTCGACAATGCCGTTGATTCACTAAGCAGTTTATTAGAGCCTCTAATCATGGCAATATTAGGAGTCTTGGTTGGTGGTCTTGTGGTTGCCATGTACTTACCCATCTTTAAACTTGGAACGGTAGTATGAGATAATGAGTGAATTCATTGTGCTTTACCCAATTGCCTTTACTGTCGTTTTTGGGATATTTTGTTTATGTGTAGGAAGCCTGCTTAACGTATTTATTCATCGTCTTCCTCTCATGATGATCGCCAGCTGGACAAAAGAATGCCGAAATTTTTTAGAATTACCTGAGCCGCCTATTGAAAAAGTTAACCTTTTTACCCCTCGTTCCCACTGTCCTGAATGTAAAACCCCAATCCCAGCATGGCATAACATTCCTATTTTAAGTTATTGCGTATTAAGAGGAAGAAGTCACTGTTGTAAAAAACGAATATCAATTAGATATCCTTTGGTGGAAGCGCTTTGTTTAGTGCTCTCTTTATTCGCTGCCTGGCATTTTGGTTACACACTAACTCTAGTCTTTGCTTTGCTCTTTATTTGGCTCTTGATTGTTATCGCATTTATAGATTTACAACACCAACTCATTCCAGACTCATTAAGCTTAAGTCTACTTTGGATAGGACTGTTTGCGAATATGCTGTCACTATTTACACCACTTCCAAACGCTGTGCTAGGAGCAGCAGTAGGTTATTTAAGTTTGTGGGCATTGATCCAACTGTATTATTTATTAACCGGAAAAATCGGTATGGGGCATGGTGACTTCAAACTACTTGCCGCTTTTGGAGCTTGGTTTGGATGGACCGTTCTACCGTTCATTGTTTTATTTTCTTCCATGATTGGCGCAGTCATTGGCATAAGCTATCTTAAATTTAAAGGTAAATCACATGATACCCCTCTTCCATTTGGTCCATACCTATGTATAGCAGGTCTTATCGCTCTTTTTTATGGTACAGAGATTATCCAATGGTATATTAGTTTCTATCGCTAAAACATGGGCTTTGTGAAAAAACACGTATCCCGAATACCCGCGGCGAAGTCAAGTATTCGCCTTATTAAAAAAAGAACATTGTTTAGTCCAGTTAACTTTCCATTAAACAGAGTTGTTATACCCGCGAACTAAGTGATCCTCACAAAATTTACCATTTTCTAGCCAACGCCTGCTAGATTAGAATTGACAAATTCTCATAGTCAACAATGTTCTTGTATTTTGTCAAATTCAACCATTAATTAACCCAACTAGAAATAAGAAAATATTTTTTATCTCTGACCATATTAGCTGCTTGTTACACCACTTCTGAGTATTATTATTTTAGTTTCTATACTGAATGATTTATAATTATACACATCTACCAATTATAGAGCCACCAACTCCCATGCCCACTAAACTTAGAGAATTAATTGACAACCAAGACGTCGCTGCGTTAAGAGCGTTTATTGCTGAACATGAGGGATTAAATTACGCATCGATTAGCCCCAACGGCGCATCAGCGCTTTGGTGGGCTTTAATGCCCCCCCAAGGCAAGTCCATATCTTATAAGGTGGTTGAGTGTTTGCTTGATTATATCAAAGGAGACGGCACTCCCCTTATTAACCCTACGCAACCGCTTGCCGGCCTAACGCCGCGGCAATACATAGTTGCGCACAATCAGGAAAACGCGCTAAACGATATTTTAAGAATAGTAACAGCGGCTGAAAACCGATATCAGCATCCAACCCTCCCTCAAGCACAAGCAGGCCTTGCCGCACTGGCTGATGACGCTCAAAATGTCCATGACTCTAGGATTAGTCAACTTGCCCACAAAAATACTATTCAACTGTACGAGCATTACATTGAGGGCAAAGGTTTTGCGCTTGATGAAGCGCTATGCCAAAAGACTTTTAAAGAAATAACCTCCTTTATTGAAAACCACCCGAGCCTACGCGCTTATAAAGCGAGACAAATGAAAGAAGGGCTGAATTATTGCTTTAAAACGCCGGGGCAATTTAGTTTTAGAAACGTTCAAGATGATAAGAAAAAAGAATTTTTTCTCACTCTTGCACAGCTGACCAGTCTCGTCTGGCTAGCTGCCAATGAAAAAGAAGAACGCCTACTTCCTGAAGACAGCGATGATAAAGATGGCGTTTTGCGCCTTGAAGCAAGAAAAATAGCGCTTTTAAATACGCTTTATGATAACGCTACAGCTTATGGCCAAGGCCGCCACAGTTGTGCCGGTGGCGCTTGCCATCGTTTGGGCTCATCACTGGCATCGCTACATCGTTTAGTTGATGCCTTTCCCGCGGACGTAAAGCTAACAGGCGATGCGGCAAATATCGTTACCATTCGCGTCCTAGGCGAGGCGCTGGGCGAGTTATTACAAGAAGAGCCCGAGCATCATTTGGCCTTGGTGCGTTTTTTCTCGTTTGAAGACTATGACCAGGAAGAGAAAGATAAAGAAACATACCATGCGTTTATTGAAGCGCGAGCAGAGACCCTTGAGCGCACGTTAGATGGTGAAAATATTGCGGAAGAACAAATTGCAGCTACGATTGAAGCCATCCGTGGGGATTATCCTTCCTATCCGCTTTCATGCCATAAAATAAGCCATCAGCTATCTGCTTTAATGATGGCTTATGAAAAAGAAGAGCTGGATAAGAAGATATTTTTTGAAGAGAAACCGGCACAAGAGATAATGAATCAGGGCATTCAATGCCTGGCTGAGTATTTAAAAGAAAAAGAAGCCTTTAGTAAGCTGCTTGAAGCCCATGGTTATAGCCCTAGCTCTGATGAGAAGGTAGCTTTTGCAAAAGAGTTTATTACACAATGGTTTCAGCAAAAAACGTCTGAAGGCGCGGCGATAGACATCAGTAATTTTCTTAAAAATAACCTTCAGGAAGAACAATTAGCCTTCCCTGCGCAATGCTTTTATCTTGCTTATTTTAAAAGCCAACAAGCCATTATGGCAGAAAACAATCCTCACCAGGCGTTATGGTTAAGTCAACTTACCAATCAACAGATTATCGCTTTGATGAGCGGGGTTGCGCAAAATAAGGAGGGTCAAATTGGCCAACAAGACCTTGCACTGCTTCCCTTACTAGTAGAAGAAGCCCTGCTTCAAGGAATGACCGCGAACTTAAACCTTCAAGGGATAAGCTTTCAACATATGGACCTAAGAGGTCATGATTTCTTCGGCGTGAATTTAGATAACGCGCGCTTTATTGACTGCTTATTGCCCATTAACGCAAGCCCTGCCAGTTGCGAGGCGATACATCTTGAAGATTGCCACTTGCCACTGATTGCAAGCGATGCCCCGGCAATTGCTATTGCCAAATTATTTGAATGCCGCCCACGGTCTAAATTAACGCTTGCGCTTTACCTTAAAAAAGTTAACTCAGTGGATGATTTTAAGGTACGGGATAAAGACGGCAATACCGCGTTGCAATTGGCGGTCCGGTACGGACATACAGAAGTAGTAAAGGCCATTCTTGCAAGCCCGCATTGCAATAGTGAGGTTTTAAAGGCGCAGGATAGGCTTTATCGGAATACCGCGTTGATTTTGGCGGCACGGCACGGACATACAGAAGCAGTAAAAGCCATTCTTGCAAGCCAGTATTGTGATAGCGAGGTCTTAAAGGTGCGGGATAGCTGGGGCGATACCGCGCTGATGCAGGCGGCCACCAAAGGACATACAGAAGCCGTGAACGCCATTCTTGCAAGCCAGCATTGTGATAGCGAGGTCTTAAAGGCGCGGAATAGCTGGGGCTATACCGCGTTGATGGAAGCGGCCAGCAACGGACATAGAGAAGCCGTGAGCGCCATTCTTGCAAGCCAGCATTGCAATAGCGAGTTTTTAAAGGCACAGGATAAAGATGGCAATACCGCTTTGATATTGGCGGCCCGCGAAGGACGTACAGAAGCCGTGAGCGCCATTCTTGCAAGCCAGCATTGCAATAGCGAGTTTTTAAAGGCACAGGATAAAGATGGCAATACCGCTTTGATATTGGCGGCCCGCCGCGGATATACAGAAGCTGTGAACGCCATTCTTGCAAGTCAGCATTGTGATAGCGAGGTTTTAAAAGCACAGGATAAAAATGGCAATACCGCGTTGATACTGGTGGCCCAATCCCTATTTGGACGCACTGAGGTAGTGAATGCCATTCTTGCAAGCCAGCATTGCAATAGCGAGGTTTTAAAGGCACAGGATAAAGATGGCAACACCGCGTTGAAACAGGCGGCTCAATTAGGATGCACTGAGGCAGTGAGAGCCATTCTTGCAAGCCAACATTGCAATAGCGAGGTTTTAAAGGTACGGGATAAAGATAGCAATACCGTTTTGATATGGGCGGCCCGATCAGAACGCACTGAGGTAGTGAGAGCCATTCTTGCAAGCCAATATTGCAATAGCGAGGTTTTAATGGCACGGGATAAAAATGGCAATACCGCGTTGATATTGGCGGCCCAATCCCTATTTGGACGCACTGAGATAGTGAATGCCATTCTTGCAAGTCAACATTGTAATAGCGAGGTTTTAAAGGCGCAGGATAAGTATGGCAATACCGCATTGATATGGGCGGCCCGCGAAGGACATACAGAAGCTGTGAACGCCATTCTTACAAACCGGTATTGTGATAGTGAGGTTTTAAAGGTGCAAAATGAAGATGGCTGTAACGCGTTGATGTGGGCGGCCAAGTGGGCAAAAACTAATGAAGTAAAAGCCATTCTTGCAAGCAAGCATTGCAATAGCGAGTTTTTAAAGGCACAGGATAAAGATGGCAATACCGCGTTGATATTGGCGGCCCGCCGCGGATATACAGAAGTCGTGAAGGCCATTCTTGCAAGCCAACATTGCAATAGCGAGGTTTTAAAGGCGCGGGGGGAATATGGCAATACCGCATTGATATGGGCGGCCCAAAATGGACAAACTGAGGCCGTGAACGCAATTCTTGCAAGCCAGCATTGTGATAGCGAGTTTTTAAAGGCACAAAATATAGAAGGTAATAGCGCGTTGATACGGGCTGTCCAAAAGGGACAAACTGAAGCCGTGAACGCAATTCTTGCAAGCCAACATTGCAATAGCGAGATTTTAAAGGCACGGGATAAGTATGGCAATACCGCGTTTCAACTAGCACAGCGTTATGGGCTTCACAAAACAACTCAAGAAATAGCCAAGCATGCTCCCCCTTTGCTAGGAAATATTAGCATGATGATATGGGGTGGTTTTATAGCCGCCGTGGGAATAAGCGCTATCGCTGTTGCATTTACCGTGTTAAATGTCGACACCATTGGAACAACTGGCATTGCCTTGGCGACGATGGGCATAGCAGCAACGTTATCTGGCGTTGGTTTATTCGCTGCGGGCGCTCATAAACAAACCTGCCAATCAAGCCGTTTATCACCCACCCGAAGCAGGGTCTGACGAAGCACCTGCTGCTGTGAAGTAACGGTAACGACATTAATTTGTTTCATGCGTGAAAGGGCGGCGCCTTCATTTTTTATCCTGCCACATTTTAAAAAGCGAGCAATGGCTCATTCTCTTGCGAGTTCTTAAGATGTGGTGGGGGAAAAGGAAAAGCTTAAATCACTCATTTTGAAGGATCACGGGTATATATATGAAATAGCGCGATGATGCCAAGGCAAAAGAGGGTATAACTAAGCGCATATAATAAAGAAGAAATGTTATCAGGTGCCCATCCAAACAATAGTCTAGAGAGATACTGTTTTAGATTGATAAAGCTACCATTGAGTTGTTTAATTTTAATGAACACTTGTATTTTTAAAAAAAGTACGTGTAGAACATAAGCGCTCAGCGCATATTGCCCCAGAAGTCTTAAGGGATAAAAGCCATTTTTCCATTGCTTAATGTCGATGATCCAGTATAACACTGAAAAAGATAACAACGCCCAGCCATCAGCCCAAAGAACATAAGAACTGGTCCAAAGCGATTTATTAATAGGAAAAAATAGCCCCCATGCATAGCCACCCAGGCTTAAACCCAAAGAAACTAATAGCATTCTGTAGACTTTATGTTCAGGATTCATTGAGCTATTAAAAAACCAGCGACCAAATATCAGACCGGACAAGGTAGTGGCAATCGCGGGAAAGGTGCTTAGAAATCCTTCGGGATCATAAAACGTTCCATATAAATGCGTGGGTGAAAATAATAACCTATCCAAAAGGGCAGCAAGGTTTCCAGCAGGAGATAGGTCGCCGGCTCCAAACTCAGGGACAGGGTAAACGGTCATAATCAACCAATAACTTATTAAAATACCGATGGTCAAAACAATGTGGGAAAATTTGCTGGCATAGAGAAACAATATCCCCGCGACTAAATAACACAAAGCGATGCGTTGCAATACTCCATAAAAACGTAGGGTTTCAAAGTTAAGACTCGGGATCAGATTAAGGATCAACCCAATGGTGAAAAGAAAAAAAACACGCTTTATAATTTTAATAAGTATTGTTCGTTTCTTTTCAGGATTTTTCAATGAAGATGAAAGGGCTAAAACCAGAGAAATCCCAACAATAAATAAAAAAAAGGGAAAAATGAGATCCGCTAGCGTGCACCCATGCCAGGATGAATGAGTAAGCCAAGCAAAACTAGTGTTGTATCCAGGACTATTAACCACAATCATTGCGGCGACCACAAGGCCTCGGAAAACATCAAGGGATATAATTCTATTAGAGTGTTTCATAGTTATTTAAATGTATTACCTTTACAACGATTGTTTTAAACAGCTCATTTAACACGAATGAGTGATATTCCTTTGTAATTGAGGCACATCACTAGCGGAAGACTCTACTGGATGCATCTTTAGTGGTGGGGTGGTTTTTTGCATAAAGAATGAACACCATGAGTGCTTGGCTTGTACTGGTGTTACATTGCTGTTAAAGGCTTGAGATGAAGCAGCTAATTCTGGTAATTCCGCAGAGGGTGCATGTTCTTCAGGATTGTAGCGCCGCTGAACCCTTGCAAGGCCTGGTTGCGGTACGTTTAGCTGTTCTAATTCTTCACGTTGATGTCGCTCAAAAACCAAATCCCTTACGTGAATTAAATTGGTTATGGCCTCAGAAAGATGCATTCGTTTTTTTGGATCAGATTCAGCCATGCTAAGTATGACCTTAAATAATGATTTATATTCATCAAAAGTTAAATTCTCTCCACGTAGATAAGTGGTATATATATGTTTTAGATTTTTATCATGATCATCATGAAAGAGGGACGACCAAGGTAAATCATACTCTGCCCATAACTCTTTTAAAATGACCGCAGCGGCAAATACATCTAGCTTGTAATCAGCTGGAGGAGGGGGAGAAAGACATTCTCCACGGGAATCATAACACTCAGGGGCAATGTATAGTGGCGTACCATTGACATATTTTGGCTTATGACCTGCTAAGCAGACGCAAGCGAGATCAATAATATTAACTGTGAACGTATTATTCTCTAAAGCAACGATAATGTTTTCAGGCTTAATGTCTCGATGTACGAGTCCATGATCATGGATTTGTTCCTTTAAGGCGGTAAGCAACTTGATCGATAATTCAAATCGATCGTTTAACCCAGGATCCCAAAGCTTTGGTTCAAGGGAGTTTAATAATTCAAAAAGATCTTTTCCCGGCTGTTTTTTCAAAAATAGATAACAACAATTATCAAGATACTGATGGCTGAAAAAATATTGCGGATAAATCCCTAGGTGAGGGGCTTTTTGAGACATTTCAAATTCATTTCTGCTCTCCTCTGAGCCGACTTGTACCTTGCAAACCATCTCTTGTTCTAATGGTTTTTCTGGTTTAATCGCTTCATTTTCTAAGGAAAAATTAGCAATGACGTTATAAACCCCTCCATAGGTGCCAGAGCCGAGCGGCTCATTATCTAAGACGGCACATTGATAAACATTATCGCTTCGATCAAGCACCACCAGGGTATGCGATAGGGAAACTTCAAGATCCCCAATTGGGAAAATGATATGCGTTCTAAAATCAGTGAAATTAGGGTGGCTTCTCAGTAATTGAGTTAATAAAACCAAGTCTTTCTGTTGTGGGGATAAAAGATTAATCGTATACATAACAACGTAAGGGAATCGACCTCGAAAAAATAATAAAAAAAATTTGCACAAAAACTATATCAAATTTTGCGCTTCATGGTCAAGCGGTTGTTAATAAGTTTTTTTTCTAACTATCTATTTTTAAAAGAAAAAATATTGGCTAATTCTTTTTGCACAAGCCAGGACAAAAAACCTATGGTAAAATCATTTTTTTTCTAACGAACAATAATACAATCATGTTGGAAAGCGATCGACTCGTCAGTGTGCAAGCTGCGGATTCTGAAGAAGAAATTGATAGAGCCATTAGACCATTGCGTCTTGATGAGTATATTGGTCAAGAGGAAGCCTGTACCCAAATGCGGATTTTTATTGATGCCGCACTCAAGCGACAAGATGCATTGGATCATGTGCTGATTTTCGGTCCTCCAGGGCTTGGAAAAACAACGTTAGCGAATATAATTGCCCATGAAATGGGCGTTAACCTTCGTCAAACCTCCGGGCCTGTACTTGAAAGAGCAGGAGATATTGCTGC
The DNA here is from genome assembly GCF_900640115.1 of Legionella yabuuchiae. Classification (GTDB taxonomy): domain Bacteria; phylum Pseudomonadota; class Gammaproteobacteria; order Legionellales; family Legionellaceae; genus Legionella_A; species Legionella_A yabuuchiae. Next base: position 57,580 of record NZ_CAAAIW010000013.1, read on the forward strand.
CATCTTGACTAATCTGCAGGAAAACGATGTTTTATTTATTGATGAAATTCATCGTCTAAGCCCAGTCATTGAAGAGGTGCTGTATCCTGCAATGGAAGACTATAAGCTTGATATTATGATTGGTGAGGGGCCCGCTGCTCGGTCTATTAAGCTTGAACTACCTCCATTTACACTGATTGGCGCCACAACGCGAGCGGGTTCATTAACTTCTCCGTTAAGGGATCGATTTGGAATTATACAACGTCTTGAGTTTTATTCGGTCGAGGCATTAACCTATATTGTGAAGCGTTCCGCAAAACTACTTGGCGTTCAAGCAGATGAGGTAGGTGCTCGAGAAATTGCTAAACGTTCGCGTGGTACACCCCGCATTGCCAATCGTCTGCTTCGTCGTGTTCGTGATTATGCAGAAGTGAAAGGCAATGGCTTGATTGATCAAGAAATAGCACAATTGGCACTGGATATGCTCCATGTTGATCACAATGGGTTTGATGTTATGGATCGTAAACTCTTAATGGCGATTATCGAACGCTTTTCCGGTGGGCCGGTAGGCGTAGACAGTATTGCAGCGGCTATAGGCGAAGAAAAAGGAACCATTGAAGACGTGTTGGAGCCTTATTTAATTCAACAAGGGTTTTTAATGAGAACTCCACGAGGGCGAATGGCGACTGATTCTGCTTATCAGCATTTTGGTTATAACATCAAAGAAAATGTTTCCGGATGAGTAAATCATTTATTTATACGTGTAGAGTTTATGCAGAAAACGTTGATCACATGGGGATCGTGTACCATGCGAATTACCTCTGTTTTTTTGAGCGCGCACGCACTGAATTACTACGCAAGCTCGGTTTTTCTTTGCCAGAGTTAGGCAACAATGGCACGCAATTTGCCATCAGCGAAGTTCAATTACGCTTTCGTGCTCCCGCGCGATTAGATGATTTGTTAACCATTAAAACTTCTGTCACGACTCAACGAGCTGCGAGCTTACTGTTTAAGCAGGTGATGTGCGATCCGTCAGATAAAGTACTGTGTGAAGGAGACATCCAGGTGGTTTGCTTAAATGATGCCTTGAAGCCAAAGCGATTGCCAGATAGTCTTATTAAATTTAATTTTTAGATTTTGCTCTAAAAGGAGATAAATGTGGCTAATCATATGTCGGTGCTTGGATATTTCTTTCAAGCAGGATTTGTAGTGAAAACAGTTATGCTGATATTGCTTGCTGCATCCATTCTATCTTGGACGCTCATATTGCAGCGGGCTTGGTATTTTCGGAAAATGAAACAACAATACCAATCTTTTAATCAGCGATTCTGGGATTCAGATGATTTAACAAAGCTTTATACTACATTAGACAGTCGAGCAGACGAGAAGCAAGGCTTAGCCGCGATATTTTACACGGGCTTTAAAGAGTTCCTTCGTTTGCGTAAGTTTGGTGATATTGTTAATGAGCCGATTCAACGAGTAATGCAAATCAGTCACGCGAAAGAAGCCGCCCGACTTGAGCAACATTTGCCTTTATTTGCCTCGATAGGATCTATTTCGCCTTACATCGGGCTGTTTGGAACGGTCTGGGGAATTATGATGTCTTTACAAGCCTTAGGTCAGGCACAGCAAGCCACCATTGCCATGGTGGCTCCTGGAATTTCTGAAGCTTTAGTCGCCACGGCATTGGGGTTATTCACAGCGATTCCAGCGGTTATTGCGTATAACCGCTACACCACAAAGGCCAATGAGTTGCTTGATCGCTATAGTCTGTTTCAAGAAGAGCTGATAGCGCTTATAACTCAACAAATGGGTTCCTCTGGAAAAGGATGAATCATGCTAAAGAAAAACAATTCCCGCTCAAGGCCAATGGCAGAGATTAACGTTGTTCCTTATATTGACGTAATGTTAGTATTGCTGGTGATCTTTATGATCACTGCTCCTTTGTTAACGCAAGGCGTGACTGTAGATTTACCCAAAGCCGCCAGTGAACCTGTGCAAACCACCGAGCGCGAACCGATCATTGTGTCCGTGAATCGGGATGGAGAATATTTTTTGAATATCAGTGCTAATCCAAATTTGCCAATCGAACCGCAAAAACTCATGGTTAGAGTTGCAGCGGAGCTTGGATTAGCACGCCAAGCAAAAGCGCCAATCAATATTTTGGTCAAAGGGGATCAGGGCGTTTCTTATGGTAAAGTCGTCGTTGCGATGAGTTTGCTAAAAAAAGCGGGCGCAGAGCAGGTGGGATTAATAACGGACTCAAGCGATCAATCTGAGGAGAGTATTGCATGATTGAGCAACGCAGTTATCGAGTTGCATTCGCTTTTGCCATAGCCTTGCACGTAGTCGTAATGATTTTACTCATTTCTAATCCAAGTAGCGAACGCCCTGTATTAATGCTGAGTGCAAAAAACGAAGTAAGCGCGCCAGCACCTAAAAGACCTTCTCCTGAAGAAAATGCAATTAAAGCCGTTAGTGTGGATAGCCAGGAAGTGATGGATACCATTAACAAGCTCAAAGAAGAACGCAAACAACAACAGTTAGCAGAAGAACGCAAACAATTGGCTTTAAAAAAACAAGCTGAAGCCGCAAGAAAGCAACGACTAGAAGAGCAGCGTCGAGTGGAGCGCCTTAAGGAAGAGGCGGCAAAATTGGCTAAAGAACAGAAGCGGAAATTAGCAGAAGAACAAAAGCGTTTAAAGCAATTAGCCAAACAAAAAGAAGCAGAAGAAAAAAGGCTGGCTGAGATTAAAGAAAAAGAAGCGCAATTTAAAAAACAGCAAGAAGCTGAAGCGGCTAAGTTGGCTGAGTTCAAGCGAAAACAAGCAGAACAAGCCAAAGCAGAAGAAGAACGTCAGCAGCGATTAGCCGCAGAACAAGCAGCAAAAGAAGCAGAAAAAAATGCCCGAATTGCTGGAGAAGTCGACAAATACAAGGCATTGATTATTAATGCAATTAGTCGGCAGTGGATTTTACCAGATAATGTGGATTCCAGTTTATCTAGTCAATTTAGGATTCGTTTGGCTCCAACGGGTGCGGTATTGGAAGTTAGTCTGATTCGAAGCAGCGGGGATCCGGTATTAGACCGTTCTGCGCAGTCCGCTATCTATAAGGCATCACCATTGCCTGTGCCCAATGATCCAGATGCTTTTAATGTGTTTAGAGATATTAGTTTAACGGTTCGCCCAGAGAACGCCAGGGGGTAGTTCATGAAACGCTTTGTTGTACTTATTTTTCTTTTCGTTACTCATGTAACGTACGCGCTTGATTTGGAATTAACTCAAGGCGTCAATGCTGCGCTTCCTATTGGAGTCAATGAATTTCAAGGAAGCTCGCAAGCCAAAGAAGTGGTTGGGGTGATTAGAAATGACTTGCGGCTTTCTGGGCAGTTTCGACTCGTTCCCCCTCGTGACAATACCTCAGCGGCAAATTTACCAATAACAGTCTGGCGAAGTGCTGGCGCAGACAGCGTTTTATCCGGTTCGGTTTCAGAAGTAGGCTCAAATCAATTTAACGTTCGTTTTGAATTATTTGATGCCGCCGCGCATGGCCGACTATTGCTCACCAAAAGCTATAACGTCAGAAGCAATGATCTAAGAGCGTTGGCTCATCATATTAGCGATGAAGTCTATGAAAAGCTCACAGGAGAGCGTGGCGTTTTCTCCACACGAATCGCCTATATTTTGGTGCAACATGCGGGTGCGAAAAGAAAGTTCACCTTAGAAGTCGCAGATGTTGATGGGTATAATCCTCAAACCTTGCTGATGTCAACAGAGCCGATTATGTCCCCAGCTTGGTCACCTGATGGCAAACAAATTGCTTATGTTTCATTTGAAAATAAGCGCGCACAAATTTATACCGTACAAGTTGAAACCGGAAAAAGGCGATTAGTGACCAGTTTTACAGGAATAAATGGCGCCCCAGCTTGGTCCCCCGATGGGAAAGAGATGGCTGTAGTATTATCAAAAGACGGAACGCCCAATATTTTCAGTGTTAATTTAACTACCGGCCAAATGAAACAGCTTACTTTTGGAAAAGCAATTGATACCGAACCACGCTATTCACCCGATGGTAAATACTTATTATTCACTTCAGGTCGTGGTGGTTCCCCTCAAATTTATCGCTTAGAACTCGCAACCGGGAAGGTAAATCGAGTAACGTACGAGGGTAACTATAATGCTCGAGCATCATACACTCCAAATGAAAAATATATTGTGATGCTTCACCGTGAAGATCAGCGATTTAACATTGGTGTTCAGCATATGGATACCGGAAGAGTCGATACCCTGACCTCATCACTTATGGATGAGTCGCCTACCGTATCGCCCAATGGTCGATTGGTGCTTTATGCAACCAAGCATCAGGATAGAGGCGTCCTTGCTGTGGTGTCTCTCGATGGGCGAATAAGAATGAGGCTTCCTTCACGAGATGGAGATGTACAGGAGCCAGCTTGGTCTCCGTACTTGGGATAAGGCATGATTAAAATGCTATTTATAGGGCTGGTTCTGTTTCTTTCCAGCCTCAATACTACGGTCTACGCTTGGAATTCTGTTGGGCATCGCGTGATTGCCCAAATCGCGTACGATCATTTAACCAAAAACGCAAAGCGGGACTTTAACCAGCTTAATCACGCCCTGGATCGGGAATATCGTCAGCAAAATTTTGTAAATGCAGCGGTGTGGTTAGATGGATTAAGATCCCAAGACGTTAATTGGTACAATAACTTGCACTACATAGATTGGTTTTTTACTGAAGACAACAGTCCTCTTCCTTCAACTCAGCATATCAATGCTTTATGGGCAATGCAGCAAGCTATCAGAACGCTTAAAAGTTCCAAAGCTAATGATTTTGATAAGGGATTAAGCCTTAGGATTTTAATTCACGTAGCCGGAGATTTACATCAGCCTCTTCACGCAGCTTCTCGTGTCAGTCATCAACATCCTGCTGGTGATATGGGTGGGAATTTAGTAGGGCTAGGTAAAAATGAGGTGGGTAGTAATTTACATCAATATTGGGACAAAGGAGCCGGCCTGCTGTCTGAGCATAGGCATTACAAATCACAGCAAATAAAGGGGATGGCAAAGCTTATTGAGCAACAATTTCCCTGTGATCTAAAAAGCATGGATTTAAGCCCAGATCATTGGGCCAAGGAGTCTCATCAATATGCCAAAAATTTTGCTTACAGCGTAAAGCCTAATGCCATTCCAAAGCCAGCGTATCAAGATCGCGCCAAGCGGATTTCAAAAGAAAGAATAGCGCTCGCCGGTTGCCGACTCGCTGCATTGCTTAATGAAATTGATGCATCACTTAATAAGTCAGCCTACTAACACAACTCAAAATGAGTTGGCATAAACATCGTTTCAGATCTTTATGTCAAACATAGGCTAAGTGTAAGTGCTCCCCCTGCCGACTTCCCGCGGATTGACCGCGGGATCCTGCGATGTAAATTAAGCCGGGAAGTCAGGCGAAATTAGGTGGGTGAGCAGTTACGGCTAAGTTAAGTTTTCTGTAAAGACTCAATGACCGCCCCTAAAAATCGGGTCGCTTCACCTCCAGTTACTGCGCGATGGTCAAAGCTTAAAGACAACGGCAGAGTGCGATGCGCAACAATATTGCCGTTACTAGAGACAACGGCTTCATATAGCCTACCTACCGCAAGAATAGCTACGGCCGGAGGAACAATAATTGGACTCGCAAATCGACCAGCAAACTTCCCAAAGTTTGAAAGAGTAATTGTTGCACCTTTCAATTTTTCCGGAGCAATGTCTCGTTCTCGAACAGACGTTTTGTATTGGTTGATGATGTTACGAAGCTCGTGGTTAGAAAGGGATTCAGCATTATGAATCACGGGAACGAAAAGGCCATCTTCGGTATCCATCGCTAGCCCCAGGTTCACTTCTTCAAAACACCGCCTTGAGGAAGTATCTTTATCAAACCAGGCATTTAAAGCAGGTTCTTGTTTTGCAGCAGATACGATGGCTGTAATTAATCGAGCCGTGATGTCTTCACCTTCTTTCCAAGACTGGATATCAGCTTCATCAAAAATACTGACAGGAACAACTTCTTCATGAGATTGCACCATACTGGTAAGCATTGCTCTCCTGACCCCTCGCAAAGGTTCAAACCCTTCTTTGGGCTTTGAGCGTTGTTCAGATTCTTTTAAAACATCCTCGCGAGTGACTACGCCCAAATCTCCAGTACCCTTCAATGTTGAGATATCGACGCCTAACTTTTTTGCTAATAAACGTGCACTAGGAGTCGACTTGGTGCGACTTGAGGCGGATGAGGAGCCAATTATGAAATTATCTTCTGTGACATCTGTGCTTTCTTCTAAGTTTCCGACCACAGTGCCCTTGTCTTTCGGAGCCTCAGCCTCATCGAGTTCAAACCCCACTAACGGCTCGCCAGTTTTAATGACATCGCCAGGTTTACCATAAAATTTAACGATTTTACCATTCATGGGGGAGGGCACATCTACGACTGCTTTTGCTGTTTCCATTGAAACAAGCGGCTGATCGACTTTTACAATATCCCCTTCATTAACATACCATTCTTGAATTTCTGCATCAGGCAAACCTTCGCCTAAATCGGGTAATTTAAATAATTTCATGGTTACTCCATTATGCTTAGTGCAGTTTCTTTAATGCGATTCACACTCGGTATATAGTGTTTTTCAAGCTGGAAATAGGGCATGACGACGTCATATCCCGTCACTCGCTGAACAGGGGCAAGCAGTCCGTGAATACAGCATTCCATAATTTGAGCCGATATTTCAGCGCCGACCCCACAGGTTTTTGCTCCCTCGTGCACAATTACACAACGACCAGTTTTTTCAACTGAGCCGAAAATGGTTTCAATATCCAACGGCTTGATGGTTGCAATATCAATAACCTCACAAGATATTCCTTCTTCTTCCAATTGCTTTGCCGCCTGGAGTGTTTCATGAACACTGGCTCCCCATGTTATAAGCGTAAGATCAGTGCCTTCTTTTAAAGTAAAACATTTGCCTAAGGGCAGAGCTTTACCATCGTCTGCGACCGGCTGCTTAACTAAGCGATAAATTCGTTTAGGCTCTAGGAATATTACTGGATCGGGATTGCGTATGGAGGCCAATAATAGCCCGTAAGCGCGCTTTGGAGAAGAGGGAATGACGACTTGCAAACCCGGAATGTGGGCGAATAATGCTTCCGTACTTTCAGAGTGGTGTTCTGGCGCGCGGATCCCACCACCAAATGGGGCGCGAAACACAATGGGGCAATGTAGACGACCACGAGTTCTGTTTCGCATGCGGGCTGCATGTGAAATAATTTGATTCATGGCGGGATAGATAAAGCCCATGAATTGAAATTCTGCGACCGGCTTAATTCCTTGAGTCGACATCCCTACGGCCAATCCCGCGATCATCGACTCTGCCAGAGGGGAGTCAAAAACGCGTTCTTCGCCAAACTGCTTTTGCAACCCTTCTGTGGCTCTGAACACCCCACCATTTTTACCAACATCTTCACCGAACACCACAACATCAGGATCGTGTTTTAGTTCATAAGCTAACGCTTGAGTAACCGCTTCAACCAAAGTGATATCAGACATTTTCAGCAGCCTCCATAGCAACAGCACGCTGCTCAACTAGATATTCTGGTAGCGTGTCATAATGATAATCAAATGCTGAGCTAATGGGTTGTGCTGGTCGACTTAAATAGTCATCAACGGCTAATTGCACTTCTGAAGCACAGTCCTCTAACAGAGCTTGTTCCTGTTGATCATCCCATAACCCTCTTTTTTCTAAAAATTGCTTAAAGCGGACAATAGGCTCATTCAACTGCGCTGATTCCACTTCATTTTTGGGTTGATAGCGCGTAGCATCATCAGCGGTCGTGTGATCACAAAGTCTATAAGTAATGGCTTCAATCAAAGTTGGACCCTCGCCACTACGAGCTTTCGATATAGCTTCTTCAATGACCTGACGAGTTGCCAAAATATCATTTCCATCCACCTGTCTACCTTCAAAGCCGGCGGCAAGCGCTTTTTGTGCGATCGTCTGACATCCTGTTTGCTTGCTTATGGGTACAGATATAGCCCAGCGGTTATTATTAACCACAAAGACAACAGGTAAATTCCACGCCCCGGCAACATTCATGGCTTCATAAAAATCCCCTTCGGAAGTGCCTCCTTCCCCGATGCACACCACAGCCACGCGTGATTGGTTGCGGTATTTAAATGCGAAGGCTACCCCTGCCGCATGCAAGCACTGAGATGCGATTGGAACACAAATCGGTAAATCTTCTGAACAATGTTCAAATTGACTACCACGTTCATCCCCTCCCCAATAAGAAAGGATTTCGGACATTTTCACGCCACGCTGAAACTGAGCCGCGTAATCTCGGTAATAAGGGATAAAGACATCATCCTTCGCCATTGCATTTCCAATAGCTGTGGATATGGCTTCTTGCCCGTTAATGGGGGCATAAGTGCCCATTTTCCCAGTACGTTGGAGCGCTATGGCTTTTTTATCAAAGACACGTGTTTTAACCATAGTCCGGTATAAGTTCAGAAGTATATCTTTGTTTTCAGCAAATGCTGGCAATTCACCTGAAACTTCTCCGTGACGGTCTAGAATGTGGGTAAAAGGAATCTCAAAGCGGGCAACTACAGATGTTGTCACAGCGAATCTCCATTTAAGCCTTAAGTGGGAATAGCATACTCATAAATTCTATTAAACACCAGTGTCGTGTTTAAGAGGTTGATTGGTGTCACGCTTAAGATCAATTTTAAGCAATGGTGGTTTTTTATATTGTTCAATTCATTGATGAAAACTTGCATTTAACGTTTTGGGTCAAGATATGTTCTATGTATTGATAAATGGTGTTTACATCTTTTTTAGTGGGTTTTCTCTTATCAAAAGCATGCCCAGTCAGCATTTGATAGGAAGCCCCTTAAAAAGAAAGAAAATTCTTGAAATAGCTTACTTAAGAAAAGCATAAGATAAATCTGATAATATTAAAAATTAATCATTAAAGCATACTTTTTTAAATCATTATGATTTTTTTATGGTCTACAATGATAGGGTTAGAGGTATAAATTTTTTTAATCCATAGATAAATATGAAGGCGATTTTTTCCAAATGAAAAGAATCATTTTGTAGTTAATTTTTTTAAATGACAGACATGAGCACTTCAAATGTAACGAATAGCTCTTTTCTTAGATTAGTCATCTCAGCATTTCAGAGCATTAGATCGTTCTTTGGTAACATTACGAGTAAAATTTTTAAACGAAATCAGCCTAATGATACGTCTAAAAAGAATGGTGAGGCAGAAAAAAATGCTTCATCAACGAGTTATATTATTGCGCAGCAACGTTTAAAAAACAAGAAACCTCCAGTAGAAACGGATAGGGAGAGTTTGCTATTAGAAATTCAACAATTTGATAAATTAAAACTACGGAAACAAACAGTATATTATGTAAGCAGTTCTCTGGGTCGATATGTACTTAAACCTAAGACACACGGATTTGCTGTTATTGGGACAAAAGCAACCGCTGAAAAAGCTGGTTTTGGTGAGCCGTACTATTTAGGAGCATCTATTATGCATGCTCGTTTTAAGTTGACAAAAACAATAGTAAAAAATGTTACATCGTCAAAAAAAATCAGCTCCAGCACCAAAAAAGCAATTGAATTAATGAAACGTCAAGAATACTCATCTGTTGAACATTTCCTACGAGCATTGCTTACACAAAAAGCTCGCTTGGCTGGGATGAATCTTAAGAGTAAGCATGTTAGACGTACTATCTTACAACAAGCCACTAATCCAAATGGTGAGCTAAGATGCATTGTAGCAATGAATTCCTTGGTTAATGGAAGAAAAGGCGCTGTTTTACCAAAAAATTCAAAATGTAGTGGACGAACACGGGATAGAACTTTATTTGAAAAAGGTTCTTCATTACAAAACAGTAAAGCTTATCCAAATATTGAGCCTGACATATTACGCGATGTATTCCAACAACAACTCATCTATTCTCGTTATATGGATGAACTTGCTGGTATTGGAAAAGCTACGGATCCTAAGCTAAAAGAGCGTCAAAAAGACGCATCAGAGACAACAGGAATTATTGATAATTTTATTGAATATAAACTCTTACCTGAAAAGGATGATGTATTTTCTAGTAATTGCAATAAAGCTACAGCGAATTTATTACAATTGGCAGAAGACAGATCGGCGAAAAAACAAGGAAGAAACCCCCAAAAAATAACTGGGGCATCAATATGGGCTATTGGTGCTAAACAACATTTATTTCTTTGGGATCCATTAAAACAAAATTTAAATGCGATTGTTCACCAATTAATAGAACATAACAAAATAGATTCCGCACAAATAAGCCTGCAAGAATTGGCTAACAATAAAAGAGGAATTTTGCATATTATTTCCAATTTACCTAAGAACAAAAAAATTAAAGCATTACAATGTATTTTCAATGATGAAACTATATTAAATGATCCCGCCCCGCAAAAACGGACACTTTACTAAGCAACTTTTTTAACTTCAAATAATTCCGGTGATTTATGGCCGATCATCGAATGAAGTCGTTTCCGATTATAATATATTTCGATGTACTCAAACACATGATTTTTAGCAATGGCACGTGTTGCAAACTTTTCCCCATGAATAGCTTCTACTTTAAAACTATGATTCCAGCTCTCCATGGCCGCGTTGTCATAACAATCCCCGCGCTTACTCATACTACAGACAATCCCATAGAGCATTAAAAGCTTTTGATACTCATGCGAGCAATATTGACTGCCCCTGTCTGAGTGAAGAATAAGGCCTTTGGGAGGCTTTCGACTCCATACAGCCATG
>NZ_CAAAIW010000014.1 GCF_900640115.1 Legionella yabuuchiae
TTTTCGCGCTCAGTTGCTTCTAATTTTCTCTTCATGTGCGCATTTGATCATACTAGATCCATGATTTCAATATTTTTTTTCGGATTTTGATTTCCGATGGGTATATACTTGGAAATTATTTGGCTTAAATAACAACGGACTTAGTTCTGTAGAGTTTTCATGAAATACCTCAAAAAGCCCGTTAGCCGCGATTAGATGCAAATTGTATCTCCACCTTTGTCTTGGTGATAAATTGATTGCGGGGCTTTTGATTTTAAACTTTCAAAGATTATTTTTTTCCTCTCGACCAAGTCTGGATCGAATACAATAGGTACAAGCAAAGCGGTATAGATTGGAAACTGTCCATTTTGATTTGCTACTTCAGGTATAGCACCATTTTCTAAAAGGACGTTCACTGTATGAACGTAACCTTTATTAGCTGAAATATGAAGTGGAGTCATCCCAAAGTTATTCTTTAAACTCCAGGTTTCTTTCGGCAATGATGAATGATTTTCTAAAAACCGATCATAGCCTTCTGCTGCAGCATATTGAATTGCTGTTAAATTATTTAGCTCAGGAATAATAACAGAAAAATCTGCAGAGACATTAGACAAAAACTGATCAAGATATGATTTTGCTAATATTAAATATTGCTTATATTGTTTCTCCGGCTCACCATAAAAACTAATATCTCTAGAGACGTGTTCATAGCACCATGTTTTCAACCTTTCTAAGTATTGAATAGTATAGTCTGGAGATAAATTTAAATCTTTACAAAGATCTTGATAGTTTTTAACCATAACTACCTCGTCGTTCAGAAGCTCTACAGCCCGGGGCGATCATTCCTAACATTTAGTTCTTCCTTTTCTTGTTGTTCTTGTTCGTTTGAAATTTTTACTGCGTTTTTAAATTTATCTTTAAATTTAACAAATGTATTTGCTGCTTTATTTTCTTCAAGAGAAGGCGTGCTGGATCTATGAAGATGTCGATGAGATGCCATCGCCAGGAGCACGTTCCGTGCTTGCTGTGTTTTTCCTTCATTAATATTTCCACGCTCAGCTATGGGAACGTTCCTCATCGCTGACTCAATTCGATCGGCTTTTTTGTTCATTCCAACGGTAAATATGCCAGCATTTTTCCGAAATGATTCAACTGCTTCTCTAATATAGGCGATCGCTGGATTTTTATTCATCTGCTTGTGCATGCTATCCAACTCGCTTTGTATAGCAGCAATTTCGTCTTTTGTATTAGCATTTAATATAGCCGCTTTTTTTTCTGCAACAAACCGCTCCATTTCAATATCGTCTTTACCAAAGCGGTACTGATTTATTTGTTCTAGCAATGTTAAACAAGACTTTTGATTTCAAAGACAAGCCATGATGGGCAATTATTAGACTGCTCCAGCATGTTAAGGTTCAGTTCAGCGCTTGATAAGGTTATAATTTGCTTCCTACAAAACTCGAATGCACTGCCAACATTGTTTAAACATCATGAAAAAATTATTTCTTCAAAAGAACCATCAAAAACGTATACTCCAAGGCCATCGTTGGATTTACAGCAATGAAATTAATACCAAACTTTCATCTTTAAAAGACTTCGATGCAGGAGAGATGGTTGAGGTTTGTGATGCTCAAGAACAACCCCTTGGAGTGGCGTATGTAAACCCTCATTCTCTAATCACAGCAAGACTCTTGACTTCTGAAGCGACTTTACCTGAGGACTGGATTAAGTTACGCCTTCAAAATGCGCTTCATTATCGGCAGCAATTTTATGATAAGCCTTATTATCGCTTGGTTTATGGCGAAAGCGATGCCTTACCTGGTTTAGTGATTGATCGTTTTAACCATGATGTTGTTGTCCAGATTAATACGGCGGGTATGGAACAACACATTGATGTGATTAAAGAGGCATTAATTGAGCTAATTAAACCCAATTCTATTTGGTTAAGAGCCGATAGCAGTATGCGTGAGTTAGAAAATCTCTCAAAATATACCAAAGGGCTGTATGGAGAATTACCGGACTATTTAACCATCATTGAAAACGGCGTTCAATTTGAAATACCGCGCGAGAACTCACAAAAAACAGGTTGGTTCTATGATCATCGTGAAAATCGCGCTTTTTTAAAGAAATTTGCCCCTGGTAAGCAAGTGTTAGATCTATTTAGTTATGCTGGGGGCTGGGGAATTCAAGCTGCAATGGCTGGTGCAACCCGCGTTACTTGTGTAGACTCATCTGCCATCGCAATACAGCATGTTGAACATAATGCCCGATTAAATCAAGTTGAGGATCGCGTCAACGTATTGCAATCGGATGCATTTGACGCGTTAAACGCATTAAAACAACAAGAACGCTTTGATATTGTTGTGTTAGATCCCCCTGCTTTTATTAAACGACGAAAAGATGTTAAACAAGGCTTAACCGCTTATTATCGTGCTAATCAGCAAGCTCTAAAACTATTACGTCCTGGCGGCATATTAGTCTCAGCCTCTTGTTCTCATCACCTGTCAGAACAGGATTTACAACATGTCATTCAACATAGCCTCGCTCAAGCCGGTCGAACGGGTCGGATAATTTTACGAGGGCATCCTGGCTTTGATCATCCAATCCACCCTGCCATGCCCGAAACCGATTATTTGAAATCGTTTTTTGTACAAGTGGAATAAATATTTTATACTTTATTACTGCCTTGCCATTCTAATGTTTTTTTCTGGTCCAATGGGACTTGAACTTCTTGTTGGGTTAATATCCAAGCCTCCACGTCGGGTATATCTTGCCGTTACGGTTAATTCAACAGGTTGGCAGTGCGTTTGAATGTCCATGAAGATACGCTCAACGCATTGCTCATGAAATTCATTATGGTTTCGAAAAGAAATGAGATAGTTCAAAAGCTGTGCATGATCTATTTTTGCGCCAGAATATTTAATTTGGATTGAACCCCAATCAGGCTGGCCTGTGACCAAACAATTTGACTTAAGTAAATGGGAATAAAGTATTTCGCTGACGTTCTGGCTCTTATCTGTGGTCATTCGTTCTGGATTGATTTGATAGGAATCCACCTCAATATCCAAGGTATCCAGACAAACTCCATCGAAGGTCTCAATTGTTTGATTGAGAAAATCATCCAGAGCAAATATGGTGATTAACACCTCGCCCCCTGCTGCAATCTGAATATCTTTTGTTAGAAGAGCACGTAATTCGTCTAGCGAATCAAGACGCGTATTGTTAAAAGAATTCAAATACAATTTAAACGATTTTGATTCAATAATATTCACTGAATGGCAATTAATATCAAACCGCACAATGGCGTTTTGCGGCTTTCCTTTGCGATTAAGCCAAGAAACCTCGTAAGCATTCCAAGTATCAAAACCAAAAAAAGGAATGGGCTCAGGCACGCGAATTTCATCGCGTTTCCCTGTTCGAGGAATTGAGAATAATAGCTCCGGATTATATTCTGATACATAGGTAATTTTTTTTCCAAGCGGAGAGTTGTTTGCTTCTTTGCAATGATCATCAGTAAACATGGTCTATCTCTTGAGAATTTGGTGGTGTTTGCCATTTTTTGAAGTCGATTGTCTCATAAGTGTGTATTTTTGTAAAAATAAGGTCTAAATTTTAAATACATATGTATTCAAAAATTAAGTTATTGGTATGATTCATAAAAATGAACCCATTGATCCTTATTTTGAGAAGCTTATCGTAAAAATAAAAGATCTCAGTGGTCTAGATTTTAGTCAGTATCGTCTTTCTTGTTTGAAGCGTCGCATTGATAGTCGCTTACGTTTTAATAATCTCAAGACTTATAAGGAATATATTTTTTTTCTAGAACAAAATCCATGCGAACTTAGTGCATTATTGAATTATCTTACAATTAATTTAACTGAGTTTTATCGTGATATAGAGGCCTGGGATATTATTACGAACGAGGTTGCTCCTAGTATTATTGCACAGAAATTAAAAGAAAAACGATTACGCATTAATATCTGGAGTGCTGGGACCAGCAGTGGAGAAGAAGCTTATACCTTAGCGATGATCTTTTTAGAGGCACTTACAAAGCAAGAAATGCAGTTCTCGTTAATGATTTACGGAACGGACATTGATGAAGCTTCCTTGGAACGAGCTAAAGCCGGACGCTATCCCGCCAAAAACCTTGATTTTTTACCAAAGCCTTTATTAAACCGATATTTTAACCAAGACAATGAACATTATATTGCCTCGCCTTTGCTCAAAGAAGTGACCATTTTTAAGTGGCATGATCTAATTTCATCAAAACCCCTCAAAGCTATGGATCTTATTGTCTGTCGAAATGTCTTGATTTATTTCAACCGAACATTGCAATCCACGATTTTTGAAATGTTTTACAAATCGTTGCTGAAGAATGGGTTTTTAATGCTTGGCAAAACTGAATCCCTGTTATCCAATGTAGCCAATCAATTTGAGATTTATCATTCTCGAGAGCGAATTTATAAAAAAGTACCGGATTAGTTTTGTGCTAAACTGTTATAAATCAAGGGAAAAAAATCAAGGGGAGATTAGATGAAATTATACGCCAAACTCATGTTATGTTTTGGTTTGTTATTTCTCATTTCTCTTAGCGTTGTGTTTGTTGTGACAACAAAAAGCGCAACCGATGCGTTACGGGAATCTATTGGTAATGACTTAAAACATATTTGTCAATCCGCTGCAAATTCAATAGATGACTACCTGGAATCAAAAATCACTGACGCCAAAATCATTTCAGAAACGTTAATCACTCAAAGAGAAGATCCCCAAGCGCTTAATCGATATTTTACGAATCTTAAAAAAGAAACAAATGACTACCAAGATATATTTTTTGTCAGTAAAGATGGGATCATTATGGCTTCCACGGCGCACAATTTAATAAGCAAACGGATCGCCGAAGAAAGCCCCATATTGGACACATTTTTTAACAGCGCCAAAGCACTTAAGCCTGATGAAGTGCTATTTCAAGATGGCTATTACAATGAACAAACAAAAGCACTGGAATTACATATTTTGGTGCCTGTGTATGACGCCGAACCCACGCTGTTAGGCATCTTGGTTCTTTCCTTAGACATGAACACCATTAAAGAGTTCGTTGTTAAACTAGAAGAAAAAACACCTGGAGATAAAGCGGCATTTCTTGTCGATAGACAAGGAAGATTATTAGCTTCTAGCAATCCTGATGCAGCCCTCTGGAAAATTATTCCTGATGCAGAAATAAATCCTAAATTAAAAGCGATCGCAGCCAGTGATGAAGATGGTTATATGATCTATACCGATAAATCAGGAGATAGCGTCTTAGCGGGTTATGCGGATTTAGAAGAGTTTGGAATTAATAAGGGTGGCAGTTGGCAAGTATTTTCGGTAGCGCCAACGGATACTGTTTTTGCTCCAGTAAATCAATTACAAAACACTTTAATTTGGACCTCCTTGATTATTTTTGCACTGGTTTTGATTCTCTCTTATCTCCTAGCACGTTATATAACTAATCCATTAAACCAAATCTCTAAACGAATCACGGAAATTGCCAACGCGTCTGGTGACTTAACCCAACAGATTGAAATCAATACTCAAGATGAAATTGGTAAGCTTGCTGACGCCTTTAACCGCAT
Organism: Legionella yabuuchiae; assembly: GCF_900640115.1. GTDB lineage: Bacteria > Pseudomonadota > Gammaproteobacteria > Legionellales > Legionellaceae > Legionella_A > Legionella_A yabuuchiae. The sequence continues at coordinate 5,592 of NZ_CAAAIW010000014.1, forward strand.
GATTTTAGGAATTCGCGACATCGTTAAGCGGGTGTTAGAAACATCCGATGGTGTATCTTCATCTAGCCAGCAATTATCCTCATCTTCAGAAGAGCTAAGCGCTGCAACAGAAGAAATTGCTGCAGCAGTCCAGGAAATTTCACGTTCTTCACAAAGCCAAGCTCAACAAGTTCAAGAGGCAAGTCGAGTCATTGACGGGCTTAATAAAAACGTAGAAGAAGTTAAAAAATCCGCCCAGCAGTCCGCAGCCACCTCCGCTCAAGCAACTGAAGTCGCTCAACAAGGTGGTATGTCCATGTCAAACACGTTAAGCAAAATGAACGCTATTTCCGATAAGGTTATGGATACCGCTAAAGTAATTCAATCCTTACATCAACGTTCCGACCAAATTGGCGAAATTGTTGAAACCATAACCAACATTGCTGATCAAACGAACTTATTAGCCTTAAATGCTGCTATTGAAGCTGCACGAGCTGGTGAAGCCGGTCGCGGATTTGCCGTGGTGGCCGAAGAGGTTCGTAAACTAGCTGAGGGGTCGGCCAAGGCGGCTGAACAAATTGGGGAATTAATTTTAGGTATACAAAAAGAAACAGGTAATGCTGTTAAAGCAATGCAGCTAGGCAGCCAGGAAGTAGAAGAAGGACGTGAGATAGCTCTTAAATCCAGTGAGGCTTTAGAAAATATTATCTCAACCGTCGATAAAACATCGGAATCTATCCAGTCAATTTCGGATTCAACCCAGCATTTGGCCGAAGGCCATGAACAAATGGTTCACCGTATAGAAGAAATTGCATCAGCTGCGGAAGAATCCGCCGCAAGTTCCGAAGAAGTTGGTTCTTCTACTCAGCAGATGTCTGCGTCTATGCAAGAAATTGCTTCTTCTTCACAAGAGTTAGCGCAAATGTCGCTTATGCTACAAGAGTTAGTAAAACGATTTAAAGTGGATGAATCGATTAAACATGGATTAAATGAAGATGACGAATAATCAACAAGGTGGCGAAAGACAAGTGGTTATCTTTCGACTACAAACTGAAGAATTTGGTGTTGATATTCAGCAAGTCCGCGAAATCGTCCCAATGATGACTATTTCACGTCTTCCAAACGCTGCTGATCCTATAAAAGGGGTTATTAATTTGAGAGGACGAGTCATCCCAGTAATAAACTTAAAAGAACCGTTAGGGCTATTGAAATCTTCTGAACTGGATCAAGCCAATCGGATTGTGGTCGTTGAGGTAGATAATACCACCATTGGATTGCTGGTAGATGATGTTCCAGAAATTTTGAAATTACCAGAAAAAAAAATCCAACCCACATCAGAAATCATTAAACAGTGGGAACAGGTAAGCTACATTAAAGAGGTAGGAAAATTAGGAGAACGTTTAATTATCATTCTTAACTTATCAGAATTAATTACTATACCCGAACCACAAATATTAGAAAATCCCTCATACGGAGAAACGCATGAGTAAAATTGTAATCGTTGATGATGCGTTGTTTATGCGAAAAATGCTTTCTGACTTATTAAGTCAATTAGGTCATGAGATTGTAGGTGAAGGCACCACTGCAAAAGAAGCCATAACATTACATGACCGCTTTAAACCCCATCTAATCACGTTAGATGTGGTCATGCCAGAGGAGGATGGCATTAATACATTAAATGCCGTACAAGCCATAAAAAATAAAAACCAAAACACAGCGATTCTGATTGTGAGCGCTATGGGACAAGAGGCAATTAAAGAAGAACTTTTAAACGCTGGGGCAAATGATTTTATTACCAAGCCCTTTCAAGAAAACCAAATCGTTGAAGTCGTTAATAAATTACTTAAATGAGCGCAAAACAAATACACATTAATATAGCTGATCTTCAAGTAGCCAAATGCCCTGATGAATTAATTTGCATTGGTTTAGGCTCATGCATTGGTTTAGTGTTATACGATTCTCGCAACAAAGTTGGTGGTGTTGCTCACATCATGTTACCCAACTCCCGTAATGTTCAAACGATAACGCACCCTGGAAAATTCGCAAACACGGCACTTCCCGAATTACTAAAAAAAATGCGTGCAAAAGGCGCAAAGCAAGAACAAATAAACGCTTTAATATTTGGAGGGGCTAATATGTTCCCTGCCCGTGACCAGAGATATACCATAGGGAAATTAAATGTTGAAGCCGTGCTGCATGAATTAAAGTCCGCCGGTATTCCAGTTCTTGCAAGAGATATTGGTGGTCACAGTGGTCGAAGTATTTATTTTAATATTTGCAGCGGGCAGGTATTAATGAAAAAATTAAAAGAATCTATAGAAAAAAAATTTGCTTTTAATGGTGGAAGAGAATGAAAAGCGCCTCATCCAAACTACCAAGTAGATTAAAAAAACTTGTCCTTATTGGAGCTTCAACTGGTGGGCCTAAAGCCGTCAGAACAATTTTGCAAGATCTTCCGAATGATTTGCCCGCAGCTATTATTGTATTACAACATATGCCCGAATTGTTTATTGCAAATTTTGCAAACCGTTTAAATTCAGTATCTGCGCTTACAGTGGAGATAGCAAAAAATATGGATAGGCTTAAGCCTGGACATGTTTTTATTGCCCCCTATGGCTTTGACTTAATCTTAGAAGAAACACATGTTCCTGATGAGCCATATCGATTAATTTTGATCAAAAACACGGATTGCACCACATCGCCTTCCGTAGATGCAACGTTTAAGTCAGCTGCAGCTCTACTTGGTCACCATGTATTAGGTGTAATTTTAACCGGAATGGGAAAAGACGGTGTTAAAGGCTGTCTAGCCATTAAATTATCTGGAGGTAGGACCATTGCGCAAGATGAAGCAACATCAGCGGTATTTGGCATGCCTAAGTCTGCCATTCATGCCGAAGCCATTGATCGAGTTTTACCTATTCATAAAATCCCTAGTGCCATCATTGAAGAAGTAACAGGAGCATCATGAGTTCAGATCAATATCTAGAGCTATTCATTAGTGAAGCTCATGAACTACTGAGCACATTAACTCATGGATTAATTCAGCTTGAAAAAACTCCAGAGGATAAACAAACGCTGGATGAAGTGTTTCGAGCAAGTCATACCTTAAAAGGTAATGCTGCCGCCATGGGTTATGAGCAAGTTGTCAACTTAGCTCATGCTATGGAAAATACGTTTAGTCTGATCCGAGAAGGTCAGTTGCAAGTTTCGAAAGGTGTTGCCACTGAATTGCTTAAAGCGGTAGATTTACTCCAAACGATTATTGAGAATATCGAAACCGGCAAATCAATTGCTCTGGATGAAACACCTGTAATAGAAACACTAAACCAGCTGAGAGAGTCTTTCCCTAAAGACATAACGCTCGCAGTTGAAGCTACAGAAGAATTGGACGAACCTATCGTTAAAGACCATAAAAAAGAACCCTCTAGTTTAAAGTATGTTCGGATAAACTTAGAGCACCTCGAATCCTTGATGAATTTGGTCGGGGAATTGCATTTGAATAAGATGAGGTTTAAGCAATTATCAAAATCTTTTGAGAACGAAGCATTAGAAAAAAATGTACATGAATTGGAGCGCATAGCGAATCAACTACAAAGTGAAACCATGCAAATGCGTCTATTGCCTTTGCAATATTTGTTCAATTATTACCCTCGTCTAATTCGAGATGATGCCCAAAAGGAAAATAAAGAAGTCACATTGACCTTTAGTGGCTCAGATATTGGATTGGATCGAATGATTCTTGATGAAATTAATGACCTTTTGCTTCATATTCTTAGAAATGCACTAAGTCATGGCATTGAATCTCCAGAACAACGCAAGGCATTGGGAAAGCCAACTACAGGCCATATTCATGTGAGCGCGCGCCGCGAACAAAATCAAGTGGTGATTGAAGTAGAAGACGATGGCGCAGGCATAAATCTTGATGCGGTAAAAGCCAAACTATTAGAGCAAGGTTTGTTAAATAAAGACAGATTATCCCAACTTAGCGAACATGAACTCTTAATGATGATCACAAAGCCAGGCTTTTCTCTTCGAGAAGAAGTCACTGAACGGTCTGGCCGCGGCATGGGAATGAATGTTGTCAGGCGTAAAATAGACGCCGTTGGGGGAAGTCTTTCTATTGAATGCAAGCCTGGAAAAGGCTGTGTCTTTACCCTTTGCTTACCCATTTCCATGGCCATTATCCACGCATTATTGATTCGCTTAGAGCAAGAAACCCTCGCCATCCCATTACATTACATTCTTGAAGCTCAAAAGCTAGATCCTAAAGCGCTTCGAAAATCAGCAGGTCAGGAAATGTTTCTTTATCGTGATGAAGTGATTCCTATGTATCGTTTGTGCAAAGAACTTAAGTTTTCGTTATCCGAATCGACAAATGCACCTTTAAAATCGATGGCCGTTGTTATTTGTCAAGTAGAGCATCATAAACTGGGATTGTTGGTTGATGAATTTTTAGGTGAGCAGGAAATTGTTCTTAAAACACTTGAGACGTCCATCAATAAACTCGATGTCTTTTCAGGAGCAACGTTATTAGCCGATGGGCGAGCGGCGATGATCCTAGACGTTTCGACGTTAGTTAATCGAATAAGTTAATAAAAGGATAAATCATGAGTAAAGCCAATCAATTAAAGTTAGATGCCTTAAAAGAAATAGGCACTATTGGCATGGGGAACGCAGCAAAAGGCTTATCTGAATTATTGAATTGTCGAATTGAAATCACACCCCCTAAGGTGAAACAACTTCAGCTAAACGAGGTAACTGATTTTTTAGGGGGCGCAGAACAAATAACCTGTGGGGTGTTTTCCAGTCTAGAAGGAGACCTAACTGGTACAGTATTAATGATTTATCCTAATGATACGTCGCTGCAACTGCTGGAAACTTGGCTTGGGAAAGCACCGATTTCATTACACGCCTTAAAGAGTATAGAGAAATCTGCTTTAACCGAACTGAGCAATATTTGCTTAGGCGCGTATTTAAGTGCGATAAGCCAGCTTACAAGCTATACAATCATGTGCACCCCCCCTGTATTAGCAATCGATATGCTTGGTGCACTTACGCAAGACATGTTAATTAGCATCGCAGAGCAAACCGATGAAATCATTTTAATTGATACGGAATTTTCCTTACGAGATAAAAAGATAAAAGGATTTTTTTTATTGTCATTTTCACCCAACAGTCAGAAAAAACTACTCAAACGCTTGGGGATAGTACAGGATTAAAGAATGAAGATATTAATTGCTGATGATTCAAAGTTAACCCGAAAAAAACTTTCAGATGCTCTAGAAGAGCTTGGGCATGATGTGGTGGAAGCAACCAGCGGTGAAGCCGCACTAGAACTATTTCGATCCCAGCACCCTGACTTAGTGATTTTAGATGTAGTTATGGAAGGTATGAGTGGATTTGAATGCGCAAGAAATCTTCGTGCATTGAATCAAAGCGAGTGGATTCCTATTATTTTTTTAAGCAGCTCAATCGATGATGAATATATTTCTAAAGGCATCGACGCCGGAGGGGATGATTACTTAACAAAACCATTTAGCAAAGTCACCTTAGCAGCAAAAATAAAAGCCATGCAGCGGATTGCTGACATGCGGTCAAAATTAATAGACACGACAGACAAACTAAAAGTTTTATCTCGAACGGACCCATTAACAGGACTCAACAATCGCTTAGAGTTTGATAAAGTATTAGAAAAAACCATCGCGCGCGCTGAGCGTTATCAATTAAATTTTTCTTTATTATTCATAGATATTGACGGATTTAAAGAAGTAAATGATACGCTAGGTCATCATGCTGGAGATGAACTCATCAGCCAAGTGGCCCATCGACTTGCGTCAAGCATCCGAGTCGAAGATTTTATTGCACGACTAGGCGGGGATGAGTTCGCTATTATAATGCAACCCATTAAAACACCGACCGCTCCAGAAAAGCTCGCTGAAAAAGTGGTCGCCCAAAATAAACTTACTGTTCATAATAATCTATCTATTTCTCTCAGTGTTGGAATAGCCACCTACCCTGAAGCTGGAACTCGTCGAGAAGAATTGCTAATCCACGCTGATGAGGCCATGTATCAAGTGAAACAACAAGGAGGAAATGGATACAAACGATATATCCCAACGACCTAATCTTCTTACGTTTAAGTCAACAGTCAGTATCCATGATGTCTATGATGAAAAGATCCCGAAATTAAGGCTGCTGGATTTCGGGATCAGGATATACGTTTATAATTTCTTATTACTGGATCGCCGGCGAATATATGCGATAAAGAGTATTAGCACCAATAGCGGTAATAAGAAAGGAAATACGACAGGAGCAAGAACGACTGCCACAACAAACCCAACAACCCCCACAAGGCTTAACACAATAATGCCAATCCCCGTAAAAATAAAAAATAATAGAATTAAAATGACTGTTAAGACCGATGCAGACACCAAAATGCCCCAAACCAAGGCAGTCATTCCTATCGCTACGCCCAGTATAGGCAGAAAGAAATGCCACAGCAAAACTGCAGCCAAAATCAAAAAAAGCACAATAAATACCGCACGTTTTGAAACAGGTTTGTTGGAATGTGTCATATTCAGTCCTTTGTTAATTAAAAATCACAAAAAGCAATCACTATCAAATTAGCGCTAGATTTTTTTCATCTGCAATGAAAGCCCCCGTACTCCAATCAAAAAGGCCAAGGGAGCTATCAACACTATTAATGATACTAAAATTATTAGTAATATATCCAAAAAGTACAAGCAATTTATTATTTATTGAAGCAATAGAAACTGTTCAATGAGTCGATCATATCGCTCAATGTGGTTCTGTAAGTATGCCTTGATATTTATAAAAACCTTTTCTATAAGTAGAGAACCAATCACTTAACAAGGAAGGCTTATGAAATGCCCGGTTTGCCCCGATTCGGTTCTGCAAATGTCCGATCGCCAAGGGGTTGAAATTGACTATTGTCCAAATTGTAGAGGAATATGGCTTGATCGAGGTGAGCTCGATAAAATTATTGAAAAAGAGCAACAATTTCTATCTCGTTCTTCTGAAAAGCAAGAGCGATATGAACCCGATTATAGAAAGCACGGTCAAAAGAAAAAAAAGAGCTCATTTCTTGGTGATTTGTTTGATTTTTAATCTTTCATTTTAACTGTTTATAAGGAGATTGCAGGATGAAAACGTTTAAATATTTTATTAACTTACTGACTATTATCAGCTTTTTTATAGCCACCGCTGTATCTGCCCATACCTCACCTGATAAGAATGAACAAGCAAAATTAAGCACCATTTTAAAAAAACTATCGGATGAAGGGTATACAACCATTCAAGACGTTGAACTTGAAGATAATGTGTTAACGGTTGAAGGCGTTAATAAAGAAGGAACGCCCTTTAAAGTTCAATTGGACCCAAAAACAGGTAACATTTTAAAGCAAAAACAAATACAACCTAAATATTCCATCATAGAAGTAGTAAAAAAAGTTGAGGGTGCTGGTAACCTACAAATTGTAGAAGTTGAGTTTGATGAAGGTATATATAAAGTAAAAGCGTTGACGCCAGATCAAAAAGAAAAAGAACTTCGTATTGATCCACAAACAGGTGATATTAAGGCTGAAAATAATAAACATTAATTCGCTTACAAATTCTTCTTGTAAAAATTGAATAGCCTATAAAAAGATGGCCAGGATAACCTGGCCTAACTCTCTATAAAATGAATTATTTTAGAACTAATATGAAACAACTTATTTAAAACCAGATTACAAATGATTAATAATTGAAACAAATATCTAAATATGATACAGTATTGTATATTTTGAACTTGGTGTTTAAATTTATGGCAAAACCAGCGTCTCTCTCTAATAAAACCAGTAAAGCAGGTTTTTTTAAACAAAAAAAAACCAAAGCAACCAAGAAAACCAAGTCATTACGCCAAGTTAAAGCAAAAACGAATCTATTAACTAAACTTGGTATAATGAATATGACTGAGAATAATTATATTTCATCACCAGTCGATAAGCCAAATTTGTTTTCAGTTAGACCGGTGCATCTTTTAAGCAGACATGATGGCTATGGTGTATTTGCTGAAAAAGAAATCTCAGCAGGCACTTGGGTTGGTGAATACACAGGCCAAGAATTTTCACACCAAGAGTTTGATCACTATTTAGAAACCACCCCTGGCACTGACAATAGTTATGCCATGAGGATTGGAGATAAGGTCGTTGATGCAAGTAGTAAAGGCAACTATACCCGTTATATTAATTTTTCAGATAACCATGCAAATGTAGAATTCGTAAGCACTCAGCTTGACGATGAAGAAAGTGTCGTCTTGATTGCAACGCGTGATATTACTCCTGGTGAACAGCTACTAGTCGATTATAATACTTACGATGAGCGTGCGTCGAAATATTTTTATTTTTTAAATAGCCAAGACGGCTGGCTATCGACATCCGAATTCTATAAGGCTCACTTAGAATTCTATGAACAACATACCAGTCATCAAACTATTGAGGTTATAGAATTAAGCGCAGGTCAAAGCTATTATTCAACCCCCATTGGAATGAAAGTGCTTTGCAATGAATCATTGACTGCCATTAGTAAGTGTTCACCAAAAGAAGTCAACCTTCCCTATATTCGACTAAAAGACAATGTAATCATTGATGCCTTAGAAGCAGATTTATTCACACCTCTGATGATTGCCTGTTTATTAGGCCAAGTCGAGAATGTAAACTGGCTAGTTTCACAGGGAGCAGACGTCAACCAACAGCAAAATCATTCTGGCAATTGCCCTTTGTTTTTCGCACTAGAAGGCTATATGCGAAATCCAGAGCAAAGAAAGTCCTATGTTGATATCATAACATTGCTAATAGCCAATCAAGTCAATATAACAGTGCATGACCGCTTTGACATGACCTTTATTCATAGAGCATGTTCAATATTAACCACGGATGACTTTGAAAAAGTCATCCGTGTGATAACTCAAGTTTTAGGCGCATCCTGTAAAGAACCATTTACCTATCTTAACGAAGCTAACGAAGATATTTTAATCCACTGCCTGAATCTTAGAGATTTTTCAAAAGCCTCTATTTTGCTCGCTACCTACCCTGATTATTTTGAAGAAAATCTATATCAAGGTGAATTACAAGAGTTTAATAAAGAAATTTTTAGAAAAACCATCGATTCTTATTCAGAGCATGAAAAACATGAAGTTGTAACAATTATAACGCGCAATAGCAGCAAAATAACCACGGAATTTTTTTCTGAATTTAATTTGACGAATTTAACTTCTAAAAGTTCACCCTCTATGTACACCAGTCTGTAATCAATAAATTGGAAAACGATTACAGGGTACCATGGTATGTGACAGTTTCATTTTGCTACGACACCCCTATTGATTTTTTAGCATTAAATTGCAGTACATGTTATAATTGTTTAATTACAATACAACACGCTGATCCCTCCTCGCTTAGATGATCAAACAGAATTATCTCAGTCAGAAGCGCTATCTCTATAAAGGAAATGTTATGAGTTTTAATTCACTAGGGCTTATTGAGCCCTTACTTCGTTCAATCAATGAACTTGGTTATACCGAACCCACTATGATTCAAGTCAAATCCATCCCAGTTATTTTTAATGGTGGTGATTTATTGGCTTCTGCTCAAACTGGTACAGGGAAAACAGCAAGTTTTCTGTTGCCATTATTGCAGCAGATGAGTAAAAAGCCAAAGGCAAGAAGTAATGGTACAAAAGTTCTAATTCTCACTCCGACTCGAGAATTAGCCGCACAAATCCATGAAAATCTTCTTCAATACAACAAATACTTAAGCCTTAGAACTGAAGTTGTTTTTGGTGGAGTAAAAATTAATCCGCAAATGAAAAAATTACTTCCAGGCGTTGAATTCTTAGTCGCAACCCCAGGAAGACTCCTAGATTTATACCAACAACGCGCCATTCGTTTTGACGAAGTAGAGACATTTGTACTCGATGAAGCCGACCGTATGTTAGACATGGGGTTTATTCATGATATTAAACGAATTATTAAATTACTTCCCCGTGCCAGACAGAACTTAATGTTTTCCGCTACCTTTTCTAATGACATTCGCACCCTGGCAAAAAGTATCTTGAATCATCCCCAAGAGATCGATGTCGCCCCACGCAATACTTCGGTGCACACGATTAAGCAACGCGTCCATCCGGTTGATAAAAGTAGAAAGTCGGCCTTACTGAGCCATTTAATTCACAAAAACAAATGGGGACAAACGTTAGTTTTTTCACGTACCAAGCATGGTGCCAATAAACTGGTAAAACAGCTCGCTGAAGCCCAAATTCATTCTGCAGCAATTCATGGGAATAAGTCACAAGCACAGCGTACAAAAGCATTAGCTGATTTCAAATCAGGCGAAGTTCCTATTTTAGTGGCAACGGACATCGCAGCACGTGGTATTGATATTGAGAAACTACCTTGTGTAATTAATTTTGATTTACCTCAAGTACCTGAAGATTATGTACATCGTATTGGGCGTACTGGGCGGGCTGGAGAAACGGGGCTTGCCATATCGCTGGTAAGCGCTGATGAAGTCTTGCAGTTGCAATCAATCGAACAATTGATCAATCGTAAACTTGATCGAATTGAAATTGAAGATTTTGAGCCAAATCACGCCCTACCAACCACCATTACAACCATAAAACGAAAACCATCTCATACGCAAAAAAAATCAAATTTAAGCCCTAAACAAAAAATTCGCAAAAAATTTGTGGGCCGAAAATCATCTTAGTTGCAGAGAAACCATAGACTGAGTTTACCCATGATTGCAAGAGCCAAGTAAGCTTGTTTCGTGATTTCATGGGAAAACACTTCCGATAAATCCTCACCCAGAGGAAAACGAAATTACGCCATGTTGCTATTGGCCTGTTGATTAGGATTGAGGTTAGATGATAGGACTGCTTAGCGGGAAAAATTTTCGAGAGTACAGGATCTAAAAATACAACGCTCTAATTTTTATCAGCTAAAACTCACAGCTTGGGTTACATTAGATTTTCGTATTGAGCGTTATAAGTCTCTTCTATTTCAACACAATTATCTCCTTTAGCTTTAAAAAACAAATATTTTCTATGATGTTTTTTCAACGTACTACGGTGAGCTATGCTTACAATAGTACAATTTTCTATTTTTTTAGCCATGTTAAAAACACGCTCTTCAGTTTCCTCATCTAATGCAGAAGTTCCCTCATCCCAAAACAACCAATTTGGTTTTTTTAAAAGAACGCGCGCGAATGATAGAAGTTGTTTTTGTCCACCAGATAATATATTTCCCCATGATTTTTTCTCATTCAGATAAGGAATGAATTTCTCTAGACCTACTTTTTTTAAAACCTCAGAGTACTGTTCATCGTCGTAAGTTTGCTCAGTTTCAGGATATGCTAAAGCTACCCTTAAAGTATTATTAGGTATAGTCGGTTCTTGTGGTAGGATATATAGTTTTTTATGCGCTGGTATTGAAACTTTACCGTCTCCGTAATTCCAGCTCCCTGATATAACCTTGAATAAAGTACTCTTACCAAATCCGGATCTCCCTTGGAGCATCACATGTTCTCCAGGGTTTAATTTGAAGGTGAGTCCCCGCATTAAGGGGGTTGAATCTTTTAATAAAGGCTTGTTGATGGTTAAATTTTTTACTTTTATAGACTCTTTTTCTCTAACTTTTCTTGTTATATTCTGAGGGCTGCTATTTAGATCACTTTCTAATATATGAATTAGATCGGTAAGTCGATTAATACTGTTTTTATATTCAGAAATATTCTGATATGAATTCACAAACCAGTTTAAAGCAATACTTACCTGGCCAAAAGAAAATCCTACCTGCATCATCTGACTAAGGTTGATGAAATTATTAAAATATAAAGGTACTGCAAGTAAATACGGAATAATCGTATTAAACTCTAGATTAAAACTTTGAAATGCAGTTAACTTTGTATCAACGTTCAATTTTTCATTTTCAATCTGTTTAATCTCGTCCACTTTTGCAATCAAATTGGTCTTATAAAATTCCTCGGCGTGCTCCTCAGCAATATTCTCAGATTGTTGCGTTAATTGTGCTAAATCCTGACGAAACTCAGCTTCAACCACCTCCGATTTTTTATTTATTTTTGGAAGTTGCTTACCTATATAATAGGTTATAACAGAAGCCACTAAAGCAATGCCTATTGCTGTCAAAACTAAATATCCTGGAAAGATTACCGTTCCACCCAGAATCCATAACGATCCAATAAACGTGCATAAAATTGAAAAGGAATATAAAAAATCCAAGCTTAAAGCCAAGGTCAACTTCACATATTTATCAACATCGTCTTGTATCATTTGTTCAATATTTGCAAGCTCAGACGCGGTTCGTTTTAATTCTAAATAGTTATTCTTGCTTCCAAATAACTTATTTATAAATTTTAGAGTAAGCCAGTTGCGCCAAGATAATGAAAATTTTCCCACTAAATAATTTTTTAAGGAACTCACTAAAACATAAGCACTTACCAATCCTCCAAACTGTGCTAATGACATTAAGAACGGAGAAATTGCTTTCGCTTCCATAACAGCCCAAAAAACTGTAAACCATCCTGAGAATGCAAAAACCAAGCCAACCATTGCAATTACGCATAAGATCGCACCGATTAGCCATAACCATTTGATTAACTTATCTTCCTCAGATATTAAGTATTCTTTAAAAAAAGAGAATCCTTGAGCCAAGGTTGATGGGCTCTTTCTTTTCAGTGTAGGCATTTTTTGGCTTATTTGTTAAAATTTAATCTATTATATAGAAGGTAATTTTATTTTCAAAAGAATTTTTTCTGATATCCCATTCACGTGTTGCATCATAATTAAAATATCCCGAAGTTGTGGGCTAACGAGGGCTAAACCTTATGAAAAAAGTCTATGTAATCTGACAGCCATCCATTTGAAAGATTACGGGTATATAGGATTGTAGGATTTCAGTAATCATGTTAGCTTAAAAAATGTCAAAATAGTTCTTTATTTTTTTGATGAATAACAAACCCAGCTTTAAAGAAGCCTTTTTTGTTTTTCTACAAATTGCAGCTTATAGCTTTGGTGGCCCTGCTAATCAAATTGCTGTTATGCATCGCTTAGTGGTTGAGGAAAAACAATGGATTAATGAAAAAAAGTTCTTAAATGCTCTAAATTACTGCATGTTGTTACCAGGACCTGAAGCGCATCAATTGATCATTTATATAGGTTGGTTGTTGCACGACGTTCGAGGTGGGGTGGTCGCTGGAGTATTATTTGTATTACCAGGATTTTTGTCGATTCTTATACTTAGCATCCTATATGTCAATTATCAATCAACCGACTTAGTGCACATCCTATTTTATGGCATTAAACCGGCCGTTATTGCAATTGTTTTAAGCGCCCTTCTTCGTATCAGCCAAAAGTCATTAACATCTAAAGGTCATCACATTATTGCTTTACTCGCATTTATAGCTCTTTTTTTTCTTAACATTCCTTTTCCTATCATTATCCTGAGTGCTGCGTTAATAGGTTACCTACTAAATCGATACGATCTGGCCTTCGGTGTTGATAACGACAAGTCGCTTGATCAAGATGTTCAGGCCATTTCATTTTCGCCAGTGCAGTTGATAAAAACTTGCAGTATTTGGCTAACCATTTGGTTCCTACCTGTTTTTTTAATTATTTTCATAACAGGAATACATCATGTATTCACTCAAGAAGCACTCCTGTTCAGTAAAACGGCAATATTAAGTTTTGGCGGCGCTTATGCGGTTTTGTCTTATATTGCTCAACAAGCCGTACAAACATATGGTTGGTTAAAACCCGTTGAAATGCTGGATGGATTAGGAATGGCTGAGACAACACCTGGCCCCCTAATTCAAGTCGTTCAGTTTGTTGGGTTTTTGGCTGCCTACCGCTATGCTGGTGGAATGAACCCATTACTGGCAGGAATACTCGGTTCCATCATCACGACATGGGTTACTTTTACTCCTTCATTTTTATGGATATTTTCTGGTGCGCCCTATATTGAACAACTAAGAAATATACAGGCGCTTCATGGTATATTAACCGCTATTACAGCGGCAATTGTTGGTGTTATTCTTAACCTTTCGCTGTGGTTTGCTATCAATACTTTATTTGGTAAAGTTGATAAAATTCAAATATTTATCTTAGATACTTATCAACCCATCTGGTCTACCTTCGACTATGGTTCGGCGTTTATTATGCTGATTGCTTTAATACTCGCGTTCCGCTATAAGGCAGGCATAGTTCTGATTTTACTTACCGGCATCATACTCGGAAGCATTGTCAATTATGTGTTTTAATAGAATCGGACAGCGTTTTTCTTTACTGAAAAATTAGGAGAAAAAGAAAAACTTACCCCTGAACGTATTCCAATTTAATGGTTCACGTTCACATTTTGACTCTTATCCATAGGTCCTGTAAATTCAAACAGCTTAGCTTCACTAAATGCATCTTTAATATTACCCACTAATTTATAATTATCCTGCAACGTTACTTTCATAACCTTGGCCCCATTGGAAAAATCCAGCTCTTTAAACTCCACCCAAACACTGCTTGGTAAATTAGATTGCTGATAGTAATAAGTTTTACTGGTGTTATCGGCTATGGATTGCCATATCGTTGGTGAAATATTAGGAACTTTGGCATCAACCTTTCCCTGAGGTTGGGCAGTGTTTCTCATAACGGCCATCACGTCCGTCACTGCTTTTATATTATTATCTGGCGTGGGTATTTGATCCACATAATAACTGGCTCTCACATATCTATCCGAAGCTCTTACTGTTCCTGGTAACATATTTTCACCGCCGACTATTTCCCAATAGGTATTTAATGCCAACTGTTGAGAATATATTGGTGAGTTCGTCATTACTTTATATTGTTTACCGTGATGAATTACTAACTTTCCATTTAAGTATTCAAAAATTGCTGAGTCACCCGTTGAATCGGATAAAGAGAAATGCAGCGTAGGAGGCTTGGGATCAGCGCCAGGAATAGGAGAGGATACAACTTCGATTCTAGAATCTTTCATCGCTTGAACGGCTTCCGAAACACTTGCAAAGTTATCTAATAAATATTGTACATATCCCGCCCATGATAAGCCGGGGTTATTAATATCACGTTGACCAAATTTCGTTTCACCCAAATATAACGCGTTTACAGCCAGTCCTTGTTCATTCATTCCATCTGCGACAGCTTTATCGAACCCTGTAACGACAACACTTCCATATTTTGATATCCATTCCAAAGAATTTTGACCAGCAGCACCATTGCGCTTAAGACCCCGGGGTAAAATCCATAAGCTTGCATCCAGTGATTCAAACCAGTCCATGTTTCTACCAGTAATCACAAATTGCCCATCAGGGGAAGTATAGACAGCACGGGTGCAGGCTGTTGCAGGTTGTATGGCCATTAAATTAATGGAGAGGACACTTGCTGTACTCACTAAAACAGCAATCAATTTTTCCTGGAATTTAAACACAACACGCTCCATGTGATTCGTTTTAAAAGGTTATTGTTAATGTAACAGATAATTTAGACTTTACATATCACAAGATCAACCTTTGAATAAGGAATACCTCTGTACGGTACGTTTTCAAAAATCGTACCGTACAGAGAAGAAATACTGTTTTTAAAAGGAAAAGTTAATCCATTTCGACTTGTATACCAGGAGTTATCATTTTTCTTTTATTTTATCGCGTCCAGGTAGATAAAACATATACTGTATGAAGATTGCTCAATACGGGTAGTACTGGGGCACAAAGTTGGGTTTAATTTCCGTATTCCGCAAGCTTCATACAGGCTAAGCTTGCTAAATTTGTCATGCTCAGTATTTTTGATCATCGTTCACTAGTTATGAGGATTGAGCTCTGTACATGACAAAAAAACCTGTCATGTACAGAGAGGATTGAGTCTTTTATCTTCTCTTAAACCTTTTTTACAAAATAGTTTAAATGCCTCCGCAATGATCTGCTTCCCTGAAAAACATCATTTCTCAATGCATTTTTGTCGTGATCTTTATCATGACAACCCATGTGTAGGGGCTGTAGATGGTGGACTTGGTTGCGCATGAACTATGCGACCATCTGGCTGAGGAAAGAATGTTCCTCGAGTAAACAAAGAAGTGGGTGGCGTAGATGATACGGGCATCCGCAATGGTGAAGGCGCTTTAGGCTGCCAGTATGAACGCGTGCACTCATAAACAAGCTTTAGCAATGGAAATTTTTTAAAATCAATTTTAACGTGACGCTCTAAATGATCTTGCCACTGTTTTATCATCTCGTGATGCTGATGATTTTTTGGCGTTAAACAATACCAAGGGGTCTGCTGTAACGGGTAATCCGGCTGGCAACGTTTTACTTGATGCATTAACGTTAAAACAAGTAGGTATAAAGACACATAGGGATCATAATCTTTACGTGCTCTTTCATTCTCTTGAAGCAGATACTCAAGCTGCTGACTTTGATCAATCAATGGCAAAAAATCTTTTGCTCTTATATGACATAATACCGGTAAAACACAACAATCAATAAACTCTTTTAAGGCTCTGCTTAACCCATAGCGGGCGAGAATTATCTCCATTTTGGTAATGAATGATCGCCGGTGAAATACTGCTTTTTTATTCTCTTCTAAATAATTATGCAACATGGCTGACAGAAGCGTATTATTATTATCAAACAAGCACTTCAAGGAGGCATTCAATTGCTGACCAAACCGCTTATGTGGTGACGCTAAATGAGCATTAATTAACCGCAATATACGTGGCGGATCAGATAAAAATATCTCTGCTGGATTGGCTTCATTATATAAATAAGGATTTATATCAAGTTCATCTTTGCGCTCATAAGCCCCTAAACTATCAACGATAGGATAGCTTTCTTGATTTTCTTTGCCACAAATCACATGCATCGTGGTACCTAAGAAATCTCTGCTTTTAGCGTCTTCGGCTAAAGCATCCAAGACACTTTGATTCGGAAGTATCTTTTTAGATACGATATCCAATTCAATGTATGACACGACCGTTGCGTCACTACCATCCTCTGATTTTTCAAACTCTTCGATAATCACCCTTAACAGAGAATGATCCTGATTACCTTGTGTGGATACTTTTTCCAAGCCAAGTTTAAATAAGAACCGCTGTAATTGGTTTAAATCAACATTGAATAGAATACAATCTAAATCCGTTAGTTTTTGATGTTCAATTAACTTCAAAATTGAACTACCCGTCAAAATTAAAGGCATACCCAAATGCTCCAGAATACTAGAGCAAAGCGTTTTAAAAGGTTTAGGCAGCGCTTGTTTTTGTAGCCAATATTTTGTTTGCGATCCGTATAATTGTTGACACTCCTTGGCAATACGTTCCTGGTCATCAATTACATAACACCATAATTTTTCTTTCTCCGGAATGGCTGCTGGCTCAGAATTTGCCTGTTCTATAGCCAACACAGTTGTTGATGCAGCAGGGTTGAGCATCTTCTCAGCACCAGACGCGCGAGCAGCTATCTCATCCTCCTGGGAAATAGTAACGTCATCAGAGGATGGTTGTTCAGAAGAGATAGCCGCAGCCGCAGCAGCATCTCGCTTAGAATCTGCTTTTCTACGGTGTTTCTTTTTGAATCTAGGCAATGACATACTACTTTTTTGATCGCTATGAGTGTCTTTAGCGCGGATAAGTTGGGACTCTAATGCATGCTGATAAGCTAAATAGCTCTCAAACTGTATTAAATTTTTAATTTGTTCTCGTTCATCATCTGAAATATTCAGCTCGTTAAAAATGTTGGATAGCATAAAATACAGATCAATCAATTCTTTATGCCTTTCCTCACCAATATGACTTTCTAGCCCTTCACAAAATGGCTCAAGCGATGAATATAAAACCCCAAGAAAAACGTGTTTAAAATAATCTGTTGCGGCTGGATTTAACATTAACCCACTAAAAAGAGTTGATATTGCTTTTAAATTTTCAAAGTGCTTTTTATCTGGCAAGGTTTTTCTGATACTAAGTGCATGCAGAAAATCGATTAACTCAAGAAACGAAGAAAATGGACGCTTTAATTCTTTAGGCATTTTTATTTTCATTTCATTCATTTCTTGTTTAATGAATGATTGAAATAATGGCCATGTATCCATCCGCTCTATTTTGAGCAAATAAATTGCAATAAAAAAACAAAATTTATAAGTCAACAAATCGAGGTTGTGCTTATTGAATAAATTATCTTGATATATAGGTTTATCCTCGACACTCAACGTTTGTTCAAAATCCTGGAGACCGTTTTTTATGTTTTTTGCTAGCCAGTGCAGTATCTTTAAATGATAAACAGAGCGCTCTGATAAAAGAGCTTGTCCCCCGAATAAACGCTGTATCATATTTTGCATAGTATCAACCACATCAAGCACTTGATAGAGCACTCCTAACGGTCCATGCTGATATAGTAGATGAAGTAAAGACGGGACAATCGCTGGATATTTACTTAATAAGTTCATGGGAATGCTTTTTGGCAGTAAAAACATTCGTCCATAACTATTGGCAAGTTGACTTGGTGAGTAATGAAGAAATGGGTGCTGAAAGCCATTATGCGTCAATCTGTTCATCATATCATTTAACACAAGATAAAAAGCTGAGATGCGATCATTATCTAAGGTGGGGATACTTGTCTCATATTGGTTAAAAGCATCAATAATCTTTGCAACCATTGCCAACTGATACACATTAAAAATTGCTTTGCCATTTAAATAATTACTGTTTACAACAGAAAAGTTTCTTAATATCAACCAATGTTCAGTCAATAAATCTAAATGCAGCAACATAGGCCGCGGCTCAGGAGTCTCAATTAATTTAGTTTTGCTATTAAGTAGAAGTAGTAATTCATTTTGTACGGCTTTATATTTACAATGGGAAAGAATTTTTAAGGCAAGGATACTGTGTAAACTCACCAATAAATAATGTCTTGTCCATCTAAGAGATTGACCAATAGTTGAAAAATCTGATTCCTCAATATACCTTCTAATCAAAAAAGGCGTATTAAGCGACGTATTATTTAAATTTTTAATCGCGAATTGATAGACAAAAAACCTTACCCCATTATCTTTAGTTTGCCCATGTGTGTACGCCGTATTAAACAAAAATGTTTTAAATGTTGAGAAATCGGTTGTATCTATATCTTGGGGCGGGGGTTCTATTTCTGCAAAAATACATATTAACGCATCATAACAAACCAATTGATTTAGAAACTCATATAATAATTCGGTGTCATTTTTTTGCATTTCTTGCAACAAGCAGAACAGTCGCTTGAAGAGAGCGCGCTTTTTGTGTTGGTAATCTGGAAAAAATTCAATGGACGACCCAACATTAATACGAAAAACGCTTAAATAATTGTACATCGCGATGATGAGTTGCCAAATTTTTTCTATTGGCATATCGCTCTGTTTACTGGTTTTTTTTATATCAATAAAAGATTGTGAGAGAGGAGGCAAAACCACCTGGGTTGGCTCTTCAGTTTTAGAAGCGGCGATTATTTGTTGCAAAAGCCTTGCAATATCTAGTATTAAATGAGTGGTTATATTCCGTTGCTCATCGGTCAGTCTTAACGATTCAAACATTTACTTCGCAAACAAATACAAAAAAGAACAATTATACCTTATTTTAAACAAACCTTAAACTGCACAGACGAGTAAACTCGCGGGTTACGCATAATAAGCGTTAAAATAACGTTACGGTGTAGCCTCTAGAAATTCACTGTATAATTGCTAAATGAACTTATGTTTGAACACTGTTATTAGAAACAAACAAAAACCTCGAGAGATAATTGTGCGCCTAAAACACTGGATAAAACTGATTTTCTGGATAGCTCTTTTTCAACTCATAGGATTTTTATTGGGGATATTAACGCAAGCTAACCTCCATCCATGGTATGAGAGTCTTCATAAGTCGTCCTTAACACCTCCGGGCGTAGTATTTTCTATTGCTTGGGCTGTTTTGTATATCCTGCTCGCACTCATTGCTTGGATTTTATCAAATCAGGATAAAGAATCATTTAAACCAGTCAAGTATCTGTTTGCGTTGCAAATGTTGATGAATTGGACTTGGACAATGCTTTTCTTTCAATTCCACTGGTTAGCATTTAGTGCCGCTTGGCTTATTGTCTTAACCTTCATCAACTGTATTTTGATGGTGAACGGTATGAACAAGCACAAAATCGTTGGTTTGTTATTAATTCCATATGTACTCTGGCTTATGTTTGCATCTTATCTCAATCTATTTATCGCTCTCACGAACTAAAAAAATGACGAGGCTTATCGCCCCTGCTGATTGTTGCTTGTAACGAGCTACAGAAATCGGGCATTTCTTGATTAATAAATAGCTTGAACGAAAAGAACATTTTTGTTAGTTTTACCCAACTTATCAAATTATATTCATTTATGTTTAAAACAAAAGATCTCAATAAGCTCAACGATTTTTTCGATAAGACGCCAATATTAGTGGATGGCTATCAAGCGGAAATGGTCGAACAAACGGGCAACAATTGCAAACTGATAGCTATTTATAATGCACTTCAAGTGTTATTAAAACAAAAATATCCACATTTATCTGATAGAAAAATTCAAGCACTCCACGCTAGACGACTTTATACGTTAGATAAGATGACGATGTTAGATCACAAAACCGATATGTCCCAATTAGCCATTGCAAATCGGCAGGGTTCTCTGATTGGTGAGTTATATGGAATAGAAGCAATCGAAGGAATATTAAAAGCAAACATGTTAAATCCTAATTGCTTAAGTTTTGACAGTAAAGCTGCCTATGCAGAAGGACTAAAATCCCAACTAAAAGATCATAACTTACCCGCAATAGTTTTTTTTGATGCAGGATTTGACAAATTCTCCAGCCCTGCCTTTTATAAAGGCAAAAGAGAACATGGGGCTGTTGCACTAGGATATGGAGAAAAGGATGGCAAGACATGCATTGTATTATTTCATAGAAATCAATACATTGTTGTTTCTTTTGATTTATTGGTCGATTCAACATTTCAATTACAAGAACATTGTCCAGAAAGGTTCTATCGCTTTTGGCAATTTAAACAAAAAGAACCTCAAAACATTCAAATGCTCAAACTTTACAAAGACCTACACGCCGAAGTGCCTCCTTTGATTGAAAAAAAACAAAAGAGTCTTATTCGACTTCAAGCAAGGTATATTGTCAATAAAAGTTTAATTAATGCATTAGAAATATTGGGTGAAACTCCGTCGCCATACTATGAAAAACTTAGTACAAACCAATCAAAAACAGAAAAGAAAATCAATAAAACAAGGCTATGGCTAGATACATGGATTCCAGCAAATAGCGCAGCCCCAAGAGCGTTTGATGATAGCTATGTGTTAAGCGGCTTGGTTTCTATTAACCCAAAAAAACATACTCCATTACGCGCAACTTTTTTCGCGCCAAAAAATCCAAAAGCGATAGCGACCAAAAGTTCTTCGGATCCTGCACTGAGTTCGCAACCGCCAACTCAGAGAACATTTTAACGAACTGAGAAAGAGTCGCCGCTTGAGAGCTTGCAGTAGCTCAAACTTTATCTGACCGTTGCCAGTTTTTCAGAAGTATCTTTTAGGTCAAATTCAGTTGATCAATTTTCCTTCCAGATTTATTTGCCATCAATCTATACCCGCAGTGTCTATTGCCGTATTGCTACGGATAGGAGGCACTATGAGATCTTTTCGGTTCAGATGCCGAGACTTTGCCGGCATCATCATTAGCTGCAAGGAATGTTCGTTTAGGTTTAAACAGTGTGACAGCGGTGCAATAAGGTTCAGTTCGTTCTGCACTGAGTGCAGAAGTCGCTGCAGGCAAGAATACAGAGGCAGCCGCCCTTCTACTATCACTACTTTCTTCAACTGCCCTTAATTCATGGGCGTTGTCATCATGTTCATTTGCTGTAAATTCTTGAGAAATAACGGTAGGACTTTTAAATAAGCTCAGTTCATGAAGTGCACTAGAAGCACCTGCAACAAAAACCGATGCCCTATCTGCAGTAATTCCCGCACGATATTCTCTTTTTGCTGCAGGTGCTGAGTCTGTGCTAGCTTGGGCACTAGCAGCATGCGATTGACGCAACTCAAGATAGGCAGAATTTGCCCGCTCAAGAGCTATGGCATCGGCTTTTAAATCGTTTTGAGATTCAGCAAAAATCAAGCTGCTATCCACACTTTTAAACGCTAGAATATAGGCAATTTTGTTTTCACGAAAACGCATTGCACGGCCAGCAGATTGAGTGAATTCACTAGGATTATCTGTTTGTAGATAAATCACCCACTCAACCGCTTTATCGCTATAACCAATTTTAGCCATGCCTTTACATATCAGAATATTAGGGCTGCCGGGTTTACTGGCTTTAAATCTTGTTAAATTAGCTTGAGCATCAGGTTCATCCGAATTAATCTCGTAACACTTGATCCCTTTAGTATCCAATGACTGCTTGAGCATGCTTGAATATGATATATTTTGGAGATTGTCATTATTCGGTATATAAATGATCCCTTTTGAATCCTTCAGTTTCTTTCCATTTGGCGTTATTTGCTCAAGAATTGTGGGCATCATTTTTATGACGTCTAACACGGCCTGCAAACCATAGTCGCTACCAAAATAATCTAGAATACAAGGAGCTAAGACATTATCTTGAATGGCCTGTTGACGGCTGTATTCAAGTTTTAATACCCCAGGCTTTTGCCAGAATTTCTCTTTCCGACAGGGGGTTGCAGTTAAACCGGCAATAAACGTACTGGTTGCATTTGCATGGGTGGTGCTGAACATTTTAACTAGTCTACGCTGCAAATGCGCCTCATCTATCAACAACATGGCTGGGGTTTTATATCGGTCAATTGCTGGGTGCTCTTGATGATTCTGTATCATCTGATAGCTATTTTGACAAAATATTAACACGCATGGCTTGTTGTCTAGCGATCGATTGAGTATCAATGTTTCAGGACTCACTGAATCTACCCTGCCGTCTACTTTGATTATCTGACTCTTATTTACAGGATACTCTTCGGGAAGTGTCTCAAGCACACCCATAAAATCTTCATAGGCTTGTTGAACCAACTGTTGATAGGGCGTCACAATCACGATAGGTCTTTTTGTACCTGTAAGTAGAGCTGCGATGGCAAGATAAATTTGGATAAACGTTTTACCAGTTCCTGTTGCCATAATGAGGTTGGCAACGATGTTATCTTGAGTCAGATGAGGATTAAACTGTTGCAAAAGTTCTTTTTGGTAGGGTCGCAAATTACAATGGTCCATTATATTATTTATTTGCTTGCCTAGCTCAATTAAAAATTCTGCTTCGTTTAAATCGGGGAGACAAGCCATACTGTTATAAGATATTTTGTTCGCTACAGCATGTGTTCTCATTAAATCAGTTGTTTTATTATGATTAAGAAGTCGTTCATATCTTTCAACATTACTTTGAATAAGGGTTGTTAGAGTATTATGAACTCTACCCACCAGTTGTTGATGCATTTGTGATAGCCGCTCATACCCATTGCCAAATAACTCTTCTACGCTGGTGTGGCATAAGGAATCAGCCTTTTTGACATGTTTACTGCATAGGCTTTGTAAACTTGCACGACGTATACCAAATTCAGAACTGTTTAACACCTTATAGCCCGAAAGCTCCTCTTTGGAGTCAGCGAAGAGCATCGATAGAATGAGTTGCATAAAGTAGTCTTCACCCCACATGTTGTTCGCTGAGGCGGGATAAAAAGGCAGTAACCAATGAGCAGAACTGCTGCTTAAATTTTTAGCAATGGCTTCAAGGTTTAGCATAAAGATTTTAGAGCCTAACTCCCCAGGCCGATTTGGTCGTAAACGTTGGTGTGTGAACGTTGCTAAGCTTACACAAGCTGCTTTATGAGTTTTGGACTGTGCTGCAAAAATGTCAAAAAATTTTGGCCAAGATGGTAAGGCTTGAGAAGCATGAATACTGATGAGATTATCATCCAACATGATGGCATGCTCTGTTCGAATCTCCCTATTTAGATACATAGCGACATAAAATGCAGCAATTCGACGACTGTTCAAGAGCCCTAGTATTTCGTATTCACCATGCGCCAATGAACGTATTTTTTTTAGCTCTAAAAAATCAATTCCAATTTGTAAATATTGTTGAATTTGTTCAAATTCTTCTGTAGTACCAACCAGAATAATACGAACATTTGAATCGACTCTGTTATCAATTTGAGGGATATAAGCCTCTTCTTTACGACCAGAAAAAATAAAGATGAGCCGATCTGTTCCAGCAATATTAGGATGGTGAGTATGTAAATCGAGATCTATCTCCAGATCATCATATCGACTAGTTGAAAAAGGTATTTTCTTTCTTAGAGACTGGCTGATTGGGGTAAGGCTTTTTATTTGTGTAAGATTCAGTTTATTTTCATTAAATATTGCAATTTCGGGATCAATGGCATGTTCATGACGTTGATATGATCTCTCTGGCAGCAGAGGTATCTTTCCTCCTAAATATTTACTGCTAATCCCTGCAAGAACTTCTTGAGAGGCATGATTGGTGGCTTCAAAAAATTCGTCTGCAGCAGCCTGCTCTAGCAACGCTTTTTGTTCGGTTTTAAGCCGCTCTTCTTCAGGAAATAATTCTAAAGCCGTTGTAAACCCATATTTACAAGCCAAATCAGATGCAGTTTGACCTATTTTATTTGTTATGGATGAATTGACGTTGCCGTCCAGCAATGCCTTGACAATTTTGAGGCTTGACTCATGGTGTGATGCCAACATTGACGCAAAATGTAGTGCGGTGTCACCTGTTTTTGAGACAGCATTTACATCAATGGTTTGATGTTTTAGTAGTAACTGGACCATATCAAGATTGGCATTTTTGACAGCGAGGTGCAATACAGTATGGTCAAATTTATTAGGTTGGTTTAAATTCGCGCCCTGTGCAATAAGATATTCAGCCAATTTAATATTTCCCTGGGCAACCGCGATATGTAGTGCTGTATTATTTTCTGATCCACTTAACGAATTGATTGGCGCACCTGCTCTAATTAACATTTCTACGATATCGAAGCTATTCTTTTTAACTGCTAAATGCAGTGGGTAATTTCCCCTTATTTTATTTTCTAAATTAACCCCATGTTCAATGCATTGTCTTATGTCGTCTAACGAATTAGTTGAAATGGCGCGTTTAAGTTGTTTAATGAGTTCATTTTGAGCAGCGATTTCAGATTCATTTGCAGGTAATGGTTGGGAAACTATCGAATAGATATTATATGGAGCCATTAATAGCGTATTCGTTGCAGCTTCTAGCAAAGGTGGAGGAGAAGCAGGTGGTCCAGATCGTATGCAATAAGATAATAATTCATGGAGGAAATTGACGTGCAGAGCACTAAACGTACTATCTTGTTTTTTAAATGAAATTGAATCAAATCTAAGATTGGGGTATCTATCTGAAATTTTTTTGAAGTTTTTAACAATATTACCTTTAAATGCAAGTAATAATAACCCTAAACTATCTGCATCCAAGGTATCATCGATAATTTCAAACTCTAAATTTTCAAATGGTGATGATGAAGTTTTATATTGAAAATCATCGGCAGCCAATTCGTTTATGGTAACAACTATTGACATGAATTTTATCACTTTGGTTTTCTTGGTTGCTAAAATTACAGGAAAAACTCACCGCTGTCAAAATATATTACTTTTAGCGTTTTTATACTACACCCAAAAGCCATATAACAAAATAGATTAGGTGGTTGACGTACTTACATGAGCCCTTTGCTTGATCAATATATCCAGAATATAAAAATTAATCTATCCAAGGTTGTTAGGGGCACAATTGCTTGAAGACTCCTCCAGCCTAGAACCCGCTTTTTTTCTGTTAACCCCACCTGCTGGCTGAAAAAATTTGAGATCTTTAGTTGAAGACAAATCTACACCCTCTCTTGTAGCAGATTTTCGTTTAATCGATGCATCCTGAGAGGCGTATGGGGCAATTTTTTCAACAGGAGAAGACTTCAGGAGTTCTCCAAGAATAGGTTTTCTAATCGTCGCTGAATAGTATTCGGCGCTCTTTGGAAATTGGCTAACCAATGAAAATTGCGCACCATATTCTGTCTCCACATCAATCCATTGGTGATCCTCATGAAGATGACAAACGTATTTATCCCCATGCTTACTCATTAATTCCAGAGCATAACGCTGCAATAGGTTAAAATGAAATTGTTGTAAATCGCTAGATAAGATCAGTTGCTCATAAACAGTAAATACTGTTTGCATCTTCTCGCTAACATAGCAGCGAGGCAAGTCTAATTTATGCGCCATCGATAAAATATAATAGCAACAAAGCTTCTCGCGCCGAGATAAGTCCATTGTATTTATTTTGCTGGGATAATCAGGATCACCCATATATTCTATAATTTCAGCTATCAAATCCACTGACTCATGAGAACAACTTTCGGGGAATAAGGCCCAGTAGTTTAAGAAATTTACTTTTGACCTCTTCCGATATTCCTTATACTTCTCGGGATGCTCAATAAATGACACTTCACTTTCACGCCCACTTACACTAAAAGCAGCGGCGATTTTTATCATCTCTTCTAGATTGGTATTCCGAATGAATTGACATTGTGATCGAAAGGCCTCGTCATTTGCATGGATTGCAAAATAATCGATTACTAAAGGGATGTAGCTCATCACACGCTGTGTATGCGCCACCCCATGCACTGGTCTATGAATTTCTGTTTCATCAATCCATATTGAATCGGTTTCGTCTTTATATGGCTTACTCAAATAATTTAAAAACACATACCGTAACGCATGTTGTGACCAATATTCATCTCGATCATAGTCAGGGCTTGATACAATGCGAGCGGCTAGACCTTGCTCTTCTGGTAGATGTACGACTTGTAGACCCGGGGGTAAAATAACCTCATTTTCATCTTGCGAGTCCGAAAGTAAGCTTACGCTAGGATAGATAGGAGGAACCACGTAAAAAATGTATAAATTGTCTGTGGAATCAAAAAAATTTGGATTAATAATGCTGCTGGTGCTAGTCAATGCTGGTAATTTTGTGACTTGTGTTGTCCGATAAGCTAGAATATTTTTTCGCTCGTCCTCATACTCGTAACGTTCTCTACGATATAAGATCAAGTTTTTATCTGATAAAAGAGGGATTATTTCTTCATAATTTTCAGTCATCCGATCATATTCTTCTTGGGAGATGACGTTTCTCGAAAGCGCTTGCATTATCCATTCTTGATAAGAGTTGTATTCTATCTTATCCAATGGTTCTATAGCGCTTATCCTTTTAATTATTTCTTTTTCTCTGGTTAAAATATCCTTACGATGTAAGATACTGGGCAGCATGTTCAATGCATAAGTCACTAAAACGCCAATAAAAAAAACAAATTTAAATGGCTCGTGCTTAAGCAGTGCCTCGGTGTTTTCTGACCATTTCTCTCCCCTGAAAAACTCATTTATTCCAGAATAGTACTCCAGCGTATAAATAAAAATCGCTTTTTTTAATACTTGCGGCAAATAATTTAGCGCACTAATTGAATCTGAAGCTTCTAAGAACGGCTTTATGTTATTTTGTTTCATGAAGTCATCCAGCAACGCATTTAACTTACTCCATAAAGCATCGGAGGTTTCATCGGAAGGCATTAATTGAGTCAAATTTGCATTTTTAAATAACAAACTTAAATTCACTTCCTGTTTAACTTGCATGTCTTCATTAAGCTCAAAAATCACATACTCGTTTATTCGTTCATCGTACTCAAACCGAAATAAGTGGGGATTATCTATAAACGCATCTATCAGTGCCTGTAAATACCTCGTTGATGAGTTATAAATTAATGGTCCGTTCGACATGTATACGGATTGTTGGTAAGTATTGATGCTGTTTAGAAAAACCTGTTGGTTTAGTGAGGGCGTCACCTTAAGACCAAAGACCTCAACAATTAATTTTTGCGCATCATTTACTCTCACGCTTAACTCTGGGCGCTCGTTGAAAGCCTGTTGAACCTGTTTAAGTAAAATCTCAGAATAAGGAGGGGTTGACGTTAAGGAAGTTAATGCGGCCCCAAGTGCTTCAAGATACTGAATGTGTGTGTCTTCATTCAAATCAAACCCATAAGACAAAAACACATCTGGATAATGCATTAAAAAATTAAATAATTCGGGCGTTCGCTTCGATTGAAATTGAGAAAAGTGAGAGAGCATACTCAAAAAAGATTCACAACGATACTCGTGATTCGTATTTAGATAAAAAGCAAACTCATATAATTGATGATTTTCTTCTGAATAAGGATAACCTCGCTGAAATAAATCATTAAAAATTATGGTTTCACTGTAATATTTGTTCTGGTCAGTCAACACCGAATACAAAAATGCATGACTAGATGGAGTGTATTGAAAACCGGATTGTGCCAAGTTAATCACATATAAGTCGTTGGGATACTCCCTCAACAAGAAGTAGATTGATTTTGTTTCTTCTGAATAAAAACATCCTATCTTATAGAGTGCTTCAAGCAACCGTAAGCTTTGGTTAACAAGCGATACGGTCACGCCAGTGATAGTTAGAGCTACACAATTATAACTAGGTTGAATCAGAGTATTATAAATCGAATGTTGTTCCTTGCCATATAAACAACCTAGCTTTCTAAGCAATTCAAATATCTTCGGGGTATCCTTTGCACCAAGGAGTAATTTTTTATAAAAATCTTTTTTCTCTGGGACTAATGGCCCTATTTCTTGGAGAATGCGGAATGTTTCTCCTAGCTGTTCGACCGAAGCCTCGCTTTTCATTGCTTCAATATATAAAAAATGCCCCTCTGGCTTGCTCAAACAAAATCCGTATTGATGGACTTGTTGAAATATCGCGCCAAACTTATCCGCGTTCATATGATAAGGTATGGCATTGCAATAAATTAATTTATTTTCTTGATAATCAGGAATCAACTTTTTCAATATTCTCATCACTTTCAAAATATTGAGAGAACCGCCAGCCGAAGTCTTTCTAAAGTCAAGAAGTGTTTGGTATAAATCCTTGGTATCTAAGGAATAAGAGAACCCTGCTTGAAAGAGTTGTTCGATATCTTGCAATAGAGCTGAATCAAACCAATACTCTAAGATTAAAGTGAGTAATTGCCTACGCTGCTCTAGCTCTGGATATAATCGATTGATGAGTTCAAATAGTTTATTGATATCTTTTTCGTCTGCCTGAGAGCAAGTGATGTTAACGTATAAACTATGATTTAATGAAGTATTAGAAAAACCATTCACGCTTAATAAGGTAAGCATCTTACCTATAAAATCTGGAGTTTTTCTACCCCTAAGAAACTTTCTAATGATTCTATCGAATAATGCATGGTTTTCTCTTGAATAAGTTATGCCTGCTTTTTTAAGCTCAGTGAGCACTTCGGGAATGACAACAACGTCTTGCTTATCCCTTAAGTGGTTGCGCGAACCGCGCCTATTTAAAAGCGAATAGCTTATTTCTGAACTGAGCATTTGAACAACCATATGATGAATAGGAAGCGTTTCAAGTGAGAGCGGAAATAAATACAAAACAGTTAGAAAACAGCGCTTAAGTCTCGAGTTCTCAAAATCTTGAAGCAGAGATGCAATTCTTTCATAGTACTTGCGTGTTATATCAACATCTCCGTACCTTACAAAATTTTTATAAATTAGATGATAGAGTTCGCTTTGAGAAATCTGATTCGGTAAAGCTGTTTTATCATAAAAACATTCCAAGCTATGGAGAATTTTTAAAAGAGGCTCAATAGTTTCTACCTTTAAATTATGCCGAATAGCTTCTATGTAAAAGGAAACACTTTCCTTAGAATAGGGAACATATCGATTGAGACAAGTCAGTAGATTTGATAAACCTTGTGGTCTGACTGAAGACCTCCATGCAACCTCATAGAGAGGAGTCACACTATATTGCTTTGCTATATCGCTATATTCCAATGCGTCGGTTTTATCGAAGATATGAGAATATTTGGGGGGAAACACAAGCACTCCAAAAAACAGTGATCAATGTCTTAAACATTTTTGTGATGATTCGGTAATCCCCCCATTATTAACTGAAACCAAAAGTAGAGACTATGCTACCAGTTTCAATTTTTGTCTGGGTGGTATTCCTCCAATTGCTGTATTAGGCCGCTCATTATTGTATGACCATAACCACTGTGTAGCCATATCCTGAACTTCGTCAATGGTACAAAATAAATACTGGTTTAACCAGTCATATCTAACCGTCCTGTTATAGCGTTCAACATAAGCATTTTGCTGAGGATTGCCTGGCTGAATGAACAATAGAATAGTGTTATTTTATGCTTCTCAGCCCATTGAGCGAGTAAATGGCTAATGTACTCTGGGCCATAGTACATTTGTAGTGGCTTTCCTCGCCATTCAATAATTTAATCAAGCGCTCTAATAACACGCTCAGCAGGCAAAGAAAAATCAACGTCAATAGCAAGTCCTTCGCGATTGAAATCATCAATAACATTAAATAATCGATAATTACGGCCATTCTGTAGCTGATCATGCATAAAATCCATTGACCAACATTCATTTATCGACTGAGGCACTGACAGTGAATCAGGCTTTTCCCTAATTAACCGTTTTCTGGGTTTAATACGCAAGTTCAACTCCAGCTCCCTATAAATTCGATACACACGCTTATGGTTCCATTTGAGGCCTTTAACATTGCGTAAATATAGAAAGCAAAGACCAAAGCCCCAGTTACGGTTATTTTGAGTCAGACGCAATAACCAGTCAGCAATGACAGCATTTTCGTCATTCAATTTTAATTGATATCGATAACAGGTTTCGCTGATACTAAATAACCAACATGCCATCCTAATAGAAACGGATTTTTTGTGCACCACTTTTTCAGCAAGCTCTTTACGTCTTGATGGCTTTGTTACTTTTTTCAAGTACTTCACGAAGTATTTCAGATTTCAAGCGCTCCTCGGCATACATCTTTTTTAGTCGATTGTTTTCAGCTTCGAGCTCTTTAAGACGGGTCATCATAGACAAGTCCATTCCACCGTACTTGGCACGCCATTTATAAAACGTCGCGGAACATAAGCCATGTTCACGACATAACTCAGGTACTGGAATACCAGCTTCGCTTTGTTTGATAATCGACATGATCTGACTATCACTAAATTTTGATTTTTTCATGCAGAATCTCCTGCGTGTAGATTACGAGAAAACTCTACTTTTGGCATCAATTATTTTGAGGGGGGATTACCATACCACGCAATTTGACAATGCCAAAGAGTGCGTGAATTGAAGCCACTATATCCAACTATAAAAGACTTGGACTTTGGCCATTTTGAAATAAAGTCCGTTTTTTGTTCTGCCGTTTCAACAGTGAAGTTCCTCTGTTGCACTTCACTGTTGGTGCAGCGTGGTTATAAATTCCCTAATGAATTTGAAAAAGAACCGATGTGGTCAACAGTGGTTGTGTAACAGGTTTGTCGCACTTTAATTGACCACATCACAGCTAAGCGGGGCTACCGAGGTGACTTCGTTGGTCTACTCACATGATTGATTCCGAATAAAACTGAAGATATGATAAAAAAGATCGTCGTATCTTCGACCCAAAGATTGCAAATGGAAAAAATAATGAGAACTCTATTTCTAGTCATGGCTATGCTATTATCTTTTGTGTCCTTTGCAACAACCTTAATGATTGGTAGCTCTCCCTTAAACCCTCCTTTTGAAACGTTAGCAGAAGCACCGAATCAATTTTATGGTTTTGATACGGATCTGATGATGGAAATCTGCAAGCGCACACAAAATAATTGTCAGTTTAAATCGGTTCGCTTTAATGATTTATTTGCTCAAATTAACACGAAGAAAATTGATCTCGCTATTTCAGCAATCATTATCACACCTGAGCGACAAAACAATTTTCTTTTCAGCATCCCCTATTTACAAAGTTCGGCCCGGTTTTTAACGCTCAATAGTTCTCCCGCAAAAGATATAAATAACTTAGTGAATAAAAGAATTGGTGTTCGTTTAGGGACCCCTTTTAAAGCATTAGCCTTCAAGCTATTTAAAAACAATGTCACCATTGTTGAATATCCATTCACTGCTGATTTATTAGACGGATTAGGAAAGCGTGAAGTTGATGCTGTGTTAATGGATGCGCTTGCCGTAGAGTATTGGGCGTTTAATAATAGCGATAGTTACAAGCTTTTAGATAATCAATTTCCTTTGGGAAATGGTTATGGGATCATGGCATCTCTAGAAAACAAAGAACTCATAGCAAAGGTTAATCAAGCTTTAAAAGAAATAGAAGCAGATGGCACTTATACTAAGCTATATAAACAATATTTTACTTTGTAGGGGCATTCTACTAGGCAACGGATGAGTCTATATACGTTGCCTAACTCCAAGTAGATTCTTATTTGAATTTAAAAAAAAATTACTATGGCAACCAAGCATTTAGTAAGACAGGAATTTATTAACTTTTAAACTCGAGAAAAGCATACAACGAGGCAAGAGTTTCCTTCATTTTTTCAACCGATTTTGGTGCAACAAAAATAGTATCATCTCCAGCAATAGTACCTAATATATCAAAATTATTATTATCAATAATTCTTGCTATCAAGCCTGCTGAACCTGGGCTTGTTTTAACAATAATCATCATTTCATTGGCTGAAATTGCAAGTATCAATCCGGATAAATTAACATTCATAGTCGGAGGTATAACATCATGTGGCAAATGATAAACCATTTCTCCTTGAGAGTTTTGTGTCTTCACGGCGTTAATTTTTTTTAATAACCGCGATATTTGAGGCTGGCTTACAATATGCCCTTTGCTTTCGAGAGCACTACAAATCGTGGCTTGTGTTGAAGCTGCGCCCCCGCGCGACAGCAAATTTTTCAAATCACTCTCTAACTGTTTATTCGTCCTCATACATTACATCAAATAAAGAACCAATCACATAATTATACACGTTATTAGATAAAACATGAATAAATATATTGACTATGGATTTTGTTTCGTTATTATTTGAAGCTCAAGTTTTTATCAGCAAGCAGTGAATCTGCTCATTTTATTTTATTATGGAGTTGCGCCAACATGTCTCGAGAAAAAATTGTATTAGCTTATTCTGGTGGCCTGGATACATCAATTGCGATAAAGTGGTTTCAAGAAAAATATAATTATGATGTGATTGCAGTAATTGGCGATTTAGGCGAAGGGAAAAACCTCGATTCTATTAAGCAAAAAGCCTTAAATACAGGAGCGATAGCCTGTTATGTAGTAGATCTTAAAAAAGAGTTTGCAGATGAATATTTATCTAAAGCACTTAAAGCAAATGCACTCTATGAAGGCGTCTACCCTCTTATTTCCTCTTTGTCTCGTCCCTTGATCTCTAAGAAATTGATAGAAATTGCCAAAAAAGAAAACGCCAACATAGTTTCACACGGTTGCACTGGAAAAGGAAATGATCAGGTTAGATTTGATGTGTCGCTTAACACTTTAAAACCAGGTATAAAAATCATTGCCCCAATGCGGGACTTTCCAATGAGCCGTGATAATGCTATACGATACGCCCAAGAGCATGGTATTGAATTACCTATCCAGCTTGATAACCCTTTTAGTATTGATAAAAACCTATGGGGTAGAAGTTGTGAGTGCGGGGTACTTGAAGATCCGTGGATTGAAGCCCCTGAGCATGCTTATGAATTGACCGTTTCACCTGAAAATACGCCAGAAAAAGCAGAAATTATTGAAATCACCTTTGAAAAGGGCCTTCCTGTTTCCCTAAGCAACAAAGTGCTCCCGTTAGAAACACTTGTTTCCGAACTAAACAAAATAGCAGGTGCTCATGGCGTAGGTCGTATTGATCATCTTGAAAACCGTTTGGTTGGCATTAAATCACGTGAGATTTACGAAGCTCCAGCCGCTCTTACGTTGATTAAAGCGCATCAGGCTATTGAGTCTTTGTGCCTAACCCGCGATGTTGCCTTATTTAAACCAATAATTGAGCAAAAATTTTCAGCGATGGTATACGAGGGGCTGTGGTTCTCCCCCTTATTTGATGCGGTTAATGCCTTTATTGATGAAACACAAAAAAATGTTTCAGGCACGGTTCGCGTTAAATTATTCAAAGGAAATGCTTCTGTGATTGGCAGGAAGTCTGAAAAATCACTTTACCAGCATGCGCTTGCAACTTATGAAAAAGGCGATACATTTGATCACCAGGCTGCTGTTGGATTTATTAAAATTTTCGGCTTACCCCTTGCAGTCAATTCAACGGTTAATGCTGAGTACCAATTATGAAGCTCTGGGGCGGCCGCTTTAACAAAGCCACAAATCAATTAGTAGATGAATACAATGCATCGATATCATTTGATTATCAACTGGCAGAATACGATATTCAAGGAAGTCTTGCCCATATTGATATGCTGGCAAAGTGCTCAATCATTACAGCGGAAGATGCCAAGATTATTCGAGGAGGCTTACTGTCTATTCTTGACGAAATCCGGGCGGGTCAAGTGTCATTTCGCCAAGAGGACGAAGACATTCACATGAATATTGAGCGCCTTTTGCACGAGAAAATAGGGACTACTGCTGGCAAATTACATACAGGTCGTAGTCGAAATGATCAGGTTGCATTAGACGTTCATCTCTATTTACGCCACCAAATTATCGAAATTATCAGTTTATTGTCAGAATTGCTTAATGTAATTCATACCATAGCGAGCACTCATGTCGATACTTTTTTGCCCGGCTATACTCATCTGCAGCGTGCGGAACCACTTCGCTTCGCACATCATATGCTTGCATATTTTAATATGTTTAGCCGCGACGTAAGCCGTTTGCGCGACAGCTTTTCAAGAGTAAATCAAAATCCATTAGGGGCTGGAGCCCTCGCGGGTAGCGGTATTGCTGTTGACCGCGAATACGTAGTCAACGCGCTTCATTTTGATGGGATGTATACCAACAGCCTGGACGCTGTTAGTGATAGAGACTTCGTAGTGGAGTTTTTAGCAAATGCCTCGCTCATTATGATGCACATCTCTAGACTAAGTGAAGAAATTATTCTCTGGAGCACACAGGAGTTTTCATTCGTGCAACTCGATGATGCCTTTTGCACTGGTAGCAGTATGATGCCGCAGAAAAAAAATCCTGATATTTGTGAGCTTGCTCGTGGTAAAACAGGCCGTGTTTACGGTGCGTTGATGGGGTTGTTGACCGTACTTAAAGGCTTACCGCTTGCGTACAATAAAGACATGCAAGAAGACAAGGAAGGTTTATTCGATACGGTCAATACACTTGTAAAAACCCTTACGGTCTATATTCCCATGCTTGCCTCGATGCGCGTCAATAAAGATATCATGTGTAAGGCCACGGAAAACGATTTTTCTAATGCTACTAATTTAGCAAATTACCTCACACAAAAAGGCATTACCTTTAGAAGTGCGCACGAAATAACCGGGAAAATTGTTCTACATTGCATCGATAATGACAGGCTTCTAAAAGATCTTCCCCTAAAAGAGTATCAAAAATTTTGTGAACACATTGAAGAAGACATTTATAAGTCGTTGACCGTTGAGGCTGTTATAGAAGCGCATCGGGCCGTTGGAGGCACGTCAAAACAAAGCGTCGAGAATCAGCTTTTAGCATGTAGGCAGGTGCTAGATGATATTGAGCTTTGGATTAAACATCACCAATCTTTTCAGGGTGCAGTATAAATCGACGTCAAGATAAGGGGTGCTTTTTTTTGTGATGGATATTTACAATCAGGAATCAATCGATGTTAAAATTTTTGGGCGGTACATTTTTAATGATTGGTTCCATGGTTGGCGGTGGAATCTTTGCTATTCCAATTGTATCAGCTGAGTTTGGATTCTTAACAACCACCTGCTTCGTCCTGTTATCCTGGGCAATTATGACAAAAACAGGGCTGTTTGTGCTAGAGCTTAGTTTAAGTTGTCCTGAGAAATACAACTCTTACTATAGCATTGTCGGAAAATTTTTAGGTAATAAAGCGCAAACCATTACCATTGTTTTGTTCTTGTGGTTGCTTTATTTTTCGCTTTCTTCTTATATATCAGGATGTGTCTCAGTTCTTATGAGTCGGATGGGGCACTTAAGCCCTCTTTTTTCCTACTTTAACCTGAGCCTAATATACATATTAAGTTTTGGTACATTAATTGTAATAAGCGCAAAAATTATCGTGCGCTTGAATGTGGTTTTGGTCATACTAAAGCTCGGATTATTTTGTGCAGCCATTGCATTCTCCTATCACTTCTACTCGCCCTTTACTTCAGAAAACCTTATTATATTTCGACGAGAAGCCTTCTCATTAATTCTCATAATTATTAATGCGTTTGGATTTCAATTTATCGTGCCGAGCTTGGTGTCTTATTATGGTCGCGAAAATCGAATTATTTACAAACGGATGCTCATTACAAGCACCACTATAGTATTATTTCTTTATCTGGCGTGGCTTTATACTATTTATTCAATTATTCCAATGATGGGTACTCATGGATTAATTAGTATTTATCACAGCGATAACCAACTGTTAGCGTTCAACACGAGCTTGTTTTTTCATTTAAACTCAGGATGGATCATGCATCTTTTGTCGTTGTTTGAAACAATCGCTTTGTTTGGCTCATTTCTCTGCGTCGCACTCGGGATATTTGATTTTTTGGTGGATGTATTTAGATCACAAAATCGTGCGGTTATTGGCATTTTGACATTTCTCCCTCCCCTACTGCTAACCCTTTGTTCTCAAAATATGTATGTTTACGCGATGTCTGCTGCCGGGTATATTGCTGTCGTACTTGAGGTTATCATTCCAACATTAGCGGTTAAGCGCTTTACACGCCCTATTTATAAAACCGCATTTAAAAAAATATAACCTAGAGATGTTAACTCTTATATGGATCATCTCGAAATTGAGGATGTTGGCTACTGAATTGCTCTGGGCTTTCGGCAGACCTGCGTGCTCATGGACAACTTTATTAGATAAGCTATAGCCTCGATAATATCCAAGAGGTATGGCTCATGAATAAAGATACTGATAAGCTAGAATCAGTCAAGCGTGCGTTCCAGCACTGGCGAAAGACAAAAAAGAAACAAGGTAAAGTTCCTGATTATTTATGGAAGCAAGTAAAAGGTCTTATAGGTTCTTTATTTCTGCGATCCCAATGGCCATTTTTTAGAAATCCTTACGCGTCCTTATGGCAGTCCCACATAAAACTCTAGGGAGAATTGTCAACTGGCCCTAATTTAATGCCTATAACTACTTCTATTGTTTTTTATCAGTTAGACCTAGATTCTGTACCCCATACTTTTCAAACTCATTTTCATATCGAGATTTCTTCTCGGATACCAATTCTATTCTCTCTATGGGCTCTAGCGATTTGAATTTTTCAACGCCAACAGATTCTATAGCATCTCGCTCAGCAAGCCTCATTATGAGTTCATCCCAGAAGCACTCGCTTTCATAAGGATCTATGAAGTTTTCCATCATTCTTTCTTCTAAATCCCTGCTCTCAAAATGCTTGTCTAATTCAGGGGCGTACTCTACCAAATCTTCAGCATCAAACTCTTTGTATAGGGACATGATTTTTTCTCTTAGCTTGCTGTGCTGGCAATCTTCATGACCACCTACATCATCATGAGCATTCATAACCCAATCTGAGATTGAAATCATGTCTAGCAAAGCTCTGTATTCCTTCTTGGTAAAGTTGATTTTCATAATCAGCCCTCAAAAAAATTCTAAATTTGTAAAAATAAGGAGTGTATTATAGATTGAGCAGAACTGTAAGCCTTCATTAACTAGACTCTCTGTACATGACAAAAAACCTGTCATGCCCGCGCAGGCGGGCAACCATCCATCAAAATAATCCGATGCCCAAATCAAGCCACTGGGGGTTGTTTTGCTCGATAAGGTTTATTTTTCATTGTCGGTTCCACTTCTTGATGCATTTTTCTCTGGTTATTGCTTCGTAGACATCAGAATGAATTTCATAATAAACCCAATGATGAACGTTGTACTTTTTAGTGAATCCTTCAGCCAAGCCTTCCTTGTGTTGCCAAATGCGTTGCACAAGGTTACTTGTTATGCCGGTATATAGGGTTCCATATTTTTTACTGGATAATATGTAAACCTAATATTGATCCCTGGCAGTAATTCTGGACACTCAATTAAGCTATGTTCTTTAGTTCAAAATTAAGTGGGCTTATATAGCCGTTCGCACTATGCCTTCTTTTACGGTTGTAATCAATATCAATATACTCAAATACGGCTTGTCGCATCTCGGCTCGATTCATAACTTGCTCATACTGGATGGATTCAACCTTTAAAGAATGAAAGAAACTCTCAGCAACGGCGTTGTCTCAGCAGTCACCTTTTCTGCTCATACTTATTTTATAATCATGTTCTTTGGCTAAATCCCGATAAGCACGTGAGCAATACTGGCTCCCTCTATCGCTATGAATGATAACGCCTTTTGGCATTCCTCTGCGAAACATAGCCATGGTTAATGCGTCAGTCACCAACGATGCCTTCATGCGCTTATTCATCGACCAGCCAACGATTGCACGCGAATATAAGTCGATGACAACAGCGAGATATAGCCAGCCTTCACTGGTCCAGAGATAGGTAATATCCTGAACCCATTTTTGATTGGGGACATCAGCTCTAAATTCACGCTGCAAAAGGTTATCAGCGATGGGAAGTTGATGCTCGCTATCAGTAGTCACCTTGAACTTCTTGGCTGCTTTGGGAACAAGCTGTTGTCTGCGCATACTGTCACTGATTGTTTTTATCGCAGCAGGTGATCCATCTTCAATTAAATCTTGTTGAATTCGAGTCCACCATAACGCCCTTTGCTATCGTCGAAGAATTCTTTGATTTGCATATCTCTAGTCTGCTGCTTCAAGGCGCGATTACTTAACTTAAAGCCATTATTACGCCAATCATAATACCCACTTCGCGATACTCGAAGCACAATAGCCATACGCGTCACAGAGAAGCAGTGCTGTTGCTCAAGCATAAACTCGAATCGTTTTATTTTTGGTTCTTCGTGAAGTAGGTGGCCGCCTTTTTTAAAATGGCTAGATCCTCCGCTTGTTCAGAAAGTTGTCGTTTAAGCTTCGCCACTTCTGCTGCAAGCTCTGCTTCACGCTGGCTCGTGCTGACTTTCTTAGCCAGTTTGCCACGCCAATCGTAGATTTGGGATTCATAAACACCTAGCTCTTTTGCGGCTGTAGCAACCCCTTGCTTAGCAGCCAAGTTGACTGCTTCTTGTTTAAACTCTTCGGTGTGGATTTTTCGTATCTTTTTAGTTGTCATGAAGTACCTCGGTTAGTGATTTTACTCACTTAACCGAGTGTCCGGAAGTGTTGCCGGGGATCATTGCCCCCTTTCGAACAGAAATTTGGACGTATCAATCTTCTCCTCAAGATGTTATCTACCAAGTTTACTTTACCGACAAGATGGTGACTTCTATTCCTTCAAGCTGGAGCCATCCTTAGGGATCGATCTCAATCTCCATTTCCTCCTGCCACTTCCCAGAAAACGATCTTCTGCAATACAAACGTTTAAGGACATAACCTGCGCTTGCTCTTTTAATAATGCCTTAATGTTTATATATTAACCTATATTTATATACCCGTAATCTTTCAAAATGCGTGATTTATGCTTTTTCTTTTTCGCCCTGCCGCATTTTAAAAAACTCGCAAGGGAATGAGCCATTACTCGCTTTTTAAAATGCGGCAGGACAAAAAATAAAGGCGCCTAAAAACACGCATTTTGAAAGATTACGGGTATATTACCTATTAATTTATCTGGGTTAAATAGGAATAACTGAACTATATTGCCTATAAATTGATAATATAGACTGTAGTGGGAGCAATTTTAAATTGAGTAGAAAATCAGATAAAAAAACGAATATAGAACTTAAGGGTGGTGATGTAATAAAAAGAGCCACCGTTAGAGATGATGATGGACAAGGTATAGTAAAGATAGATTCAGACTTAGAGGTGGTGGATAGCAATGTTGTCCGGCATACAGGTACCTCAAGAGTAAAGTCGAAGAAGAAAACACCGTTTCAAATATCATTGGCCGGTATCAAAGACACGGTAAGCGATGAAACAGCGCGTCAAGTATTAAGAGTTCCGTCCCTTGTATCTCGCACTGATGGTAAAGTTGGTATGTTTAGTAGCCAAGATCAGGATATTTTAGATGCTTGGAACGATAATTCTCGAAGATTTTTTGAGACCATTCTTACCGAAAAGTTTCTAAAACACCTTGTCAAAACACAAGGACCTATGCTTGAGGCGCTCATTGATGATATGACAACATGCCTATTGAGTGAATATGATAAGGAGGGATTTAGAAATGCTAATGAATGGAGAGAAATCACTACTAAAGGTACAACAAGAGGCATTAGAGACCCTAACCTTGAAGGATTCGCATACTTTAGACTCTCTTTAGTTGAGCTTTTAAAAGAAAAAGAACCGAAGGAAGCAAGTCTTTTATTAAAGCTATATGATTTTCACTATCTCACGCATCAATCAGCAGGATTGGAGAGTTATAAAAAGCATCACCCAGCCGGTAGGCTTAAATCTTACACTCTTAACAGCAAATATTATACAGGGGGAAATCGAGGCAGAATTATGGGTTATGGATATAATACCGGTGCGAAAAGTAGGCATTTGGGTATTATGAGACAGATTGACCCAACCCCAACTGATTTACGATTACCGCAGGAGTCTTTGATTACAAGATGCCCTGATAGATTGTATTTAGTTAAACCAAGTGCGGGTCATAAAGATAGACCCGATAGCTTTATTCATCAATCCTTTCAATCTCCTCAAAACAGTATGTATGTTAATGGTTTGTCAGGCTCAACCCTTCTTGAAATCAATACAATACTGTTGTGGGCAATTTGCAAGCAACAAAACTTGTATCAAGGTAGCAGTGAACTAGAGATAGAAGCGCTAACAGAAGACCGTGGTGAGCTTCTTAAAAATTACTGGCTCATGATAGTGAGCATGTTTGTGTACTTTGAAGGGGGCCACTGCTTAATCGAAACGATGTCCGTATTTAAGCTTAAAAACATACAAGATAATATAGTGAAAGTGCTTGGCTTACCACCAGATACCTTCTCTGCAGACACGATCATTTTCGACAGACCAGACTATTTAAATCTAGTTAAGGAAGCTTTAATAGAAACCGCTCAATATCAGAGGATAATGGATAACAAAAGTAAACTTCATCACGAACTAAACCGTAACATACCCCCTGAAAAAGTTCAGCAAGCATCTGATCTAATTGATAACGCGTTAAAAAACTTTAAAATCATCGCTGATAATAAAGATAATTTTAATACTGATGAAGCCTTTGAAGAAGCCAAAGCGCTTTATAACGATCTAAGTAATAAAAAAGCGGGAGTGTTTACTGATCCAACTAGACAATCGATTCTTGATTTTGAAGAGTATGCTGAGAGTAGAATTGACCTGTCCATGAATACCTTTAGAAATGACCTAACGACCTTACAAATATTTGGAAACTTGCTGATAAGCATCGGAAATGCCTTCGTTTATATTCTTACATTTGGACATAAATCAAACTTTTTCTCCAAATATAAACCTAAAGCTGAGGTAGAAGAGAGCTCCAAACAATTAAACAAACAATTAAAAAAGGAATTAGTCGGTATGCTTCAACAATCATCATTCTTTAGTACACCACTTACAAAGGATAAAACAAGGGAAGAAGTGCCAGATACAGAACCAGATAAACCGTGACGTTTCTATAAGCGATCCCGCCACCTAAAAATATATTTGGCTGATTTTAAATAATATTTTATTCTTGCCGCCCTTTTCATGCGCATGGTTGCGATTCATGGGAAGTATCAAAGATGCGATGAAAATCATCGAAAAAAACGTCTGAAGAAATTGAGCAAATCCAGGCTGATATTCTAAAAACGGGCCTACCAGAGGAGGCCGTATCGGTCATTCTCTATGGGTTAAATCTCATTCTATGGCTTCCCAAGCTAATTCTTGAGCAGCGAATCACAATTGCTCGCTTATTAAATAAAAGAGTTGCTCTTTGGTAAAGGAGAGCGTAAACGGCGCCAAAAATCCAAAGATGACAGCTGTGGTAGTCAAGATGATGGTGAGCCAGAGGAGTATCAAGAAGCCAACAACTCATCATCAGCCGCTAAGATGATTTGCTGTATGATGCTGGCGATGATAAAGACAGGGAATCTTTTGATGACGAAGCCACGGGTGATGGCCATAAAGCCCGTAATCCCCATACCGTTTATAATAATGCGATAGAGCACCAAATCCCTATAGAAGGCCTTGAGTCAGGCCAATCTTGTCCCCTCGATTGTGGTGGCAAGCTTTATCATTTCCGGCCAAGCACTATATTCGCATCAAGGTCAACCAAACAGGTTGCGCTCACCGATATATCAATGAAAAACTCAGATGTAATTTATGTGGTGAAATTATTACGGCGAAGCATCCTAAGGACATGGGCAAATATACCCGTAATCTTTCAAAATGCGTGTTTTTAGGCGCCTTTATTTTTTGTCCTGCCGCATTTTAAAAAGCGAGTAATGGCTCATTCCCTTGCGAGTTTTTTAAAATGCGGCAGGGCGAAAAAGAAAAAGCATAAATCACGCATTTTGAAAGATTACGGGTATATAAGTATGACGCAAGTTTTATCGCACAGTTGGGGATTCAAAAGTATTACATGGGGGATACCTTCCTGCCGACAAGGTTGCTAACAAAGCACCACAATTTTGTCAAAGACATCGTTGAGTTCGTTCAGAAGATTGATACAACGCAGAGGTATTTGCTGTCCATTCAAAATGGTCTAATGGGAACTCAACCCATGCAACTGCTGGCGCACCAGAAGATTTTGGCACATAGTACATGAGCATAAATGCGGATTTTTAGGCTAGCCTTTAGCGATATAGGTAGTAGAGGCACATAAACATCCACCTTCAAACCCAACCATTTTATCTCCGATAGGTTTGTTGCATCAACTTTATATTTAATTTGAACAAAACACCACCAAATGAATGCGTTGTAATGTGGTCTAATTGGATATCGTGCGTCAAGGATCCCAATAATAATCTGCCAGAACCGAGCAAAACTGGAACAAGTGTAATAGTTAATTCAACCCCTAGTTGTGTCTTTATAGTAAGACTTAAAAACGAACCCAGCGTAATCTTAATGCATTTGTGATGACAGAAACTGAACTTAAAGACATTGCTGCGGCTGCAACAATAGGATTTAGCAGCAATCCAAACGCGGGATATAAGACGCCAGCTGCAATTGGTACGCCCAATAGATTATAAACAAAAGCAAAAAATAGATTTTGTCTAATGTTTCTTAATGTTACTTGCGACAAATGATACGCTTTAACAATCCCGTTTAAATCTCCCTTGAGGAGGGTAATTCCAGCACTTTCAATGGCAACATCGGTTCCTGTACCCATGGCAATACCAATATCCGCTTGAGCCAACGCAGGTGCGTCATTGACACCATCTCCAGCCATGGCAACCACCTTGTGATTGTTTTGAATCTCTGCAATCACTTGATTTTTATCATCCGGCATGACTTCCGCTTTAATCTTTTTTATCCCTAGCTTTTTACCTACGGCTTCTGCTGTTTTTTTGTTATCCCCCGTAACCATAATAATTTCGAGGCCTGCCTCTTGTAGAGTTTGAATTGCATTTTGAGTACTCGGTTTAATAGGATCTTCAACTGCGAGCAAAGCCGCAATGTGCTTATCAATGCTAACAAACATAACTGTGGCGCCTTTGTTTCTTAATTCATCTGCTTCTGAAAGCATGGGATTCTCATCCGTTATAAACTCGTCCAAAAATTTAGCCGAACCAACAGCTATTTCTTGGTCGCCTACCATCCCCTTAACCCCTTTTCCTGTAGGAGCTTCAAAGTTTGATGCCTCCCCAAAACGTATTCCCTTTTCTTTTGCCGCATCGACAATAGACTTACCCAGTGGATGTTCACTGTGTTGTTCAATGGCTGCAGCAAGCCTTAAAATCTCTTCGTCATCAAATCCTTTATTGGGAATAATTTGTGTGAGCTTTGGCCGCCCTTCAGTTAAAGTTCCTGTTTTATCAACAACAAGTGTTGTAACCTTTTCCATGAGCTCAAGCGCTTCTGCATTTTTTATTAAAACCCCTTGTTTTGCCCCCTCCCCCACCCCAACCATAATCGACATAGGTGTCGCAAGCCCCAACGCACAGGGACAGGCAATGATTAACACCGATACGGAAGTGATCAACGCATAGGCTAACGAAGGTTCGGGGCCAACGAAAAACCAAATAATAAAGGTTATTAAAGCAATAAGAATAACTATGGGGACAAACCAACCAGACACTTTATCGGCTAAGCTTTGAATTGGCGCACGACTGCGCTGAGCTTCGCTAACCATTTTGATGATTCTAGCTAACATAGAATCTTGGCCCACATGAGTGGCTTTCATCACAAAACTTCCTGTTTGATTAATCGTGCCACCAATAACCTTTGAGCCCTCCTTTTTTTCAACTGGCATTGATTCTCCAGTAACCA
Organism: Legionella yabuuchiae; assembly: GCF_900640115.1. Classification (GTDB taxonomy): domain Bacteria; phylum Pseudomonadota; class Gammaproteobacteria; order Legionellales; family Legionellaceae; genus Legionella_A; species Legionella_A yabuuchiae. Next base: position 50,201 of record NZ_CAAAIW010000014.1, read on the forward strand.
TGGACTCATCAACATGGCTCTTACCGCCTATTAATTCGCCATCAACTGGGATTTTTTCACCGGGTTTAACGCGCAAGCGATCGCCTTGTTCAAGATCATTTAAAGGCACATCCACTTCATTTCCTTCTTCATCAAGTCGATGTGCTGTTTCAGGTGAAAGATTTAAAAGTTCACGAATAGCATCCCCAGTTTTCTCTCTTGCTCTTAACTCAAGCACTTGTCCTAAGAGCACTAGGGTTGTAATCATCGCTGCGGCTTCAAAGTAAACCCCGATAGATCCGCCAGGTTCTCTAAATTGGGAGGGGAAAATAAAGGGAAACAAGGTTGCAATGACGCTGTAAATCCAAGCAACGCCAACTCCCATTGAAATTAAGGTAAACATATTTAGATTTAGCGTTACTAAAGAATGCCAAGCGCGCTTAAAAAAAGGAAGACCACACCAAAGTACTACTGGAGTGGCTAGCAAGCATTGCAACCAATTTGAAACCCAGGGTGAAGTGAAGTTACCAATTAAGTGACTACCCATCGCGAGAATAAAAATAGGCGTACTTAATACAAAAGCTACCCAAAACCGAAGCAGCATATCTTGGTATTCAGTACTTTTCTCTTCTTGTAAGGAAATTGATTCTGGCTCCAAAGCCATACCACAGATTGGGCAATTACCAGCGTTGGGTTGACGAATTTCAGGATGCATGGGACATGTATAAATGCTTTGTTCTGAAGATTCGTTTGATCGGGCTTTGATAGATTGCTTAGCATGCTCCATTGTTCTTATCCTTCTATGCTTATAATATACCGGCGATCGTTCAAAATGCGTGATTTACGCTGTTTCCTTTTCGCCCTGCCGCATTTTAAAAAGCTCGCGAGGGAACGAGCCATAACTCGATTTTTTAAAATGCGGCAGGACAAACAATAAAGGCGCCTAAAAACTCGCATTTTGAACGATCACGGGTATATACCCGTAATCTTTCAAAATGCGTGATTTATGCTTTTTCTTTTTCGCCCTGCCGCATTTTAAAAAACTCGCAAGGGAATGAGCCATTACTCGCTTTTTAAAATGCGGCAGGACAAAAAATAAAGGCGCCTAAAAACACGCATTTTGAAAGATTACGGGTATATACACAGTCATCTCCCAAGTGGGCAAAACAATCCTTTAGAAAACCTTCTGTTTCTTCAAGAGTAAATTCTACAAAGCCTCAAAAATTGCGGCCGCTCCCATTCCTGTTCCAATACACATGGTAACCATCCCATATTTCCCATTCACGCGCTTTAACCCGTGAAGTAATGTTGCGGTTCGGATTGTTCCAGTAGCACCAAGTGGGTGGCCTAATGCAATGGCTCCACCTTGCGGATTCACTTTATCACGAGGCAAATCGAGCTCTTTAATCACTGCTAATGATTGCGCCGCAAAGGCTTCATTTAATTCAATCCAATCCATTTGATCCAGGGTTAAGCCTGCTTTTTTTAACGCTAATGGAATCGCTTCAATTGGACCAATCCCCATGATTTCAGGAGGAACACCAGCCACAGCATAACTAACCAAACGACCAATAGGTTTTAATTCAAATCGCTTTAAGTGTTCCTCATTGGATAACAGCGCTATGCCAGCCCCATCGCTCATTTGCGAACTGTTCCCAGCCGTGATTGTTCCCTTGGCTGCAAATACAGGCTTTAATTTAGAAATTGCCTCGAACGAAGTATCTGCTCTAGGGCCTTCGTCTTCAGAAATAACACGCTTTTTGGTTATAAGCTCAGACGATTTTAGGTTTACTAGCCGATCGATTACCTCAATGGGTGTAATTTCAGCCTTAAAGTAACCATTTTTTTGAGCATCGATTGCTCTGCGATGACTTTCTGTAGCGAATTCATCTTGTTCTTCTCTGGATATTTCCCATCGCTTTGCAACAATTTCAGCCGTTATCCCCATTCCATAGGCAATAGCAACGTGATCATCAGTAAAAATTTTTGGATTAGCCGTGTATTTGTTCCCCCCCATCGGGACTTTTGACATACTTTCAACCCCACCAGCCAACGCGAAAGGAATATCGCCTTCAGCAATCGTAGCAGCTGCCGTGGCAATACTTTGCACACCAGAAGAGCAAAAGCGATTGATGGTCATGGCCGGTACGGATTCCGGTAATCCCGCCAATAATGAAGCAATCCGTGCAACATTCATACCCTGTTCTGCTTCAGGCATAGCACAACCAATCACAACATCACCAATGGCTCGCCAATCAATCGTTTGATGGCGATCGGCCAAACTTCGGATGGTGTGCGAAAGCAGATCATCCGGTAATGTATTTTTGAACACCCCTTTTGGAGCTTTACCCACTGGAGTTCGTATCACATCCACTACATACACATTCGTCATGAATTATTCTCCTGCTTAATTGCGCAATGGTTTGCCGGTTTCTAGCAAATGACTAATACGGGCTTGCGTCTTGTCTGTTTCGGCAAGGGTCATAAATGCTTCTCGTTCTAACTTTAATAGCCATTGCTCATCAACCAGTTCACCGGCATTGACATCACCGCCGCACAGAACGGATGCTAGTTGATTGGCTAGAAAATAATCATGCTCGCTGATAAAGCCGCCTTCTCGCCAATTCACTAAGCCTACTTGTAACATCGCATGCCCGTCTCGCCCAGCTACTTTAAAACGAGGGGGTATTGGCGGGACAAAATTTTCAGCCTGCAATTGGCTTATTTTTTCTAATGCAGCGTAGAGTACTTCATTGCGATGCATCACCCAGCTATCATTAGCTTGAAGATATCCTCTGTTTTTCGCATCAGCCGCACTGCTGGATACAATACCCATTGCAATTTGCTCAAAATAGGGCTTGATTCGGCTCATTAAATCCCCATTACTTGTCTCTTTTGAAGCTCGTAATGCCATTTCCTTACAACCTCCGCCGGCAGGAATTAATCCTACGCCCGCTTCAACCAACCCAGGATAGGCTTCAAAACCTGCAACAACACGAGCACAATGTATCATTAACTCACACCCACCACCTAAAGCTCGACCACGGAGTGCCGCAACAACAGGAACAGGGCTATACTTAATCCGCATAGCAAGCGATTGGAAGTCTGTTATCATTTGTTTCAGGCGACTCATCTCTCCTGCCTTTACCATTGAACCCACGCTTCTTAGATCCGCACCTGAGCTAAAATTGTTGTCATCTTGCTGGTAAATGATTAATCCTTGCAGCTCTCTTTTTGCCAAGTCTAACGATTGACTAAATCCATCTAAAACCGCTTGGCCAATCGTATTGGCTTTACTCTTAAAACTTAATACGGCGACATCATCCTTAAGATGCCAAAGTTTAATCCCCTCATTTTCATAAAGTACTTCTGTAGGAAATTTTTTCTCAGCCAGTACTTGCTCAGGAAAAAATTGACGTTGATACACTTTGAGTTTACTTCGCTCTTCATAACTTGATTTCGTAGGTGAATAAGCGCCTTTTTCGGTATAAAAATCGGCGATATCATTGAGCCAGCTAGGAAAATCCACGTCACTCATGGTTTGGTTGTGTTCAATGGCTGCCTGAATCTGTTGTTTAACGCTCGTTACTCCTGCACGCTGCCAACTTTCAAACGGGCCTTGTTGCCAACCAAATCCCCAACGCATCGCCAAATCAACCTCCCGCACAGTATCAGCAATTTCTTCGAGATGATAAGCACTGTAGTGGAAAAGATCCCGAAAACACGCTGCCAGAAACTGAGCTTGAGGTGCCGTTGAATCAAATAGTTTATTAAATCGAACACCAGGATCTTTTTCTTTAAAAATGTCCTGTACTTCGGCACTCACTTCTCCTTTGGCTGGTCTGTATTCGCCTTGCTTAAGGTCGTATACTTCGATGGTTTTACCATTTTTCCGGTAAATTCCTTGACCAGACTTTTGCCCTAACTTACCTTCATCGATCAAGTTCAAGAGCCATTTAGGTAAAGTAAAATATTGATGCCATGGATCATCCTTGAGTTGTTCTTCCATGGTGCGCACCACATGAGCCATGGTGTCTAAACCAACCACATCCATGGTTCGAAATGTTGCGGACTTTGGCCTACCAATTAACACGCCTGTTAAAGCATCTACTTCATCGAAGCCTATCTGCATTTTTTCCGCATTGTACATCGTAGATAACAGTGAAAAGACTCCGATTCGATTTGCGATGAAATTAGGCGTATCTTTTGCACGAACAACCCCCTTGCCAAGATAACTGGTTAACCAAGATTCAAGTTGATTTAACAAATTATCAGAGGTTGACTCTGCAGGAATAAGTTCAGCCAGATGCATATATCGAGGAGGGTTGAAAAAATGCACACCACAAAAACGATCTCTTAATACTTCGGGCAACGCTCTAGCCAATGAATTAATACTTAAACCTGATGTGTTCGTCACTAATACAGCTTTATCGCTGATATATGAGCTTATACGTTGATAAAGATCGGTTTTCCATTCCATCTTTTCGGCGATCGCTTCAATGATCAAGTCGCATTCTGCAAGGTCGTTTAGATCATTTTGATAATTTTTAGCTCTAATAAGAGAGGCTGTATACTCAGTCCCTAGTGGGGATGGTTTTAACTGTTTTAAGTGTTTCAGTGCTTTTTCCACCACAGCATAATGATTTTTTTCTTCAGCTAGGTCATACAACAAGGTTTCGATACCTGCATTAACACAATGAGCCGCAATTTGCGCGCCCATTACTCCCGCACCTAAAACAGCAATTCGTTTAATATGAAATGGTTCTTGCATGGTTCTTCCTATACTATTAATTGCGAAAACTAATGAATGGGTTTGCCGATCCAAACTATACCGACTAAAACTGCTATTGATACTTCCCTAAGCTAGATCAAATGTTATGCCTTGTGCTAAAGGCAAAGAATCCCCCCAGTTAATCGTATTGGTCTGCCTACGCATATACCCCTTCCAGGCGTCTGATCCAGATTCGCGCCCGCCTCCGGTTTCTTTTTCACCTCCAAATGCACCACCAATTTCAGCCCCAGATGTGCCGATATTCACATTGGCTATACCGCAATCACTTCCCTTTGCGCTTAAAAAAAGTTCCGCGTGTTTTAGGTTTTGGGTAAATAATGCTGACGACAACCCTTGAGGCACTCCATTTTGAAGCTGAATTGCTTCTTCTATAGTTGAGTAAGAGAAAACATACAAGATAGGAGCAAATGTTTCCTCTTGAACTAATTCCGATTTATTTGATAATCCGGTTACCAAGGTAGGCTGAACAAAGCAACCGGGACGGTCTAATGCTTCGCCACCAGCAATAATTTCTCCGCCGGCTTTTTTAATTCGCTCGATCGTATATTTAAATGAAGCGACCGCTTGCTGATCAATTAAAGGCCCCATCAGATGGTCGGGATCGAGCGGATCACCTATGGTAATTTGCTCATAAGCGTGTTTAAGTTGGTGAATGACTTGTTCAAAAATTTTGTCTTTTATAAAGAGACGTCTTGTGGAGGTGCATCGTTGACCAGCCGTTCCTACCGCTCCAAACACAATAGAAGGTATGGCAAGGTTTAGATCAGCGTCTTCATCTAAGATAATGGCATTATTGCCTCCTAGCTCTAAAATAGAGCGGCCTAACCGTGAGGCCACTTTGGCCCCCACTTGTCTTCCAACCGCCGTAGACCCTGTAAATGAAATTAAAGGAACACGGCGATCTTTGACCATATCCTCAGCGATATCATGTGATGCTGGAATAATCAATGAAAAAATATTTGGACAATTATTTGCCTCCAAGACCTCATTGCAAATTTTTTGAACAGCAATCGCACAAAGTGGTGTTTTGGGCGAAGGTTTCCAAATAGTTACATTTCCACACACCGCAGCAATAAATGCATTCCATGACCATACAGCAACGGGAAAATTAAACGCAGAAATGATGCCCACGACACCGTAAGGGTGCCATTGTTCATACATGCGATGTTCGGGGCGTTCGGAATGCATCGTTTTTCCATAAAGCATTCGTGATTGACCTACCGCAAAATCAGCAATATCAATCATTTCCTGCACTTCACCATCACCTTCTGGTTTTGATTTGCCCATTTCAAGGGAAACCAAACTTCCAAGAGCATCTTTTTGCTCTCTTAAAGCATCTGCAATTTGACGAATTATGATTCCGCGTTTTGGCGCAGGAACCTCCCTCCAGGCTAAAAAAGCCTCTTCAGCATGTTTAATTACATGCTCATATTCATCTCGGGTACAACTGGCCACGGATGCTATCTTCATTCCATTCGCGGGGTTATAAGATTCTATTAGTGTATCATTCAGATTACTGTTCCAACTGTAGCCTAAATACGCGCCAGGGTTTACCGCATCAAGTCTAAGTGTGTTTAAAAGTTCCATCAAAAAATCTCCTAACAAGCGGGGGTTATGCGTAATATTTTCCAAATCGATTGGCTAATAATTTATCCAAGCCAAAGCGCTCTTGTAACACCAACCCATGATATTCATTCGTTTGACCTAGAACTAAATCAACCACCGCGCAAACGCCAGAAGCGGTGCTGACTTGAATCGCAGACCAGACTAGCCCTCGAATCGTAGCTGGGTATATTTTCTTCTCATAACTATACTCAGAAAATTCGCCATTTTTAATACCATCGACTGCGACATATACTATGACTAGATCTTGATACGTTTTTGGGATAGCACGCTCCAAAATACGCTTTAAACTTTGGCGATCGCTGTTTAATTGCAGATCATTCATTAAAAATCGCATTTTTTCACAGTGACCCGGATAACGCATTGTTTTATAATCTAAACTTTTAACTTTACCCGCATACAATTCAGCAAGACTTCCTATGCCCCCAGAAGTATTAAATGCTTCATATTGGGCTCCGTCAATTTGAATAACCTCAAGCTCTTCAAGAGGCGTAAGGACGGCGGCTTTTCCTTCTTTGATCCCGTAGCAAGGATTACCATATTCATTAATTAACCCTTCTGTAGACCAGGTTAGTGAGTAATGCAGTGCATTATTAGAGCGTTGCGGTAAAGCACCTACGCGCAATTTGGCATGATGGCATTCATCAAACCCTTGCATAATACTGTTGGCCGCAATACTAATAAAGCCAGGCGCAAGTCCACATTGAGGAACAAAAGCAGTATTCGCATTCGTTGCAATAGCCTTAATTGCGCTAGTGACCGCTGTGTCTTCGGTCAGGTCGAAATAGTTCGCTTTTGCGGCCTTGGCTGCGCGAGCCACATGGAGGTTAAGAAAGAACGGTAAACTTGAAATAACAGCGATGATATTATGCTTAATGAGGTAGGCTTCTACAGAAGTTTCATCGGTTACGTCCAGCGCCACCGTTTTGATTTCTGGCATTACTTCTAAAAGACGTTTAGCATCAGGGCTTTCAAACTCCAAATCCGCCAGATGAACTTCATAATCCTTGCTTTCGGCTAACAGGCAGGCAATCAAGCTACCTATTTTCCCTGCCCCTGTAATCATGACATGATACATACAATTCGTCTCCTTTCTGAATCGATATACCCGTGATCGTTAAAAATGCGTGTTTTTAGGCGCCTTTTATTTTTGTTCTGTTGCCTATTAAAAAGCGAGTAAAGGTTCAATCCTTTGCGAGTTTTTTAATAGGCAGCAGGGCGAAAAAGAAAAAGCATAAATCAGGCATTTTGAACGACCACGCGTATAGATCATCCTACACCAAACTTAGTAAGGTTGAATACTCCTTATTAATAAAATTCATATTATGAAACATTTGTTTTGATTGTTATCATCCCCAGATTCAGTTTAAACTTGTTTTTCCTAAAAAAATCACGAAATCAATGAACTCATTTAGTAAGGTTCTAGCCGTATCTCAGCCTATGACTGGCTTAAGTTCCTATAAAATTGCTTTACAAGCCTCCTTCGCTGGCTTGCTTTTTCCATTTGGCTTTGCCCCATTTCATATGCCCGGGTTAGCGCTTTTAAGCCTTGCTATTTTCTTTGTCCTTCTTCAAAACCGAACGCTGAAAGAGTCCTTATTGACTGGATATTTATTTGGGATAGTAAGCTTAGGCGTCGGTGTATCCTGGGTTTATGTCAGCATTCATCAGTATGGCCATTTGAATTTATTAGGTTCTACAATAATTACCGCATTGTTTATACTGTATCTATCGCTTTACCCCCTACTAGTAGCTGCGGTCTATTATTTTGCGATGCAACAGCATTTTTCCATGGTATATCGTTGTGTTCTATTCACGTCGATCTGGTGTTTTGGGGAATATCTTCGAGCAACTCTATTAGGGGGGTTCCCCTGGTTGCTGCTTGGCTTCAGTCAAATCGAGACACCAATTAAATACGTTTTACCTTGGCTCGGTGTGTATGGCGCAAGCTTTTTTGCCAGTCTTGCCGCTTGTTTTTTAGGTGGGGCTTTTCTGATAAAAACTAGCAAGCGTTATGGGTTAATCGCGGCTTTTGCTGCGACCTTAATCCTGCCTGGCTTATTTAATATCCCATGGGGAACTTCAACCTCCGCTCCTATATCGGTAGGGATTATCCAAGCAAACCTATCGATGAGAGATAAATGGGATGAAAATCTCTTCTGGCAACTGATAACGCAATATAAACAAGCCGCAGAACAATTACTGAAAACGAATCAACTGGTCGTTATGCCTGAATCTGCAATTCCTGTACCAGCTCCTTACATCAGTGATTTTTTGGATGAGCTTGACAGCAAAGCAAATGAGGCGGGTAGTACGGTATTACTCGGTATTCTTCAGCCCACTGAGTTTGATGATTCCAAACTCTATAATGCCATGCTCGCGCTTGGCGATGGACAAGGCATTTACCAAAAACAACACTTAGTTCCTTTTGGAGAGTATATTCCTGCACCATTGCAAGCGCTCATTGAATGGATGGCCATTCCAGTAGCCAATTTAAATCCCGGAAAATCGACCCAACCCTTGGTCTTCATTCAAAATCACCCGATTGCTTCTTTGATTTGTTACGAATTAGCATATCCTCAATTATTACGTAAACAGTTGCCGTTAGCCGAATGGATCGTCTCCATCAGTGATGATGGCTGGTTTGGTCATTCGTTTGCCATGCACCAACAATTGCAAATGGCACGAGCATTGTCCATACAAACAGCACGTGAGCAAATTGTTGCAAATAATGACGGACTATCATCTGTTATTGATGCAAACGGTCAAATCGTAGATTCATTACCTGCTTATCGCGAAGGTCTGCTCGAATCACATATTCAGCCCATCCGAGGCTCAACGCTTTGGGTGTATTGGGGGGACCTCCCTATTTTGATAATTTGTTTATTTGTGATCGGCTTAGCATTTTACTTAGGAAGTGCCTTGAAAAGAGGTCGTTTTTAAACAAAATGGACTTCGGGGACGCCTTACTATTGCTGCAAAACGAAAGAGGCGTTATTCTTACCAACCACTTTAGAAATTGACGTTAGACTATGGATAACAGCTATAACCCAAATGAAATCGAAGAACAAGCACAACAGTTCTGGCATAAAAAACAATTGTTTAATGTGTCAGAAGATTTAAATAAAGAGAAGTTTTACTGCTTATCCATGTTTCCCTACCCAAGTGGATCGCTACACATGGGGCATGTTCGGAACTATACGCTCGGAGACGTAATTTCACGCTATCAGCGCGCACTCGGGAAAAATGTATTGCAACCCATTGGTTGGGATGCATTTGGTCTCCCCGCAGAGAATGCAGCAATTAAACATGGCATTCACCCCGCTGAGTGGACCATTAAAAATATTGAAGCGATGAAAACTCAGCTATTACGACTGGGCAACGCCTACGATTGGAAACGAGAAATTGCCACGTCTGATCCTGAATATTATCGATGGGAGCAATGGTTTTTCATAAAGCTGTATGAAAAAGGCTTGGTTTATAAAAAAAATTCGATTGTTAATTGGGATCCCATTGATCAAACCGTTTTAGCCAACGAACAAGTGATAGATGGACGCGGATGGCGCTCTGGAGCGCTCGTTGAGCACAAAGAAATATCACAATGGTTCATCAAAATTACCGCTTATGCTGATGAATTATTAAATGATCTTGATTTATTAGAGCACTGGCCACAGCAAGTTAAGCAAATGCAACGAAATTGGATTGGTCGCTCAGAAGGTACAGAAATTTATTTTCGCGTAAATGACTATCCTAAACGCTTAAAAATTTATACAACACGTCCAGATACCTTAATGGGAGCCACGTATCTTGCAGTAGCACCCGATCATCCTCTTGCAAAACAAGCAGCGAATGACAATAAACAGGTTCGTGAATTTTTGGAGAGTTGCCAAGGGGTAAGAATGGCAGAAGCTGAACTTGCCACGATTGAAAAACGCGGGGTTGATAGTGGTCTTAAAGCCATACACCCAATCACTGGAAATGAAATTCCAGTTTGGATTGCTAACTTTGTTCTAATTCAATATGGCTCAGGCGCTGTCATGTCGGTTCCAGCTCATGATCAACGCGATTGGGAATTTGCCCATAAATATAATCTTCCAGTGAAACAAGTCATTAAACCCACTAACAATGAACAACATGACTTTTCGAAATCTGCCTATACTGGCGAAGGCTTATTAATTCATTCCGGTGAATTTGATGGCATGAGTTCTTCTGAAGCCAAAGCGGCTATCACCAATGCGATTGTTGAGATTGATGCGGGCGTACCTAAAGTTCATTACCGACTGCGCGACTGGGGCGTTTCTCGTCAACGTTATTGGGGTACGCCTATCCCAATGATCGCTTGCGAGGTCTGCGGAATTATTCCTGTTCCAGAAGAGCAATTACCGGTTTTACTTCCGCAAAACGTACAATTAACTGGGAGTGGCTCTCCTCTTGCACATTGCGAAGAATTTGTGCACACCACTTGTCCTAAGTGTGGCCAAGATGCTATTCGTGAAACAGATACCTTTGACACCTTTATTGAATCATCCTGGTACTATGCTCGTTTTGCTTGCAAGGGCCAAGATAATGCCATGCTCGATGATAGAGCCAAGTATTGGACACCGGTTGATCAATACATTGGTGGGATTGAACATGCGGTCATGCATTTGCTGTATGCTCGTTTTTTCCATAAGCTCATGCGCGATGAAGGTTTAGTTAATTCTGACGAGCCCTTCAAAGCCTTACTGAGTCAGGGAATGGTTCTTAAGGATGGACATAAAATGTCTAAGTCTAAAGGAAATACCGTTGACCCTAACCAGTTAATTGATAAGTACGGAGCAGATACAGCGCGATTATTTATTATGTTTGCCGCTCCTCCAGAGCAATCCTTGGAGTGGTCTGATGCTGGTGTGGAAGGTGCGCATCGTTTTCTTAAGCGGCTTTGGTCGTTCGCCCAGGAGCACAAATCATTTATTATCGATATTAATGAATCCGTTCAAGACGGGAATAACAGCACTAGTTGGCAAACCAGCAGTAGTCGCGTACAAAAAGGCCGTTTTGTTGTTAATCAGATTCTCGCCCAAGTTAATCAGGATTATAAACGGCAGCAATTCAATACCGTAGTATCCGGTTGCATGAAATTATTTAATGAACTTTCGTCCTATCAAATCGACAATGAAAATGATAGATGTTTTATTCATTATAGTTTGAGTATTTTGCTGCGTTTATTAGCTCCAATTACACCTCACATTTGTCACCATTTATGGCAAGAGCTAGAATTTGAAAAAATTATCATTGATGCTCCTTGGCCTAAAGTTGACAAAAGCGCATTGAAAACGGACGAAGTCGATTATGTGGTTCAGGTCAATGGAAAGCTTCGTGGCGAATTTAAAACCAGTGTAGATGTCTCAGAAAAGGAACTCATTGAATTAGCCAAACAAAATGTGGCTTCATTTATATCGGGAAAATCCCTTAAAAAATCAATCGTGGTTCCACATCGACAGCTTATTAATCTTGTGGTTCATTAAATGAGGCGCCCAGTCAGCAAAGTTATAACTTCTCTGCTTGTTATTTTTTATACCTGTGTGTTTGCTGGCTGTGGCTTTCATTTGCGGGGGGTTGCTAATCTTCCTAAATGGTTGGATAAGGTCGCAATCATCACTCCCGAATATGAGCATTATCTGACCCCAATTATAAAGAATCAGTTAGAAGCAAATTTTATTCGTGTGTGTCCCGATCCGGCTACTGCACGATTTTGGCTTATGATTACTTCCGAGGCCTTTCAAGAAAACATTGTAAGTGTTAGCTCCACAACCACACCTCGTCAATATCAAATTATTTATCGCTTACGATTTAAAGTGCAGGAGGCGAATGGAAAAGAACGAATTCCTGAAACCCTGGTGGTAGTAAACCGACAGATTACCATTAACAATGATCGGATTCTTGGCTCTAATTATGAAGAGACGCTCACAAAAAATGAAATGATGCAAGAAGCATCTGCCCTGATATTGAATCGAATCAGCAACTACACGACTAAATCTAATTCCGCAATCCCTGTGCGCAGGTAAGAAACGTGGCTATACTATATACTCAAAATACTTCACAATATTTCACAATACGATAATTTAGGAGAGATGTGATTTTTGTCTAAGCATCAAAAAAAATTGGCAAATACCCAGCCCTATTACAAATTTTTTCTCTATGCTTGGCAAGAAAAGTAACTGCTTAAACGTCGCATTTTGAAGTATTAGAGTATATTTTCAGTTTACGAAAAGGACGATATGGTAATGAAAATAAAACTTACGCTTCTTCTGGGATGTCTTGTAATGAACGCAACCTATGCTCAAATTCCTCCTGGGCAATGGTTATGTTTTGCATTTGATGCCCAGAAAAAAAGTTATGAAGGCCTAGGTGACTCTCTTAAAAGCGCTATGCGGGCAGCTAATGCAACTTGCCGGAAAAAAGCAGCACAAGCCGGTTGTAAAACGGCTCAATCCTATTGCGAACAAGGACCTTTGTCTTTAAATGATAAACGATGCCTTGTGACGGATACAAACGGCCGCTCCTGGACAGGGACTGGGCCGGACGCATGTACAGTAGCTCTTTCATTGTGTACTCGGTGGCAATTTCTTCATAACAGAATGAGCCAGTGCTCTGTGAAGCATCGACATGCTGATTAAATATGATGCCTTAGCGGGCAATTTAAAGAAAGGTATTAAGGCCTTATATATCATTACAGGACAAGACCAGTATCTACTGAACGACGCACAGCATCAAATTAAAACCGCATGTCGGCAACAAGGCGAAGTCGATTACAAAACAGTGCATCTGAACAGTCCAGCAGATTGGTTACTTCTCTTTGATGAGGCGAATAATTACTCTTTGTTTGCTGAAAACGTCCTAATCAATGCGTATTACGATAAAAAAAGTATTGATAAAGTAGGCAAAGAAGCGATTCTATCCTATTTAAAAGCCATTAATCCTCGCTGCCAGATTGTTTTGAATGCGCCTAATGTGCCCTCCAAACAACTCCAATGGCTAACCAATGATCGTGAAGTCAATGTGGTGCAGGTGTATTCATTTACACCACAAGCCATGCAGCAGTGGATTGTTTCTCAGTTAAAACAGCGCGGAATCTTAGTTGACCCGGATGTCCCCTTGCTTATTCAACAATATACGCAAGGCAATATGCTAGCCTGTGCACAAGCGATTGAAAAATTAGCGTTAACAGCACTCCCAAATCAACGCATAGGCCTAAATGACATTAAAGAACATTTAATCGACCAATGCGATTATCAGCTTTATGAGCTCGCCGATGCCTGTTTGGTCGCACATCCCGAAAAAGCCATTCACTTGCTAAGACAAGCCCATGATAGCCGTAAAGAACCCACGTTAGTCTTATGGATTTTAGCGCAAGAAATTCGCCTGCTCATTCAGTTGTCTCATTTAGTTCAACAATCTCTCCCTATTCATACAGCATTTACCCAACTCAAAGTATGGCCTCAAAAAAGAAATCAATATGAACTGGCTTTAAAACGCTTACCCGCAACTTCTCTATATGAATTATTGCAAACCTGCCATTGTCTTGATCTAATCATTAAGTCTAACCAAGAAGGTAATGTGTGGCACGAATTTGAACATTTAGTCCTCGGCCTATGTGGTACTCCCGTAACCACGCTTGTTTAGTTTAATGATCCGCATCAACAGGCAATGAACTTCTTTGACAAACGCATGGTTAGTGTAAGATAATACGTTTTGATGAATTTTGTAACAAAAAGGTTATGAATTTAAACTTAATAGATTTAAAGTTAATTAGAAAAATAGTTTTTCTATTTATTGTAAGCTTCAGCACAACTTACGCTGCTCATAAGAAAATCGCCTTAACCATTGATGATCTGCCATTTGTCGGTGATTACAAGAATCAGCACTTAGCCATGATCATCGACACGCTAAAATCCAAAAAAGTACCAGCGACTGGATTTATCATCGCGGGCAATGTGCATTCTGAGAACTGGGCTGTATTAAATCAGTTTCGTGAAGCAGGCTTAGGATTAGGTAATCATACGTTCAATCATACGAACTTAAACAGCGCCAATGTAAATGATTATATTGAAGAGGTCGATGTCGCAGATAAAATACTTTCTCCCGTATTAACGGAACCGAAATTTTTTCGCTATCCTTATTTGGCGATGGGAAAAGGCGCTAAAAGAAAGCAGGTTTTGGAGTTTCTTGCAGAAAAAAATTATCATATTGCGCCGATAACTATCGACAGCAAAGATTTTATTTTCAATCAGTTATTATTATCTGTCCCAGAATCAGGTCGACGTTCATACCTGGAAAACTTAAAACCCGCATACCTAGATTTTATATGGCAGCAAACCCTTAAGGCTGAAGGACTAAATCGAACGTCAACGCATCACGATAAGCCTCAAATTTTATTAGTTCATGCAAACCTTCTTAATGCGTATATTTTGTCCGATATCATCGATTTATTTAAGGAGCATCAATATGAATTTATTCGTCTTGAAGAGGCTTTAAATATTCAGGAAAATAATACGCCTAAATACACGGTAAATGAAATGAATGATTCTGACCCTTATATGGAGTGGGATTAGAGAGCTTTTTGAGACTTAGTAGAGCAAGAATCAGCATAGCCTATCTGATTCTTGCTCCTGCTCATAAACCTCTGTACATGACAAAAAATCTGTCATGTACAGAGCTCATAAACTCTGAATTATTGTTGCGATAGCGCATTTAATATAGCTTTACAAAAATCAGGCAAATCAGATGGTTGTCTAGAAGTAATTAAATGTCCGTCAACAACAACTGGCTCATCAACATATTGTGCTCCAGCATTAATTACATCGTCTTTGATTGAATGATAACAAGTTGCTTTCTTATTAGATAAGATGTTTGCTGAGACTAACATCCAAGAAGCGTGACAAATAGCTGCAATTACATTCCCCTGCTCGTAGTTTGCTCTTACTAAATTAACCATGGGTTTATGGGTACGCATTTTATCTGGCGCATAGCCCCCTGGAATAATAATTGCGTCGAATGATTGCTGCTCAACTTCTTTTGCAGCCACATCAGCCAGAACCTCATAGCCCAGTTTACTGTTATAAGTCGTTTTTTCATGGCCTATGACCAGCGGATTAATCCCAACCTCTTGCAGCCTTAAAAAGGGATACCAAAATTCTAACTCTTGATAGTTATTCTCAATCAAAATACCTACCGATTTCTCTTCTAAGTTCATCATTTTCTCCCTAAAATGATTTATGGTACGTCGTTTAAAAATGGAAGCATGTATATGAACAGTATTTTAATTTATGGAGGAACATTTGATCCCCCACACACTGGCCATTTATTTACCACCCTTGCGGTACAGCGTGAATTTGAATTTGATAAAGTCTACTTTATTCCTTGCAAAACGCCCGTATTAAAAGCTGAGAGCCAAGCAACTCCTAGCCAGCGTGTGGATATGCTTAAATTAGCTTTATCTCATTACAAAGAGTTTAGAATTGATTTGCGGGAAATCAAGCGCGATTCCCCTTCTTACATGATTGAAACATTACAAAGTTTTCGGAAAGAATTTGGCAACAATATATCGATAACGTTGCTTGTTGGAGCCGATGCCTTTCAACAACTCCCTTGTTGGAATGAATGGCGTAAATTAACGGATTACAGTCATATTCTGGTCATTAAAAGACCCATTAGTACAGAAGAACCACCTAAAGTATTTCAGGACTTTATCTCAGAACATGTAACCTCAAATAAAGCCAACCTGCTTTCGAAACCATCTGGGTTTATTTATTTTTACAACGCTGGATTATATAATATTTCCTCAACAGATATTCGAGAACGAGCAAAAGAAGGAAGGTCCATAAAAAAATACCTCCCACACTCCGTTTATCGGTATATAAAGCAACATGATTTATATATATAAACGCGATACTCGACTTTTTGACCGAGCAAGTCATGCCCGCGCCCTCTTGCAATTAGCTTTTAGCTTATCCTGAGCTCCAGATAAATACTTTTCATACAGCTGGATATTACGGATAAACTTTAAGTTACTTCGTACCACTAGGCACGGCAATATCATTTTTCAATGCTGGTTATGATTGTCGGCGCCCGAGTCCTTTAAGTGCGGCAGTTCTTTCTTCGCTGCAATCTTTATCATCAGACAAATGCCTCTTTTTAAATTCTTTTAAAAGGCTTTTACTTGTTTGTATTTTTTCTGTAAAGCTCGTTAATTTTTCACCGAGCAAACCTTCTCGACGATTATGATATCTAGAAACATCGCGATTTTCTTTATCCATAGTCACCATAACTGATTCTAATTGTTTAAGAAATGTTTCATAATCCTGCAAATTATCTGTTCGATTCAGCGCTTGTTCTTGAACATCTAAATATTCAATTAATGCTTTTGTTATTTTTAATTTTTCGTTCGTTAAGGCTGTTTTATGGAAAATTCTATGCCATAAGCTTTCCCGTTTGGTTTTATAGCCCATAATATCTTGTCTAATAGTATGTAATTCTTTTCTAAGACTGGCTTTATATGATCCTGCCCTAATATGACGGACACCCTGCTAAGAGAGTAAAATCTAAAGCAGAGGTGAAAAATGAACAATAATAAATCAGAACAAAAAGTAGTCAGAAAGAAATATAGTCCTCAGTTTAAGGATCTAGCACTTGAGCGAATAGCCAAAGAAGGTGTTCCCCAAGTGGCTAAAGATCTTGGTCTAGCAGAATCTCTTTTATATTCATGGAAAGCTCAACGGAATAAAGGTGGTGATTCCATCGAGTGCGTATTTCGGCTGATTCGAACGGTGATTACGGTTTTGATCCGAACGGCGATTTCACTGCATTCGAACGCTCGAGTCATAATCAAGAAAGATGATTAT
>NZ_CAAAIW010000015.1 GCF_900640115.1 Legionella yabuuchiae
GCCTTATTTGGAAATAAGGGGTTATTTAATGTCATGCAGTTTAATAGAACATTTTGATGGTTTACCTGATCCACGGGTAAGAGGCCGTACAGACTATCCATTAATAGAGATTGTATTTCTGTGTATTAGCGCGATTATTTCTGGATTTGACGGCTGGGAGGCGATTGAAGACTTTGGTCACGGCAAATTAGATTGGTTGAGGAAGTTTCTACCGTATGAAAATGGCATACCACATCATGATATGGTTACTCGTGTAATGTCTTGTCTATCACCAAAAGCCCTGCAGTCTTGTTTTGTCAGCTGGGTTCAATCCATAGCCAAAATAACAGAAGGAGAAATAGTAGCCATTGATGGTAAACAAGCTCGACGTTCTTATGATAAAAAAAGTCGCAAAGCAGCGATTCATATGGTTAGTGCATGGGCCTGTCAAAATGGTGTGGTTTTAGGCCAACAGAAGACTGACACAAAATCCAACAAGATAACGGCCATCCCGCAGCTACTAGATATCCTTGAACTTAAAGGATGTATTGTCACTATTGATGCGATGGGTTGCCAACGTGATATTGCAAAAAAAATACGTGAATGTGAAGCTGATTATGTGTTGGCGCTTAAAGGTAATCAGAGTGAATTACAAGAAATGGTGAGCGATTTTTTTACGACAGCCATTGATAAAGATTTTACTGCTGTTGAGCATTCTCGAACTAAAGATAATGATTGTGGTCACGGACGGATTGAATCAAGGATTTGTTATTCTGTTCCACTACCCGATTATCTGAAGGATTTTCGCAAAGATTGGGTTGATTTAAAAAGTTTGGCTTGCATTATATCTTCTCGTGAGATTAATAATGTTGTTACACAGGAAGCACGTTATTATGTGAGTTCACTTGAAGCTAGTGCATCTAAAATTAGTCACGCAATCCGATGTCATTGGCATGTTGAAAATTCGTTGCATTGGGTTATGGATGTTACGTTTAAAGAAGACGACTCAAGAATTAGACGCGGGGTCGCTGCAGAAAACATGAGCGTTATGCGGCATCTGGCGCTGAATTTGATAAGAAAAGAGTCCGAGTCAAAGTTTTCAGTTCCTCGAAAAAGACGAAAAGCGAGCCTTTATGATGAATATAGGGAAAAGGTGTTAGGAATTTAAACTTTGATGCTCTTGCCCTGGGAACTGCCGGCTGCGAGTAGCCAGGGCGACGATTAGTATACTAAAATGAAATTAACCGTTTTGCGCGCAATATTTTTGCTTGGTCAAACGCTCCTAAGCCGATAAATCCTAATTGCGGATGATATAGCCGTATCAATGTTGATTCAGGCATTATATTGTATTGAATCGTTTTCCCTTGTCTTAGAGCAACAACATCATCTTCGTTCAATTGGAGTTTTGGCAAAAAATCGATGGCGCGATCTATTGGTAGTAATAATGATTGTAACGTATCAACGTCAAAATTCATTAAATCATCTAAAGGATACATTATATCTTGCTCAAAACCACTGGTATACGTTCGATGAAGCGAAACCACATGAGCGCCAACTCCGAGGTGCTCGCCAATATCTTCAACCAGATTACGAATGTAAGTCCCTTTACTGCACCGTACCGTTAGTTTAAAAAATGTACCATCAAACTCATTAAAATCCAACGCATGAATGACTATATCACGCGCCTTACGTTCAACTTCTTTGCCTTCACGAGCCAAACGATATAGTGGCACGCCTTGATGCTTTAAAGCAGAAAACATAGAAGGAATTTGTTTTAGCCGGCCTTTAAACTGTGATAGGGCTTTTAGAAGCTCTGATTGGCTAATGGATAAGGTCTCACATACGTTTAACACGTCGCCCGTAGCATCAGCGGTTGTGGTTTTTACCCCTAACTGTCCGACCACTTCATAGCCCTTATCGGCATCAAGTAGATATTGCGAGAATTTGGTCGCCTCCCCAAAGCAAATCGGCAACATCCCAGTGGCTAAGGGATCAAGACTGCCGGTATGACCCGCTTTCTTAGCGTTGTATAAATGCTTTACTTTTTGCAACACATAATTTGAGGTGTATCCCTGAGGTTTATTTAACAGTAAGATTCCATTCACTCTGTTTTTATTCGCTTTGCTCATCGTCTTTAGGGGGATTTGCCTCATCTATTAACCGGCTAAGATGCTTACCATATTCAATGGATTCATCAAACACAAAATGCAATTCAGGCACAATACGAAGCTTCATGTTTTTAGCGAGCTGGCTTCGTAAATACCCAGAAGCCGAACTTAAAACTTCCGAGGCCACATTCGGATCATCCAAAAGAACGGTAAAATAAATTTTGGCATGACTTAAATCTTTCGATACCTTTGCCCCAGATAACGTAATAAACCCCTTTAATCTAGGATCAGTAATTTCGCGCTGAATCATAGGCGCTAAAATGCGAAGCATGGTTTCTGCCACACGATCGGTTCGTTTAAATTCTTTGCTCATAGGTTTCTCTCCACTTCTAGGAGAATATTAGACCAATACCCACTATTTTTTGAGTTGCGTCGGTAAGGGATGCGCTTTAGAGTCAGCTAATAATTTAGCCTGACTCTTAGCTCAGCACTGGCTTAATTTCCACCGTTTCGTACACTTCGATTAAGTCACCAGCTTTGACGTCATTATAGTTTTTCACGCCAATACCACACTCCATGCCTTGACGTACTTCAAGCACATCGTCCTTAAAGCGACGTAAAGATTCAAGCGTTCCTTCGTAAATGACCACATTATTTCGCAATACGCGGATGGGGTTATTTCGTTTGATGACGCCTTCAACAACCATACATCCTGCGATAGCACCAAGCTTAGGAGATCGAAATACATCGCGAACTTCAGCAATGCCAACAATTTCTTCTTTAAATTTTGGCTCAAGCATTCCGGTTAGAGCACCTTTAACTTGGTCCACAATATCATAGATAACGCTGTAGTATTGAAGCGCGACGCTTTCCGTTTCAGCAAGACGCCTAGCACTAGCATCCGCTCGAACATTAAAGCCAATTAACAAGGCATTCGATGCAAACGCCAAATGAACGTCAGATTCAGTAATTCCACCCACGCCACTAGCAACATTTTTAACGGTGACTTCATCAGTCGACAATTTAACCAATGCATCGGAAATCGCTTCAACAGAACCTTGTGTATCGGCTTTTAGAACGACATTCAATACCTTAGTTTCACCAGCAGCCATGGTATCCATGATTCCTTCAAGTGAAGCCTTTTGTCGTCTGGCGAATTTAACGTCTCGGAATTTTCCTTGGCGGAATAAAGCCACTTCCCGAGCTCGTTTTTCATCGGGAACCACTATCGCTTCATCACCCGCGTGAGGAATAGCTGATAACCCTAAGACCTCAACAGGAATGGAAGGACCAGCACTGTCTACCATATCCCCATTATCACTAATGAGGGCACGAACTTTACCATATTGCAATCCGGCCAATAATATATCGCCTTTATGCAGGGTTCCATTTTGAACCAAAACAGTCGCGACAGGACCACGGCCTTTGTCTAGCTTGGATTCAATCACCACTCCTTTAGCAGCTCCATCGGTATGTGCTGTAAGTTCTAGCACTTCCGCTTGTAGCAAAATAGAGTCCAGCAATTCATCGATGCCCAACCCTGTCTTAGCTGAGATGTTTACAAACATCGTATCGCCACCCCAGGATTCAGGAATGACTTCATAAGATGAAAGCTCATTCATCACACGCTCAGGGTCAACACCAGGTTTATCCATTTTGTTGATAGCGACAATTAAAGGCACGCTTGCCGCTTTTGCGTGATGAATTGCTTCAATAGTTTGTGGCTTTACGCCATCATCCGCGGCGACAATCAAAATGACGATATCTGTCGCTTGCGCACCACGAGCTCTCATTGCGGTAAAAGCAGCATGACCCGGAGTATCTAAAAAGGTGACCTCACCTTTAGGGGTTGTCACATGATAAGCACCAATGTGTTGAGTAATCCCACCTGCTTCGCCAGCAGCAACCTTGGTACGACGAATGTAATCTAAGAGCGAGGTTTTACCATGGTCCACGTGTCCCATTATGGTAACTACTGGAGCACGTGTCACTTGTTCACTGCCCTGCGATACTACCTCACCTAAGGATTGCTCGATCTCATCTTCTTTTAATGGCTTAGCTACGTGACCCATTTCTTCAACTACAATAATCGCTGTTTCCTGGTCGATCACCTGGTTGATGGTTGCCATAGCACCAAGCTTAATCATAGTTTTAATGACTTCAGCGGCTTTAACGGACATGCGTTTAGCAAGATCGGCGACTGTAATGGTTTCTGGAAGGGTAACTTCCCGAACCACTGGCGCCGTAGGTTTTGCAAACCCGTGCGTTAATGCTTCTTCGGCTTCACGGTATTTTTCGGACTTTTCAGTGCCCTTTCGCTTCTTACCCTTGTGGCGTTTGCCATGAGCAAAAATATCACGCTCCCGATCTTCCATATCCGGTTGATACTTACCCTTTTTCTTCCCGCGCTTAAACTCTTCACGCTCACCTTCGCGCTCTTCTTTAGGTTGTGGTTTTCGCTTACTTGTGCGGTCTGCTTTTTTCTCTTCGGCAGAACCTTCCGCTTCAGACGCAACCGGAACTTCATCTACCGGCTTCGCAGATTTGATTTCCTCGGACTCTTCCTTGGACTCTTCTGGCTCTTCTGCAGCTTGTTCAGCTTCTTTCTTGCTTTCTTCTTCTAACACAGCAGGCGTTCCTGCTTCGGCTTCTTGCTCATGATGATCGACTACAGCCTCCTCAATCTCAGAAGACGCTGTGGTGATTGGTGCAACTTCAGCGATTTCATCCATAGACTCATCAGCTTGGGCTTCAGGTTGCTCAAGCAGGGAGCGTTTAACATAAGTCCGTTTCTTACGGACTTCAATATTTACCGTTTTACCGCTGTGGACATCATTTCCAAGTGTGACTTGAGAAACGCTTTTTCGTCGCAACGTAATTCGCTCAGGCGATGGGCGAGCTTCACGAGCACCACCTTTCAAGTGATTGAGTAGAATGCGCTTTTGTTCTTCATTGACTGTCTGCTGATCATCAGTAATAGACAATCCAGCTTCCTGCAACTGGTTCAATAAGCGCTCAACTGGAATCCCAACGACTTGAGCTAATTGTTTAACCGTCACATCCGCCATAATTAAATCCTCATCCAGCTATCTCAAGATAGAATATCTATCATATTGAACTAAATCTCTCATCAAGGTCTACTTTTTTGGTTAACACGTTTGACACGTTACCTTTGATGAAACATTTGATCTATCATGACAGCATTAGCTTGAGATGCATATCAATTTAGTTTACATAGTATTCTGAATTAAGCCTTAGGCTTCATCAGATTGAAACCACGGTTCACGTGCTTTCATAATCAAGGCACCAGCTTTTTCTTCGGTCATGCCTTTAATTTCAAGAAGTTCATCGACTGATTGCTCAGCCAAGTCATCCATGGTTTTTACACCAAGTTTGGCAAGCTCGTCGGCAAGCTCATTCGTCATTCCCTCCATGTTCAATAAACTCTCATCAGCTTCTTCTACCCCGAGCCCACCTGACGTCAAGGCTTGAGTTAGTAGCGTATCATTCGCTCGAGTTCGTAGTTCTTCAACAATTTCTTCATCAAACTCTTCAATCGCCAACAGTTCATCTTTAGGAACATAAGCAATTTCTTCCAGCGAAGAAAACCCATGCGCCAACAGCAATGACGCAATTTCTTCGTCAATTTCCAATGCTGACGTGAACAGTTTCACAATTTTAGAAGATTCTTCCTGGCTTTTATCTTCAAACTCCTCAACCGTCATTACGTTCAGGGTCCAACCAGTGAGTTGGCTCGCAAGACGTACATTTTGACCGTTGCGTCCGATTGCCTGGGAAAGCTGGTCTTTTTGCACGGCTAAATCCATGGTGTGTGTATCTTCATCAACAACAATCGATGAGATTTCTGCAGGAGCCATTGCATTGATGACTAACTGGGCAGGATTGTCATCCCATAGAACGATATCAACTCGCTCTCCGCCTAACTCGCTGGAAACGGCTTGAACGCGAGCACCACGCATACCAACGCAGGCGCCGATTGGATCAATCCGTCCATCATTAGTCTTAACAGCTATTTTAGCACGACTTCCAGGTTCGCGCGCAGCCGCTTTAATCTCAATCACGTTTTCGCCAATTTCCGGAACTTCTATACGAAATAATTCAATTAACATTTCATTGCGAGTACGACTTACTAATAATTGAGGCCCTCGTGATTGTTCAACGATATCGTACAAATAAGCTCGAACACGATCGTTAGTTCTGAACATTTCTTGGGGGAGCATTTCGCAGCGTGGCATAAACGCTTCGGCTTTTCCGCCTAGATCAATAATAACGTTATCACGGGTCACTTTCTTGACCGTACCGTACACCAACTGTCCCAGCTTGCTTTTAAACTGATCAATCACAAGTTTTCGCTCAGCTTCTCGCACTTTTTGCATAATCACTTGACGAGCGGTTTGTGCTGCGATTCGGCCAAATGCAATGGATTCCATGGGCTCTTCAATGCGATCTTCAATTTCTGCATCAGGCTTACGCTCTCGCGCTTGCTCCAAGGTCAGCTGCCGCTCTGGAAATTCAACTTCCTCTTCGGGTACAACCTCCCAATATCGAAAGGTTTCATATTCGCCAGTTTTAGGATCCAGGTGAACTCGTACTCCCAGCTCCATCCCAGATAGCTTTCGCGTTGCTGACTCTAGAGCCGCTTGGATTGCTTCTAGAACCACTTCCTTGCTCACGCCCTTTTCATTGGATAACGCTTCAGCAACTAATAACAATTCTTTGCTCATTGTTCGCCTCACTAGACTGTCAAATATGCTTTCACAATATTAGAAATAAGAAACTCCTGCTGATCATCACCCGCTTGCAAGTGCAAGACGTCATCATCAACGGAAATAATTTTACCGGTGAACTTACGTTTACCCGCTACTGGCTTAGAGAGTTTTATAGATACATCCTGTCCTACAAACATTGAATACTGCCAGCTGTAAAAAAGAGGTCTTGGAATCCCAGGAGAAGAAATTTCAAGACGGTAGTTGCCTGAAATAGGATCTTCAACATCCAGTAAGGAGCTGACCTGACGACTTACTCGTTCGCAGTCATCAATCCCGATTCCGTCTTCATGATCAATATAGATGCGCAATAAAGAATGTTTGCCCTGCGCAAGATATTCGCTTCCCCAGAAGCGATACCCCATGTCCTCAATAACCGGCGCCAGAAGCTGTTCAAGTTCGTTTTGTAGCATAGACCTCTCTTGATGACGGACAGCAGAGCGTACTTGAGTACGCAAAATTTTTAAATTCTCACTGAACTCGCCAAAGCTGTGTTGGTAAATTCTAGATAATAAAAAACCCCATAAGCGGGGTTTATTATATAAAATTGGTAGCGGGGGCAGGATTTGAACCTACGACCTTCGGGTTATGAGCCCGACGAGCTACCAGGCTGCTCCACCCCGCATCAATTGAGGCCAATTATAGGCATAAGTTTGGGATATATCAAGCCTTAATCGCAAATAAATTGCTTCAATTTGCTGCCATTAGGAAAAGGCATTCAAACAAGCCGCGACTAGCGCCCCTGGAAAAATCCCGAAATACAACAATGATAAGCAGTTTAGGGAAAATAAAACCTTAGTGAGGCCCGTGATTTGAATCTCACTGTGTTCCTCGGCTTCTTCAAAGTACATCACTTTAACTAAACGAAGATAATAAAAGGCACCAATGACTGCAAATGCCAGACCAAGAACAGCCACCCAAGTCAATTGCACATCAACCAGCGCCTTAAGGACAAGTAACTTTGTAAAAAATCCAACCGTTGGTGGAACGCCTGCCATAGAGAAAAGAATAATCATCATAAGGAACGCAAGCCAAGGATTGCGTTTATTGAGTCCTTTTAGATCGCTGATTTGATCCACTTCAAGTCCTGAGCGAGACATCAACACAATTAACCCGAACGCTGCGACCGACATTAGTGAGTAAATTAAAACGTAGTAAAGTGCTGCTGCGTATCCTGCCGCAGATGCTGCTAATATTCCGAATAATGCGTAGCCCATGTGTGATATTGCAGAATAGGCAAAAAGCCGCTTTAGGTTACTCTGAGCAATGGCAAGTAAATTTCCTAACCCAGTGGATAAAAGGGTCATGATCAATAATAAATGTTGCCATTGAGCAGCAAGATCAGCGAGTCCTAGAGTTAATAATCGAATGGCCATGCCAACGGCAGCAATTTTAGGCGCCGCACTAATAAAGAGTGTGACGGAGGTTGGCGCACCTTGATACACGTCTGGAGCCCACATATGAAATGGGGCTGCGGCTAGCTTAAACCCGACACCAGCGACTATAAACACTAGCGCAAAGGACAGAAGGCCGCTTTGTTCTTGCCAATTGGTTGAAATAGCTTTTGCAACGGCGGCCAAATCCAATTCGCCGGTCGCGCCAAAGACTAACGAGATACCATACAACAACATTCCGGATGCAATCGCGCCCATAACAAAGTACTTCATAGCAGCTTCTGAAGCATCACTATTTGAGCGTCGGATGGCGGTCATAGCATAAAGAGGTAATGATAATAACTCCAACCCTAGATATACGGTTAACATGGAGTGAGCAGAAACCAGTACCATCATGCCTAATGTTGAAAACAACCCCAATATATAATAGTCACCTGAGGGCATGTTTCTCTCTTCAATGTATCGTTGCGAATACCAAAAACATAAAAATACTGAGATAGAGATAAAAATCTTCATGAGTTGCGCAATATCATCGCTTATGAATAACCCGTGAAAAATAACGATTTGATACTGATTGTAGAGTAAGTAACTACATATCCCGGCCAAAACTAAACCCATCAAAGAACAATACAGTGCGATTGCTGCAACGCGTTGGCGAAAAAATAATTCACCAATTAATGCAATGCACGCAGTGATGAGAAGAACTATCTCCGGTAATGCGACATGAATGTTATTAAGTATCTCGGTCATGTTACTAAGCCTTACGTACATTTAGTAAAAAAGTTAAAGTTTAGATTTATCAGCCAGAGCTAGGGTATAACTCACGGTATGATGGACATAATCGAGCATGGGCTTAGGATAGACTCCCATACCAACCACCATCAACGCCAATAAAACATACGCACTCAATTCAAAGCGAGTGAGATCTTTAAGCTCAGCGACTCGCTCATTAATGACTGGTCCATAGATAACTCGCTTGTACATCCAAAGCGTGTAAGCTGCACCGATGATTAACGTGGTAGCCGCCCAGAATGCCATCCAAAAACCAGCTTTCATACTCCCAAGGATCACCATAAACTCGCCCACAAATCCAGACGTTCCTGGTAATCCAGCATTTGCCATCGCAAACAGCATAAAAAAGGACGCAAATATTGGCATGGAATTAACAATCCCGCCAAAATCTTTAATTTGACGCGTGTGCATACGATCGTAAACATACCCGACACCCGCAAACATCGCGCTAGATACAAAGGCGTGCGAAATCATCACCACAATCGCCCCTTCTAAGACTAAGCCTGCACTGCGTAAGCTGGCATGATCGGCAATTGCAAAGATGGCAAAACAACCTAACGTTACAAACCCCATATGCGATATTGAAGAGTATGCAATGAGGCGCTTCATATCTTGCTGAATAACTGCTACTAACCCAATATAAACTACGGCAATCAAGGATAATACAACCATAAACATGGCGTAATGACTGCACGCATCAGGGACGATAGGTAATGCAAATCGAATAAATCCATACGCACCTAATTTGAGCAATACAGCCGCTAGTACGATTGAGCCTCCAGCAGGTGCTTCGGTATGGGCATCCGGTAACCAGGTATGAACTGGAAACATTGGGATTTTAATAGCAAATCCTAAGAAGAAAGCCGTGAAGATTAGCGTTTGAGCAGTCATGCCGAGCTTCACTGCATAAAGTGTTTCAATCTTAAAGGTCCCCGCTAGATAGCCAAGATATAAAAACGAAGCTAGCATAAGGACGGATCCTAAGAAGGTATATAAAAAGAATTTTATTGCAGCATAAACACGGTTATCTGAACCCCAAATGCCGATAATTAAATACATTGGGATGAGGGTGGCCTCCCAAAATATGTAAAATAAAATGGCATCTAATGACGCAAAAACACCAACTAAGAACCCCTGCATAATTAGAAAAGCGGCCAAATATTGGCCTACTCGTTTTTTGATGCTGTCCCAAGTCGCGAGCACTACGATTAGATTAGTAAAAACCGTGAGTACTATCAGCAGCAAAGATAGCCCATCAATGCCTAAGCTGTAATTAATTCCTAAAGCTGGCATCCAGGCGGTCTCATCAACGTATTGCATTCCGATGGTATTGATGTCAAAGCCCGTCACTAAGGGAACGCAAATTAATAACGTTAAGATAACCGTAAATAACGCTAAATAACGCGACGTATTGGGGCTAGTGTCATCGCCTGTTAAGAATACAAAAACACCACCAATAATTGGTAACCAAATTAATAGATTGAGCAAATGATGCATACCCTTACCTTATGTTCTGCCTGCGTGAATTTGGAAGCTATCTAACCTTCGCTAAGTTGTAAGCCGGTTAAATTAACCCGCATTAACCCAGTAATAACCAGCAAAGAAAACCAAATATACCTAATACCATCACGGTGATGTAATGGTACAAGTAACCGCTTTGAATCCCTCTTGTACGTAAAGCAATCCACTTTATTGAGTTTGCAGTACCGTTAACAACAAGACCATCAATCAACGTGCGATCGCCAACTTTATAAAACGCTCGTCCCAAGGCTTTTGAACCGCGTACGAATACGAGATCATTAAAAGCGTCAAACCCGTATTTATCTTGCAAAATACGATATAGCCATGAACATTTACGCGTTATAAGTCCTGGAATTCCTGGAACTAAAATGTAACAAAACCAAGTGATAAAAATACCTAAAATCGTTAACCAAAAAACAGGCGATGTAACCGAATGGATCATGCTTTCAAAGGGTGATACGACTTCTTTGCCTAGTTCTGCGAGCACATCAAATTTCGGCAGTACAAAAATAGATTCACTCAGTAGCGTCGGCTCGTTAAATAACATTGGCATATAAAGAATGTATCCTAAAATGACTGAAGGTATCGCCAAGGCCACCAAAGGAACCCAGACGACCCAAGGGGATTCATGAACATGGTCGTAGGTTGTATCGTCCATTCTAGGCTGACCATGAAATGTCATAAAAAATGCGCGAAAGGTGTATAAGGCAGTAACCATTGCGCCAATGGCGACGCAGAAATAGGCGTAAGAACTACCTGGAATCGTTGACAACTGCACCGCTTCAATAATGGTATCTTTTGAATAAAATCCAGCAAAGGGAGGGATTGCACATAAGGCCAATCCGCCGATAAGAAAAGTGACGTACGTAATCGGCATTTTTCGCCACAAGCCGCCCATCTTACGCATGTCTTGCTCATGGTGCATGCCAATAATGACCGAACCTGCCGCTAAAAATAATAGGGCTTTAAAACAGGCATGCGTTAACAGATGGAACATGCCTGCACTAAAGGCGGAAGCACCCATGGCGGCCATCATGTAGCCTAGTTGAGACAGGGTTGAGTACGCAATGACGCGTTTTATATCGTTCATTACAATACCGAGAATACCCGTAAATAATGCGCCGGTTGCTCCGATGACTAAGACAACGCTTAGCGCCGTTGCAGAAAACTCAATTAAGGGCGAAATACGAGCTACCATAAATACGCCAGCAGTTACCATGGTGGCTGCGTGGATCAAGGCAGAAATAGGGGTCGGACCTTCCATAGACTCGGGTAACCAAACGTGTAAAGGAATCTGAGCTGACTTACCCATTGCACCAACAAACAGCAGCAGGCAGATAACCGTTACCAAAGACCAGCTATGGCCTGTAAACAGGCTAATGGTTTCTCCAGCTAAGCTCTGAGCGCTACGAAATACCGTTTCGTAGTGGAGACTCCCTGTATATGCTAAAACAAGGCCGATACCAAGTACAAATCCAAAGTCACCAACGCGGTTCACTAAAAATGCTTTTAAACTTCCTTGCAGCGCGGACTCTTTTTGATACCAAAATCCAATAAGTAGATATGAAACTAGACCAACACCTTCCCAACCAAAGAAGAGCTGAAGAAAATTGTTACCAGTAACAAGCATGAGCATCATGAAAGTAAACAGTGAAATGTAACTAAAGAATCGCTGATACCCATCATCATCGGCCATGTAGCCAATACTGTAGATGTGCACGAGAAGGGATACAAAGGTTACGATTACCATCATGACCGAGGTCAGTGGATCAATTAATAAGCCTATATGAAAGGCATAGGGAAATAAGTCGCCGCCATTAGCCCAGGTATAAAGATTTTCATCCAATACGGGAACCGAGCCGGATAGAATTAAGCTCGCTACATAGAGGGAAAATAGAAGCGAAACAGCCAACCCTGCTATGGTCACAGAATGCGCTCCAACGCGACCGATTTGATGGCGAAAAAATCCTGAAATAACACTTCCAACAAGGGGAGATAAGATAACGATCAAACAACACTGTAAAATACTCACGCTGTTACCCCTTTAAATGATTCATCATGTTCACGTCAATGTTGCCTCGGTTGCGATAGAGCAGTACAACGATAGCTAAACCAATCGCAGCTTCCGCGGCAGCAACGGTCAATATAAAAAAGACGAATACCTCACCAGCTTTCTGACCATAATAATGAGCAAATGCTACAAAGTTGGTGTTAACTGCCAGTAACATTAATTCAACACATATCAGAAGCAAAATCACATTTCTACGATTCATAACAATGCCCATCAGGCTAAGCCCGAACAATATGGCACTCAGAGTCAGATAATTTGTAACCGGTATCATGCGGCATTCCTCTGGTTTAAAGATTACGATAACTTCGCGCGGTTATGGCTTGCGATGTTCTGGTTTCATACTCACTAATCGGACCCGATCTTCGCGGCGAGTCATAATTTGTTGCACAATATCTTGTTGTTTTGAACCCTGTGGCTTTCGATGCGCCAAGGTAATTGCAGCAACGATAGATACCAGCAAGATTACAGCGGCAATCTCAAAAGCTAATACATAATCGGTATAGAGTACGAGCCCCAGGCTTTCCGTATTAGATAATGGTCTTTCTGGGGTCACGCCTAATGGTGTGAAACTTTCATCAACAATTTCGACAACGCTTTGTGAGAGTTGCACCGCAGATTTAAATGAATCACTTGGAATGGCCACTAACAAAAGACCCGTTAAAAGCGCGACAATAATCAATCCAAACGGTAGAGAACGTAGGAGGCGCGTACGCATAGATTCAATATCTATATTTAACATCATGATCACAAATAAAAATAAGGTCATCACAGCACCCACGTACACCAATACCAGGATAAGCGCTAAAAACTCGGCATGAACCATTATCCAGAGCACACAGCTAGCAAAAAAAGTGAGTACTAAAAATAACACGCATCGAACTGGGTTATTTTGGGTAACGACCATAAAAGCGGATGCAACCGCGACTCCAGCAAAGATGTAAAAAATGATGTGTGGTAATAAGTCTTGCATCGAACACCTCGTTAACGATATTTGCGATCAGCCGTGCGATCAGCCGCCAGCTTTGGTTCCATTAAATCACCAACCGCTAAGAGCTTTTCTTTGGTCATAATATTTTGGCCGCGCTCGCTGATATGATAATGCTGAATAGGCGTGACCACAATCGAATCAACAGGGCATGATTCTTCACATAACCCACAGTTGATGCATTTAAACATATCAATGTCATAACGAGTCGTACGACGAGAACCATCTTCACGGGGAGCTGATTCAATCGTGATCGCTAACGCTGGGCACACGGCTTCGCAAAGCTTACAAGCAATGCAGCGCTCTTCGCCATTCGGGTAACGGCGCAAGGCTAATAAGCCACGAAATCTAGGAGAAATCGGAGTTTGCTCTTCCGGGAACTGAACCGTAATTTTCTTTTTAAAGAAATATTTTAAAGTAAGCTTCAACCCCATTAGCAGATCAAACAGGGTGTAGCTGCGAATATAATGTTTTAAATATCGATATAGTTTATTCATTGGACGGCTCTTTATGATTCGTCAAAACCAAGGCTTTAGTTCAGTCACAACCATTAATGCTGTAACAATAACCCATACAATCGTAAGGGGAATAAGAACCTTCCAGCCTAACCGCATTAGCTGATCATAACGGTAACGTGGAAATGTGGCTCTAATCCATAAGTACACAAACAAGAAGAAGGTTATCTTTAACATCAGCCAGACAAAACCTGGAACAAAGAAGAAAATGTCATCTAAAATTGGTACATTTTCAAAGGGCGATAACCAACCCCCCATAAATAGAAGCGTGATCATTGCTGAAATAAGAATCATACTGGCATATTCAGCTAAGAAGAATAATGCAAAACCAATAGCAGAATATTCTACATGGAATCCAGCAACAATTTCTGATTCCCCTTCTGCTAAATCAAATGGCGCTCGATTTGTTTCAGCAATACCTGCAATCCAGAAAACAACAAATAACGGGAGAAGCGGTAAGAACCACCAATGCCAGAACCCTCCTTTTTGCGCGTTGACAATGTCGGTCAGATTCATGCTATTGGCGGCAAGCAAAACACCAACAAACGCAAATCCCATAGCGATTTCATAGGATATAGTTTGCGCGGCGCTTCGCAATGCTCCCATCATGGCGTATTTTGAATTGGATGCCCAACCAGCGATAATCACCCCATAAACACCTAAAGAGCTTAGCGCAAACAGATAAAGCACGCCTGCATTAATATTTGCAAGCACCACACCTTGCTCAAACGGTATGACGGCCCAACCGGCGAGCGCAGGCACTAAAGAAAATAAGGGCGCGATAACAAATAGGTATTTGTTGGAGCGCGTAGGAACAATAATTTCCTTATGAATCAACTTAATTAAATCGGCAAACGGTTGTAACAGGCCTCGAAAACCAACGCGATTGGGACCAATCCTTACTTGGATATAGCCGATCACTTTTCGTTCCGCATAAGTCAGGTAAGCCACGCCAATCAACAGCGGAACGATAATGACAATGATTTTAATAATGATCCAAAGCAATATTCCTATGTCTTGTAGCATGATCTTACCTGTTTAGCGCTTAATATTAATTGCTGCAAATGCTTGACCCAGATCAACTGTTTCAGGCATAGCATTTGCTACCCATACAACTTCCGGAGGCATCCGATGATCGCGTTTAAGCGGCAATGTTATCTCAATATCGCCTTGAGATACAGTCGCAGACTCACCCAATTTAAGCCGTTCTGCGGTATTGGGATTAATTCGAATGCAGGCGGATTCAGCAGCGGCACAGTGTTGCAGTGCCTCTGCATGGCGAACAATTGGATCAAGACGGTACAAAGGCCACTCACCTACGCGAACTAAATTGCGATTAGCATTGGCTGGCAACGAATCCGGATAATAGGGGGTATAGCGACTTACCGGCATCATATCCGCTTTCGTTTTTATTTCATACAACACTTCTTCTGTAGAAACATACTCAAATCCACTAACCTTCAGGAGATTTCCTAATACTCTTAAAATTTTCCAAGCTGGGCGAGCCTCACCGTATGGAGCCATAGCGCCTTTGAACGTTTGCCAAATATGATCAACATTAATGTAAGTTCCAGAAGTTTCAGAAAATGGCGCCATTGGCAAAATAACGTCTGCGTAATCTTGCAAGGATTCTGTTTGAAATGCCGTCAGCACGACTACAAATTCAGCGGCCAGCATCGATTGTCTGGCTAATCCTGGATTAGCAAAATCATAAGAGGGTTCAACCCCTAAGAGGACATAACTTTTTAACTTTGCCGACAGAGCAGACTGTACATCTAACCCCGCAGGCTCAACCGCTTTACCTACGGCTTGGCGGTGCGGAAGCATGCCGGCCAAAGACGCCCCGGCGCTATTCGCACCCACCGTTAAGCGTAAACCCTTTGCGCCAGAATGGGCTTCAATTAATGCTACTAAGGTGCGAATGAGCGCGGCTTCTGGATGGTTTTCACACAGCGCGCCAGTCACGATAGCGGCGCGATCTTTTGTTAATGCTTCTGCAATCCGTCGGCTTTTCTCATCGGGCGTCAAGCCTAGTAGTAATTTTTGAGCCGTTTCTGGCAAATCGCTGTGATTTTTGATAAGTGCATGAGCGATCATAGCTAATTGTAAAGGGATGTCGTAAGGTGCGACAATGATTTTTTCCACCACATCAAAGTGATAATCAAAATCCACGGGATTTAACGCAAAAATAGTACCGCCGTTACGAAATGCTTTGCGAACTCGAACACCAGCCAGGGGAACTTCGCGATGGATATTGCACCCTATGAGAAAAATGCTCTCTTGGTGTTCAATATCGCTATACCTCAAAGCGCTTTCCGGCAGAGTAGCGAGGTTCTCCTGATCACGAAAGTCGGTTTGCTGTAAACGATGATCTAGGTTTTGAACCCCTAATTCACGCATCAGCTTTTGTAATAGATATAACTCTTCCAGAGTTGATGAAGATGAAGCAAATGCCGCAACTTCTTCAGGACCATGCTGCTTGATAACGCGGCTTAACCCATCCGCGGCAAACGTTAATGCAGTTTCCCAGTCAACCGTTTCCCATTGACCATCGCGCTTGATCATAGGCTTGCTGCATCGAGCTTCGCTGTTCATGCCAAGATAGCTAAACCGATCTCGGTCGGAAAGCCAGGTTTCATTGATGGCTTCATTTTCTTTGGGTACCACGCGCATTAATTCATCGCGACGCACATGAATGTGAATGTTAGAACCTAAGCAATCATGCGGCGCAATGCTGTCATGCTGGATTAATTCCCAAGGTCTTGCGGTAAAACGGTAGGGCTTGGAGGTCAACGCGCCTACCGGACATAAGTCAATAATATTCCCTGATACCTCTGAAGTCATGCTGTGTTGCACATAGGTCCCAATTTCGACCTCCTCACCACGTCCCGTTGCACCTAGCTCGCGTAAGCCTGCAACTTCGTCGCCAAAACGAACACAGCGGGTACAGTGAATACAGCGAGTCATTTCGGTGGCAATCAGCGGGCCTAGATTTTCATCATCAACTGCGCGCTTGGATTCTTCATATTCAGAAGCATCACGGCCAAATCCCATAGAAACATCTTGCAACTCACACTCACCCCCCTGATCGCAAATCGGACAATCCAATGGGTGATTAATCAATAAAAATTCCATGACGGCTTTTTGTGAACGAACCGCCTCTTCCGATTTGGTAAAGACTTTCATACCATTCGTTATCGGGGTAGCACAGGCAGGAACGGGCTTACGGCCATTTTCTACCTCAACCAGGCACATTCGGCAATTTGCTGCGACCGATAACTTTTTATGATAACAAAACCTAGGAATATGGATTCCTGCCTCGTCAGCTACTTCAATAATCATTTTGCCATTATCGGCTTCTAATGTTTTTCCGTCGATTTCAATCGTGGCCATTGTCTAACCTTCTGTATCAAACCTTATTAACGATATGCTTTGCCCGTTACGCTCGATTTTTTGTGTTTAACGAAATAATCAAACTCGCTATAAAAATGCTTCACAAAGCTTTGTACAGGCCAAGCCGCTGCTTCACCAAGCGCACAGATCGTACGACCTTCAATCATATTGGCGACATTAACAAGCTTTTCCACATCACCCTCTTCAGCATGGCCATGCATTATTCGATGCAACAAGCGCACCATCCAACCAGTTCCTTCGCGACACGGCGTACATTGGCCACAAGACTCTTCCATATAAAATTCAGAAATTCTATACAGTGCGTCGACCATGCATGTGGTTTCATCCATAATAATTACCGCACCTGATCCAAGACCTGATCCTGCCTTTTGAATGCTGTCATAATCCATGTCCAATCCCATCATGACGTCGCCAGGAAGAACATTCATGGACGTCCCCCCAGGAATAACCGCTTTTACACGGCGACCCTCGCGCACGCCTCCAGCCAATTCAAGCAGGGTTTTAAAAGGCGTGCCTAAGGGAATTTCAAAATTCCCAGGATTATTAACATGACCACTCACACTAAAACACTTCGTACCACCATTGTTAGGCTTGCCAAGTTTAAGGAACCAATCACCGCCTTTTTCCATAATAACCGGCACAGAGGCAAAGGTTTCGGTATTATTTATCGTGGTTGGCTTACCATATAAGCCATAATTTGCTGGGAACGGTGGCTTAAATCGCGGCATGCCTTTTTTGCCTTCGAGCGAATTAAGGAGTGCCGTCTCTTCACCACAGATATAAGCGCCGGCACCCAGGTGATTGTAAAGATCAAAATTAAATCCCGAGCCAAGGATATTCTTACCCAAATAACCTTCTTGGTAAGCTTCTTTTAAAGCCGCTTCCATTCGCTCAAAGGGTTCCCAAAACTCACCACGAATGTAGTTATAGCCGGCACTTGAACCCATGGTATAGCCGGCAATGATCATCCCTTCAATTAATTGATGGGGATTGTATCTTAAAATATCGCGATCTTTACACGTTCCTGGCTCTCCTTCGTCAGAATTGCAAACCACGTACTTTTGTACTGGAGCATCGCGATTCATAAAGCTCCATTTTAATCCCGTAGGAAATCCCGCTCCACCACGACCACGTAGAGCAGAAGTTTTTAGCTCTTCAATAATGGTTTGAGGCGAGGTTTTTTCCGTTAAGATTTTGCGCAAAGCCTTATAACCACCGACGCTCACATAGGTGGAAAGAGACCAAGGCTCTGGCAAATTTAAGGTTCGATAACAAACTTGATTCAACTCAACCATGGGAATCACCTGTAGCTAAATCTATGCATGGATTGGCGCGGTCTGTCATGGATATTGCTCCAAAACAGCATCAATTTTTTCGGGAGTTAATTTCTCGTGATAATCTTTATCGACCTGCATCATAGGAGCGTTAACACAGGCGCCTAAGCACTCCACCGAACGTAACGTAAATCGGCCATCTTTAGTCGTTTGACCTAACTTAACGTCAAGCTTATTCTCGAGATGTGTCACAACCTCATCTGAATCACAGAGTTTGCACGAAATATTGGTGCATACATTGATCTGATGACGACCAACCGGCTTTTGCTCATACATAGTATAAAACGTTGCTACTTCATACACGGCAATCGCTGGCATATCCAGATATTCTGCTACCGCATCCATTAATTCTTGAGTTAAAAAGCCGTGTTCTTCTTGAACGATGCGCAGTGCGCTCATCACAGCAGACTGTTTTTCTTGATCTGGATACTTAGCAATCCAATGATCAATCTCCTGCACTCGCGCTTTACTGATATACTGATGAAGTAATTTTGCTGAACTCTCAGTCATAATCGGTTACCTATTTTGTTTGTCTGGGTTATGCCTTTACCGGTCAATTTCTCCAAACACAATATCTTGACTAGCCAGAATTGCCACTCCATCTGCCAGCATATGACCCTTTGTCATTTCATCGTAGCTGGAGAGGTGTGCAAAGCCAGGAGCTCTGATTTTCATACGATAAGGTTTATTCGCCCCATCAGAAATCATGTAAATCCCAAATTCACCTTTTGGAGCCTCAACGGCACTATAAACTTCACCTCGGGGGAGACTAAACCCCTCGGTAAAGAGCTTAAAATGATGAATTAAAGCTTCCATATCGTGTTTCATCACCCGTCTGGGTGGCGGTGTAATTTTATTATCTTCAATCTTGATAGGGCCTGGGTTATTACGCAACCAGTCGATGCATTGGCGAATAATGCGATTCGATTGTCGCATTTCCTCAACACGGACTAAATATCGATCATAACAATCGCCTGTTTTGCCGACAGGAATATCAAAATCAACTTGATCATAGGCCGCATAGGGTTCCTTTTTACGCAGATCCCAAGCAATGCCTGATCCGCGCAACATTGGGCCGGTAAATCCCCATTGCAATGCATCTTCCGGCGAAACAACACCAATATCTACCGTACGTTGCTTCCAAATTCTATTATCGGTCAAGAGTGTCTCATACTCATCAACACAGCGAGGAAAACGCTCCGTAAATGCCCATAGAAAATCAAGAAGGCCCCCTTCTCGATCTTCATTCATCTTTTCAACTTCTCGCTCTGTATGCCAGCGTGATGGCTTGTATTGTGGCATACTTTCTGGCAAATCGCGCGCAACCCCTCCTGGACGGTAATAAGTTGCATGCATTCGTGCCCCCGATACCGCTTCATAACAATCAAAGAGCGCTTCTCGTTCTCTAAAGCAATAGAGAAAAACGGTCATGGCGCCGATGTCAAGAGCGATGGCGCCCAACCATAGCAAGTGATTTAAAATCCGCGTCACTTCATCAAACATAGTACGAATGTATTGCGCACGGATAGGAGCTTCCACTCCCAGTAGCTTTTCAAGTGCACGCACATAGGCATGTTCATTGCACATCATTGATACATAATCTAAGCGATCCATGTATCCAATACTTTGAATATATGGTTTTGTCTCAGCTAATTTCTCTGTCGCACGATGCAGTAAACCAATATGCGGATCGGCGCGTACGATCGTTTCGCCTTCCAACTCCATCACCAACCGTAAAACACCATGCGCTGCAGGGTGCTGGGGACCAAAATTAAGAGTATAGTTTTGTAACTCAATCATTGTTCACCCCTGGAGTCTTCGGATATATAGCGGTTATCTTGTCGAATTACTTTTGGAACCAGCGTACGCGGCTCAATATCTACCGGCTCATAAATCACTTTTTGCAAGCTGGCATCATAGCGCATTTCAACATACCCACTCAGCGGAAAATCTTTTCTAAAAGGATGTCCAACAAATCCATAATCCGTGAGAATTCGTCGTAAATCTGGATGGCCGTCAAATAATATTCCAAAAAGATCATAAGCTTCGCGTTCAAACCAATTTGCGCCCTTCCACAAATCATGAGCAGATGGAACAATGGGGTTGCCTTCTTCAACATATACTTTAAGGCGCAAGCGATGGTTTAATTTGGTTGATAATAGATGATACACCACAGCAAAACGAGGCTTATTCCAATGATAAGCGCGGGGTTCTTGGCGCTCGACTCCACGCGAAAAGCCGCTTTCGGTCGCATGCTCCGTTTCCCAATCATAAATACCGTATTTTAAATAGTCGACCGCACACAAATCGATGAGTTGATCGAATCGAAACGCATCGTAATCGCGTAAGCTTTTTAGCACATGTTTTAAACTGGCTACCTCACATTCAACAGTTACTTCGCCGTATGCAGCTTCGACGGATACAAAATAACCTTCCAGTTCGGAATGTAAGCGTTCTGATAAATGTACATTATTTGTCATCTGATCTTACCTTGGTATTTTCAGAGCTGTTGGCCCAGCTTTGAATATGTACTGAGCATAACCGGATTGAACTATAGCATGCCCTGTCATTCAAATGTCAGGCTTCAATAATAGCCTTACGTTTAATTTTGTTTTGTAATTGAATTATTCCATATAGCAGCGCTTCGGCTGTGGGAGGGCATCCTGGAACATAGACGTCAACGGGAACGATGCGATCACAGCCACGTACCACTGAATAGGAATAATGATAATAGCCGCCGCCATTCGCGCAGGAACC
The DNA here is from genome assembly GCF_900640115.1 of Legionella yabuuchiae. GTDB lineage: Bacteria > Pseudomonadota > Gammaproteobacteria > Legionellales > Legionellaceae > Legionella_A > Legionella_A yabuuchiae. The sequence continues at coordinate 21,658 of NZ_CAAAIW010000015.1, forward strand.
CATCGAAATAACCCATCGTGGTTCTGGCATTTGATCATATACTCTACGAAGTGCTGGGGCCATTTTATTACAGAGCGTCCCGGCAACAATCATTACATCTGATTGGCGTGGGCTAGGTCGAAAAATAACGCCAAATCGATCCAAATCATAACGAGCAGCACCCACATGCATCATCTCTACGGCACAACAAGCCAATCCAAACGTCATGGGCCACATTGAACCGCTTTGAGCCCATCCAACTAACTTATCAACGGAAGTGGTTAAAAATCCTTGCTGTTGCAAAGATTGTTCTGGTTTTACTCCCATTCCAATGCTCCTCGTTTCCACTCGTAAATAAATCCTATGACCAGTAAGCCTAAAAAGATCATCATCGCCGTAAAGCCAAACCAGCCGATTTTACGAAGTGCTAACGCCCAGGGAAAGAAAAATGCGGTTTCTAAGTCAAAAATAATAAATAGAAGAGCGACCAAATAGAAACGAACATCGAAGGGAATACGGGAGGTTTCAAACGCTTCAAATCCACACTCATAAGGGGCGTTTTTGGCTGGGTCAGGCTTGTGCTTTGACAGTAGTGACCCTGCTCCAAGCATGACTAGGCCAAGCGCTAAACCAATTATTATAAAGACGAGAATAGGTAAATATTCTGATAGCGTCATATCTTATTTGCTCATAGTATGGTGCCGAAGGCCGGACTCGAACCGGCACGGCTTTCGCCACCGCCCCCTCAAGACGGCGTGTCTACCAATTCCACCACTTCGGCATAAATCTTAAATTTTATTATTCACCATCAACCGGAACCGGGATTTTGCTCTCTGGTGCAGTTGTTTGCTGAGGTAACAGTTGTTGCTCGGCTTTCTTATATTCTGACGCTACCATAGAAGACAGTGATAAACTTGTAACAAAGAATGTTAAAGCTAAGAACCCCGTCAACTTAAACAGGAAGCTGCCAGTACCTTGGCTTCCAAATACGGTATTTGAGGCACCGGAACCGAAGGCTGCGCCAATATCAGCGCCTTTTCCATGCTGAATCAACACCAATCCTATTATGGCAATGGCTACCATCACATGAATGAGTAATACTAATTGATACATTTCACAATTTCCACAAACTGCTGTGCATTTAATGACGCACCACCGACTAACCCGCCATCCACATCTGGCATTTCGAAAAGAGATTGTGCATTTTTGTCGTTAACACTTCCACCATATAGAATAGGGAGTGTTTGTGCGACATCAGCATCAATTTTCGCCACCGCTGCACGAATAAACCTATGGGCGTTCTGTGCTTGTTCTGGTGTGGCGGTTTGACCGGTGCCAATTGCCCATACGGGCTCATAAGCTACAATACATTGACGAAACGATTGGTCACCCTGCGCCACAACTGCATGCAGTTGACGCAAAAGCACCTGTTCCGTTACTCCAGTTTCGCGCTCTTGTAAGGTCTCCCCTACGCAAAGAACCGGTATCATACCATGTTCTTTTACGTGGTGGAATTTTTCTGCAACAAATTTTTCATCTTCTTTAAAAATGTGTCGCCGCTCAGAGTGACCGACCAACACATACCGACAATTATAGTCGCATAGCATCGGACCGGATAATTCCCCGGTAAGTGCTCCCTGATCTGCGGGGTAAACGTTTTGTGCACCGTATTTTATTACGCTATCTGCTAACAATTCACTCACTAGCGGTAAGTAGATGGCGGGGGGAAAGACTGCGCATGTTTGTTGTATTGTTACAGGAAGATTCATTTGAATGCGTTGCAATAAGGCTGTAATTTCTTTGCGATCACCATTCATTTTCCAGTTACCCATTACCAGTTTTTTTCTCATCAGCTGTTCCTTATTGCGGACACTTATCTTGCTTCGCGGCTATCCATTCAAAATGTGAATTTTCCCTGTTCAATGCTCATGATTTCTTGACCTAATTGCTCTGCCTGTTTTTGGACAATATCCTGCTCAAGCCCCTCGACCATAACCCGTAACACAGGCTCCGTTCCAGACGGTCGCAAAAGCACTCGGCCTTCGCCATGCAACGCATTATTTAACGCTTCAACGCATGACAATACGTTAGGATCAGAAGCTAATTTCACAGCATTTGATGTTTTTAAATTGATTAAACTTTGAGGCAACAAGGTCACGCCAACACAAAGAGAATCCAACGCTTGCTCTTGTTTAATCATCATGGTCAATACCTGTAACGCTGCGATAATTCCATCTCCAGTGGTCGTTTTATCTAGACAAACAATGTGTCCTGAAGATTCTCCCCCGATTTTCCAATCCTGTTCTTTGAGCGCTTCCAGGACATATCGGTCACCAACCTGAGTTCGGATAAATGGAATGCTGAGATCGCCCAATGCTTTTTCCAAACCATAATTTGACATTAAGGTTCCAACAACACCTCCGTGCAATAAGCCTTTTTGCAGGCGATCTTTAGCGATTAAATAAAGAATTTGGTCGCCCGTAACCAACTGACCCTTAGCATCAACCATAAGCACACGATCGCCATCCCCGTCCAGGGCGACACCAACATCGGCACCCATTTCAATTACTTTTTTCTGTAACGTTTCAGGAGAAGTGGACCCACATCCTTGGTTAATATTAAACCCATCTGGTTTATCACCTATTGCAACAACATCAGCGCCCAGTTCACTAAACACATTGGGCGCAATGTGATAAGTCGCACCATTGGCACAATCCACAACCATTTTAAGACCCGAAAGTCGGGTCATAGAAGGAATCGTTGATTTGCAAAACTCAATATAACGGCCTGGAGCATCGTTCACCCGAACTGCTTTTCCAAAATTTTCTGAAGAGACTGTCTGAAGACCTTTTTCCATTTCAGCTTCGATTTCGAGTTCCAGGCTATCGGGTAATTTACTACCATCCGCTGAGAAAAACTTGATTCCATTATCCTGAAAGAGATTATGTGATGCGCTAATTACAATGCCGGCATTCGCACGAAGCGTTTGTGTCAAATAAGCAATCGCAGGCGTGGGCATAGGGCCTAGGAGACGAACATCTACTCCGGCAGCCGATAGTCCCGCCTCAAGTGCGGATTCCAGCATGTAACCAGAGACCCGGGTATCTTTACCAATGATCACCTTTTTCCTTTGACCATTAGCTAAAACCCGACCTACTGCCCAACCCAGCTTTAAAATAAATTCCGGATTAATATGGCTGGCTCCTACTTTCCCTCTAATGCCGTCTGTCCCAAAAAATTTTCGTTGGCTCATAGTTTCGTCTCATCTTCACAAAGCACATGCATTATTTCCAGTGCTTGTCTTGTTTCTTCAACATCATGGGTTCTGATTATAGCCATCCCTTGCAACGCTGCATATAACATCATTACAATTCCTCCGGTTATCCGTTCGTGCACCTCTTTTTGAAGCAAGACTCCAAGCGTGCTTTTTCTTGAAACGCCGAGAAGGAGAGGGCGATTGTGGCATTGAAATGCTTTAAATCGTTTAATCAACAATAGATTATGCTGCACAGTTTTACCAAAGCCAAAGCCTGGGTCAAGAATAAGTCGTTCTTTATTAATCCCGGCTTGTTCGCAAGCGATGATTCGTTCTTGAAAGAAACTATTTATTTCATCAATAACCGACTGCTTATAGTGGGGAGCTTTTTGCATAGTTTGCGGAGTGCCTTGCATGTGCATAATGCAAATAGGAACATTGAGCTTTGCCGCTGTTTCGATCGCTCCTTTGCTCCGTAAGGCATAAATATCGTTGATCATTGTAGCACCTCTACGAACTGCTTCGACCATGACTTCTGGTTTATAAGTATCTATCGAAATAGGAATATCAGTTTCACAGCGGAGCTGCTCGAGCACAGGAATTACTCGATCCAATTCTTCAGAAACAGAAATAACGCCGGCTCCTGGTCTCGATGACTCACCACCAATATCAATGATTTCCGCACCATCGCGAATTAACTGCAAGGCTTTTTGAACTGCAGTCTCTTTCTTTAAAAATTGGCCTCCGTCCGAAAAAGAATCAGGAGTTACATTGAGAATGCCCATTATTACGGGCTTTTTAAATGGTTTAGAGGCGTCAATATAATTATCAATCATAAACTGAGTATTCCAAATTACGAATTTGTTTTAGTTGATTGTAACCTGAGATCAATTTAAGCAATATGTTTATGGAAGGGATTGGATATATACCCGTGATCGTTCAAAATGCGAGTTTCTAGGCGCTTTATATTTTGTTCTGTCGCAGTTTAAAAAGCGAGTCATGTCTCTTTTCGCGTGCGAGTATTTTTAAAATGCCGCAGGCGAAAAAAAGCATAAATCATGCATTTTTGAACGTTCGAGGACATAAAAGCCTTGAGCTTTTATGTCGAACTCACATCGCTTGCTGGGCCTTCGCTTGGCTTTTCAGCTTTTATTTTTGGTTTTGCACGTTTATCGGAATGAGTGCCACCATCTCCATCTTTATCAGAAGTTTTTAACGCTTCCCAATCTTCTGGCGGTGAAGGGTTTTTCCCAGACATGATTTCTTCGATTTGTTTCACATCAATGGTTTCATACTTAATAAGTCCATCAGCCATTAAGTGAAGCTTGTCGATGTTGTCCGTAAGGATGGTTTTCGCTCGCTGGTAGTTACGATCAATGATGTTTCGTACTTCCTCATCAATTTGACGTGCCGTTTCATCAGAAATTTCTTTATTTTGATTAACAGAACGCCCTAAAAAGACTTCGCCTTCTTCTTGACCAAACGTTAAAGGACCTAGCCCAGAAAGTCCCCAGCTGGTTACCATTTTCCGTGCAATTTCTGTAGCGCGCATAATATCATTTGACGCACCTGTGGTTACACTATCATCACCAAAGATAATCTCTTCAGCGATACGACCGCCGAATAAGCTGGCTAGCTGGCTTTCTAATCTTCGCTTACTGTGGCTGTAGCGATCGATTTCTGGTAGGAACATCGTGACCCCCAGCGCACGACCGCGAGGGATAATGGTCACCTTATAGACGGGATCATGTTCTGGAACCATTAAGCCGACCAACGCATGCCCGGCCTCATGATAAGCGGTTAGCTTTTTCTCATTCTCATCCATGACCATGGAGCGTCGTTCCGCGCCCATCATAATCTTATCTTTTGCTTTCTCCAGTTCCACCATACCGACTTTGCGTTTATTTGCCCTGGCTGCAAATAACGCCGCTTCATTCACTAAGTTCGCCAGATCAGCGCCTGAAAATCCTGGAGTTCCGCGTGCAATTGGTAACACTTCAACCGAGCTTTCAATTGGAACTTTACTGAGATGTACTTTAAGAATTTGCTCTCGACCTCGAATATCTGGCAGCGGAACCACAACTTGTCGGTCAAATCGACCCGGTCTAAGCAATGCAGGATCCAATACGTCTGGTCGGTTCGTCGCAGCAATCACAATAACGCCTTCATTGCCTTCAAATCCATCCATTTCCACCAGAAGCTGGTTCAAGGTTTGTTCACGTTCATCATGCCCACCGCCAAGGCCTGCTCCGCGATGACGCCCAACCGCATCGATCTCATCAATGAAAATAATACAGGGGGCTTGTTTTTTAGCTTGCTCAAACATGTCGCGAACCCTTGAGGCACCGACACCCACAAACATCTCAACGAAATCTGAGCCGGATATGGTAAAAAAGGGTACTTTAGCTTCCCCAGCTACAGCGCGAGCCAATAGTGTTTTACCGGTCCCGGGAGAGCCAACCAATAGCACTCCGCGTGGAATGCGCCCGCCTAGTTTTTGGAATTTACTCGGGTCTCGTAGAAAATCCACAAGCTCTTTGACTTCTTCTTTTGCTTCTTCAACCCCGGCAACATCCGCGAAGGTGACTTTGACTTGATCTTCACCAAGCAAACGAGCACGCGATCGCCCAAAGGACATCGCACCACGACCGCCGCCACCTTGCATTTGACGCATGAAAAAAATCCAGACTCCGATTAAAAGAAGCATGGGGAACCAGTTGATAAATAAATGCAGAAGGAAACTTTCTTGTTGTTTTTCCTGACCTGTAACTTCTACTTTATTTTTTAATAACTCGCCCAGTAACGCACTATCCTGAATAGGCATATAGGTTACAAAGCGTTGATTATTTTTTGTTGTGCCCTTAATCACTTTATTATCTTCAATCGTGACCGAGCTAATCATGCCTTGATCAATTTCTTTGAGAAATTGACTATACGCAATTTTTTCCGTCGTGGCATGACGGGGGCCAAAATTACTGAACACCGAAACCAAAACAATGGCGATGATCAGCCACAAAAATAAATTTTTTACCATGTCGTTCAAAGCATTAACCTCTTTTTAAGGACGAATTATACGACGCGCGAACATCTAAGTTACTATACATTATAGTCCTTAGCCAGCAAATAAGTTTCACGCGATCGTGAACGAGAAGCTTGTGGCTTTCGGACCGCAACACGTTTAAATTTTGCTTTTGTCTGCCTTAACAATTCTTCAAATCCACTGCCGTGGAATATTTTTATAAGCATTGACCCACCAGGTTTTAACATTTTATCGCTAAAGTCAAATGCAAGTTCTGCAAGATACATAGCTCGCGGAATATCAATTGCGACCGAGCCGCTCATATTAGGAGCCATATCCGATAAAACCAGATCAACGCCTCGTTTTGGAATGAGCTCTAACAATTGATTCAAAACCGACTCCTCACGAAAGTCTCCTGTAAGTTGAACCACGCCAGGAAGTGCGTCCATCGGTAAGAGATCTAAAGCGATTACTTTGCCTGAGTGATTAAGTTTGTCAACCGCATACTGTGACCAACCACCGGGCGCCGCGCCTAAATCGACAATGGTCATTCCGGGCTTGATTAAATCTTCTTTTTCATCTATCTCTTTTAACTTATAGACCGCGCGGCTACGATAACCTTCAAACTGAGCTTTTTTCACATAAAGATCGTCAAAATGTTCTTGCAGCCAACGTTTGCTGCTCTTTGAGCGGGACATAAATAAGCGCTTTTATGATTAAGTAAGTTAATGATACTGAAATATGCTATCTTTTCCCAGCAATACGTGCAATAATTTATCATTTTTTAGCCAAAAACATTAAAATAGTAGCATTTTTTTAGGATTTTTATGGATACATCATTCAAACAATCATTAAAATCAAGAGCGCATCATTTAAAACCGGTTGTTATGATAGGCGCCAAAGGATTAACCGAAGCCGTCACTGAAGAAACCAATAAAGCCCTTCTTGCTCACGAGCTTATAAAAGTTAAAATTAGTGGCGCAGAAAAAGAAGACCGGTTAACTATTGCAGAGCAGATGGCGAATCAATTGAATGCAGAACTGATCCAATTGATAGGCAACACCGCAATCCTTTATCGCAAAAATGAAGAGTAATCTTAGAGACATTCATTATCGTAGAAACGATGTTCCCCTGGAGCAAGGCCATTTAAATCCCAGCGATCAATGCGGTGTCGAATCAATCGCAGCGTTGGAAAACCAATGGCCGCTGTCATCTTTCGAATCTGATGATTTTTACCTTCTTCTAAAATAATCTCAAGCCAACTTGTGGGTATCGATTGGCGAAATCGAATGGGAGGATGCCGTGGCCAAATCTTAGGCGCATCAATCCTTGTTACTCTGGCTGGTAAATATTGTATCCCCCTAATATTTATACCTCGTCGCAATGGATCTAGTTGCACATCATCCGGAATACCTTCTACTTGAACCCAATAGTATTTTTTTTTATTAAAATTAGGATGACTTAATCGATGCTGTAGAGCGCCATCATTTGTTAATAAAAGCAATCCCTCGCTATTTTTATCTAATCGCCCCGCGGCATAAAAGCCTGGCAACTGGATAAAATCAGCAAGCGTATTTTCGCCCGGACTCCCAGTAAATTGGCATAGGACACCATAGGGCTTGTTAAACAACAACAGTTGACTCATTTTGAATACGTCACCATTTTTTAAACGTTAAATTCTCGCCAGTGTGTAAGGTTACAATAATACCAATCCGTTAAAAAATCTCACAACACGACCGCGAGCTCAGAGTGTCGAGGCATTTAATGGATTGTCCATCATGCTGAATGCGATGCTCAAGTCTAAATAGCTCTGCTGTATTTGCTCGACTTAGTTTATCAAGCTTGCGCACGATGAATGTTACACGCGGCCAAGCAGCCGACAGTATACCCGCCGAACCACTTATCTCAAAGACGCCAAAATCGAAACCAAGACCACTCGAATCATCCAATGGGAAATAAGAAACACCATGTTCATATTGGAATTTTAATGAACGATAAAGCGGTTTTTTTTCTTCGACAACAAAATTAAGACCTTGACAGAGGGCTTGCGCATAACTTGTCGGTAGAAAGCGCTGAATATAACCAATAACTTGGGGCAGGAATAAAGCCTTTTGATTCGACGACCAATAGTCAAATTGCGCGTCGTAGACTTTAAGTGCCTCAATTAAGTGCAATGGATTAAAAAACGTTTCTTTCATTGCTAAATCTGTAAAAGTTGCTCTAAACCCCTTCAAAGCATGACAAATGGTTGTGTCATTATCCGCCTTGTAAATAGCTGCCGTAATATCAGCAATTGAACTATTAGTAATGACTTGAACCAGGGTATTAAAATCATAGGGTTCTTGTTTAGGCAGACCTTGTGGAAATAATGCTTTAAACTGTCTTGCCTTTTCTTCCTGTCCATTCGGCAGTGTATCAAAATAAGGTTCTATCTTTTTCCATAACGTCACATCGTGACAAAGCAAAGCGACCTGAAAGGGCATGAAACCTGTGTAGGAGCGACCAGAGTAATCGGTGGCTTGAGAAGGAATAAGTAGTAAACGAGGGTTGGCATCAATCATTTCAAGCGCTTCGGCTTCCTCACCTTTAACAACATGCGATATAAGTCTTTTAGCTGCAGGAGACTGACAATGAGAAAACATCGTCGTTGAGCTGTTAGAAAGAGCAGCTAAGGCTTTGCCCGAAAGGCATGGCGCTATATGCTTTTGAATCAGTTCAGTGGGTAATTGCTCTAGTAAAGATAATGAATCTCCACTTGCACCTTCGTTCATTTTTTCTTCACCTTTCTTCGGCATATCAATCTATCCTAACCGTTTAAACAAATGAGCTTATCATAAATATGTCAAAAAATTATACTATGAAAAGCTTAAAGAACGATTAAAAGGTTGGATTTAACAATTGATTAAATTTTAATCTTTGGATTGGCATTGAAGTAAATTAAGATAACTCGCTACCATAGAATGAAAATCCTATAATCTCGATCGTCAAAAGGAGGTTATATACCCGTAATCTTTCAAAATGCGTGATTTATGCTTTTTCTTTTTCGCCCTGCCGCATTTTAAAAAACTCGCAAGGGAATGAGCCATTACTCGCTTTTTAAAATGCGGCAGGACAAAAAATAAAGGCGCCTAAAAACACGCATTTTGAAAGATTACGGGTATAGAGTGTATCAGAGAGTTGAAGGATCGTTTAAATATGTATTTTGGCTGGAACAAGGCGAGAATGACATGTTTTGTAACTATGTTGCTTGCATGGCTTGCTACACGTACCGTTAATTTAAACCAATTGGCTTGTGTTGTATTCAGTGACGCCCTCCAAGCGTCAAGGTACCGTAGAATACAACGATTTTTTTCCGAATTTCCTTTGGATTACCATCAAATAGCAGGATTTATTTTTAAATTGTTTTTTGTGAGTGGCTGGTAGCCAGCGGATTATCTTATGGAAAAATAGCGATGATCCGGCAGGAAGTAATTTTTTTTAGCAACCAACCAGGATGAACAATGAAAAACAGCAATATTAGGTTTACATATTATCCAGTAAAAACTATGGAACCCTATATACCGGCATAACAAGTAACCTTGTGCAACGCATTTGGCAACACAAGGAAGGCTTGGCTGAAGGATTCACTAAAAAGTACAACGTTCATCATTTGGTTTATTATGAAATTCATTCTGATGTTTACGAAGCAATAACCAGAGAAAAACGCATCAAGAAGTGGAACCGACAATGAAAATAAACCTTATCGAGCAAAACAACCCCCAGTGGCTTGATTTGGGCATCGGATTATTTTGATGGATGGTTGCCCGCCTGCGCGGGCATGACAGGTTTTTTGTCATGTACAGCGCTGTAGTTCATCAAATTATGATTTTGTCGTGTGTTAAGTGTAAGCTCCTATTGAACTTATTTTGTTTAAAATTATAATTGTCCTGCTCATAACTCACAGGAACTTTAGATGCTCAAAAAACGAATAACAATATTGGCATTAACCGCCCCTTTATCACTTTTCGCAGGGACGGTGGGTTCTGAAATTCCTAGCAACTCATGGTTTGGTGAGGTTGGTACAAAGTATTCTTGGGCCGTAAAACCTGGTGGTGATTCAAATCCATCATACTGGAGTACGGCTAATGAGAAAAATAGTAACACGTTGAGCGATGGTGGGTTTTATTCCTTTGCTGTGGGTAAGCAAATCCATCGCTATTTTGACATTAGTCTAAATTACTTGAACAATGAAGCATACAATTATCTTGTGGATCAAAGCTATTCTTCAGCCACAGCCAGTACAAGCAATGCCAGGCATCGTTATTTTAACTTAAACAATCACGCCATATTATTAAATGCCTTTCTCCACCCTTCCGAGCGCTATTTTACCGTAACAAGTGTTAGTTTAACCCCTTTTATTGGTGCAGGAATTGGCTACGCTCGCAATAATCTTACTGATTCCTATGCGGCTAAAACACCAAGTTATAGAGATGCCACTACAAGCTCCACTAGCCCAGACTTGAACAAGAATGCATTTGCTTGGCAGGGATCTCTTGGTCTAAATGTTAATCCTGCCTTAGACCATTTAAGTTTCGATATCGGCTATCGTTACTTTGATGGAGGTAAGTTTGACGGGCCAAGTACGATGAGTGGTATTACTACAAGTTATCAAGACTCCTCTGCCTGGACAGGACGCTTGAAAGCCAATCAATTATTTGTGAATTTTAAATATACCGCTTAACCCGCTATAGTTATGCATTTAATTTTCTCAGAAAACCGCCTCTATACTTTGCAAGGTGTACTGCTATTGGGGGAACCTCTTTAGGGTTCTTCCCAATGTGATGTTCCCTCCCCCAATGTACCGCTGTTTCCTAATGAAGAATCATGTCATTTGGGAACTAGCACTAACTTGTCTCATCAAGTGGTTAATAAAGCAAAAATCATTTAATATATGAACCACTATTAAGTGACTTACTTAAAAAAGTGATTATGAATATTGAAATCAGATCAATCACTGAACATGACATAGAGCAATTTCGCCAGGCCGTTGGCTGTGTTGCTAGAGAAAAACTTTATTTAGCCTTCTTAGATTCTCCATCATTAGAAATGACCAAAGAGTTTGTTCTGACGAATATAAAAGAATCATGGCCACAAGTTGTAGCAATATCATATGAAAAAATTATTGGATGGTGTGATATTGTCGGCTCTAATCGGCATGCATGTAAACATCTAGGAACGTTGGGAATGGGAATCATCAATGAATTTCGAGGTCATGGCATAGGTCATCAACTGATTAAGAAAGCTCTAGAGTTAGCCAAAGAGAAAGGCTTAACCAGAATTGAATTATCTGTTAGAGAAGATAATAAAAGAGCAATACATCTTTATAAAAAATTTGGCTTTAACATCGAGGGCAAACACATCAATAGTCTTTTAGTTGATGGACAATACTTTAATCAAATTTCAATGGCATTACTTATATACCCGTGATCTTTCAAAATGCGTGTTTTTAGACCCCTTTTGAAAGATCACGGGTATAGATTAATTAACATCCGTACCGAGCTTGGTTTTTTGGGTATTAGCTAATGACAGTGCCTTGCTCCTGTTCTTTGATCTCGATGATAAATAGACAAAAAGCAGATAAAACCATAGCAAAGATTTAATGAACAAAAACATGAGGGTTTTAGGGTACGCATCTGAATATGCTAATACGATAAGGTTTTGAGTAACAATAGAAGTTACCAGCATTAATGTTTAGATAAATACAGACTAATAAGATCTTTGCTGGAATCACATTCAAGCTTCTCTTTTAGCTGAGCAATATATACCTCTACAGTCCTGTATGATATATCCATCTCACGGGCTATTTCCTTTGCTGACAGTCCCTTAGATAGATATTTTAGACAAATTGCTTGTTGCTCTGAAATACGAACAAAAGTATCATTTTTGAACTTGAAGAACACGAGATCTTTATCAGTGAGTCCTGTTGGCTTGTCTAGGATGAATTCATTCTGTTTCAGATAATCTAAGACCACATCAATAAGCCTCTCGACATCTCCATCATCTGAGGACAAAACAACATTACTTATTTCATTATAATAGTCGTTGCGATCATGATGCAGCGTCTTAAGGACTTCTTCGTAATTTTGATCACTAATAAGCGGTTCATGTCGACTGCCACATCGCCTGATTTGTGTCTCAAGAGCCGTTTTTAAAAATACAACACAAGCACTCTTTAAGCACTCCCGTATCTTTGGAGTTTTTCCAATGTGACAATCTAGCCCGACTACAACTCCACTCCGTTTTGATAATGAATCGAATATTATTTCTTGTGAACGCTCGTAATGCTCAAGTCCGGCTTGCCCTAGTATTTCCCCGAGGGTAAGACCTATTCTGTGCTCAAGTCCCATATCAGCATCAACGAATTGATAGCCAAGTCTATCAGCCAAATGCTTAGCAAAATAAGCTTTGCCTACTGCAGGATGTCCTATGACAAATATGCGCTTTAATTTTTTCATCTACTTTACTCCAAATATTTTGTCCAATATAAACAGTTTAACTGTCAAAATGATTAAATAATATACGTATAAATACTGATAATCGACCTTTAGGTCGCTGTCGCGAAACAGTTTATTTAGATATAAAGTAACTGTTCTCTCCTTGCCGACTTCCTGTGGCTTGACCCAGGATCCAGTGATGTAGAAAAAGTCTTGGATTCCGCAGTCAAGCCGCGGGAAGTCGGCCGGGAAAGAGCAGTTACTGATTTTTAATGAAGAAAACTAAAGGTACTTATTCACCTAGGCGTTTTTTTACTGTGCCCTATTTTGCGGCAAGACCTTTTTCCACACTTCACCATACGAAAATAGAGGAATTCAGGAGATTTCTCTAATACGCTCGCATTCCTAAAATGGCCTAAAAAATTAATTTTTATTTCCCGACACCGACCAAAAAGGTCCGTGTCGAGAAATAGCGTTTTACATAGAAGAAAGTTGTAGTCAACTATTTTCTTTGAGCTGTTTTGATGGTTTTATTTTGATCTTTTGTGCTACTATTTATCCAAATAGATTTGGAGCACAGCGATGCCAAGTCAAGCCGATGAATTTTTGTATAAAGATGCCGTGAAATGGATTCATGAGCATCCTGAAGACAAACGCATTTCAGGAAGTATAAAACGAGATTTTTTGCACTTTAATGAATTACCACCAAAGAATAAAGTCGAGCTGATAACTGCCTTACATACAGCATTAAAAACCACTGGTTTATCTGAAGAGATTAAACAATCGTTGCCTTATCTGATATTTGATTTGGATGCGCTACCTGATGACATGCTTTTGGAAATTAAAGATAATTTAAATGAATCAGATATAAGAAGCCTAGGAAGTGTTTCAAAGAGAATGCATACACTTTTCCAACTACCAAAACGGTTGTTGGATAAATTCCTGCAACGTGTGGCCTATGGAGAGCAGGATAAAGTAAAGCTGTTATTTACAGATGTATATCGAGATAATGAGGGAAAGATACAACAAGCCCTCCTGCATCAAGGAAGATTTGCCGATTATTCTGGTCGAACCTTCAATTGTTCTGCTTATGAATACGCCTATTGGGCGAAAGATACCCACATGTGTCGCATGCTAGAGCGTTATATGGATGATGCGACCAAAGCAGAGATGTTAGTTCGTGTTACAGAAATAGAACACACAGGACTTTCGTATACCCAACACGGTGTTGCCTATTGCACGCATCATTTTGATTTTGCGCCATTGATACAAGCCCTTCAATTTTACGTTGATAACTATGATGCATGGTATGCTGCAAGTAACTGGGCTGCAATGGAAGCTGCTTGGATGGAGGTAGGCAAAGCGCAGCGCGATGTGCCTGCTCATGTGGCTCAAGAATATTGTAGACCGGACCATGCATTTTATCCCTGCCCACTTTTTAATGAACCGGCATTACCACGAATTTTAACTTTTGATCACTGGACTACTTTGCGGTGCGAATCCTGGTTTCCTTTAACATCTGCTAATTCTGGTCTCGGTTTTGATTTTGCATTGGCTCGGGGTTGGCACCTGATGCCGCGCGCCGCGCGGCGGGTCATTACCTCGCGGGTTGATTTGGCGGCCGTTAGCCGCCTAGATGAAGTGAGAGCCATCGAGCTCACGCAGTCGCGTGAACATTTAAACCCACCGCCAATGGCGCAGAGCATGAGCGTTTGATTGCAGCCCGGTCGAGTAGAGTCGCGGCGATGCTCTTCACCGCACTATCTCGACAGACTTGCATAAACCACCTCATGATTTCTGCGTATTGCCAGCTTTGTGATGATTTCACCCACCACATGCACCAAAGCTGGATTATCCACAGTCAGGAGATTCCTCGCAAAGCTTGAAATGACGTAGGAATTTTATAAATTTGCTAAAATTCTATCTACAGAAATCAATTCAATTTCGCGACACCGACTTTTTGTCCACAAATTCTGTGGATAACCTTGTGTGTATTCTCTGAAAGGACTGTAACATTCGAGCGTTTTATCGTTGCTTAGTGATTTGCCAAGGTGCAAATTTATACCCGTAATCTTTCAAAATGCGTGATTTATGCTTTTTCTTTTTCGCCCTGCCGCATTTTAAAAAACTCGCAAGGGAATGAGCCATTACTCGCTTTTTAAAATGCGGCAGGACAAAAAATAAAGGCGCCTAAAAACACGCATTTTGAAAGATTACGGGTATATATCTTAAGAAATTGGTATTTCTTAGAGTGACTCTATAAGTTAATATCCCGTGAAATAATTTTAACTTCTTGATCCTCTTTGTGAACAAATAGCAATGTGTATTCTGGCACTTCTAACCAAGTCGTCGTGTCTTCCGTCAAGGGTTCAGAAGCAATAATAATGCTTGATTTTTTACCTCCACCTTTCATTTTATACTCCTCTTCAAAATAGCCGTAATGTTCTCCATAGGTATACCAAAGTGAATGATAAGCAAAATGACTCGACGGAGTCCCGTTTTCAGGTAGCCAGCCATAATCCAAAACGTATCTAGTGGCCGCAATAAACTCACCGTTGGTAAGAAATAAATTAACTGGTGAATTAATCGCAATATCATGTTGCTTGCGCACATATTTTAAAATTTTAAATGTTTCAAGAAGTGCGCTGATAATCTCTTCAGCATCAAAATGAGCAGCAGAGGGATTTGGAAGCTGAGAAAGAAATACAGCATAAATCCATTCGCTATCCGTCGTTCCACGAATAAACGGCTGAAATTCTTCTTTAATATAGTTTAATAAATCATAGCGCATTACATCAAAATCATATAAATGACCATTATGGGCTAACGCGATGTTAACCCCAGAAAATAAGAATGGGTGAACATTTTGATTAGCTATCACTTGTGCCTCATGATAATCAACCCCTCTCAAATGAGCTATCAAACAGCGAGGAGTAATTTTTGTGGCCAAATTTCTGAGATTTTCATCGTAGAATGGGAGTTCAGGTGTTTTATAGAGAAACGGTCTCCTGGGATCATAGGAATGATCAACCCATGCAGCCATACCAAATCCAGCGAGATTTAACAAGGAAGACATATATTTGGGGTTATAGCTTTGTTTAATAAACGAATTATCAGGCTTGTATAAAAGCTCTTCAACTAACGTCGGTTTTCCCAGATAAGACAATATCCTGCACATTTCGGTCACCTATTGTATTTTTCAATATGCAGCCTGACATCCAGCTTATTAATTGATTTGCCAAGTGCCACCAGAGACTGGCTGATGAGATTAAACAGCTTATACCAAACAATGGACTTTTCTTGTTTAAAATAATTTAAATCCTCTTCAGAGAGTTTAAACAAAATCGATGATTCGCAGGTGATAAAGCTTATCGTAAACGTTGATTCTTTATCGATACACGCAACCCCTGCAAACAATGAACCTGGCCCAATCACTGAAAGCTTAGCCAGCTTATTGTCTTGTAAGATGCTTGATTGCACCGCGCCATGTAGTACAACAAAGCAGGAGGACTTTTTTTCTCCTTCATGAAGTAAAATGCAATTTTTAGGGGCTTTTATAAAGCAGGAATGTTCTAACAGTTCTGATTTTTCTTCATTGGTAAAATTATAAAATAAAGGGTTTAATAGTAAAGAATTAAGCTTCGGATCGTCTTCACCTGGCAAAGGTAGTTTAGTTGGCTCGGTTACCGACTGTAATGCTCTGCCGATAAACGACAAGCTTAACATTGGAGATTGAGTAATAAGTTCAACGGCTCGATCATGGGTATATTTCATACTAAGACAAAGTTGGGTGTTAATAGCTTTTGTAATTTTGTATCTGGCATCTGGGTCAATCGCGTTTAAAAAATCAAAATAAGTCGCTGACAGGAATAAACAAACCACGGGGGTTTGTGCGATTGCAGAGGTTGGTGATAAACCCTTTTCAATAAAACTGATTCCCCCAATAAAGCCATTATGTTCAAGGGTTTCAAATTTAGTATTACCTTCGCCGAGTATCTTGACCACAATATCAACTTTGCCTTCAACAATGATAAAGACCCCTTCCACAGGCTTACCTTGTTGAATAATGCATTGTCCTTTTAAAAAACTAAACGCTTTGCATTGATGAATTAGCATAGCAATTTGTTCTGGTTTTAAATAATCAGCCAGGCTCCCAGTTTCTAAGGCTTTGATTTGCTCTTGATTCAATTGGATGGTAAACGGTTTGGTTGAAGACTTATTCATAGCCTATCCCTAGAGTCCTTAAGCCATCGATTGCATTGCTCAGCTACAACAGCTTCCAAGGAGTGAGTATTATGGTTATACATTTCGCGAAGTATTGATGCATCACACTGGTGTTCAATCACGGATTGATGCAGATCATCAAATAATCTCCCTGAGCTTTTCTCCTTACTATAAGGTCTTAACGTTTCAAAGAGGTCTAAAAGCTCGTCTTTAATAATATGATTTTGGTAAGTAATGCAGTCTGCTCGTTTGCCCTCTAGGCCATAACGGCTAGCTTGAAATCGATTGCTGCTGTATAAAAAATAAAATTCTTTGGTTGGTACAAAGGGTTTTTCCTGAATCAAATATAATGATAAAGCCTGAATAAAGGCGGCAATTGCCGCCGCCCTTTTCAACGTCAATGGGGTATCTAATATTCGAATTTCAACCGTACCAAACTCAGGTTTAGGGCGAATATCCCAGTAAACATCTTTCATACTTTCAATAAGACCCAAGTGTTTCAGATGATAAAAATAGCTGGTAAATTCAGTCCAGTTCTCTATAAAAGGCATGTAACCACAGATAGGAAAAGCATTAAATAGTGTGTTTCTTGAAGAACAAAAACCACTATCAATGCTTTGGAAGAATGGGGATGATGAACTCAAGGCGATGAAGTGAGGCGTATATTGCGCAAGCGCGTGAGTTAAATAAATTGCATCTTCGGCGGTTTCGCAACCAAAATGAACGTGTTGTCCAAAAATAGTCGCCTGCTGACATAAAAATTGAAATTTTTTTAACACCTTTTTATAGCGAGGATCAGGGAAAATTTTTTGATCATGCCAATCTTGAAACGGATGCGTTCCTCCGCCGCAGTAAGTGATATTTTTATCTTTAACTAATTTTAAAAGAACCGTTTGTAACTCTAAAAGATCAGTGTGAATGGCCTCAGGATCTTCATGAACCGAAGTATTAATTTCAATCATACCCTGGGTAATTTCATGATTGACTCGATTCTCATATTTTGTATGTTTCAGCTCATCTATGATCTCTTTAGCCCAAGAAGTCAGTTTAAAGGTCTCACTATCAATAATCTGCAGTTCTACCTCTACGCCAAGGGAACCAAGCTTGGATTCTTTAAATGGTAACACTTGCATAGCTGTCCTTAAGAAATAATATTAAAAATGAGTACTTATAAGACTTATTATAGTCAACACAGCACACCTATCTCTTTAAACCTAAAAAAAAGCAGTTAAGCCCTACTACACAAGCTAATAACACTGAATCTATTGATTTTTTTTAATATTTTTGGCCCAACTTAGTGGCAATTATCTTTTTCCATCATATGGTAAGAACAAATCATGTCAATAAAAAATATCTAAGGATGTCGCGAAAACGGCCCTACTATCTTGCAATGATGATACACTGTTAACATTGCTGTAGTTTTGGTATTAACCTCTCCGGTTGAATTCTTTGCAATGTACATAATGTTTCGTAATAAATTCGTTCTTGATCTTCATGACCAGACAAGCGATTATTCTGTTTTTACCTGTTGGGAGCTGGTGTGAGTTACGAAACAATGGATTATGATGTGGTCATTGTGGGCGCAGGTCCATCTGGATTAGCGGCAGCCATTAAACTCAAACAATTGGCAGCACAAGAACAGCACGATTTAAGCGTTTGTATTTTGGAGAAAGGAGCAAACGTAGGGGCGCACATCTTATCAGGAGCTGTTTTAGAGCCAGGAAGCCTTAAAGAGCTTCTTCCACAGCATTGGCAAGATGCCCCTCTCGATACACCTGTGAAGCGGGATAAATTTTTTTATTTATCAAAACAACGCGCGCTTCGTTTACCAACCCCAAAACCTATGCACAATAAAGGCAATTATATTATTAGTTTAGGTCAATTGTGTCAGTTTTTAGCGGGTATTGCTGAAGAATTGGGCTGTGAAATTTACCCAGGTTTTGCCGCGACTGATATTCTCTATAACGGTGAAGGTAAAGTGATTGGAGTATCTACTGGTGAATTGGGCGTCGATAAAGATGGTCAAAAAACGGATCTTTATCAGCCAGGTATGCATTTACACGCGAAACAAACTCTTTTTGCAGAAGGATGTCGAGGACAACTAAGCCGAAATTTAATGAATCGCTTCGATCTTCGTAAGTCTTGTCAACCGCAAACCTATGGGTTAGGAATTAAAGAGATCTGGAGAATTTTACCTAAAAATCACAGGCTTGGCGAAGTGATTCACACGGTGGGTTGGCCATTGGATCATAAAACGTATGGCGGATCATTTATTTACCACTGTTCAGATAACCGAGTATCAATCGGGTTTGTGGTGGGGTTAGATTATCAAAATCCGTGGTTAAACCCATTTTCTGAAATGCAACGGTTTAAAACCCATCCTTTGGTTCGCTCATTGCTTGAAGGAGGTGAGCGAATTGAGTTTGGTGCGCGTGCTCTAAGCGAAGGTGGTTGGCAATCCATGCCAAAGCTAACCTTTCCTGGTGGTGTGTTGATTGGTGATGCTGCTGGATTTTTGAATGTACCTAAAATAAAAGGCATTCATACGGCGATTAAATCCGCTATGGTGGCTGCGGAAGTATGCTTTAATGCTTTAAAAGAAACGACAGAGGAAGTGTTTGAGCTTAAGGACTATAAAACAAAACTTCAACAATCATGGTTAGAGAATGAATTATACAACGTGCGGAATATACGCCCGGGATTTAAATATGGTCTAATACCAGGCCTTATTAACGCAGCATTTGAAACCTATGTAACTCGAGGATACTCTCCATGGACTCTATCAAACCATGCCGATCATCTCACCTTACAACCAGCGAAAGAATGTCAACAAATACATTATCCAAAACCCGACGGAGTTCTTACGTTCGATCGTTTGTCGTCCGTATATTTAACCAATACATTTCATGAAGAAAACCAGCCCAGTCATTTGAAGTTAATAGATAAATCTTTGGCTATAGATGTTAATTATAAAATCTACGCTTCCCCTGAAACTCGCTATTGTCCAGCCTCTGTCTATGAGATAGTCCAAGAGGAATCTGGTCCAAGGTTACAAATTAACGCACAAAATTGTATACACTGTAAAACCTGTGATATCAAAGATCCGCGTCAAAATATTGTTTGGTATGCCCCTGAAGGTGGTGGCGGACCAAATTATATTGGGATGTGAAGTAGACATACTAAATTCATAAGGATACACTTAGTCGCTTAAGCGTCCCAGTGGCACAGCTGGATAGCGCAGCCCCCTCCTAAGGGGCAGGTCGCAGGTTCGAATCCTGCCTGGGACGCCAATAAAAACAATGGGTTATGAGTTTTAAATTAAAGTTTTTGAAGTATTTTATTTTATTGGTGCTTACATGGGTGCTAAAATTTAAAATTGATTGATACATTTAGGCTTCCGCATCAGCGAATAGACTTAGAGAAAGAAACACTAGAATTTTGTTAGAAGCAGATTAACGCATAAACCAAAAAATCATCTAGCATAGGCATCATTGCCAAAAGCTAGAAATATTTCCCTTAGCACATCATCATTTCTCGCTCACCAGTCTGTTGGCTAGCACTCTTCTGCTGTGCTTGTTGTTCCAACATTTGTAGATCTTGAGTCAGGTCAGTATATTCTCCCGCCTCAACTAATGCCAACAAGTTAGGATTTATATGCCCACTTGCTGAGGGATAGATAGCAGAAAAATTACGTTGCATCTCTTCTAATACGCATGGTTGTAATTCAGACCATACAGCAGATAATCCTTCATTTTTTATTTGTTCTAGCGCTTGAAAGTTCTCAGCTAAATATTCTTTCAATACTTGACGAACAACACAAGGTAACTGCAAAGCGGCAGTAGCTGGTGTAATGAAATTCACTTCACAAAGTTTATTAATTTTTGCCATACCCTCAATCATTTTGTTAAAGGTACCGCTCGCACACGCTTGATGAGATCCTGACTGTCCGTTATCTACACCTGATTCTGACAACGCGTATTCACGATCTACTTCATACAATGCCGCATAAAAACAAGCTTCTGCTGTTTCCTGGGTTACTCCTTCACGCCATTGATTCAAATCATGTACTGCAGCCCAACAATATTGTAACAACAATCTTGAAGAAACACCTGAAGTTGCATCAGTATGAGCAGAATGAACCAATTTATTTATTGCTGAATTTAAACTATCCAATATCTCTTGATCTGAACGTTGACCAACCAAATTCTTGTCATAACATCTAACTCTTTGAGCTATTGAAATATCTAGCACTGTATTAAACGCTGTGGCATTACTTTTATAACATTCCTGTAATCGAGTAGCCGATTTAGAAGTGCTATTATGCACACTTGCCGTATGAGTACTTTGAGGGCCATTCACGTCTTGAGCAATTCTCGCAACTGGTCTTGCCACCTCTCTTTGCAATTGGTCGAATCTAACAAAAGGCTGATTAACTGCGCGCAAACCATCTAGATTTTCAATAATTCTGACATCAGTCCAAAAAGTACGGTGTTCTAAAAGAAAATCAAAAATCTCTTGATTTCCTATAAGATAACCATCCTCATTAACAACATGTGTTAAACGCTCCATTGCATATACTAGAGCTAAATTTTGTGGTTCTTGCAGTAGACGTCGAATATTGTTTGGATTACGTATTTCCATTAACTCAAGACGGTGTAACGCAACATGCAAAGCAGCATAAGCTGCCTGCGTAGATAAAACCATAGCTGCGGCGTCCGCCGCACCTGCCCCACCTGGTGGCGGAGGAGGTGGAGAACCAGGAAATAAACACCTCAATATGGTTATACCAATAACAATAGGTGTTATGGCTATAGTAAACGCTAATGCTACCCCGAAAGTTATTGCTTTGATCGGTAATGCTACTGCCCATGCTAAAAAATTAAGAAAGTGACTGTCTTTCCGCTCTTCGAGATAAGTATCTGCAATCAGTTTTCGCGACAATAAAGGTAACAGTGTAAAATCTAAAATCCCTTTTTGACCAAAACCTCGATAATTTTTATCAAAATGATCGCCATAAAACACAGAAAATGTTTCATAAATGCCATCCAGGATTGATAGATTACGACTCCATAAAAAAGGAATAACCAAATCTAAGGTTAAATCTGGCATATTTTGTTGAAGCAGGTTCTCTGAATAAGGATGTTTTGTAGCACGAAAAGTAATACCAGAATTTGAAGACACGGGATTTAATGCAGAAAAAAAAGAATCCATCATATTTCCCCTATAAAATTTGGGGGGCATTTTATCACAAAATTGTGATATGATTGAAAATTAGTCACAAATAAAATTAATCATGAAATACAGGGCATTTACGTCTTTTGTTACTAGCTCTAATTGCTTTTTTATCAACATCGGCTTTTGATCTGGTAGAAGGAACAGCAATAACTTGTCCACTTTGCCAAACAGCTTTTTGAATAAAAGCAAATGAGAAAAAGGTATACTTTAAAACGAATTTAAGATTTTATGGGACAATGATGGATTTAATATTTTGCCCCTCCTAAGGGGCAGGTCGCAGGTTCGAATCCTGCCTGGGACGCCATGTTTAAGGACAAACCGCTGTTAAACGCGCAATTTCTTCACAAAGCGCTTCATCGTCTTCGGACTCATGTGCCGTAGGTGTCATTTGTTTATTCATGGGTAAGGATTGAACCGCTTCCGAGGCCAGAAAATCTTGAAATACCTCGCTGCTAAGAATTGATTCAGGGACGCACTGCAAATAAAATTCAAGCAAGGAAGGTTTATCCTCAAGCTTATAGCCAAAAGAGTCGGCAACGATCATTGTCTCAAAAAAAGAATGATGGCCATTTGCAATCATATTACAAGCCTGTGCAAACAAAATTATTTTCCTCTCTTCTGAGGTCAAAGCCGGTATTAGAGGGAAAATACGGGCCAATAAAGCCTCTGTGGATCCCGAGGCCCCAGAAATAACAGGACAACTCCTTTGTCTCAGCCATTTCGCTACATAGCTCTCTTCATTAGGCTTGTATATATTTCTTGCGGGATAGATAGGTTTTTCGAAGTAATCTATCAAATCTTTTGGCGCAAATTCATCGGAAACAATCCCCAAAGTTTGGGTACCCTCTTCCTCTTCTAAAAACTCAGATGATTTTTCAAGGACGCCTCGGTTTCGTTCATGAAACAATAAAGAACTACGTGACGGATTATATGGACTCCGTCTAGCAGATGAATCATCAATTGGCTTGAACATACTCATTTGAGCAAATGAGTGTATTGTAATGGATGTCGCTGGTGTAAATATGTGATCCGTTAATAGCTTTACAAGATAATCTGCAGCCGGCAAATGAAACTGACTTACTACGTCAAGCAGTGAATCATACCTCGAATACTGCGTCTTAAGTTGAGAAAATATTGAAAAAAGAACTCGATCCAAATCAAGTGAATGTGGCTTAGTTGATAAGATTCTTTGAAGGGTTTCATTTTCGATATTCAGCAGACGTTCAAGAGATATCAATAGTTTTTTATAGGCACTAGAGTAAAACTCAGGGTGTTCTAGAACAAATTTGGCCAAATAAGATTCAAAAAGAGTTACAAATACCAGGTTGTTTTTTTCATCAAGTACTGCGGCTTTTTCTGGCATGACTCAATCCTGACTAGAAGAGCAAATAATGAGCAACAATACCACAATGCACTCAAAAAAGTCAGTAAAATACGGATGAAAATTTTAGGCAGCGTAAAGGTATTGTGTCTACCTTTTCTATCTTGGGAGATGATTTATCGTCCCATCCCTGAGGTGTCTCGAGTATAAAGTGTCTTGGGTATAAATTGCTATGGGATTTCGTTAATGCGATAATAGCGCCAAATTATTTAAATGTGCTTTGTTATGACTCAATTAAAATGTGCTGTTATTGGGGTTGGATACCTTGGTCGCTTTCATGCGCAAAAATATAAATTATTGGATGGTGTAGAACTGGTTGCGGTCTGTGATGTTGATTCAAGCGTTGTTGACGCCGTATCAAAAGAACTGAATGTTCAAGGCGTCAAGGACTATCGACAGCTCTTTGGCAAGGTTGATGCGGTCAGCATTTCTGCAACCACCAGCGCTCATTTTGCAATTGCCAAAGAGTGTTTACAGCATGGCATGCACGTTCTTATCGAAAAACCAATTACTGAAACCGTAGCTCAAGCCGAGGAGTTAATTTCGTTGGCTGAAGAAAATGGTCTTAAATTACAAGTTGGTCATTTAGAGCGTTTTAATGCCGCTCGGTTAGCGTTGGAAGAGCATCTCATACAACCTTTATTCATTGAGTCTCATCGGCTCGCCCCTTTTAATCCCCGCGGAACCGATGTGAATGTTATTTTGGACTTAATGATTCATGACATCGATATTATTCAGTCAATTGTTCACAGCCCTATCAAAAGTATTGATGCCCAAGGAGCACCAGTTTTAACTAAGGCTATTGATATAGCTAATGCCCGAATCACGTTTGAAAATCAATGCGTAGCCAATGTAACAGCCAGCCGAATAAGTTTTAAATCTGAACGGAAAACTCGTATTTTTCAACAAGACACTTATATCTCTATTGATTATCAAAATAAACAATTTGCGGTGTTTCAAAAGGGAGAAGGTGAAATGTTTCCTGGTATCCCTGAAATCACTCGTCATCAATCCGCCTTTGAAAAAGGAGATGCATTACTCGAGGAAATTAAGGCTTTTGTAAAATGTATTCAAGAAGACAGTGAACCCTTAGTCACAGGTCACGATGGCCGCAATGCGCTTTCTACCGCGGAAAAGATCACGACTTTAATTAACAACCATCTAATCGCACGATATGCGGCCGCATAAACACATTGTTTTTATAGCTGGTGAAGAATCTGGTGATCAGCATGCTGCCGAAGTCATTCATCAATTAAAATTAGAAAATCCCTCTCTGAAAATAACAGGGATTGGTGGACAACATATGAAAGCGGCTGGCGCTGAGCTCGTTAGCGAACTGGCGCAGTTTGGTGTTACCGGTTTTACGGAGGTTTTGCGCCATTTCAACGTCATTAAAAAAGCGTTCAAAGCCATAAAAGCTCATCTTAGCGAATCAAAGCCTGACTTGCTCGTTTTAGTCGATTACCCGGGATTTAATTTGCGATTAGCTAAGTTTGCTAAACGAGAGCTTGGTTTACGTATATTATATTACATTAGCCCCCAAATTTGGGCTTGGAAAGCAGGTAGAATTCATACCATTCGACAGCACATTGATCGAATGGCGGTTATACTCCCATTTGAAAAATCCCTTTATGAAAACGCTGGTGTACCGGTTTCTTTTGTAGGACACCCCTTGGTCAATCGTATTGAACATCATAAGCCGTTGGCAGATCCATTAACCTCTCTTGGACTACCAAAGCATAAACGATACTTGGCAGTTCTCCCCGGCAGCCGGACACATGAAATTAAAAAAAACATGCCTGTAGTGGCTCAGGCACTAGAGCACATACATAAAACAATTGATAATGTGCATGTGATTATTCCAGTAGCAGGTACTATTAATAGCTGTGAGATTGAATATTTTTTACGGGACAAAACCTTTTCTTATACGTTAGTTTCTGGTCATGCTCTTGATGTTGTTGCTGTAAGCGATGGTGTAATCGTAGCATCGGGAACAGCCTCGCTTGAGTGCGCCCTGCTTGGAAAACCGATGTGCATTATTTACAAAGCGTCCTTGCTCACTTATCTCTTGGCGTCGAAGTTAATCAAAGTTAAATATTTGGGATTATCAAATTTATTACAAAATAAAATGATTGTCCCTGAATTGTTGCAATATGATTTAAACGTTAACGAATTATCTCACATCGTAAAAGATATATTGTCAGATGAGGCGTTTTCGCAGCGAATGGTAAACAACCTGGTGGCTTTAAAAAATTCACTTTCGCCCAACCAGGCTGACTGCAGCATTGCCAACTTGATTGACAAAGAAGCCAACTGCTCATGATGCAAACCTTTGTTGCAAAAATCGTATGCAATCAAAGGCCTATATTCTTTCCAAGATTCTAGATTCTTGATTTCTGTTCGTGTAAAATGAATTTCTCTCTGTTTAATCCATGAGAGTACTTGGACTGTAAGATTTAACTAAAAATAAGGAAGTTACAATGAATGTTACTGAATCACGAAATGTTAGCAGCGCCAGCGCAACTCAAGAAAAAGGCCTACAAGAATTGGTATATGGATTAGTTAATCGTTTTCTTGCTGAAAATAAAAATAAATCTATTTCTGGCCTTTATGACATGATTCTTTCAGAAGTTGAACCCCCTCTTTTACAAGCGGTTATGGAAAAGCGCAGAGGTAATCAACTTCAAGCCGCCAAAATGCTGGGGATCAGCCGCGGAACTATTCGTAAAAAGCTTCAACGATATTTTGGAACAAAATACTTCCGCTTGACTGAGGAATAAACATCTTCGTTTTTACAATCAAGGCTCGCCATTGCGGGCCTTTTTTATTTTCTGTAGTCATATTCTGCGAGGTCTCTATGAAATCTTCCTCATTTTGTCTTTTTTTTATCGCTGTTTTTTTCGTTGTAAGGCCCAGTGTAGCCGATAACGCATTGGCCTTAGCTTATCAAAAAGGCCCTTATCAGGTGGATTCTGAAGAATATCGCTTACCAGCGAAAATACACCCAGAAATATTGAAAGATGAAAAAACAGAAATTTGGGCGCGTGTCTTTTTTCCAAGCAACATTAAAGAATTAAATTCTTTACCACTAGTGGTCATGTTACATGGTAATCACGCAACCTGCGGCCGAGGTAAAAACCCGCGAATAGATGATAATTCAAAATACACGACGACTGGTAAGTGTCCTCAAGGTTATGTGGTTGTACCTAACCATGAAGGATACAATTATTTAGCCAAACAATTAGCTTCTTGGGGAGTCATTACAGTATCCATTAATGCAAATCGTGGAATTAATGGCGGCAAAAGTTCACCGGATGATGTTGCCTTAATCAAGGCTCGTGGACGTTTAATCTTAAAACATCTTGCATTGCTCAATAAATGGTTTGAACGCGGTTCTCTTTCAAAGAAATTGCAACCCAAATTTAGACAATTGATTAGAAAGATAGATTTTAACCGCGTTGGCTTATTTGGGCATTCACGTGGAGCACAAGGGATTCGCGCAGCCTATGCTCTTTATCAAGAGCCAGGAAGTCTATGGCAAACCCTAATTCCAGAGCTATCCATTAAAGCGCTTTATGAAATTGGCGGTACTGATTTTCCAATCGTTAATGCAGTGACTCATGCCCTAGATTATTTAAACGCGGATCAAGTCGCTTGGAATCAACTTCTTCCTTTATGCGATGGAGACGTAGTTGACGCACAGGGTAAAAACCCTTTCGAACGAATGATTAGTAATTACTCTCTTATGGATGAGACACAAAAATCACTCTATGAAGTATGGGGTGCAAACCACAATTTTTTTAATACTGAGTGGCAAATACCAGATGTGCGCTTTGAAATATGCGCACATACTGATAAGCTCTACTCTCAAGAAGCGCAAGGTTCAGAATCTCAGCAAATTATTGCTGAAACTAGTGCATTAGCGTTTTTCAGCGCTCATTTACTTGATAAAAAGGAAGATTTTACACATTTCAATCCATTATACCCTCTTCCTGCCCGTCTCAAAAAAATTACTCAAATTGATCGTGATTATTTACCCTCACGTGATCTTGACTCGATCGCGGTTGTTGATGATTTTAATCAAGCTACTGGCGTAAACTCATCTGGCTTTAATAATAATCACCATCTGATACGAATTGAACATGAGAATATTGATCCGTCGTTTAAAATAAAACAAAGAGCGGCGATTATTCACTGGGAAAATACAGGAGACACACCTTTTTTTGAGTCAGTGTGGTCAGCGAAAGGTCAAGGAAAGGATGTGTCCTCGTTCGTTACGCTCGATTTTCGAATTACCCGCTCAGACAGTATTTTAAATACACTTAGCACAACCGATTTTAGTATTCATCTGGTCGATGCAAATTTAAAACCGTCCAACCCGGTTAAACTAAGTGAGTTTTCGCTATTGAACGGACCCGGTAGTTACAATGAATATCAGTTTAACCCCATATTTCAAACGATTAGAATTCCACTCACACAATTTGATGGGATTGATCTAAAAAATATCCATGCCGTTCGCTTTGCATTTGATCAAACGCTTACTGGAAGTATTTATTTATCAAATATTCGATTTAATAAAGATTATGGCAAAGGGATAGCGTCTACTTATGAAAACAGACCGCCAATACCTATGCGACCAATTTCAATACCCTATTCATCATCTACCCAAATGGTAGTACCAGAGGCTTTACTAGTTCAGACACCATTCAATAAGATTAAAGCGATTCGAGTTATTCGTCCTGCTCATCCATACCGCGCAGATGAAGAACTTGTAGAAATTCATTTGGAAAGTCGGGAAAAATTTATTGTTTCTGATTCCTTACCAATATTAAGCATAGGTGAAAAGAAATTTATGCAAAGTCGCTTTGGTGAGGATGGAAATCAACATGAGATGATCTTTACAATCCCAAAACAAGAATATGATCAATTGTCAGGTGTAGAATCGGTTGTGGTTTCAAACGGAAAGACTTGGCTATTTGGTAAGATTCAAGAATAATTTATATTGTAATAAGGTTCAGGCTTCAGAAAAAAATATTCTAATTCTGAATCCTGAACCATGGTATCCAAGCGCTTCTTTACAATCGAAGCAGAAATGAAATTAAGCGCTTAAAAGCAACTCATTCATGCGTTTTACAAAATCCGCAGGATTATCAAGTTGACCACCTTCAGACAATACCGCTTGCTCAAATAGGACAACCGTCCACTTGGCGAAGCGATCATCATCCTGGCAATCATGGAGTTGCTTAATTAAAGGATGATCAGGATTAACTTCAAAAATCGGTTTTGTTTCAGGAAGTTTTTGACCCGCGGCTTGAAGAATACGCTGCATCTCTAATCCTAAATCGCCTTCATCAGCTACAACACAAGCAGGTGAGTCAGTAAGACGATGAGTGATGGTAACGTCTTTAACTCGCTCCCCTAACACTTCTTTAATGTGTTTGAGCATCGGTTCGAAGGACTTTTCCTGTTGTTTAACCTCTTTTTCATCCACTAAATCGATTTTTCCTTTGCTGATGGATTGCAGTGCCTTTCCATCATACTCAGTTAAATAACTCACTAACCATTCATCAACCCGATCACTTAATAATAAAACTTCAATCCCTTTTTTCTTAAATATTTCTAAATGAGGACTATTCTTGGCAGCATTATAACTTGAAGCCGTTATGTAATAGATTTTATCCTGATCCTTCTGCATGCGATCCACATAGGTTTGAAGAGAAACAGTCTGCTTTTCTGAGTCCGATGCAGTGGTAGCAAAACGCATCAGTTTTGCGAGTGAATCTTGATTTGTCGGATCCTCAATCGGCCCTTCTTTCATTACCAGACCAAATTCATCCCAAAATTGTTGATATTTTTCAGAGTCGTTTCGACTTAACTTTTCAAGCATTGAAAGAACACGTTTTGTGCACGCAGATCGAATACTTTCTACTTGTTTGTTATCTTGCAGAATTTCACGTGAAATATTTAATGGTAAATCGCTTGCATCAACAATACCTTTAACAAACCTTAAATAACGAGGTAAAAATTGAGATGCATCATCCATAATAAAGACGCGCTTAACGTACAGTTTCAAGCCGTGCTTTACTTCATGTTGCCAGAGATCAAATGGTGCATGACTAGGGATATACAGTAAGCTGATGTAATCCTGTTTCCCTTCAACATGGTTATGTGACCAAACTAAAGGATTTTGAAAATCATGAGAAATATGCTTGTATAACTCTTGGTACTCTTCATCACTAATTTCAGACTTTTGTAATGTCCATAATGCCGTTGCCTTATTCACTGTTTCGTAGGCTTCTTTCTTTTTATCATCAGTTGCGGTCACTTTCATGACAATAGGCCAACAAATGTGATCCGAGTATTTGTTGATAATATTTCGAAGCCTCCATTCGCTTAAAAACTCCTCTTCCTCCTTTTTTAAGTGAAGCGTAATTGCTGTGCCGCGTTGTTTAATCGTTTCTTGGGCAATGGTAAACTCACCTTCCCCGGCTGACTCCCATACGACCCCCTCTTCGGGCTTAAGTCCTGCTCTGCGGCTTTTTACAGTGACTTTATCTGCAACAATAAATGCGGAGTAAAATCCTACGCCAAACTGACCGATTAAATGAGAGTCTTTGGCGGATTCACCAGTGAGCTTGCTTAAAAATTCCTTAGTACCAGATTTAGCGATTGTTCCTAAGTTTTCAATCGCCTCTTCGCGACTCATCCCAATGCCGTTATCGCTAATCGTTATCGTTTTAAGTGTTTCATTGAAATCAATGGTTATTTTTAAATCGGAATCGCCTTCGTATAACTCACTATTTGATAACGCAAGAAATCGAAGTTTATCCAATGCATCTGAAGCATTTGAAATTAATTCTCGTAAGAAAATTTCCTTATTGCTGTATAATGAATGAACCACCAAATTCAGCATTTGTTTGACTTCAGTTTGAAATCCCATCGTTTGCTGTTTACTTGTCATTGATAAATCTCCGTAACTTTTAAAAATTTAAAAAACTCTGGGCCGAATAGCTTTTAATAGCACTTTCGATAAAATAACTTTTTGTGGAATGCAATCGGGTGAATCCAGAGCAACCTATTTAAGAGATATATTGGGATGCTAGGAAAAATTTCAAGGGGCTCTGCCAGCAGGTCGCGTTTGTGGAACCATCCCAACGCGAGGACGGTGCATGAACACAGTTATGGTTTCACTTGTTTTGATGACTTTCCCATCAGCTCCAACAAGTTGAGCTGCAATCGAATGAGAGCCACGGTTGACGTCTTGTAATGCAAACACTGTATTGGCTTGGGGCTCGCCAAGCGGTGAGCCATCAAAAAGGATTTGTACTTTATCATCTTCCTTGAGTTCTGGAGTTACCTGTAGCATAACGGATATATAGCCTTGATTATTACGAATAGTAGCCTGATTTTGAGGCTCTACAATTTCGATTTTATAATTTTTGACTTCATCGCCCAGTTGTGGTGGCTCAGGAGTAGAAGCTTGCTCAATAGGAGGACTAGAAAACGTTTGCACAGCAGGCAAATCTACCTTCTCTGCACCAGGGCGGGGTTTATCGGTAAAGTGAACCGTACCACTGCTATCAGTCCATTTGTAAATTTGTGCTTGCATAGGCAGGCTTAGTAACACTAGAACGGCTAAAAGAACGATCTTTTTCATCGATGCTCCAGCTATATCATTTGTTTCGGATTGTTTTGGGGCTATTTCTAAACTCTTACACGGTCATATCCATGGTATAAAGAAACGTTCCCTAATAGCCCCAAAATACAATTAACTACTATAATATAGCTCGAATTCGAAAGGATGTACTAAACTTCGAACTTGCGCAATATCTTGTTCACGCAACTCAATATAGCTTTTAATAAATTCTTTACTAAATACATCCCCCTGTAATAAAAACTCATGATCATGACGCAAATGGTTGACTGCTTCTTCTAATGAGCTTGCTACGGTAGGAACATCAATTAACTCTTCAGGAGGTAGATCATACAGATCTTTATCCATGGGTTGCCCTGGATGAATTTTGTTTTGAATTCCATCAAGACCGGCCATCATCATCGCGGCAAACGCTAAATAGGGATTAGCCGTTGGGTCTGGGAAGCGGACTTCGATTCGACGAGCATTTGGGCTACTGACATGAGGAATTCGAATAGAAGCGGACCGATTACGTGCAGAATAGGCTAATAACACGGGGGCTTCAAAACCTGGGACTAGTCGTTTATAACTGTTTGTAGCGGGGTTCGTGAACGCATTTAATGCGCGAGCATGTTTGATGATGCCACCAATGTAATATAAGGCGGTTTCTGATAAACCGGCATACTGATCACCAGAAAATAAATTTATTCCATCTTTACTGAGTGATTGATGACAATGCATGCCACTACCATTATCGCCAACTAATGGTTTGGGCATAAAAGTCGCCGTTTTACCGTAGTTATGCGCAACATTGTGAACCACATACTTAAGAATCTGTAATTCATCGGCTTTTTTCGTTAAGCTGTTATAGCGGGTTGCTACTTCGCATTGGTTAGCGGTTGCTACTTCATGATGATGTGCTTCAACCTCAATGCCAAGGTCTTCTAAAATTCGGCTAATGGCTGAACGAATATCCTGTGATGAATCCACGGGTGGCACTGGAAAATAACCACCTTTAATCTGCGGTCGATGTCCTATATTGCCACCCTCAACGACTTTACCTGAATTCCATTGCGCTTCTTCTGAATCAATTTTATAGAAAGAGCCGCTAATGTTGGTTTCCCATCGCACATCGTCGAATAAAAAGAATTCTGGCTCAGGCCCAAAATAGGCTTTATCTGCAATCCCGGTGGATTGTAAGTACGCTTCGGCACGTAATGCTAAAGAACGCGGATCTCGGTCATACCCAAGCATTGTTTGCGGCTCAACGACATTACATCGAATAAACAGAGTATTTTCTTGATAGAACGGATCAAGATGAACACTGTCAAAATCTGGAACCAAGGCCAAATCAGATTGATGGATTTTTTGCCAACCCTTGAACGAAGAGCCATCAATCATTTTCCCATGCTCAATAAAATCATCATTTACAGCCGATACAGGTATTGTAATATGTTGTTCTTTTCCTCTTGTATCTGTAAATCGTAAATCGATAAATTTAATCTCGTGTTCGTTTATCGCTTGAAGCAGTACATCTTTACTCATCGTTATCTCCATGTAACAGCACTACGGTAATTTCCTGACGCTTGTGCACAATTCACCTGCGCTTAAATCTGGCTTTTCCCCAAGATCGAATCGTTGTGACTAAGATTCAGAGTAGTTTCGGGGCATGACAGGATATTTAATATAAAAAATGCCAAAAACATAAGCGCTAGATTTATCATTCCAGAGCCCAATTTACATTAGCTATACCCACGATACTGACTCTGTTTATTAGTTTACCTTAAGTGACTTATTAAACCCAATAGATTAAACTATTTAAAGAAGGATTATTTTTTTCTACATAAGAAATCTCATAGAGCTCTGCCCTATTGAACAGAGTTTGGTGGGCATGGATTATTCAAACGGGTTGAAATGGCAGCATACCAATATCAGGCAATAACGAAATCTGGTGCAACCTGTAAAGGGGTGATCGAAGCCGATTCAGAGCGCCAAGCCAGACAATTAATTCGAGAAAAAGAGCTGGTACCAACGAAAATTCACCCTTTAAAACGCCTGCATCACGGCAAGCCTAAAAATAAGCTTTCTGCGCAAGATTTATCATTATTCACTCGTCAGTTGGCAACTTTATTGGCCGCAGGAATTCCTGTTGAAGAATCCTTACGTGGGGTCATAGAACAAACCGATAAAGATAAAACTCGTCAGCTTATTATGGGCGTTCGAGCCAAAGTTGTTGAAGGGTATTCTCTCGCACAAGCGATGGCTGAATACCCTTATGCGTTTCCAGAATTATACCAAGCTACCGTCGCGGCTGGTGAGCAATCAGGGCGCCTTGATGTTGTTTTAGAAAAACTAGCGGATTACACAGAACAGCAGCAACAGACTCGCCAAAAAATTCAACAAGCCCTCATCTATCCCAGCTTAATGGTGTTTGTATCTCTGGCTATTATTAGCTTTTTATTAGCCTTTGTGGTTCCGAAGATTATAGAAGTATTTAGTACCAGCGGACAAACGTTACCTCCCATGACCCAAGTATTAATTGCTATCAGCGCCTTTATTGCCTCCTATGGGTTCTATATTTTAATTGCTTTGATATTGCTTTCCTTTACGATTAAAAGAAGTCTTCGTAATCAGACCGTTCGAATGTACTGGGATCGTGCTATGCTTAAAGTACCTATAGTGGCTTATCTGGTTCGTTCTGTTAATGTTGCCCGATACATTCATACTTTTAGTATTTTGTTTGCTGCAGGAGTCAACGTTCTCGAGACAATGAGAGTTTCAGCGAGTCTTCTAAATAATTTAGTGATTCGAAAAGCATTTAATGAATCTACAATTCAAGTTCGGGAAGGAACTGCAATTCATATCGCCTTGAAAAAGACAGGATTTTTAAGCCCCATGGCCATTCATCTGATTGCAAGCGGTGAAAAAAGTGGCCTACTTGCTGAAATGATGGAACGAGCAGCCTCTCATCTAGATAAAGAAGTGAGGCGTTTGATTGATACAGCGCTTACACTACTCGAGCCACTAATTATTTTGTTAATGGGGGCGGTGGTTTTATTTATTGTACTGGCAACGTTGTTGCCGATTTTTTCTATGGAGCAGTTAGTTATATGAACAAACGCAGTGGTTTTTCTCTTATTGAGATTATGGTGGTTGTGGTTATTCTTGGCATTTTAGCCTCTATTGTCGTTCCTAAAATCATCAGTAGACCCGACGAGGCCCGTGTTGTTAAAGCCAAGCAAGACGTATTATCTATACAAAATGCCCTAGATTTATATCGTTTAGATAATGGATACTACCCAACTACAGATCAAGGTTTAGCGGCTTTAGTGGATAAGCCAACGACAAATCCTGTGCCGCCAAACTGGAAACCTTATCTTAAGTCGTTGCCCAAAGATCCTTGGGGAAGAGACTACCTGTATTTAAATCCTGGCCAACACGGTGAAATTGATATATTCACCCTCGGCGCGGATGGACAACCAGGCGGCAAAGGCATTAACTCAGAAATTGGCAACTGGGATGCCAAGTAAGCGTTCTACTACACAGATGTTTAACTCGGGATTTACCCTCCTGGAAATCTTGATTGTCCTTGTTATCATCGGCGTTGCTGTGACTTTTGCACTGTTATCGTTTGGGGACTTTGGCGGAAAAAGGAAAATTATCATCGCAGCAGAACAATTTGCAAACTATATTAAATTAACGCAGCAACAAGCCATATTAGAAGCTAGCACCTT
The DNA here is from genome assembly GCF_900640115.1 of Legionella yabuuchiae. Lineage (GTDB taxonomy): Bacteria > Pseudomonadota > Gammaproteobacteria > Legionellales > Legionellaceae > Legionella_A > Legionella_A yabuuchiae. The sequence continues at coordinate 56,592 of NZ_CAAAIW010000015.1, forward strand.
GGGTATAGACTTACGCTCTCATGGATATCAGGTCGTACGGTACGATCCACAAGGAGCCTGGCATAATGTCTCTGACAAAGGAATTTTTTCATTTCAAAAACTTCCTAGCTCTGCGCATATGCATTGGGATGGAAAACAATCACAACAAGATGGACCAGAAATTATCATTAACGCTTCAGGAGATATGAGTCCTTTTGCTGTAATGTTCGACTCAGACAATCAGTCAAATCTCGTTACGGTTAAAGGCAAACATGACGGACAGATTGAGATGGTTCTGGCTAAATGAGTATATCAAACAAATATAAAGGGTTTACATTAATTGAGGTTTTGTTAGCGCTGGCGGTGATTGCCATTGCTCTTACTGCTCTTTTAAGAGCTACTTCTCAAGATGTGGCTTATACCCAGCGTATCAAAGAACGGACCATTAGCCACTGGGTTGCTATGCAAGGTGTCAGTGCTATCCAGCTTGGGCTAATCACTGTTCCATCAGGACAACCAATTACAGAAGTCACCACAATGCTTAATCAGAACTGGTACTGGCGAGCCCAACTATTGCCCGGACCATTTAAAAAAACGCAGCTGATTTCCATTAAGGTCAGCACAAATCAAGCCGGACCGTTTACAGATGAGTTGATTGCCTATAGGTATTTGCCATGACCGTAAAGGGCTATACATTAATTGAAATTATGATCGCTTTGGCTGTGTTTGCAATTCTTGCCGTCATTACCTCAACCTCGATGTATCATGCGTTTACTACACGATCGCGTGTTAATGAACAAGCCGATCGTCTTAATTCATTGCAATTAACCATGACCATTATTGAACGAGATACAAAACAGATCATCGATCGCGCGATTCGAGGCAATGATATGTTATTAATTCCTTCATTCATTGGTGAGCCAAGTTATACTGAGTTTACTCGCGATGGCATTGTAAACCCTAATAGCATTGAGAAACGAAGTACCTTAAAACGTATTGCCTATCTTTGTCAGAATAATGAACTGATTCGTCGTAGTTGGCGCATGCTGGATACCCCTAATCGAGAACAATTTAGCGATAAGGTATTATTAGATAATGTGAAAGGATGTAAATTTGCATATTTAACTCGTAGTCGCCAAGTATTATCCCATTGGCGTGCTAATGCAGTTCAACAAAATCAAATTAAAGAACCACTCCCAGTTGCCTTGCAGATTGATCTTGAGTTGCGCGTTTGGGGGCGGATGAATTTATTGTTTATAGTGCCTGAGGCCTTATATGGTGCTTAACTTTAAACCGATTTGTCAATCTAGAGGAAGCGCTCTTTTAACAGCCCTGTTTATTATGACCTTAGTGGCCATCGCTGTAACGGCGATGAGCACTCGTTTGCATTTAGACATTTATCGGACTCGCCTAACCATTAATAGCGACAAACTGTATTTGGCTTCTCAAGGAGTTACTTTTTGGGCCATGGACTTATTGTCCAATCCGGAATTTAATAATCCCCTTCCCGAAACAACTGAATTTCCTAAAAGTAATGAATCCTTATACCCTCAAATCAATACCAAAGGAAGATTAATCGATCTGCAAGCCCGTTTTAACCTTAATAACTTGCAAGATAAACGCTATGAAGTGACGTTCAATCAACTTCTGGAGCAGGTGCTCAAGAGCATAAACGCTAATGAGCGTAAAACAATTGTGACTGGTACAGAACACTGGGTAATGCCCTATAAGCCAGATCGTGGTGCTGATCGTTTAGGGGGAATATACAAAACTAATAAGCCACCCTATTTACCCAGCCATCAACCAATGACATCGGTTTCTGAATTTCGCCTGGTGAACGGAGTGACCGCTAATACTTATCAAGTATTATTACCCTATATCACTGCATTACCTGAAATTACAGCGATTAATATCAATACGGCTTCTAAACCAGTTTTAATGTCTTTAGGCAATGGATTAACAGAGAGTCAGGTGGCTGATTTGAAAATGATTATTAATGATAGTAATTCTAAAGATCTTGCCAAATTATCAATGCAAATACAAAAATTTAATATCCCTTCAGAACAAATTACAACGGAAAGTATTTATTATTTGAGTGAGGCCGTAACCAAATCAGAGCATCTTTCTTTGATTAATTATACTTTACTTAAACGTTCCAAAGATGAGAAAGGTAACGTTACTGTCACGATTGAACTTGAAAGCTTAAATACTTTGTAATATACCTGTGATCTTATAAAATGCGGCAGGCCGGAAAAGAAAAAGGATAAATCACGCATTTTAAAAGATCACGGGTATATCTAATCAGTCGGCCTATAAATTTTCATAGATAAAAATTTATAACACTCTTCTGCACTCATGGGTTTAGAGAAGTAATACCCTTGACCGTACTGACACTTCTCAGCTCTGAGAAAATCTAATTGTTCTTTTGTTTCAATCCCTTCCGCGACTGTGGCGATATGATGCGATTGTGCCATTTGGATAATTGTAGTAATCAAACTTCTGCTTTCGACATTTTTCTCAATATCCATGATAAACGGAAGTGCAATTTTAATGCAATCCACCGGAAAATGTTTAAGATAATTGACGTTTGAATATCCCGTTCCAAAATCATCCAAAACGACTTGAACCCCCTTTTTTTGTAACGAAGATAAACAATAAACAATGTCTTCAGATTGATCAATCAAGGATTGCTCAAGCAACTCAATTTGCAACTGATGCGGATGTAGTTTAGTTTGTTTTAATACCTTCATCACATCGGCCACGACACGGCAGTTTTTAAACTGATCGGAGGATACATTCACATTTAATTTGATTGTTTCGAGTCCTTGTTTTTCCCATTCTCGCACTTGCGTGCAGGCTTCGGTAAACACCCACTCACCGATATCAGATATCATACCGATTTCAGTGGCCACTTCTAAAAATTGATCGGGTAGCAATAAGCCTAGTCGTGGGTTATACCAACGCAACAATGCCTCGACGCCAACAATTTTAAAGGTACTAAGCTCAATAATTGGTTGATAAAAAAGAATAAATTGTTCTTTTTTTAGTGCAGTATACAGCTCGTTTTCAATCTGTAAAAGCTCTTTAACATGCTCACCATATTGAGGCTTATATCTCATATAATGATTTGCACCTATTTTTTTACTTCGTAACATGGCAATATCAGCAAGACGTATCAGCTCCTCGGGTTTTTTACTATCGTACGGAGCAATAGATACACCTAGGCTACAAGTTAGGTTAAGTGTTGTATTTTGACAGTAAAATGGCTCATCAAATATTGCAATCAGTTGATTAGTTTTTGTCTCTAGCTCATTGATATGATTAATCACAAACACAATCACAAACACATCACTTACTATACGTCCAATTAGCTCGGCTTCAGGGACACGCTCTTGCAAACGTTGCGCAATATTTTTTAATAAAAGATCACCAATATATTGTCCGTATGTGTCATTGATTCTAGAAAAACGTCCTATATCTAATAAAATGACGGGAACTAACTTTTCGCGTGTTAAAGTCTGTCGAATTAATAATTGCATTCCCTGGGCAATCGCCATTTTATTAGCAAGTCCAGTTAACGCATCATACGTTTTGTGGTGAAGAATCTCCTGTTCAAGTTTTTTTGATGCTGTAATGTCCGTGACCGTTAAGACATAACCAACCACCTGGTCGTGTACGATTTGGATTCTAACAGAAACTTGATAAAACCCATCTTCTTTTAAGCTTGCCAACGTTTCATGATGAGGGCTTGAAAAGTCAGTGAACGTATGAAAGATACTTTCTTTGAATGACTTTGGATTATCCAGTTGTTCTGAAATAGTATCAATCACTTGGAATAAATTTAACTTATGACAATGCGATTCCGAAAGGTTCCACATATCAAGAAAACGTTGATTATAAAGCAGAATTTCTCCATGAGGGCCAGCTGCAAAAATACCATCTACCGTGGACTCTAAGGTTTCATGTAATAAATTAGATAATTGCTTTTCTCTGTTTGAGTTGTAAACCGATTTTTGAGCGTAAAAAAGGACCAAACCAAACAAAATAGCAAAGGCACTTCCCACGATAAATAATAAATATGTAAGGTAGGATTGGTTTCCATTTGTGATTAGTTGATCTCTTAATGAGAGCACAAAAAGGACGTTAATAAGAAATATTCCTAAAGCAAGAGCAAAGGGTGGGGTTCTCTCAAGTTTAATTTTATGAATTACGCAGAAATAGTTAATGGCACTTAAAAAAGTACACGACAATATTGCAAACGCGATCGCGGTATAAATAGCCATTGCTTTAGACTCAAATAGTGTTAAATAGCCAAGGTGAAATAGAATGGATGCAAAAAGCAACAGAAGTGATAGCTGCATACACACTGTAGTTTGGGTTAAAGTCCAATGCTTCTTATTGCACCAAGCTAAGATTACCCCCGCTAATATAAACGAAAGACTAGTGTTTGGTGGCATTCGACCAGTATATTGGCTCTCAGCAAGTGATTCATGGTAAAAAAATAAGGTGTCCACATATAAATTAATAGGAAACATATTTTGGAGAAGAGAAACACCTGAAAAAACAAATAAGAGAATGGCAAGTACTATGCTAACCTTACGATATGAATATAATAAAGCATAAATTCCTAGGCTGACGGTAAAAAAACCAAGCGATGTATTAAACATCAACATCTTAGCTTCTGGGACGGGATAATATTCAAAATACCAACCAAACATAATAGAACAAGCGATGATAATCGTCAGGCTATTCAACACTGAAGCTACATAGAAATTGATCTGTTGCATAAATAAAAAATACCCTTTCTACTGGATTAATCTCGTTGCCTATTAAAATTATCCGAAGATGTTTTCATACGGGCTTTTAGTGCTTTATATTGCTCCTCCCCTTCTTGGCGTTCCGCAGCAGAAAGTTGCGGCAAAAGACGTTCAAGATCTTTTTGCGCTTGTTCATATTCATTATCTGCAGATAGTTTTAACCAAGCAAACGCTTTAATTTGATCTTTTGTGACACCCGTTCCTACCGCATATAAATATCCCAACTTTCCTTGCGCCATAGGAAAATTTTGGTCGGCGGCTTTGCCAAACCAATAGGCCGCTTGCTGATAGTCCTTATCAACCCCCTCTCCAGATAAATATAATTGGCCTAACTGGGCTTGAGAAAATGGGTTTCCATTCTTAGCTGAATGCTGAAACCAGTAGGCCGCTTTAGAATAATCGCTCGGTACCCCTTCGCCAATTAAGTATTGATAGCCAAGATAGGCTTGTGCGTTGGTGTGACCTTGATTGGCGGCCTGCTCAAGCCAATAAGCGGTGGCTTTGGGATCAGCTGGAATACCGTACTCGCCACTATATAATAATGCTAAGCTATATTGCCCTTGCTGATCCCCTTGAAGGGCGGCTTTTTGATACCAATAATGCGCTTGTTTAACGCTTTTCTTAACACCATACCCCATCAAATATTGGTATCCCAAATTCACTTGGGCTTTGTCATATCCTTTTTCAGCGGATTTTTTAAACCATTCAAACGCTTTTTTTTCATCCAAAGAAACACCTTCGCCAGTAGCATACATTAAACCAACGTTTCTTTCTGCGATTGGATTTCCCTGCTCTGCTGCTTTCATATACCAATTGAAGGCTTGTTTAAAATCTTGTTTCACACCAGAGCCAGAATCATAAAGAAAGCCTAAACTTAGCTGGGCTAAAGAATTGTTTTTATTCGCGGATTTTTTATACCAAGAGATGGCTTTTTCCAAATTGGTGTTAACGCCTTCGCCGTATTGGTACATACGCCCAATTAAATACATCGCTTCTTCATTGCCATCGTTGGCTGAGAGAATTAAATGTTGATAGGCGGTGGTATAATCACCATTCTCATAGGCAGAGAACCCAATAAAGTCATCTGCAAAAGCTGTATTCACCGCCAATATTAAGGCGATAATCACAGAACGCATGCCCCCTCCAAAGTATATCCCTTATTCTTTAGAGTAGGATAATTGCACAATAAAGCAAATTATTTTTCATCCATTGAAGCATTCTTGAAATACGTTTTTGGTAATAATAACCAATAATGCCCCATATTTTTCATGTGGCCCGCAACGAAAATCGCTTCATCGCCAGTTCCCCAGTAGAGATCACCACGAACAGGGCCTCGAATTGCACCACCCGTATCTTGTGCGATCATTAAGCGCTCCAAAGGCTTTTTCTTATCATTATGATCCGGGCGTGTTGTTTTAAGCCAAAGCGGCGTACCAATGGGTACCCATTTCAAATCCACCGCCATGGAATACCCAGGCGTGAGTGGAACACCTTGAGAACCTAATGCTTCTTCTTGTGGATGCTTATGGAAAAAAACAAACGATTTATTTTGGTTTAACACAGAGCTAACTTCTTTAGGATTCGTCTTAAAATAATTACGAATACCTTGCATAGATGCATTTTGTTTCGTTAAAACACCACGTTCAATCAATACCTTAGCAATCGACGTATAAGGTTGGCCATTCTGCGCCGCATAACCAATAGCTAATCGTTCCCCATTTTCCAACTCAATCACTCCAGAACCTTCGATTTCAAGAAACTGTAAGTCGACTGGCGAATTAATCCACGCTAAAGCAGGAGCAAGCCCTTCAATAGCCCCCTCTAGAATCTCTTTGCGGGTATAGTATGGTATCAATGAGTTTCCTTTGACTCGACCAAATAACCGGCGATGATGTTTTAGATCAGAATCAAATGCACCAAGATAAACTGAAATTAAATTCTTTGGCACGCCATAAACTGGAACATTATACTGTTCTGTTTTAGTTAGACTGCCTTTCACAATAGGCATGTAATAACCCGTAAATAATCCTTTGACCGGTTGATCGGTATAAAAGGTAGCTGGTGAAAACCAGGTTTCAAAGAAAGATTTAATTTCTTGCTGTGATTTTGGATTTACCCTCATTGCCGCCTGACATATAGGCTGCCAGTCTTTCACTTTGAGTTCGATAAATTTACTGCCAACGGATTTTTCCGGATTTTGTTTCAAAAATGCTTTACAAGAAATTTTAAATGCTTCGAGTGATGGGCGAAGATTTGCGTTCTTCCAGCCAGGAAGTTGGCTAAAGGACTTTTCTTCTAGATGAATTTCTGGAAGAGGTCGCTTAAATTTATAAACATACAAACTTAATCCGGCAATAAGAATTATTACGAGAACAATGGTGTATGCAATTTTTTTGCTCATAGCCATAACATGTTATAATTTGATTCAATTTATACAATCTTTTATTATTGGCCAGATTTTGTCTTTAATCAATACTAATCGTGCAATTTGTGGAGAAATGACTTTTATTGCAACTCCCTACGCCATCGATTTGAACAAACGCCCATCGTTCCGAATCCTCGGACGTTATGAACTGCCCCAGAGCAAGTTAAACAAATAGTTATTGATGAGGTCTCGCATCAAAGAATCAAGCGTTACTTGCGCCTGTGATGTGCGTGGTAACTGAGTTCGGTTCAAGGCTTAAAATACGAAGAATTATTGGGGTGGTTTTTTAGAGGTATGTCGAGATCGTAATATACCCGTGATCTTTCAAAATGCGGCAAGACGAAAAAGAAAAAGCATAAATGACGCATTTTGAAAGATCACGGGTATATATCGGTCTATGCGGTTCAATTGTTTTACGATATTACAAAGACAGCCCTATGGTTCTATCCGGCTGACTTAGGTTCTCACGCAACGAAGTGAGCTCAGCAGACCTTACTTCATCAAGATGGCGAACGGCCGCCAAATCGATCGAGGGGCCCGGCCAACCATACATCGAACATCCCCTAGAACGCCCCCGCTCTAGCGCAAAACCAAAACCAAGGCCCGAAGTAGAAGCGGCCGCCAAAGGAAACCAAGAGCAACGTGTTCTTTTCATATCATTATAAAAAGTCAACGCCCTGGGTAATGTATCCTCTTTGAAAGATGGAGGCTTGCCGTCGACCAAAAATGAGCGGTCTTCGCGGCAGTATTCTTGTGCGACGTGCGCGGGAACCTCGCGCTGTGCTTTGCCTACGGCCATCCAGGCCGCGTCACGCTCATGCCAATTGCCTGTCTGCAACCATCTCTCAAAATTATTCACATAGTGCTCTAGTGCTGTGATGAGCGGCGTTAAATCAAAATGTTTGAAATGCTCGATAGTTAAGCCATGCTGCTGGTAGGTTAGACCTTCTTCTTCCATCTGTTCTACTCGAGCTAAGAGCTGGGCTTTGGTCTCCTCATCCATATGATCTTCTAACATCCGGCACATATGGGTGTCTTTGGCCCAATAGGCATATTCGAACGCTGTGCAGTGAAACGTTCGGCCGGAGTAATCGGTAAACTTGCCAGGGGTTCTGAGAATGCTTTGTTTGTCGGATGATGCTTGCAAAATAACATCCGCTTCCTTTTGTTTGCCTTTCGCCACATCCTCCAAGAATTGCCTGTTTTGGAAGGCGGGTGATGCACGACACGCTTCCTGGATTTCTTTGGGGAGACGTTCCCATTGGACGTCGCTCAGTTTATCCAGCAGCGCTTCTGGTTCAATATCAACCGTCATTACGGGTTCATTTTTGGCTGTGATGATTTCAGGACCAGTGGCCGCATCTTTGCGAATTTGCTCAAAGTATTTTTGATACGGGCATGTGGGGTCCACGATGTTCGCAAAATCCGTGCAAATTAAACCTTGATGGGTTACAAATTTAGCGTTTTCTCCATGGGCCTCAAGGTCTAATATCATGAAATCATCCATGTGTGGATTTTCTTTGGTGGCTGTGACCGTACGAAAGGCTGTTTCAAATTTTTGTTGAATGGCCTCTTTATCTTCTGCGCTTAAAGAACGAGATAATCCAAATTCACTTGCATGAACATTGCAAAAATCACAAAGTGCACTTTCCACATCATCGCCCGCACTTAATGCTTGCGACACCACTTCGACCAACGCTTGGCTTAACTCTGGAGAGGCATCCAGAATTACCCCAAAATTGTTATCGCTGATACCTTGTGCTCGGCAATACACATTCATCACGCCTAAGTAAAACTGGGTCAGAATGGACAAGCGCTCGGCTTTCTCTTCTTGGTTAGCAAAGGTGCCAAGGTAAAATGGCGACCCCTGAAGTAACGTCGACAGGTCGGGTGCGCAAACACCCAATAGTGCTTCGATATAATCGTTTGAATTAGCGTCTTCACCAAATCCCATTAACGCATCGATGTGCGCTTGATTGATTTCTTGTTTGACACTCCCATCATGGGTGCGGTTAAAATAGTTCTGAACATCAAT
>NZ_CAAAIW010000016.1 GCF_900640115.1 Legionella yabuuchiae
GACGAGGCGCAAGATTTTTCCTATCGGCAATTGCAGAATTTACATACCCTCGCCATACGAGGAAACATTGCTTATTTTCTAGGAGACCATCAAGTCTTGCATGATGGGAAATCCCGATTTCCTTATTTGCGTGAGATGTTTCATAAACAACAACAAAAAGCGACTGAAATCGCCTTAAAAGCAACGTATCGATGCTCAGAGCAAATTGTCAATATCGCAAACCGTTTGATTGTGGAAAAATACAAAATCACCGGTGGCGCTGCAGATAAGATGGAATCCTCAGAAATCATCGCAGCCGACAGCCTTCAAGGGGAAGGCGAAGTCAGTTGGTGTCACCCAGATCAATTAACACCTCAACTGCAAAGTGACGCCAAAACCATTCATTTTGCCGTGATTACCTTAGATGAGTATCGAGAAGAAGCCAAGCAACAATTCGGCACCGCCTTGGTCTTTACCCCAGAAGAAATCAAAGGCCTTGAGTATAACACCATCGCGCTATATCGCTTGTTGGACAGCGAAGACTGTAAGAGCGCTTGTAAATTACTGAAAACCTCCTCTACACAACCCTCAGGAAATCGTGCAAAACGTGAGCAAAGTAACGACGCGCTTCTTCCTTTTTTTAACGGCTTAATCACCGCCGTAACCCGCGCGCAAAACGCCATCGTTTTTGTACAACATGAATCTCGTGCAATAATGCCCTTGGTCTCGGCCTTAAAAGAAGGGCTTCAGCCTTCGCCAGAACAATCGGCCGCTGCCGCCACCCCTTCTGCGCCTTCTATAAGACCTGCCGCTAAAGAAGACTGGGTAAACGAGGCCAAAAGGCTCTTAATGGCCGGCAACGAAGCACAAGCTCGTGATATTTTTTTAAACACCTTAAATCGAACGCCAGAAGAGTTTGCTGCGTTTATCAAAGAACAACATTCACCTGAACCAGCACAAGCACAAGCGGCCGCTGCTGCCCAAGACGATGCAATTGCGCCAGAAGTTCAAGCACCAACTCCACAAAAGCACGTGAAGACACCAAAAAAGAAACGAAAACCAAAAAAACACGCCCATGCCGCTGTCGCCGCTCAAAAACCTAGTGATGCGCTGAGTGTGGAACTACTAGCAGAATGGGCCAACCATCCGCTTACTGAACCACAATTAATTCGTTTATTAAATGATGAAAAATCTGTCTATTATCTTTTTGAATGCGGGTTTATCGATACCCTATTTGACGTGACATTTTTTCCTGCTTTGTTGAATACCCTTAAAAAAAACATAGCGTTAGCGTCTCAGTTCTTAAATCAAATCGATAAGGAACTGGGGCTCTCTGGGTTATCCGGCTTATTGCGGCATAAGAGGGGTTTGAAGTTTTTCAAAACCCTCTTGGCCATCCATTCTGATGCCTTAATAAGTAACATTTCCCCCGAAGCGCTTTGCCTCATTCGACCCGAAACCACGGGAGAAGATGCAGGATCCTCTGCCTTATTTTGGCTGGCAGCTACTTCCGATGGGCGCACTATCTTACGGTCGCTCTTACAAACCAACCCCTCATTAACAAAACACATAAGCAGTGAGGCGCTTTGCCATAGGGTTCCTGACAATGCAGGCATTAATCCAGGAACCTCGCCTTTATTTATGCTTGCAGACACTGGAAATGGGTGCGCTATCTTACGTTCACTGTTAAATGCCAATCCCTCATTAGCCCGAGAAATAAGCAGCGAAGCGCTTTGTCATAGGATTCCTGACATCGCAAAAACTAACCCAGGAACCTCGGTCTTATTTTGGCTCACAACGCATCCAGAGGGGCGCGCCATCTTGCACATACTGTTACAAGCTAATCCCTCACTAGCCCAACAGATAAGCAGTAAAGCGCTTTGTCATAGGGTTCCTGACAACGCAAAAACTAACCCAGGAACCTCGGTCTTATTTTGGCTTACAGCGCGTGCAGAGGGGCGCGCTATCTTACAGTTATTGTTCAAATCCAACCCCTCATTAATCCCACAGATAAGCAGTGAAGCACTTTGCCATAGGCTTCCTGACAGCGCAAATGATCTTGTCGGAACCTCTGTCTTATTTTGGCTTGCGGCAACTGAAAGAGGGAGTGGCATCTTGCAATTACTATTACAAGCTAATCCTTCATTAACCCAACAGATAAGCTGTGAAGCACTTTGCCATAGGCTTCCTGACAGCGCAAAATTTGATCCAGGAACCTCTCCTTTATTTTGGCTTGCGGGCAATCCAGAGGCGCGCGCTATCTTGGTATTGTTGTTAGAAGCCAATCCTTCATTAACCCAACAGATAAGCAGCGAAGCGCTTTGCCATAGAACTCCTGATACCGCAAAAAATTATCCAGGAACCTCTATCTTATTTTGGCTTTCGGCATCTCCAGATGGGCGCGCTATCTTACATTCACTATTTAATGCCAATCCCTTATTAGTCCGAGAAATAAGCATTGAAGCGCTTTGCCATAGAACTCCTGATACCGCAGAAAATAGTCCAGGAACCTCCCCCTTATTTTGGCTTTCGGGATCTCCAAGTGGGCGTACTATCTTACATTTACTATTAAATGCCAATCCCTTATTAGTCCAACAGATAAGCTGTGAAACGCTTTGCAATAGGATTCCTGATACCGCAAAATTATATCCCGGAGTCTCTTGCTTATTTTTGCTTTCGGGATCTCCAGAGGGGTGCGCTATCTTGCAATTGCTGTTACAACATAAACCTTCATTAATCCAAGAGATAAGCAGTGAAGCGCTTTGCCATAGAATCTCTGACTCCGCAAAAACTGCTGCCGGAGCCTCTGTCTTATATTGTCTTGCAACTACACCAGATGGATGCGCTATCTTGCAATTGCTGTTACAAGCCAATCTATCATTAGCTCAACAGATAAGCTGTGAAACGCTCTGTCATAGGATCCCTGACACCGCAGAAATTGATCCAGGAATCTATGTCTTATTTAGGCTTGCATATGAGCAACAAGGTCGAACCGCTTTGCGATTAATATTGGATAAAAACCCTGATCTGAAACATGAAATTGTGGAAAGAAATAGATTGTTGCCAGCAACCTCAAAAGACACTGAATTTTCTGTTATAGATACGTTAAAAAAATCTGAAGATGGCCGACAAATTCTACTGGATTTCTTTCCTGAATATCTAGAAGAGAATAGAACGTCTTCCTCAGCAACGCATGGCTTTTTTTCGAGAACACCTTCATCTGAGCAAGACACAAATCAAAACCCTCTTATTTCGCCTTGACCAGTACTATACCCGTAATCTTTCAAAATGCGTGTTTTTAGGCGCCTTTATTTTTTGTCCTGCCGCATTTTAAAAAGCGAGTAATGGCTCATTCCCTTGCGAGTTTTTTAAAATGCGGCAGGGCGAAAAAGAAAAAGCATAAATCACGCATTTTGAAAGATTACGGGTATATAAGTAATGCGCCAAGTATGGGTGTTTAACTCCAAAGCATATATGCATGCATAAAACAAAGTAGCCTATAATAATGTCAAACGTTCATAACTTGGAGACAGGGTCATGAAAGAACTGGTAAGAACATTTGAAGCTCAAAGTGACGATGGTGAGTCTATACTGATTTTAGAATATCGAGGAATAAAAGATATTCTGACAGCCCCAGACAAAGAAAAAAAACCGATGTATGGGCTACCCACTTATACCACAACAACTGGCCAAGAAGTTGTTCCAGCCGATGGCGGATTTCAAATACTTGGGTTGGATACCATTTTTTATGAGCATGCATAACCTTTTTAAAAGACCAGAGTAAACGCATGCTATAATGATGAAATATGGACAACTTTAAATACAGGGATGATTATGAAATCAGAAAATATAACCTTTAAAATTCGAGAAACCGATAAAGCGAAAAAGCTATCTCCCATCGTAGATGATCACATTAAACAAGGCTTAAACGAACATAATCTTACTGAAGAATCGCGTCATCGTCTTCCAGAAGATTCAAGCAATACCATAACTGCAACCTTTGAAACCGAGCCCAAATTGACTCGTGTGGAAGATGTGCTAGAGGCCTATGATAAATTAGCTGCAGATCTGCATTATAATCGTCGTTCTTGGTATCATTTGCCTGATGTTAGTGCGGACGGCAAAAAAATTACGATGATTTTTGATATGGAACGAGATTTAGATGTTTTTAAAAAGCGGCTGGAGAGCGCCGGCTATCAGATAAAATAAATCACGTAATGTATTGATTTTATTTCATTAAACTAAGCGCGAATAGGTTTCGAATGGATTCAGAACGTTGGCTCGCCAAGCTAATCGGCATGAATACCGTGTCAAGATTATCTAATCTTGAATTAATTGAATGCCTTGATGCTTGGTTTAAACAACATGAGATTAATTCTTTTATTCTACCTGGGCCAGAACAGGGCAAGGCGAATTTACTCGCCACCATTCCCGCAAAAAATGGGCGCCAAAAAGGTGGCTTACTCTTATCTGGTCACACCGACGTCGTCGATGTGGGTGGGCAATTATGGGACAGCGACCCGTTTGTAGCCACAAGAAAAAACGGCAATATTTATGGGCGCGGCACTTGTGACATGAAGGGTTTTTTAGCGGTCATGTTAGCATTAGCGCCTGAATTTAAAGCGCTTAAGTTATCTAAGCCCATTCACTTTGGCTTTACCTATGATGAAGAAGTTGGATGTGTTGGCGCTGAATATTTTATTGAATACCTGCTTAAACGAAACATTCAACCTGAAGGGTGTATTGTGGGGGAGCCGTCAAACATGAACCCTGTTGTCGGGGAAAAATGCCGTCAAGTTTACCACTGTCAGATTGAAGGGTTGGCTTCGCATTCTTCTTTAAGTGTGAAAGGATGCAATGCCATCGAGTATGCATGTCGTTTAGTTCATTATATCCATACCCTTTCTGAAGTTATTAAGCAACAAGGGCCTTTTGATCCTAATTTTGATTTACCGTATACCACCCTTACCACCAATCTAATCAGTGGCGGGATCGCATCAAACATTATTCCAGGTATGTGCGAATTTCTGCTTGAAATTCGATATTTACCTGAATTTCCTATTCAGAACCTTCGTTGCCAAATTGAACAACATATTACGGAAATTCTCATTCCAGAAATGCGGAAATCTTACGCAAAGGCCAATATTTATTTCGATACGATTTCTGACGAGCCAGGATTTTCTGCGATGGAAGATGCGAATATTACTAGAATTACGCGTATTGTAACTGGCGTTAAAGAACGGTTTAAAGTATCATATTCAACAGAAGCCGGTCTTTTTCAAGAGGCTCATATTCCTACCATTTTATGCGGTCCAGGCAACATTGAACAGGCTCATGGCCCTAATGAATTCATTTCAATTGCCCAACTTAATCTTTGCGAAAATGTACTCAGAAATATTGTTAATTTGTTCTGCCGAGACTTAACTTCTTAGAGCGTGTCAGTGATTTTTAATACGATAAAATATACTCTCCATCCCTAGATAAGAATCGATTTTATAATATTCCATACCGCATTTTTTCATAACACGTATGGAGGCCTTATTATCTTTATGCGCGTAGGCTACAATATAATCGGCATCAATATGATCGCGCGCCCAATCCAATAATACGGATAAAGTCTCCGTGGCATACCCTTTATTCCAATACTGCTTATGAAACAGATAACCCACCTTCACTTCGCCTGATTTAAGCCTATCAAAATAAGCTTCGCCTACAAAATTTGATGTGTTTAAATTGAAAATAACAAAACAAGGCAGGCCTTCTTGTTTACATTCCTCAACACAGTCTCTTATAAATTGCTTAATTTCATCATCACTCAGCGTGCCTTCGGGAAAAAATTTCGTAACCTTAGGATCTTTATCCAGCGTTTTTAAATAATCGATGTCCTCTTTTTCAATAAACCGCATTCCTAAGCGCTGTGTTTTTATGATATATTTTTTCATCGTATACCCAATCGACTTTTTACTAATTATGGGTGAATTCCATATACTTTGCAGGCGTTTTACTTAAAAAAGTGAGCGATTACCTTAACCCCAGAGTAGGATGGGTTTTCGTCTTTTGTCCAACATGGCTTGTAATTCATTAACAATTGCTGGATATGGTTTAAGGCAATAAAATAAAAACTGAGAGCGTTTACCGAGGAGGTTTTTTTATGCCTAAATCCAATCGTTTTTTTCAGAGCGCTTGTCCAGAATCATCGGCCAATTCTCCCGCCCCTCTTCATCGTGTGTCATCACATATGCTTTCAAGATTGATCTCTGAAAGCAGCGCTGAAATTATAAAAGAAAGCAAGAGTCGTCTAGGACGGGGAGCGCAAGGAGATGTATATTTAATAAAAGTTAAACTTCCAGGAGAAGAGCAACGCTGGTGTGTTTTAAAATCTATGAGTGACGTCAGTCAAGCCAAAGAAACAGCCATAAATCTCGCCTTAACGGAAGGGGATGAATCTTCTATCGATCACAATATTGTAAAAATAATTTCCAACTTCAAGGACGAGCTTAATGAATATGCTCTTTTTCCCTTATGTGATACCACCCTGGATCGGCAGATAAAGACCCTAGAGCGCTTACAAGAATCGAACCCCGAGTCA
Organism: Legionella yabuuchiae; assembly: GCF_900640115.1. Lineage (GTDB taxonomy): Bacteria > Pseudomonadota > Gammaproteobacteria > Legionellales > Legionellaceae > Legionella_A > Legionella_A yabuuchiae. The sequence goes on from NZ_CAAAIW010000016.1 coordinate 6,569, forward strand.
TTCCAAATTATTATTATCCGATTAATGCTTGATTTGCTTAAAGCGGTTGATTATATGCATCGCAATCATGTCGTTCACCGCGATATTAAACCGGAAAACATTGGGTTTCATCTTGGTCATTGGTGTTTATTTGATTTAGGTTGTTCTACTAAAAAAGACAGCATTGAACCTTTAAAAGGCACGTTTTACTTTTCACATCCAGCAGGCATGGTTGAAAATTCAGAGTCAGCACGCGGTTATAATGATATTTACGCGCTAGGCCAAACATTAGAACTGCTGCTTGATCCTCGCGCTCAAATGTTTTACCAAGAATTTTTCATTAAAAAGCCTTTGCAATACCTCATGGTCAAAGGGGAAGAGTATAGTCAAGCAATGGCGAATCCAAGCAGTTCACATCCATTAAGTTTTCAAGAGCAATTTAGAAGTTTGGATAAAAAGGATATCAATCGCGTTTTAAAATTTCTTACACATTCCATGACCTCAATCCACCCCGAGACTATCCCTGATGCTTCTAATTTGATTGCATGTTTTTCTGAACTTGAAATGCATTTAAAAGAAATCATAGGGGGTGTTAGGCTTGAAACCATGTATGAGGAATATAAAGCGTTAATTGCATCAGCCATGTGCCCAGAGCCATTAGATACTAAAAAATTTATTTGGGCACACACAACTACAGAGATAAGAAAAGAACCTGAAACAGCGTTACTTATAGTGGATGAGGAAAACGCGCCACAGAAAGGACTGTAACGCTGATAAAGTGGCTATCTGCCCTCCATACGCTTGGCCGCCAGCTAAAGGTGTTGAGCTCTCTGCTTTTGCGTCTATACCCAATATGCTCCTTTATTTATTCTTAAGAATCGTTTGCTTTTTTTTGGAATCGTAACTTGATATAGTTGCTCAGCTAAAAATCTGGATGTCACGGAAATTTATTTTAAAAGGAGTGTCTTAAGATGTTAAGTTTTAAAAAAACTGCCGCCGCTGTTGTGGTCTTCACGGCTGGGGCTGCTTATGCCGGTGGTATGGGAGCAATGTGTAATGCTGAGAATGTAACGGTACCCTGTGAGCAATCAGGGTGGGCTGTTGGGGTACAGGCGTTATATTTAAAACCTTCTTATAGTGGTAGTTTAAATGTAATTGGCTCCCGAGTACTATCAACAACAACGGGGCCTTACGGGCTTTTTGCTCCTGAAATTGTTACGGCTGATGTAACGAACGAACCGGATTTCAATTGGGGATTTAAGCTTGAGGCATCGTATTTATTCCTAACTGGAAATGATCTCACTTTAAATTGGTATCATCTCGCTTCTCAAACCACAACAACTAACATTGCAAACGGGATCAGCCCAAGCTTAAGGGAGCTGCCTTGGGTAAACCATCATGCGTCAGAAACAATACAATTTAGTATTGAGCCCCAATGGGATGCAGTAAATTTAGAATTCGGTCAGCACGCCGACTTTGGTCCCTTTAAAAATATCCGTTTCCATGGTGGTCTTCAATACACTGAGATCGATACCGATATAGTCCGTTCGGGAACGGTTACGGTATGGACAAATCAAGCTAGAACCATAACAGGAACCGCCACTTATACAGTGAACCATTCCTTAGAGTATTCGGGTATAGGCCCTCGTATCGGCACAGACTTAGCGTACGATATGGAATATGGCTTTGGAGTGTATGCCAAAGGTGCGGCCTCTATGTTATGGGGTAAAAATAAGTTCAGTCGAACTGCAACCGATACGGTGGATGCCATTGCGCTAACAGAAGATTTTCTTTCCTTTGTCACTTCTATTTCAGATAGCGGCAATAGAACGATGTTAATTCCAGAGCTTGAATTAAAAGCTGGCCTTACCTACGATTGTAATCTAGGGGAAGGCAACTTAGGTGTGGATTTGGGCTATATGTTCGTGAATTATTTCCATGCTTTAAGAGATAGCACTCGCTACACTGATGTTCTTGATTCAGACTTTGCTATTCATGGCCCATATATTGGTGTTAAATGGGTAGGCATGTTTGCCTAAAATCTTGGTGGATGAGTTAGCATACAGTTTTGCCAACGCTAGAATACAACCCCCGACGTGGCCTGATTGATTCGGGCCACCTATAATTTAAATGACTGGTCCGAATCAATCGAGCCATGTTGTGTCGCGAGACAAGTTGGCAGGAGTGTGACTAACCCTATTCAAGAGGAAAGGACTCATGGTTTATACACAAGGAAAGCAACATGAAGTGGAAATCCCAAACCGTGGTGATGTTCTCGACGGCTTCTTATTGATACCCGAACAACCTAAGGGAATCGTACTCTTTGTTCACGGCAGTGGAAGCAGTCGTTTTAGCTCCCGCAATCAATACGTTGCCAATTATTTAAACCAGTCAAACCTTGCAACCCTGCTATTTGATTTACTAACTCCAGATGAAGAGGCCGTTGATGTATATACCCGTGAGTATCGATTTGATATTGGTTTATTAGCTACTCGGCTTATTGAAGTTACAAAATGGAGCCATTCCCAATTTCCCAATTTAAATATTGGTTATTTTGGCTCAAGCACCGGTGGTGCTGCGGCATTAATGGCTGCGGCTTATCAAAAAGAGGAAGTCAAAGCTATTGTCTCTCGTAGTGGAAGGCCTGATTTAGCTGGGGAATATCTGCCAACAGTCGAAACGCCCACGCTATTAATTGTGGGTGAGCTTGATGATGTGGTGATAGATCTAAATAAGCAAGCGATGAGTCAAATGCACTGTGGTAATAAGCTAGAGATTGTCCCCGGTGCAACGCATTTATTTGAAGAGCCTGGAACTCTGGATGAAGTCGCAAAACTCACAAAAAATTGGTTTTTAAAACATTTAACCCCAACTCAGGGTTAACCATGTTAAGTTATCTTCTATCTGGGCTTAGTATGCTTCTAATGATTGGTACTCTGTTGCCATTTCTTAATTCTAAACAATGGTGGATAAGGGATTTTGATTTTCCACGATTGCAAATTTTTATTTTGTCACTGGTAACATTGATACTTTTTACGCTAACTCAATCGCTGAACCACTGGACAGCTTATAGCGCATTTATCATATTGATCCTAATTATCTTATATCAAGGTTCTAAAATCTTTCCTTATACGATTTTTTTTTCAAAACAAGTTCAAAATAGTGCTCCGAATGAAAAAACCTTTTCCTTAATCACAGCGAATGTTTTGAAGTGTAATAAGCAGGCTAAGCAATGCATCGCAATGATTAAACAACAAAAACCAGACATAATTTTGTTAATTGAGGTCGATCACTGGTGGGTTTCACAATTGGAAGAAGTCTTTAGTGTTTATCCTTATAAATTGTTGCATCCCTTAGAAAATACCTATGGTATGTTACTGCTGTCACAAATGGAATTGGTGCAACCTGAAGTGAAATTTTTAATTTCTTCTGAAGTTCCTTCCATTCATGCCCATGTTAATCCCACTCAAGGGCCATGTTTCAAACTGATTTGCCTACATCCTGTTCCTCCCACACCACCGCCAACGGATGGAGGTAACAGCGACAGTAAGGAGCGAGATATTGAGTTGTTAAAAGTCGCTAGAATGGTGGCTGAAACAGATGATCCGACTATTGTACTAGGCGACTTAAATGATGTTGCTTGGTCTAAAACGACTGATGAGTTTCAAACCATAAGCGGGCTTCTTGATCCTCGTCGAGGACGAGGTATGTTTAACTCATTTCATGCCAAGTATTTTTTTCTTCGTTTTCCCTTAGATCATGTCTTTAGTTCAAATCATTTTCATTGTAAGGCTTTAAAACGTCTGGAAAGCATAGGTTCTGATCACTTCCCCATCTATGTTGAATTCTCACTTGAGCAATAAATGCATATAACTTAGCATATCCCTATAAAAACCCGTTAATATATCCAATCATGCTGGCTTAGGTTCAAAAATAAGTCGGATTCATTAACAGGTCATCTGTTTCATATGTATAACCAAAGGATGTGGTTGTGATCAAAAAATGGCCCGTATTTGAATTTAATCTTCCTCCTGCCTTACTGCTCAGTATCGTAGTCGCTATTCTTGTGTGGGTCGTTAGTTTTTTAAATGTCTATAAACTGATAGATGGGTATGCCTATGATTCTATACTCGTTTCTACTCCAAGCTATCAAACCTCTGTTGAATCTAAGGTTTTGTTAATACAAGCCAATCAGGACATTCATGCTATCAACGAACCGACTTGGATACGGTTTTTAGATAACCTTGAACAAAGCAATCCTAGTCAAGTGATTTTTTTATTTTTTCCCAGCCAAGCCGGAGTCTCTTTTTATTCAAAAGCCAAACAATATGGAAATGTTTTATTTGGACGTCGGATGCTATCGGACACAAAAGCCCAAGTTCTTGAACCTTGGCCGGAGCATGCAAAAGATTTAAATCTTCCCTTTGGTGTCCAAGCGCTTCCAAAAAGCCAATATGGTGTTTATCGGTTTCAACACACTGATTATTCATTTAATAATCAACCCATGCCAGCGGTAGAGATCCGTGTTGCACAACAATTGGATCATTGGACAAAGCCCCCAAAAGCCAAAACATATTATATTGATTTTTTATCGGGAACAGCTTCCCTTCCTTTTTTAACCCTTTCACGGGCCTTTGAGGATGAACTGGTATCCGAAATGATAAAAAATCGCGCGATAATCATTGGCAACACATCACCAGATTCGAATAATTTAACCACTCCCCTCATTCACAATGGGCTAACCATTTCAGAACCACAATTTCATGCTTATGCATTGCAAACGCTTCTATCCAAAGAAGCCATACAATGGATGGGGCCTTTTATTAAACTGTTGTTTCTAATCTTGGTCAGTATAGGTAGTCTATTGATGCTAAACGCAACATCTAGACAAACGACCACGGTATTGTTGCTATTCAGCTTGTTTGTAATGGATTTTCTACTCGCCTGGGCGATACTCGTGTGGTTCAAGCTATGGATTCCACTGTTGGCTATATGGTTAACTCATCTTGCTCTTTATGTGGTCTTAACGCGTTATCGCCTAATGGAGGAAGAAAAAAAAGCGTTAGAAGTATTGTTTGAATTATCGAGTAAAATTCAAGATAAAGCACTGGATATTAAGGTATATGCATCGGATCAATACTGGTCAAATATTATTGTGATGCTCAATCAAACCCTTAACTTAAGCTGTGCAATCTTTCTCGAATGCATCCCAAATTCTCATCGTCTTAAAGAAGTCAGCGCGATGAACTGCAGTCTTAATAATATAAACGAACGACGGCGTGACTATCATCGAGACCCTTATAAAACAGCGATTGAAACCCACAACTTAATGCAAGTTGAGAATTTTATCGACTGTGGGAAAACCAAAAGTCAATTTTTATATGCCTTAATACACTCAAACGAAACGTTAGGGTTTTGGGTATTTTGCTTAGATAAAGAGCAAAAGTTAAGCCATGATCAAAAAATTTATATCAATCAGCTTGGCAACCAAATTGCTTTTTTCTTACATCTTCGCAAACTCTGGCTAAAGGAAGAGCAACAAAAAGAAAACATCGTGCTTCGCTTTTTAAATCTAGAACGCCATTTCAGCGTAGCTGAAAAAATGCAATCCTTGGTTGCTAAATTAGAGCGGCGGCTAACGATTACTAAAGATTTTTTAAGCGCTCAAACCACAGGATGTATCTATTTTGATCTGTTCGGACGTCAATTATTAGCAAATGAACAAGCCGAACAAATCTTTAAACGAGCGGAAATCTTGACCGAAGAATTATCTGCACTTGATTTATTAGTCAGCATTACCAACATGAATCTTGACAATGCTCGGGAGGTTTTACAAGAACTCATCGTAATAGGGACTGAAATAGTTTTTGATATACAACTGCCCAATCACTACGAACAACAATTTCAACTTAGGCTTTCTGTTCCCAATGTGGGTGTAGAATCGTATAAAACAGAAGCACAAGGCATGCTTAGTTTAGAAAGACGTGGGCTTTTTTTTGAGTTCGTCAAGAAGGATTGAGTACAGAAAGCTTGAGTACAGCCGACGATTCCTGCTTAATATTCATTGGCTTTGAAATTCAATTAATTGGGCGGTCGAAGCGGGCTGCAGGCGGGAGATTAAGGGTTAGGTTTCAATGAATATATTCCCATTACAATTATTTCCTTACGCGTTATCCAGTTCGGTGATTACCACGGTCTGGATTGGTGTGTTTGTCATCGCTTTTTTTAATCTACGTTTAGGCTGGCTACTTTCTGGATTTGTAATCCCTGGATACTTAGTGCCACTTCTTATCATTAAGCCTTTATCCGTATTTGTTATTTTTATTGAAGCCGTGCTGACCTACGTCTTTGTATGGTCGTATTCTTACTATTTTACAAAATTTCATCATTTTAATCATTTATTTGGCCGTGATCGTTTTTTTGCCTTGTTTCTGGCAAGTGTGTTAGTGCGGGTTGGAATGGATGGTTGGGTTCTCCCGGAAATTGCAAACCTCATCAATATTCATTTTGGCATTCAAATTGATTACCGTGACAGCTTACAAAGTTTTGGCTTAATTATTGTCGCGTTAATCAGTAATCAGCTTTGGAAATCGGGTTTAAATCGTGGTTTAGTTCATATGTTGGTTACGCTGTTCATCACTTATTTTATTGTCCGCTATGTGCTCATTAATGTTACGAATTTTGATGTCAGCAATCTGCAATACATGTATGCCAATATTGCTATGTCTATGCTGGCCAGTCCAAAATCATACATTATCTTAATTGTTACAGCACTTATCGCTTCGCGCTTAAATCTACGTTATGGCTGGGAGTATAATGGGATTTTAATTCCCGCATTACTGGCGCTACAGTGGTATCAACCAATTAAAATTGTATCTTCATTTGTTGAAGCCTTTATTATTCTTGGTCTTTCTTCTGCGTTATTAGAGTCCCGTTTTTTCCGTCATCGAAACATTGAAGGGGCTTATAAATTACTCTTATTTTTTAACGTCAGTTTTGTTTATAAGATCATTCTCGCTTATTTATCGTTTTACTTTTTTCCTCAAGTTCAAGTTACAGATTTTTACGGATTCGGCTATCTGCTTTCAACACTGATTGCAATCAAAATGTATGATAAGCACGTCTTAGCTCATTTGACCCTAAGTACCTTACAAACCTCGATTATTTCCGTGTTTGTTGCCAGTATCATTGGCTATAGCTTAACCTTTGTGCCCCAATTTACCACTCAAGCAGAAGCTCTTGATTTTGCCGCTCAAAAGATCGCGCCTTTACCAAGAAAAACCAATCTAGAAGAAGCCTTAAGACTTGCAAAAATTCAGTTGTATCAAAATAAATTAATGGACTCTTCTAAACAACCAACCCTTCAAGAACTAAGACGCTTTACTCAGGCCATTAACACACTACTTGCTTTAAAGTCGACAGAACATACTCCTGAACTTAAACACGCTCAAAAACAATTAAGTCAAATTCATTATCAAATCTACACCCTAGAAAACCGTTATTTTTTATTGGAAGAAACTCCACCAGTTAATGGCTGGGGACTTTATGTCATCGATACAAAAGCCTCTGCATCTGGGTTAATTGAGGTTCCACGACCTTTAAGTGAAGAGAACGCTTATGATGTTGGGGCTGCTCTTTATGCGCGTTTTAAAGCGAAATCATTTGCTGTGTCTGGTCGCCCCATGGCTGAGGATGTCAGTCCCTATGCTAATGTGTTAGCCAATCCTTTAACTTTTTATCAAGCGTTTCATAAAGCTGCTGCGGATGAAAATGTTATCCAAGTTCGTACAACGAGTGCCCCACAACTCCAAACCAAAATCTTTATCAAACAATCGTTGCCGCCACTATTAAATCTACAAACGTTAAAACAATGGGTGGGACCCATGGAGATTGTATGGGGAAAAAGCGCGTCATCAAATCTCCAGTGGGATAAAACGGACCGCGGATTTGCTGAGATTGTGTTTACAGCGAAAGCAACCAACCAATTATTAAACGCTCTAATTTCTCCACAATTTAGTATAAAAATGATTTCTTCTAACCAAAATCTGGAAGGCTATTTATTAGAACGAGTGTTTAAAGAAAACCCTTTAGCCGACAAAGGTTCGAATTTGTATCAAGCCCCAAGCCTTTCAGAATTATTATATTTTGACCGAGAAATACTGACGCCTTTGTTAATGGTTTCTTTTCAGCATGATCAATCGCTACAATGGACTAAAGACACACTCAATAAATTAAAACTTATCAATGCCCAAGCCAGTGCTATGGGCTATCAAATTACGTACTATCATCATAAAAACACGGATGAATATTATTTAATACTCAGGGAAATCCCCGAATTGAAGGAGCGCCATTATGGAGGGACATTCATTATTCGCCTAAATCAATATAATCCCTATTTTGTTCAAATTCCTCGACCAGTATTTGAAATGAATAGTTTTGAATATGGGCTCGCGCTCTTTGAATTACTCAACGCCCGCGCTCTGTTCTTGGCTGGAGCTCACCCCTATGCAAATCTTGATAAAAGCTCCGATCTCTTGCGGTATGTGAATCGTCATAATTTATTGAACCTTGCCACCCAAACTTTTTTACGTGAAACGGGGGATACTCCTTATCTCTTAATTCAAAGTCGGGCGTTTGGCCTTTATCCTAACTACCCAGCACCCGAGGCAGATGTGCTGCTTTCATTTGACGATGGCGCCACCCGTTTTGAACAATTTTCAACGTTAGACAGACAGTTAATTGAAGCAATCAAACAAATGGGATTACAGTTAAAGATGGTAGGTGGATCCAAAGCTACAACCGGGTATGAAGCAAGCGGTTCTTATATCACACACTATTTTGAACAATTAAAAAACAAGCAGTTAGCCATTCTTTGGTTATCGCCGGTTACGAACACTTATTTTCGAACGCCTGAGGACAATATTTTTCATGAGGCAAAGTTTAATGCCGCCAATATTCCTACCGTACAAGGACTGCTTTATTCGTATTTGCGCTCGAGTAAACTGGGAACTTCAGATGAAGCGCCCAACGCCTTAAAACAAGCCATAGAGCGCTATATGGGGCTTCAAGATATCATAATTTTACAATCACTGGTTAATTCCTGGCCTGACTACACGTTTAAACGCTTCATTGATGAGAACAGCAGACAACCTTATCTACTGGTGTTTGACTCAAGCGATCGTCTGCTCTTGGTCGCTCACTTAGCCGCCCCAGATCCGAATTCATTGGTTAGTATTCACACCAGAACTCTGCCTCGTCAAGTGGTGAGTGACTATATCGAAACACGCGCAGCTTGGCTTATCTTGGAAAATGCGCCATGAAGAAAGGATTATTTTTAATACTGATTCTATTGGCCATTGGTGTGGGTTGGTTTTTAAATCTGGACACCAAACCAGCCGATCCAATTATCCAAACGAGATTAGACGAAGCTGAATCAAGTATTCTTTACACGCTAACAAGCAACGCTTGGTTAGAATTTCAGTTGCCGCCTAATACGGAATCTGTAAAGCTAGTCACTAATGCCGACCTCCTTGCCCACCTAGATATCACACCGCAAGATAATTGGCCTTATGCCATTGAATATCAACTCATCAATTGGGATGGAGAGAACATTGAAACAAACATCCATTACTTTAAAGCGACTGTAAAATACTATCATGATCCGAGATTTTCAAAGCCAGTCACCTCTTCCTTTTATTTATCGCCTAAATTTATTCCTTCGGATGGGAAATTAATCCGTTTAAATTTTAGGCATAATCAACCCATTAAAACCATCCGCATGCGTTTATTGGAAAAATCACCAATTATTCAACAGGTTAATGTAAGAGTGTATGCGAGACAACCCGTTCCAGACTACGAATACCCCATGAGATGGTATCGCTTAAATCAAGAGCAGAAAGAAAAAGTAGCCAAAGGAAGCCTCTTTCCACCGCACCTTCTCAGTGAGCAAGAGGTGCGTAACTTATTAAGTGAAACGTTTCAACCAATCGCCCCAAGTGGCATTAAGGGTTCAGACTATATCGCACGTAATTTATACACGATAGAACATGAAACGTTCGATGAGGTTACCGAACCCGTTCTACCCAAAGGTGTGTTTGTGGACCGTGTTGTCCACGGTGTGATTCCCTTGCCCAAAGGAGAAAACAGAATCCAACTTGATTTTGAAACGGCAGAGTTAGGCTCACCCCCTCCTTTAAACAGCAAAATTTTAATCCGCTGGCAAGATAGAACTGCGTTTGAATTTCAACAATTTGCTGTCACCTGGAAGGGAAAACCCATTCGCTGGGACCATGTTTTTCCTCCTGGACAATTGACTATCATGGCAGCCGGGCAGCTTGTGGTGCGTGCTTACGAACTGGGGGCTAAACCTCTAGAGATCACACCCGAACCGCTTTATTTAAGAACTTATGTTAGTCGATTGCAGGAACCCGTCAGTTATCGCATTAATCATATTCGCCATCAACCGACCTTGTTTAGAATTGACGTTCGGCTGTTGTTGCCCGATGATAGTGCGCCTTTTTATCAAACCCAAGTGGATTATTCATTACTTGATAAGCAGGGAAAAACCATAAAATCAGGATCGTTAACCATCAATCCTGCTGAAGAAAAGGAATGGTTATCTCAATACGAGCGCGTCGCTAAAGAACCGATCCAAACTCGGGTTTCATCGCTTGTGAGTTATTTTTTTGTGCTGCAGCCCGAAGTCACTGAAATAAAATTTTCATCCCATAATCCTGTACTTCTTAGGGCGTATAACCGTCCCTACCATATGACTCGTACGATAAAAGTACCAGAAGCGTATTACTTTTTAGATGCGCCAGATTTAAGACAACCGGCTTGGTTTTCCTTAAATCCCATCCAAAACGATCAATTATTATTAAATAACCAGTCGGTTTTATTAACCACGCAAATCGAACCCCCAGAGGTAAACTGGGCCGTTCTTGTCCAAAATTATTTCTGGGAGGATTTTCATCCGATAGGCAATTGGTTTGGTCGTTTAATACTCACACCAATCGATGATTACGTGTCATTGCGTGAGGAAGCCTTAGCCAGTGTTTTTCAAGCGGTTCCGACTAATACCGTTTTTTCATTAACACTTAATGGATTTCTTGATAAACCTAGTGTTGATCCGCGCTTGGTTTACATCCGCAAAAACACCTTTACAGGCTCTTTTAGTCTCAGTGTGGATGGCCGATTGCACTACAAAGGCCTATTGACTGGCGAAGCCGGTGAAATCCTGCTGCCGCCTTTAAGCCAAGGAAAGCACGCTTTTGAAATCAGAAGTGAGGATAATGCTGCATTTTTTATGAATCATACCTCGACTTCCAAAGGGAACGTATTAAAACGTTTGGTCAATTATCTAGGGCGCCAGGCATTGGAATTTCACTATGAAAAACTGAGCCGTGGTAAAGAAACCTTATCGCTGCGTTATTATGTTCCCTATGGGACGACCAAGCGCAGTAAAGTAGCCGTTGAAATAGAGGCGCCACAAGAACAGAAAAGTCCGCTGCGTCACTGGAGTTTGTTGAAGCGGGTTTTTGATATTGAACCGAATTTACAAGCAAAAGTGCCGGTATTAAACACGCCAGCACAAACAGTGGATAAAGGACGCTTGCTTACGATACCCTTAGGGGAGGATGTCAAACCAGGAACGTACACCGTCCGAGTTACTTTGTTAGAAGGAGAACCAGGATATGTGCTGGTATCGCGCTTACTCCCTGGGGAGTCGGGTAAAAAAAGAATATTTATCGAGCCGCGGTTACGCGATGTTAAATTCTATTAAAGCGATAGAATACCTTAAACCGCTCCTCCTAATCCTCTGTGGGTTTATTTTTAACGCTTCATCCTTTGCCAGTGCTTATGAAACGATTTATCCCACTTTATTAAAAGCTAGCCAAGGAGGAACTTATGTCTCTCCAGACCCGGATGAGCTTCGTCAAAGCGAAGCGTTATTCCTTGAGTTATTTCAGGGAAGCATCAACAATCACTCACAACAAAAATGGAATCATTTAGGATTTGAGCTAAAAGCGTTCGAAGAAGACGGGCAATCATTTATCTTAATTCGGGAACAAGATCACCGTAAAGAAGGCCGGGGATTTTACGTATTTCACCAGAGCGTAAGCGGTAATGCTTTACAAGCTCCACATAGTTTTTATGATCGGTTAACCCGCGAGATCGCCTTGAAACTCTTTACTGAAAATGGCTTTTCTGCAGCAGCCTGGAATACGATATCACGACTAAAACTTGATTTGGTTCATCATCAGCAAAGTTTTTTAATGGCCTTTAGCCGTGCCTTTGCAAAAGCGCATCCTAATCGTACCTTAATTCAACTTCATGGCTTTTCTCAATCCAAACGCTTGAGTAAAGCAGGCAAAAATGCAACGATCATTATTAGCAGTGGTACATCTTATCCCTCTAAAGCCGTTCAACAGATAGCAACCTGCTTGAAAGAAACGGTTGATCCTGAGGTTTATATTAGTTTTATCGATATATTCGAGCTTGGAGGAACAAAAAATACGATTGGGAAAATGCTTCAGTCATTACGACACCCGGGATTAATCCATCTTGAGTTAAGTTATGGTGTTCGAAAGGCATTACTAAACAATCCAAATTTATTAATGATGCTAATGGACTGCTTAGAAGAATGAACAAAGCTATAGTATTGGGAGTCTGCCTCCTATGCGGATTATTCTTTTCTAAGGCTGCGTTTTCAGAACTGGATAATCTGCAAAGCGTGTTATTATCCACTTATCAAACGCCCTTACGTTGGGACAACATCGAAGGGCCACCAGAGTGGGTATCAGGAGCCAAACCCAGTTACTCTCCAGCACTTGGCATGCATCTGATAACGCTGCATCCTGGCCAATCCGTCAAAGTTCGGATAAATGAGCAAAGCCGATTGCGGGTAACCAGCCCCTGCCAACTCCTTTCAAACTCCGAGTTAGCCGTCGATACATCCAATGGCAGCGGATTGTATGCCAAAGTCCCTCTAATCCCTAGCCGCGATAACCATTCTTTAGTGAGCGAAGAAGCTTGGTATAAACCCCAGCTTTTTATCCTTTCTCGACCCAAACACAAGACAACCCCGCTTCAATTCGCCCTATTTGCCTCGCGCTATGAATATCTTCCTGAAATGGCCCCTTATCGTGAAATTGTGCCATTATGTTCTAAACAAGTACTCATGGGGCGAGAGCTAGATGGTGGTCAGCAGCCTTACTGGTTGTTAGAACCTGGAGTCGAACAATCGATTCGGATTAAAGGCCCGACAAGGCTTACGTTTGAACATCGACTGGCTTACCCTCCATTTGAATCGAGCCTGGTGCAAACCTATGAACTCAAGACGAAACTCAACCATCATCCCTTCAAGATCTTAGAGTTCGTTACCTCTCTGGAAACCAGTTGGCCGGTAAAAATTAATGGTCAATTTGAAGTCGTTGGGCGTCTTGAACGAGGTTTTTTAGAGATTCCTCCAGGCGATCATACCTTACAAATTCAACCCTCGGTAAGAATCGTCGGAAGACTGCTTCAGCAACAAAATCCAGACTATTTGTTTCCCAAATTAAATGGACCGAAATGCTCTCCAGCACAAGCGAGACAATTGATTAAGCAATCAAGACTTAACTTATGGGAAATGACACCTCGCGACGTTAAAGCCATTATTAAGCATCCTAACGCCCTGCCCGCCAAAACAGAATTAGCCGTCCTGCGCATCATACGCGATAATGCCAGAAAAGCAGGTGGTGTCCTTGGGGTAATGGTGATGGAACATTATGCAAGAGACCATCAGGATTACCCACGGATCAAACAATTAGCGGACGAACTGTTTGGATATCATACTTTTTATCGCACTGTAAATCCGGTCAATAAAAATCCACGTTTTTCGCAGTATTTAGCTTGGTTTCTTCCTAAACCGTTGCATAATTTTGGCAATCAAGGTAAAGGGCTTGTTTTTGCCGAGCAATTTTTAAATGCCTTGCTGGATAGAGTTTCCAGTGCAACTTTTGTCGGGTTACCCACCGCTACAAGAGAAAATGACGCTGCCAAACATCACTATTACCTACCCAAACGCCCTGCTCCCGTTCCGTTACGAGTCATTGTGGATCCTACGCACACGACTCCAGGCGCATTATTTTATATTCAGTTTAATCACCAAACACCAATTGCCATGCATGTGACGCGCAATCCTGAACTGCCCTGGCAAGAATATGCTTTAATTCAAGGGCAGTCAGGAGCTGAGATGCTTAAACAGCTAAAAAAAGTCACTCTATGCCCAACCTTAAGTGGCCCTTTTAGTCAATGGCAAAGCCCAGCCCCTTTAATTTTAGCTAATACCTTAGAACTGACTTTACCGCCTGACGTTCAGGTGGTAACCGCTTGGAAAGCCAATGACAAACAAACGGTCTCCTTAGCGCTGCAATATCGGGCCTCTGATCCATTCGTGCTGTCTGAAACCAGCTACTGGGCCGCCCTCCGAACGTTGTCTCCTGACATACCTGTGATCCGCTTGTTACAAACCTACTTACACATACCTCATGCCACTCAGTTGCCCGCGGCTGAAAAAACCCTGCAAAACCATTGGCTTCCTTTAGTCCAATTTATTCAGTCGCGATATAAGCAGTTCTCTGCTCCCGTTCATACTCAACCCACTATGTTGCAACATACACACAAAACCCTCGACCAAAAGGTAGTCGCTCAGCTAAAAACAAACGCCGAACAACTTGAGCGCCAGTCGCAATGGGTGCCTGCTTTAGAACTGTGGAGTCAATTATCTCAGCAAGGTTCAAAAGAAATACAACCCTTCGCGAAACAGCATGAAATTAATGCATTGTATCATCTTGGAGAGCATTATCTTGCAGAAATGAAATTGCGTAGTTACCTCTTATCTGGCGATTCCCCCATAAGAATTTGGGCTTACAAGAAACTGCTAGCGCTTTATAAGCAACAACATGCCATTGAAGAAATCACGACCTTAACGGCCGCAATGATGATGATAAGCCCTCAAGTTGAAGTCACCAAGCAATTGGTTGAAGCGTTGCTTGCTGAACATGAACCGACATTAGCCCTCATGGTTGGATTAACCTTGCCCGAGCCGCTTCAACCAATTGATTCAATGCTTAGAGCCGCCTATCAGAGTCGCTGGTGGGGTCTTTATGTGCGCTTAACTCAACAGCTCCCAACCATTGAGGCCCAACAATTTTGGAACGCATTACGTCTCATGGAGCAATCCAACTTTAAAGAAGCTCTAGAAGGATTTACAGCGTCTGGTCGTTTGGGGCAACCCTGGAAAAAAATATTGCTTGAGGGATGTGTCATTAAAACACAAATTACATCGCCTAATCCCCAAATCAGAGCGAATGGTGTTAAAGCCTGGGAGCATTGGCAAGCCAATCAACCCGGCCATTACGTTTGGAAAAACGAGGACAATATCATACAAGATTATGCGAACGGATACACACTCTATAGCATTGAAAGAGATCTGTACTCACAAGTCTATGAAGGCACCCGCACCCGACCTGTAAAAATGCGCATTATAGGGCCGATTAAAGTTAGGCTTGAAGTTCGTCCCATGCATTCTAGCGCTGCCTTTAAGCCGCTTGATGGCTGGTTTTATATTCGTGAGCATAAACGCGTTACGCCCTATGCCATCAGCAATAATTTCCCGTCACAAGCCATTAAAATCATTGGCAAACCCAATGATGTAGCCGGTCAGCGTTTCTTTGTTGAGTTTAATCTCGGAGCAGGACCTCATAATATTACCGTCGATGCAGGGAATCATTCGTTTTTATTACGCCCCCATTTACTGCGCCCTGAAATTCCAGTACCGATTTTACCTACCTTAAATTCTGCCACTAGACAGGCAGCGCTCCAAGGTGGCTTAATAGATCCTAAAGCAGTTAAACATCCTTGTTTCTTTTATCACTGCCTTACGGTGATTAAAAATAAATCCAAGTGTACGAATCAAAAAACAGCCATTCCCTTATGCAAAGAACGATGCAAACGTTAGCCAACAGCAAAATAAACAAGTTGATGATCAACGCCATCGTCATAGGGTGCTTTACTATATTCTCGCTTACACCATTCGCGGCTAACAATACCATGCCCCCCAACACCTTACCCGAGCAAAAGAAAGAAGCCATTATCCGGAAAATGAATGCGTTGCTTTGGCTAGCCGAACATAATAAAGAGAAACGCGCTGAAGCGTTAGCGAAGGGGGAGATGTTATATTATAGCTATCCTGAAATTCCTGAACTACAACCTTTAAAAACCCGTTTAACACGTCATTTGCAATGGCTCTTGTTTACTAATATTTACAATAGCGCTGGTGTTCGCTATTTCAAACAAGAACACTGGCAGCCAGAAGGTCAATTGATGCGGATACGGAAAGCCCTAACCCCAGCGCTTTCTAACCAAGAATTTGTATTAACTGGCGAAGGGCGATTGGTCTATACGATAAAATCACAACAAGCGGTCCAGTTAGGTATCGTTATGCAAGTGGCAGACGTCCCTATTCTATCGCCTGCCCCGATGACGGTGCAATATCGCATTGATGATCAAAAACCAAAACGTTTGAATTTCAAGGCCAGTCAACAGAAAAAAATCATACGAATTTCTGTACCAAGCGGTGAACATTTGATCAAAATCGAGCTCGTTAACCCCGTTTTTAACCAATATCTTATTCTTAATTTTGAAGAAAATGGTCTTAAACCCGAGTTTAAGCATATTGAAGAAATTTTTTACATTGCCACCCGTAAACAACCCGTACAGTTTAAAATCGTAGGCCCTGTGATGATTCGCATTGATGAACAACGCGAACGACAAATCATAACACGCTATCAATTTGTGCCTGAAGGCACACATACACTGGAGTTACTGCCTTCCACCAAACGACCAGAAGCCTTATTTCGCATCTCGCAACGAGTTGAATATGAGCCCATCAAAGCCGCAAAACCGCGCTTTAATGAAGTTAATTATCAGCCCGTACTACCTTCTTATGAGACCTTACCTACCCCAACCAAGCCGAAGCAAGTGATTTTAAAAGATGGACTTAAGCTAGGCGGGCAAGAAGATGGCACATGGAGTTATTCGCTGGGTGAGATTAAACGACAGAATGTGCTTGTCTCTGATGTGAACGATTTAGACCTAGAAGAATTTTTAGAGCCCCAATTGGGGCATCACTATTACAATGAACATTTAAATACCTATTTCACCACCAATTTTAAAGAACATATTCGCCGTTTTGGTGGCGCGACATTAGGGCTTGTGGAGCGCATCCAATTTCGGCCAAACTGGCTACCAGTGAATATGACGCTTTATGGAGATGCCTTTTTCCAAAATCCAGAGGGCAATCAATGGCTGCCACTGGATGGAAAACAGGAATGGTCCACCACTTGGATAGGCTCCATACACCAAAAACGCGATTTTACCCCCAAAACGTTCCACATTCCTCGGTTTTCAGCCTTAATTCGCGGCATGAGTTTAGACAATACGGAAGACTATGATGTAAGGACGGTCGATCAAGACATTTTCACGCCATACACATCAGATCACCGCCAAATTTTTGAGTTCTCGGATACGTTTTATCATAGACCTTGGCTAGATTCCATTGCCTACGCTGGAGGTGATGTTGCAAACAATCAGCGATTAAGCATTCTTTACAGCAAAGTCAATCTCGGTTGGCAGCAACTTTTAGGCCCATTTCAGGCAGGTGTATCGTATCAATATGCCAAATATTATCCGGAGGACTTTTTAAGAAGAACGTATGGATTTGATCTTCTTTGGCAAACATGGTGCGATAGTTTAAATCTCTATCAAATAAGATTTCAGATACAACGAGACATTGATGCGCCAGCCACTACTGGATTTCTTATATTTACCTGGCGAAACAGCAATGGACGAGGTTTTCGCGACGTTGCTCCCGAACCGTTTGAATTTAGAGACATACGCCAACGAGAAGTTCCTGGTTGGCCAAATAATGCAATGAATGTGGATTGAACCATGCAAAAAGAACTCATGGAACGAATTAAACCCTCAAAGGGTACTTATTTATCAAACATCGATAATAAAAGACTTAAACCCATCCTTGATGCCTTTCTAAGAAAAGAAAAAAAGAGAGCTAGTCAATTGCCCATGAATGAACGACAATCCATCAACTGGGAATCTAGCTTATTAAACTTTTTAATCACTCAGATTAAAACATCCCTACATGAAATCTCCTTATTGTACCTCCATCACTCTAAATTTGAACGGCTTTACCGTAAAGCCGTTACCGATGAAGAAAAGAAATTATTGCTCTTAAGTTTTTCCAAGCGATTAGGCGCATCCGATGAAGATCTTAAAGAGGACCGCCTAGCCTTAGGACGATGGTTGGATAGAGAAGCAATGGTGGAGCGGTATATAACCTTACGTTCTCAACTTGAACTACAAATCATACTGTGCGTTGAGAGACTAGAGCCTATCACCAAAGATCTTTGTCTACGGCTGAAAGAAAAACAATTTGCAACGCATTGGCCAGAAGTAAATATTAGTGAAACACTTAAGTCCCTATTAAATTATGAGAACAATGAACGTGTTGTCGTGATTACTTTACAAGCAATTAAAGGAATTATGGCTTGTTTACCCACATCCTATCGTAAAACATTTATCAGCCAGACAATGCGATTTTCGATTTTACGTGCCGCACTCGATTCAAACAATAACACTTGGATCCAATGTGAGGCGATGAGTACCGTGGAATACAGCTCACCTCAAGTGCTGATCAAGTTGATCCATAAGCGGCTAAGTCATCCCAAACCAGGGGATGACTTTTTTATACGCAGTCATGCTGTATGCCTTCTCTGTAGCAACGACTCTTCTGTGATGCAAAATCAATTAATCGCCTTAGCGGTTGGTGACGAAAGCCCTTATGTGCGGCAAACGTTAGCGAAACAGTTCATTCGCTTACCTGATACATCCATTAGCACCATTTTGTATCAACTAGTTTTAGAAGATAACATCGCAGCAGTTCGTGCTGCGGCAATTCTCAGTAGCTTAGATCTCATTACAAAGCGATCATTGTTTGAAGAAATAATCAACGTATTCAAGCAAGTTTTTATCAATGAACAAGATGTGTTTGTGCTTAGAATCAGCTTCAAAGTTATTGTAGACGGCTATCAACGTTTAAAAAAAATCGACCCGTCTTCAGCAAAAGCCTGGTTTGATCAGTTCAACCCTTGCTTGAATAAAAAACACCTAGAAGGTTCAAGTCTTAAGGTACGACGCTGGGCAGCACAAGCGGTTGAAGCGCTCTGGTATCAACAAAATCAAGAAGCACAAGCCCTTGGCGAGGCTTTAAAGAAAGCCATTCAGAATCTTAAACCCGGCCATACCAAAACGCTGTCTAAATCATTAATCAAACAAACCGACCCGATTTTTATGGGACGAGTCATGGCAGCGTTGACACAAAAAGATTTTGGACTCTATTTAGAATCTCGACGCTTTCGTTCAAAAATCACGCGCGGCCCAAGCTTTGGTGTTCGCTTCTGGCGATTAATGTATGAGATTTCTCACCCCTCATCGAATAAACGCCAAGGCTTTCCCTATACAACGGCAAGAATCTCAACAGGAGAACTTCGAGCGCCCTCTGCGATTCTTGCAGAGGTTACTAAAACCAACGTTCCTGGTGAGCCTTTATTCATAGATGAGGAAGATGGTTATCGCCCTTATTTGCCGTTAATGGATGATATTCTGAGCAGTCTGAAGCACCCTCATAAAGCCATTAAACTATTCACCAGCGAGGGCATTACAGAAATTAAAGCGCCTCAAAAAAGAATCAAGCGGCTTTGGGCCAAGTGGCGATTGAACCTTGGATTTTCCAACTACGCTGCTCTAAGAAATTGGAAGGAATCCAGTTCCTTCGGACCTAAGCGTTATTTAGCAGCCTTTAGACAACTTGGTTTTAAAATCAAATTTAACGCCTACAATGGAAAATCCTCGGATGAAACCGTAAGCCGTTTTTTTACTGGCGTATCGTTTACGCCAATACTTAACCAATGGGATGAGTTTAAGAATTATGTTTTTACGGCTTACAGCAATACTCTTTCAGAGCTGTTTCTCTTTTCTTTAATTGTATTATTTTATTTTATCGGCCGTCTTTTTTATGTTAACTGGCGAATTTATCGCTTTCGAAAACACATTCCGTTAGTTATTGGAGGGTATGGCACACGGGGTAAATCCGGCGTAGAGCGAATGAAAGCCGCACTGTTTAGTGCCCTAGGGTACAATGTTCTGTGTAAAACAACTGGTTCAGAAGCGATGTTTTTGCATGGATATCCACTCTGCGACACGCATGAGTTTAATCTGTTTCGTCCTTATGAAAAAGCCTCTATTTGGGAGCAAATCAAACTTTTATCTCTCGCCCAAAGAATGGATGTGGATGTTTTTCTCTGGGAATGTATGGGGCTAACCCCCAGTTACATTGAAATATTACAACGGCAATGGACAAAAGATGACATTTCAACCATTACCAACACTTATCCAGACCATGAGGATATCCAAGGCCCATCTGGAATTAATGTGGCTGAATCCATAACCCATTTTATAAATCCTGGCTCAAAACTAATTACCAGCGAAGAGCAAATGTTGCCCGTCTTAGCGGAAGCGTCAAAACAATTGAATACGGATTTAATTGCTGTGGATTGGGTGAATACGGGCCTTGTGACGCCAGATATCCTCGAGCGGTTTCCTTATGAAGAGCATTCTGTTAATGTGGCCTTAGTACTCAAACTCAGTGAAAACCTAGGCATTGAACCATCGTTTGCATTGAAAGCCATTACCGAGCGCTTAATTCCAGACATCGGCGCCTTTAAACGCTTTCCGTCAGCTCCGATTCAAACACGCAATTTGATCTTCGTCAATGCCATGTCGGCCAATGAGCGTTATGGTTGTTTAAAAAGCTGGGAAAAAATGAATCTTCATCAACACGATCCTTATGACCATTATGATGAATGGCTAACAACGTTGGTTAATAACCGCGCTGATCGAGTCGATCGCTCGCAAGCGTTTGCTGAAATGATGGTTGAAAATTTAAATGTAGATAAGCATGTTTTAGTAGGCTCCAATCTTCGTGGTCTTCAAGGATACCTTGATCAAGCCTGGAAAAATTATGAAACCAGCATCAACTTATGGCCCGAGAACACGGATCATTTCGAAGAAGAGCGAGTGATTAGGTACGCAAAGCGAATGCGCATCACTTATCATAAAAAATCAGTTCAAAAACGACTGCAAGCCATGCTGCAAGGCGTTGCTCCCGAGCAAGAAATCTCTGCGTTTGTTAAATTGTGGGATTCGGTGGAGCAATTAAGTGAAGCGCTTAAAGAATCTGATCTCAGACCATGGCAGGATGCTATTTTAAAAGCACATAATCAAAACTTAAAGAACTATCAACAATTTAAATCATTTCTTAATACAGCAAAAAACGCAGAAACTAGTGAGCATGAGACCCTGAATCAAGCCTTTAGAAAACTAATGCACGACTGGTTTTTTGACAAGCTCTTCGTCATTGAACACTTAGAAGCAAGTGGGGATTATATTAATATGCAAATTCAGCAAATTACCCCACCTGGCTATAAAAATACGGTAGTTGGCATTCAAAATATAAAAGGGCCAGGACTGGCGGTCGTGAGAGATTGGCTGGCTTGGGAAAGGTGCTTCAACGCGTGTGAAAAAACCAAACAAAAGAATATCAGTGAGATTAAAGAAGGCTTAGAAGCGTTAGATGCGTTTGAAGAGTTTAATATCTTATGTGAGGAGTATGTCCATAAGACAATGAAGGACTTGAATCAAAGACCGATTGCAGAGAAAGAGTGGTATCAAACAAAGATAACTCAAATTTTAGCACGGCTTGAAACGAGAATGATAGCGATTCAACGCCAGATTCAAACTGAACCACAACCCAGTTGGCGCACAGCCATACAAGCTACGGTTGCCAGATTACTGGATATTTATAAAGGCGTGCAACGACGTAGAGTCGCCGACAAGATTTATGAAGATTTAGCCGAGGGACGAATTAGTCACGCCAAAGCGATTGATGAGTTACAAAAGCTTAACCGGTCCCAATTAATTTGAGACACTACCCACAAACCCGTTGAATCAAAAAGAGAGTATGTATGAAAGAAATTATTTTGGCCACCAGCAACCTAGGTAAAATTAAAGAAATACAAGCCCTTTTAGAGCCTATCCATTGTATTCCACAACAAGCGTTGGGCCTTACAGAAGCCGAAGAAACTGGGTTGAGTTTTATAGAAAATGCCATCTTAAAAGCACGGCATGCGAGTCAGCAAGCCGGGAAACCAGCACTGGCAGATGATTCTGGGTTAGTCGTCCCAGCTCTTCATGGTGAGCCAGGTATCTATTCCGCTCGCTATGCCGGTACAAACGCAACCGATGAAGATAATGTTCAGTTACTGCTGAGTAATTTAAGAACAGTTCCTGCCTATGAGCGTCAAGCTTACTTTTATTGTGCTATGGTATTAGTAGAACATCCCGAAGATCCAACGCCCGTGGTTGCTACCGGAACACTTGGAGGGGTTATTGTGGATGAACCCAGAGGATCCAGTGGTTTTGGGTATGACCCCATTTTTTTCTTACCCGATTATGAAGCCACCGTTGCAGAACTGCCAAAAGAGATTAAGAATCAAATCAGCCATCGTGCTCAAGCTTTAAAAGCGCTGTTGCATGGGATGATTGATTATCAGCAATGATCATGATGAAAAATAATGTAAATCAATTGTTTGATGAAGCCTATAAAAAACAACAGCAAGATGAGCTGTCCGAAGCCATCGCATTGTATCAAAAAGTCTTGCGAATAACGCCTGATCATGCCGATGCCTTACATTTTATGGGGCTTTGTTACGCGCAAATGGGAGACATGAACCAAGCGATTGATTATTTCGAAAAGGCGCTTTCAATTCAGCCCAAAGACGCAAGTTTGTATAATAATTTAGCTAATGCGTATAAGCAGTTAAAGCGCTATGAACGTGCCATTGAAGCTTACCAAACTGCGATCGACATTAACCCTGATTACGCTCAAGCGCACAATAATTTAGCAGCCCTGTATGCGATGCGCGGTCAATTCCCAAAAGCCCTAGAGCATTATCATAAAGCCATCCATGTTCAACCCGATTCAGCTCCTATTCATTACAATCTGGGGTTATTGCTGTTACAACTTGGACATTTAAAAGCCGCAGAGACTCAGTTCAACAATGTCCTCGCCTTAAACCCTGAGCATTTAGATGCTCATTTTTATTTGGGGGTTTTACACCTGAATGCTCACTTGCTTGAATCCGCAGAACAAGCCTTTAAACAAGTGCTTTCAATCAATAGTGAGCATGTCCAAGCACTGACTAATCTTGGCGTCATTGCATTAAAGCAAGATCAAGGTCAAATCGCGATTGATTATTTTACTCAAGCCTTAGCGTATGATAATGACCATATCGAAGCGCGTAATAATTTAGCCGCCACCTTCATGCACTATGACCGATTTGAAAACGCGCTCATGCATTATGATGTCTTGCTGAAAAACGATCCCGATAACATCGAATATCTCTACAACAGTGGCGTTGCCGAAATGACCTTAGGTCATTTGCCAAAGGCTTTAACTCTTTTTGAGAAATTATTATCTCTTGAACCAGATCATTTCGCAGCTCTCAATAATATGGCTGCCATTTATATCCGGTTAGAAGAACGGCAAGAAGCGATTAACTATTTACGAAAAGCGCTGAATGTTAAGCCAAGCGATTCTGCCACGAAATTTATGTTGCAAGCTTTAACTGGCGACACCAATCAAGCCAAAGCCAGCCTCGATTACATCAGCAATTTGTTTAATAACTACGCCCTTTACTATGACCAACATATGAAAAGCGTTTTAAACTATATGCTTCCGGAACAAATAGGCAAAGTATTGCATCAATTATCGGTGCTGAACGTTCAAAACACGGTGGATTTAGGCTGCGGAACAGGATTAAGTGGTGTGGTTTTGCGAGAAATCAGTCAACACTTAACCGGGGTCGATGTGTCAGCAAAAATGATCGCCAAAGCTAAAGACAAAGAAATTTATGACGAGTTGGTTGAATCGGATGTAATCCAGTTCTTAGAAACCACCTCTCTGCGTTTTGAGCTAGCGGTAGCGGCAGATGTCCTGCCTTATTTTGGAGATCTTAACCCCTTTTTTACAGCACTTAGCAACCGGTTAACTCCAAATGGCTTATTTGTATTTACTTGCGAAATTGCCCATGATAAGCCATGGCAGCTACAACCCACAGCCAGATTTAGCCATAGCCCCGATTATATTCAGTCTTTATGCCATGAATTAAATCTAGACTTAATTCGACAAGAAAAAATCACCGGACGACGACAACATAACGAGCAACTGAGTATCATGCTCTATGTGGCTAAGCGTCATTGACCACGTCTACGGTTTATAAGCTGTATTAACTACATACCCTAAATCGTACCACTTCTGCTCGCTCAACGACTAAGGTGCCATATCCTGCTCCACGGCGAGAGCTTTAGTATCATCTAGCTTGACTTTTTCTCCTACAACTGCCTGCACTACGGCGTGGTCATCCTTATGTACCAAACACCTAATCTGCTTCCCATCTTCGGTTTTAAACGTAGCCATCATACCTTTGTCATCCGTCTTATCGGCAAAGGCAAAAGAGCTTGTCAATGCAAGACCTAAGAAGGTTGCTAATATACTCTTAATCATCATAGTCCTCTCCAACACTATACGTTATCGTTTCTTTAACAACCAAACACAATAGAGGTATAGACCATGCTTTTCGGCTGCAAGGGCAATAGGGCCGATACTCCTGATATTCGACTTCGTAATGAGGCATGATTGGTCAGGCGGATGGTTTTTTAAACAGGTCTTGTATGCATTTTGGTGATTTACAGACCGATTACGAATATCTTCGTTGTAGACGAAAATTTTTCAAGCATCTCACTCAAAATTGACTCCAATACGAACACGAGCGATATGTTCATGAACCATTTCACGCTCGCGAAAGACATTGATGTTTAAATACCCCAATGTCAGCGTCATTGAATTGGTTAACGGCTTTTGAATTCCCATGAAGTATCGGGTTTGGCTGATTGTTTTTCTTGATACCCAATGAGGATGATTCACATTCACAAACAATTCACCGACAAAAACAGGTGAAATTCGCTTTGGAAAAAAATCTCTGGCAATTATTGTTCCTTGATTACGGCTTCTTAACGCCGTGCCATGTCCTTGTGAAAAAAATCGCTGCTCAAAGCGAGAATAATAAAACCAAATAAAAGAATTAGAATCCACTAAATTAAAGGAAACCTGTTGCCAGATGGTTTGAATGTTTCTTTTCGAGCTATCTAAGGATTGCGAGTAATCATATCCAAGCCAAAACCGAAGATCATCCATCCTATGGCCAGCGGCCAAGCGTGTTAACGATTGATTAATCTCCGGTCGATTGTAAAAGCGTCCCTCAAGTTCAACAAAATAAAAAAACGGTTTATTTTCATCGAACATAAAGGTAAGGCTATCCCAGGTACCGCTTAATGTGCGATTTGCAAAGAGATTTGTCGCAAACAATGCCAATAAGAGCCATAACAACATCCGAATTCGCATGCAAAATACGATCCTTTGAACATTGACATTAAAAAGGGATATCCAAACTACCATCTAAGGCATGAAGTTGCGCTTTAAACAATGACTGAATGCTGGCCAAACTTAATTCATCTTTCGCTTCAAATCGAGCCACCAAACAAGGCGTCGTATTTGACGCTCGAATAAGGCCCCAGCCATGGGCAAATTCTACCCTTAAGCCATCAATTGCAATCAATCGCGCATCTGGAAATTGAGCTTGCTCACTTAGGCGCTGCATAAATAAAAACTTGACCTCATCAGAAATAGGAATTTTGATTTCAGGCGTATTGATACTATTTGGAATTTCTTTAAATTGCTTGCTGACGGAAAGGGAGGAACGGCTTAAAATTTCTAATAAACGGCATGCGCTGTATATCGCATCATCAAATCCATACCATCGTTCTTTAAAAAAGAGATGACCGCTCATCTCACCGGCCAGTACTGCGTTTTCTTCACGCATAATGGATTTCACAATGGAATGGCCCGTTGGACACATGCGAGCCACTCCTCCAGCTTGCTCTATAAATTGTGCTAAGTGGCTTGAGCATTTCACATCAAATACAATGGATGCCCCTGGGTTTCGACTTAATACATCCTGGGCATAAAGCATCATCAAGCGATCAGGCCAGATCAACTCGCCTTCATTGGTTATAACGCCTAAGCGATCGGCATCGCCATCAAACCCGAAGCCAATATCTGCGTTATGTTTAGCTACGGCGGCTTTTAAATCCGCTAAATTGGATTCAATGGTAGGATCGGGGTGGTGGTTGGGAAAGCGGCCATCAACATCACAATACACTTCAATGACTTCGCAGCCTAGTTGCTTAATAATCGTAGGAGCTATTGGGCCTGCCATGCCATTGCCACTATCGATCACCACTTTTAATGGCCGATGTATTGTAATATCCCCAACGATGCGGTGAATATAATCGGCAGCGATCTCAAGCGCATGGTATTGACCTTGACCTTCAATAGACTCCAGCGCTTGATTTAATTGATATAGGTGATCAATATCCGCATTTGCGAGAGTTTTACCGGCCAATACCATTTTAATGCCGTTGTAATCCGCGGGATTGTGGCTGCCTGTGATCATTAACCCACAATCCATTTCATAATTGTGAGTTGCAAAATACATCATGGGCGTTGCAACAACGCCTAAATCAAATACATTGATGCCACTGTCTAATAATCCCTGGGTTAGGGCACTCGCCAGAGAATCACTGGTTAAACGCCCATCTCGGCCTAGGAATAAGCCGGTTCGATTGAGTCCATGCAAACGACAACTAATTGCCTTACCGATACTATAAAAAGCATCTTCATCCAAATGCTCACCAATCACGCCTCGGATATCGTATGCCCTAAATACGCTACGAGCAACGCGCTTATGTTGATAACGGCGTTTCATTCATTCTCTCCCTGAGCTGCCAAATCCACCATCCCCTCGCTTACTTTCATCAAAGGAGTCAACCATCGTAAAAGCAGCTTTAACTATCGGTAAAAAAACGAGTTGAGCAATGCGATCACCAGGGTTTATCGTAAAATGCTCTTCATTACGATTCCAACAGGATATTTTAAGCTCCCCTTGATAATCAGAATCGATTAAGCCCACTAAGTTACCCAAGACAATCCCATGTTTATGCCCCAGTCCAGAACGAGGTAAAATTACCGCCGCTAAATTGGGATCGGCAATGTAAACCGCCAACCCTGTGGGTAGTAAGACGGTCTCACCGCCTGCAATTTGCAACGGCTCATCAAGACAAGCTCTTAAGTCTAGGCCCGCAGAGCCAGGAGTAGCGTAAGTCGGTAATGGAAAACGATCACCAACGTTAGGATTAAGAATTTTTAATTGGATTGCTTTTTCCATGTTATTCCTTAAATAAACGTTATCACTGTCTTTAATTAACGGTGGGAATTTTGGATCATGGGCTTGTTTGCTAACGCTCTGGATTCTTTTCTCAGCACGTTTAATTAACCTCTTAACCCTTTTGATTAGGGGTATTCTGCAGGGTTGATGCGATGATTGCAACAATTTGACCCGCCAATCGAACTTTATGCACCAAAGGAAGATCCATGTGTTGCTCATTAGAAATCACCGTCACTTGATTTACATCGCCATCAAACCCTTTATTCTTACCCACTTCATTGGCAATAATCATATCAAGCTGTTTCTTCTGCAATTTAGCGCGAGCATATTGCTCCACACTGGAGGTTTCGGCTGCAAATCCCACCACGAAAGAAGGCATACCGCTTTCTACAGCAAACGATATAATATCCGGGTTTTCTTGTAATTCAAGCGTGGTATCCATTTGATTATTTTTTTTAATTTTCTGCTCTGCAACAATTTTTAACCGATAATCCGCCACCGCTGCAGCGCCGATGAAAATCACATCTTTTTTTAAATGCTGTTTCACTGCATTAAGCATCTCTTCAGCGCTTTCGACGGAAACAAAAGAAATCCCCTCAGGGGGTCTTAACGCCGTCGGCCCGCTAATTAAAGTCACATTAGCTCCAGCCATTCGAGCCGCTTTTGCCAGCGCATACCCCATTTTTCCAGAGCTTTTATTGGTTAGGTAGCGGACCGGGTCAATGGCTTCACGAGTTGGACCTGCAGTAATTAAGACGTCTTTGCCCTTTAAGCAGGGTTTAATTTCCACTAAGCGCAAGGCATCAATAATCTGATCGACTTCACTCATACGACCATACCCTTGTTCGCCGCAGGCTTGTGACCCTTCCTCGGGGCCAACGACCACAACACCGCGTCTTATCAATGTTTCATAATGTTCTTGCGTTGCGGGATGAGCCCACATGCTGCGATTCATGGCCGGACAAATAACCACAGGAGTTTCTACCACGAGATACAGGGTTGAAAGCAAGTCATCCGCGAGGCCACATGCTAATTTAGCCATACAGTTGGCGGATGCTGGAGCAATCACCAAATAATCCGCCCATCTCGCTAATTCAATGTGGCCCATGGCGCGTTCGGCTTGTGAATCAAACAGTTCGGTTCGAACCTCATGGCCAGATAAAGCTTGCATAGTCATAGGTGTGATAAATTCTTGTGCAGAGTCCGTCATGACCACCCGAACATTGGCGCCTAACTGGGTTAGTTCGCGCACAAGATAGGCAGACTTATAAGCGGCAATGCCACCACAAACCGCCAACACAATATTTTTATTTGAAAAATCTTGCATATTCATTCGATTTTGGATAGAAAACTTCAGGATATTCTAACCTTGCTATCATAATAAAGGAATAAAGATGATTTGCTCAAATTCAGCACGTCCGTTGCAGCTTCGTGAAACTCTGTTAACCTATGGTGCGCATAGCTTATCCGATATTGAGTTGCTTGCCGTTTTTATTGGTTCTGGAAACCGAAACCGCTCTTGTCTTAATTTAGCCCAAGATTTGATTCACCAATTTGGTGACTTAAGAGCCCTTCTCAATTCGGACTTTGAAACCTTTCAAACGGTCCCTGGTTTAGGCATGTCCAGATACGCTCAACTACAAGCCGTGCGTGAGATGTGTCGTCGCAGTGATTACATTGATTTAAAACACCTTACGCAATTAACCAACACCCAGCAAACGTATGAATTTCTAAAACGACAGTTGCGCGACAAAAAAAATGAAACGTTTGTCAGCATTTTTCTGGATAATCAAAATCGCGTTATCGCCTATGAGGAGCTTTTTACCGGAACCATTAATACTGCCTTCGTTCATCTAAGACCGATTATCGAGCGAGTACTGAAACTAAACGCTGCCGCCATTATTCTTGCCCATAATCACCCTTCTGGGCATGCTAATGCGAGTCAAGGCGATTTGATGGTAACCAGACGTATAAAAAAGGCGCTGGAACTGATTGATACCCAACTGTTGGATCATCTCATCATTGGTGATAATGAAGTCTATTCCATAATAAGAGAAGAAAAAAACCACTGCAATTAGGAATAATTTTAAAAATAGTCTAATCTTCAGAGACATACTGATAAGGGAGAATCTTAATGAAACGAAATGCAACAGCGATATGGAATGGCGGTTTAAAAGATGGGAAAGGCCAATTAACGACAGACAGCAAAATATTATCGGAAACGGCCTATTCATTTAAAGATCGGTTTGAAGACGGAAACAACACCAATCCAGAAGAGTTAATTGCAGCAGCCCACGCAGGCTGTTTTTCCATGGCCTTATCCGGTCAACTGGCAACCTTTGATTTAGTTGCCGATTACATCAAAACCACCGCCACCGTGACCCTTGAAAAATCGGAAGATGGATTTGAAATTCCCACCATTCATTTATCTGTCAACGCTCGTGTTCCCAATGCAACCCACGCTA
The DNA here is from genome assembly GCF_900640115.1 of Legionella yabuuchiae. Lineage (GTDB taxonomy): Bacteria > Pseudomonadota > Gammaproteobacteria > Legionellales > Legionellaceae > Legionella_A > Legionella_A yabuuchiae. Next base: position 36,534 of record NZ_CAAAIW010000016.1, read on the forward strand.
CATTCGATAAAGCCGCTGAGAACGCTAAAACAGGTTGTCCAGTATCTAAATTAATGAACGCGAAGATTACCATGGATGCCACATTGGAAGAGTAATATACCCGTAATCTTTCAAAATGCGTGTTTTTAGGCGCTTTTATTTTTTGAACTATCGCATTTTAAACGTAACGGGGGGTTACTTCTCCATAACGTAACGGCCAGGGGCATCCTCTAAAATTCGATATCCTTTTTCGGGTGCTCCTATGCCAGGTGGTGTAATTTTCTTTCCTGAGTGCTTGGCTAACCATTGATGCCATTTTGGCCACCAAGAGCCTTTATGGCGTTTATGTTCCTGATACCATGTTTCAGGAGCTATATAAGCCGTATCCGCTCGTGTTTTGCCAATGCGATAACTTCGTCCCTTGTGGCCTGGCTCAGAGACAATACCGCCATTATGGCCTCGGTTGGCAAGCACAAATGTAATATCAACTGTACTGGTGTAAAGATGGATTTTATAAACGGATTTCCAAGGCGCAATATGATCTTGTTCTGTAGAAACAACAAACAGGGGTGATTTAATATCTTCCAAGGCAACCGGTTCGCCATCAATGATATAGTCGCCTTCCGCTAAGTCATTATTGAGATTGAGCTTGCGTAAATATTCCGTCTGCATTTTATAAGGTAGCCGTGTGGTGTCTGCATTCCAAGCCATTAAATCATTCAATGGCAATCGCTCTCCAAGCAAATACCGCTGCACACCTTTAGACCAAATTAATTCTTTAGGTCGCAACAGTTCAAACGTGGCAGACATTTGATCGCCGCGCAAATAGCCTTGTGTGAACATAATATCTTCAAGATAACACAGTTGATTTTCATCAATAAACGTCATTAATTCCCCAGCTTCTTCGAAGTCTGTTTGTGCGGCAAATAACGTAATGGTTTTCAAACGGTCATCATGATGACGAGCCATGTAAGAGGCGGCCATGGAGAGTAGCGTTCCTCCAATACAATAACCTGTGGCGTGAATATTATCTCGTCCTGTAATGCCATTAATTGCATTGATGGCTTCTAACGCTCCTTTTTTTATATAATCCTGCATGCCGTAATTTCTATAACTAGCATCTGGATTTTTCCAAGAGATCATAAAGACCGTGTGCCCCTGTTTAACTAAATAATTAACCAACGAATTATGAGGTGATAAATCTAAAATGTAATATTTCATAATCCAAGCTGGAATGATTAAAACTGGCTCAGGATAAACCGTCTCAGTTTGAGGCGCATACTGAATTAATTCGATTAAATCGTTTCGATAGACGACTTTGCCTTCTGTTATGGCCACATCTTTCCCGACTACGAACTCTTTTGCTCCAGCGACTGGCTCCCCCTTGAGGTATCGCCAGAAATCTTCTTGAAAATTTTGCCACCCATCGATTAAATTTTTTCCTGAAGTTTCCAACGTTTTTTCTAACACAGTGGGATTTAGTAGTGGATTATTTTCAGGTGAAAGCGCATTAATCCATTGATAACGTATAAACGAAACCAATTCGCGGTGATCTTTGGCCATACCCCGAATTTGGGAAGCTTCCTGCCACCAGTCTTCCCAAAGCATAAAACTATTAGCTACGGCACAATAAGGCCATTCTCGCCAACCTTCATCTTTAAATCGCTCATGAAATCGCTTGTCTTCAATATCAAAACAATTTGTATTTTTATTGGCTGCGAATTCGCTTAGATTTTGATAAAAATCATTCATTTTATCAAAAGCGCTTTCCATCAATTGCAAGCATCGATTAGGTGCGATCGTCGTATGTGCCCACCAATCAGTATAAGCAATTAAAATTGCTGCCGGGGATAATCCTGTCGTGAGTTGACCGAGTTGCGCGTGAAAAATGCGATCGAGAAATTCTGCCCGCTTGGCTTTATCTTCTTGCAACATGGCGTTTTCAAAGGTAGTTAAGTTTTTGGAGAGCCGCGTCATTAGCGCATTAAAATAATTTTCTAAAATGTGTATCTTTTCAGAAAGGGTAAACACTCCGGCATCCTCTTTCGAATGTTTATTAGACATTTCCAATCCCTTTTTTTATTGCATTGCACAATAATAGATTAGTCTAATAATTAGTTTCTGCCAAGAAGAATGATTGTTTGATCGTGCGGGAAAGGGGTTTATTCATTAACCGTTCAATTAACATAATTTGGTTTGATTTGCATCTTTTTGTGTTTTTTTGATTCTTGTCGTAAAATAATTATTAAGATCATACGCCAAGGATTAGGCCATGAAAAAAACAATCATTCTTTCTCTTATTTTGATTTTCACAAGTATTCAATTAACCGGCTGCGGATGGGGTGGATGCAACAACCTATGCGGCGGAAATAATTATGTGTTTAGCGCTCAAGGTGCAAGCTGTTGCAGTGGACTGCCTTGGTAGAAATCATTCTGCTTCACTTCATTTGCAAATGACGACACTTTCTAGCTCATTGTTAAAAATGACCATAGTCCAATCATGAAAGCGTCATTAAATAAGGCATCATCGTCCTCACACAGTATCTTGGCTATGACCCCAAGATACTTCAATTAGCTCGTGACATAGAAAAGCTTATTTGCTATGTTCGCCGCTTTTGAAAAATTAGAGACACTCTCCTAGCGAACGTCTCTAATATGACTTAATGAGCATTACCCCTGCCTTTACGGAGTCCAGTATGAAACTGTCTAATATTCGCGGGTTTTACCCCTTTATGATAGTGGTATTTTTGAATACCTTCGTTGATATCGGCCATAAGATTCTTATTCAGGATACCCTTTATCAAACCGCCACTGGAAAAAGCTATACCATTTTAGCCGCGATAGTAAATGGGCTTATTTTATTGCCCTACATGTTTTTATTCACTCCATCAGGCTTTCTTGCCGATAAATTTCCAAAAGCGACCACCTTAAAAATCACGGCTGCAATAGCTATCCCTCTAACGATTCTCATAACCTTATGTTATTACCAGGGGTTTTTCTGGGGCGCATTTGCTTTGACCTTTCTTCTAGCGGTACAAAGCGCCATCAATTCGCCAGCAAAATACGGTTATATTAAGGAACTGTTTGGTAAAGAACATATTTCACAAGCCAATGCCTTGGTCCAAACCTTAACTATTGTGGCAATCTTAGGTAGCACTTTTGCCTTTACCTTGATCTTTAGCCATTTTCTTAAATCGTTAAACATGAATACGGTGATGGATCATTCGAGACTACTTAAAGCCTTCGCTCCCGCGGGATTTTTATTGATTATTAGTGCATTATTGGAAAGCGCATTAACTCTTCGTCTTCCTAAACAGCCGGCCGTAGACCCATCCTCTAATTATGAAGCCAAACATTATTTTAAAGGCAAATACCTGGCTTCTTATCTGACAAAAGCCACCCAAAATCCCATTATTATCACTTGCATGCTTGGGCTTGCGATTTTTTGGGGATTAAATCAAGTGCTTTTAGCCACCTATGGCGCTTTTTTAAAAGACCACTTAAGCAATATCAGTGTAGTGTTTGCGCAAGGTTCACTTGCATTTGGAGGCATAGGCATTGTTCTGGGGGCTTTATACGCCGGCCGACTTTCAAAAGGATTCATCGAAACAGGCATTATTCCCATAGCCACGATTGGCGCTGCTGTTTCTCTTTTCATCCTACCTACCCTCTCCAATCCTTTAGCGATCCTTGCGCTATTTTTCTCTTATGGGTTCTTAGGTGGCATGCTTATTGTTCCATTAAATGCATTGATTCAATTTAATGCGACTAAGAAAGACCTGGGTAAGATTTTATCGGCCAATAATTTTATACAGACGTGTTTTATGTTTGGTTTTTTAGTTCTAACCGCTTTATTTAGTCTAGGAGGGTTAGAAAGTGTTTATTTCTTGTATGCATTAGCCACGGTTGCCTTAGCCGGTGCCATCTATGCGTTGTTCGCGCTCCCACAATCGCTCATTCGTTACTTGGTCTATTGTGTGGTTTCTAAATTCTATTCAGTAAGTGTTTATCAACTGAATCATTTGCCCTCGACAGGAGGAATCTTATTGCTCGGAAATCATACCAGCTTTATTGATTGGGCAGTTTTACAAATTGCATGTCCCCGTCCCATTCGGTTTGTCATGGAGCGCTCAATCTATGAAAAATGGTATTTAAAATGGCTGTTGAAACAATTCAAGATTATTCCTATTGGCAATTCAGCCAGCAAAGACGCGCTGAGAGAAATTCATGCTGCATTGAATAAAGGCGAAGTCATCGCGCTCTTCCCTGAAGGACGCTTAAGCCGAAACGGTCAAATAGGAGCCTTTCATTCGGGCTTTGAGCGAGCCGCTGAAGAAACCAATGCTGTAATCGTCCCTTTCTATCTCCATGGGCTTTGGGGAGCGAAAACTTCCTATGCCACGGAACATTATAAAGATTTAGCCAAAATGAATAACCGCAGAATCAGTGTGATCTACGGCCAACCTATGTCTAATCATGCCTCAGCGCTCGAAGTGCGACAAAAGGTTCGTGAGTTATCCATCAAGTCCTGGAAGTACTTCACCAATGAAATGGATTCTATCCAGTTAGAATGGTTTCGCATGGCCAAACATCAAGGCAATGCTATTTCTTTAATTGATTCAAGCGGTAGTCGATTCTCGGCGCATAAGTTACTTGCCGCTGTGATCTATTTTGCTAAAAAACTCGCTCCTAAAATGGACGATCAGTCCAATATTGGTATTATTTTACCGGCGAGCGCCGCGGGAGTCATTGCCAATTTAGCGGTTCTTTGTCGTGGTAAAACCGTTGTGAATTTAAATTATACCGCCGGTGAGCATGCTTTAAACTCAGCCATTGGACAAGCAAACATCAAAACGATTATTACCTCTTCTACTTTTCTAGATAAACTAAACGATAAAGGATTTAATCTTTCCAACCTAGCTCATACCACCGACCTCATTCATTTGGAAGACTTAAAAAAGAAAACCGCAAAAGTGAGCATCGCAAGAAACCTTTTGGCGGTAAAATTATTACCTGGATTTTTGCTGAAACCCTATTTTATCAAACAATCTGACGTAAACAGTGTGGCTGCGATTTTATTTAGCAGTGGCAGTGAAGGCAAGCCGAAAGGGGTTGAACTAACCCACCGCAATCTTCTTAGCAATATTAAACAAGTCACCAGCGTTTTTGCCATTCAGGAAGACGATGTGATGTTGAATTCTTTGCCCTTGTTTCATGCCTTTGGTCTAACCATGACGACATTGGTGCCTTTAATTCAAGGATTAACCATGGTTTGTTATCCTGATCCAACCAATGCACTTGCCATCGCCCGTCTAATTTATAGTCATCGCATCACGATGTTTTGTGCTACTTCTACATTTTTAAGCATGTATAATCGCAATTCTAAGATTCATCCCCTCTTACTAAAATCATTGCGATTGGTTATTTCTGGAGCTGAAAAATTATCCCCTACGGTTCGTGAAGAATTTAAAAATAAATTCAATCATGACATTTACGAAGGGTATGGAGCTACCGAAGTAGCACCGGTTGCAAGTTGTAATCTTCCAGACGTAATCTCTCCAGCCGATTGGCATATTCATCAGGGCAATAAACCTGGCACGGTTGGTTTAGCGTTACCTGGAAGCGCCTTTCGTATTGTCGATCCTGACACTTTAATCGACTTACCTATCGAAGAAGAAGGACTCATTCTGATTGGGGGCACCCAAGTCATGCGTGGCTATCTCAATGATCCTAAAAAAACCAATGAAGTTCTTATTAAAGATGGTGATATCGTCTGGTATAAAACAGGAGATAAAGGACGTCTTGATGAAGAGGGTTACTTAACCATCGTCGATCGCTATTCAAGATTTGCAAAAATTGGCGGAGAAATGATTAGCTTAGGCCAAGTTGAAGCACAAGTGAGTCAATTGTTTAATGATCCCGAACTGGAAGTCATTGCGGTCTCACTGCCTGATGGCAAAAAAGGAGAATGCATAGGACTTATCTACAGTGGCAAACAAGCCCCTGAACACTTGATGTCACGATTAAAAGCGTCTGATATCCCGCGGCTTATGTTACCAAATACATTAATGCCCCTTGAAGTCATCCCAAAATTGGCTAGTGGCAAAAAAGATTATTCAACCGCGAAACAGCTAATTTTATCGAATTTGGCTCAGCCAATCGCAGTATAAGCCTAATAGGTTCTAATTTTGATCTTTTTACATTAAAATTGTTTTCATTTTGCAGTACATGGGTAAATTTTGATTACAGAACTTACGCTTGGACAAACCTCATTTCCGGTAAATTTAATCCAAGGTCCTTTGGCTGGCATCAGTTGCGCGCCTTTTCGACGCCTATTCTGGAAGTACACGAAACCTGCATTTACCTGCACTGAAATGATTTCCTGTGAAACGCTTATCAATGGCTCGAACAATAATCATCGCTTTGTCGCCAAAAGTCTAGATGAGGGTCCAGTTTGCTTCCAGTTATCCGGGCGAGAGCCTAAGAAAATTGCTGAAGCCACCAAAATCGTCACCGACTATGGCGCGGATTTAATCGATTTGAATTGTGGTTGTCCAGTGAATAAAATTCGCTCTAGAGGAGCGGGATCTAAGCATTTAACGAACCCCGCTAATTTATACGAAGCGATAAAGGCTATGAAAACAAACACTCATGTGCCCATATCGATTAAAATTCGTGTTGATGGCCATAGCTCGGATCAATATAACCAAGAAATCGTCAAAGTAGTCGCAGAAGCGGGCGCGGACTACTTAATTGTCCATGGCCGCCATTGGACTGAGCATTATGAAACACCATGCAACACCGATCAAATCCAATTTTTTGTTGAAGAACTTAACATTCCAGTCATTGGTAATGGCGATATCGCTTGTATTGATTCGCTAAGGAATATGTTTGCGACGGGGTGTGCTGGGGTAATGATTGCGCGCGCAGGAGTTGGCCAACCTTGGCTCATCGCTCAGCTCATCGCCGAATATAACAACCAGCCCTTCTTCAAACCCTCTTTTCCTCAAATCAGCGAATTGTTTCTTGAGCACATCACCGAGCTTGCCAAACTGTTAACCAGTGAAAAATTTGCCGTGATTCAAGCTAGAAAGTTCGCCAAATATTATGCTCGCGGCTTACCACAAAAAACAGCCTTTATAATCGAAGTAAATCAGTGCGAATCTTTAAGTCATCTGGAAGGTATATGTAATCGCTACTTTAGCGATGTATACCTGTGATCTTTCAAAATGCGTGTTTTAGGCGATTAACTTATTGCGGTATTCGAGCGTTTCAAAAACAATTGAGTATAATACCCCCACCCCTTGCTATCATGAGCAATTCCAATTCCCGTTAAATTATAATCACCCAGTATATTCCTACGATGTCCAGGGCTAGCTATCCAGGCGTCTACTAGCTTTTTTGGACCATATTTATAATAAGCCACATTCTCTGCCCCACCCTGACAGTATTTAATTTGCTTGTATAAAGCACTAATACGCTGACTAAAATTTTGATGCTCAAATGGAACACGCTTTTTCGCCATGGCCACACTATGCGTTTCAGCAATCTTTGAAATCGTTGGCATTAATTTTAAGGGGGAACGATGATGTTTTACACGATATTCGTTCACATAATATAAAACTTGCTGCTGATATTGTGCATCAGATAATTGATGAGAGTGGCCTTGCGCAGCAAAGGTAAGATTAAACCCGACCAAGAGAGTTGACGCAAAAAACCAATAGGCAATATTTTTCATGAATTAAGATTAATTCATTAACATTAAAAACCAGCTATTTTGATAATATTTAAAGCATTTGTCTATGTTTTTGTAACGCTCAGTTTTCCTATTCCCGCTCTAGAAAGTACCCGCTAGGAAGATTAAGGTGGCTTAAAATAAAGCATTTGAAAAGAAATAAATTAACTCATATAGTTATAAAAATTTTTTTATATCAAGTTCCCTATATTATGAGAGAAGAATTTAAACATACTTATTATCTTTTTTTATTAGCCTTAATCGGCTATTTCATAAAATATGGACTTAATGTTTTTTTGGCTCGCAATCTTGAAGTCCATCTTTACGGGAATTTTAGTGTTGCAATTAGGCTTTTAAATATTTTAATTACTATAGTTTTATTTGGAACTAATATCAGTTCCCAACGATTTTTGGCCAATTACTTGCGTACAGAGGAAAAAAATCAAGCTGAACAATACATTGCTTGGAATCTTAAATTAATTGGGCTTACCTCGTTACTCTGTATTGTTCTCGCAGGATTATCGTTAACCATTATGCTTTTTTTGGACCACCTTGGAGTCCACGACTTTGATCAATACCATTTAGCGCTGTATATGTTCTGGATAGCGCCGATCGCAGCTTTTGTCATACTAGCCAGCAACTATTTTCTTAGTAGCGAGCAAGTTTATTTTTCTACAGCGCTCTCTGGAATATTACGTTATTTGGTTCAACTGATTTTCTTTGCCATAGCAATTTTGTTTCTTGGAACAACCTTAGATAACATTACTATTACGGGCACCTTATTTCTCTCCTTTTTATTCTTAGCCATCTTTAGTACTTTGACATTAGATAAAAATATATTATCAATGATGGCTTTGGCCGTTAAAAAAGCAAAAACCGTTCCTGTTTACCAAAATGAATGGTTTCCTAAATCAGTCTCATATATTTCAAGCTCAATTATTTACTTGCTTATTTCTGCTATGGACTTAATTATCATTGAAGTATTTGCATCAAACGAGTCTGATGTTGGTCATTATGCTGCTGCCTTAGCAATTACGGGTATCTTATGGTTGCTGCCCGGTAAATTATATAAAAGGTTAAAACCACATATTGTCTCCTTATTACAAACTCCTGAGGGTTTAAAAATACTGCAGCAAAAATTAGATGCAACGAATGTCGCTGTGACTTCAATCTACATCATTTTGACGAGTGCACTCCTTTATTTCTCATCAACCTTATTATCCCATTTTGGTCCATCTTATGAGGACGCACGCAGTTGCGTGATTATTCTAAGCCTGGTTATTTTTCTTACTGGTCAAATGAGTTTTAGTAATGTTTTATTAATATATAAAGGCCATGAACGACTTATATTCCGTTCAAACCTCATGGAATTATTGGCCCTATGTCTTTTTGTTCCTCCAGCAACGATTTATTATGGGATTAATGGCACGGCGGCTGCCACAGGCACAATAATCCTAATTAAAAGTTTTACTTCTAGTTTGTTGGTTAGAAAATATATTCACATACGCAGCACATTGCTGTTTTAAAACAAGGGATTTAAAAGCTTCGCACTATGCGGGCTGACTTAAGCCGCTTTCTTGCCATATTTCAATATGCTCTTCCAAATAGAGTAGAGCCAGCTCTATTGCGAGTTTTTAAACAACACAAGGGCGAAAAAATGGATAGCATAAAAGTCGCATTTTGATGTTGATTGAGTATATAGTTATAAAAATTTTTCTATCAAGTTCCCTATATTATGAAACAAGAACTTAAACTTACTTATTCTCTTTTTTTATTAGCCTTAATGAGCTATTTCATACAATATGGACTTAATGTTTTTTTGGCTCGCAATCTTGAAGCGCATCTTTACGGAAACTTTAGTGTTGCAATCAAGCTTTTAAATATTTTAACAACGTTAATTTTATTTGGAACTAATGTCAGCTCCCAACGATTTTTGGCCAGTTACTTGCGTACTGAGGCAAAAAATCAAGCTGAACAATACATTGCTTGGAATCTTAAATTAATTGGGCTTACCTCGTTACTCTGTATTGTTCTCGCAGGCTTATCGTTAACCATTATGCTTTTTTTGGACCACCTTGGAATCCACGACTATGATCAATACCATTTAGCGCTGTATATGTTCTGGATAGCACCGATCGCTGCTTTTGTCATGATGGCCAGCAATTATTTTCTTAGTACCGAGCAAGTTTATTTTTCTACAGTGATTACTGACATATTACGTTATTTGATTCAACTGCTTTTCTTTGCGTTAGCAATTTTGTTTCTTGGCACAACCTTAGATAACATTGCGATTACAGGCATTTTATTTCTGTCCTTTTTATTCTTAGCCATCTTTAGTACTTTGACATTAAATGAAAATATATTGTCAATGATGACTAGAGCCGTAAAAAAAACAAAAACCATTCCTGTTTACCAAAATGAATGGTTTCCTAAATCAGCCTCATATATTTCAACCTCAATTATTTACTTGCTTATTTCTGCTATGGACTTAATTATCATTGAAGTATTTGCATCAAACGAATCCGATGTTGGCCATTACGCTGCTGCCTTAGCAATTACCGGTGTCTTATATCTGCTTCCAACTAGCTTGTATCAAGGATTAAAACCACAAATTGTCTCATTAATTCAAACCCCTGAGGGCTTAAAAATACTGCAAAAAAAATTAGATGTAACAAATGTCGCGGTGACTTCAATCTACATTATTATAACGAGCACACTCCTTTATTTCTCACCAACCTTATTATCCCATTTTGGTCCATCCTATGCTGACGCACGCTATTGCGTGATTATTCTAAGTCTGGGTATTTCTCTTGCCGGCCTAATGAGCTTTAGTAGTATTTTATTAATTTATACTGGATATGAACGACTTATGTTTCGTTCACATCTCATGGATTTATTCGCTCTATGTCTTTTTGTTCCACCAGCAACGATTTATTATGGAATTAATGGCACAGCGGCTGCCACAGTAGCAATAATCCTAATTAAAAATTTTACCTCTAGTTTGTTCGCTCGAAAATATATTCACATACGCAGCACATTGCTGTTTTAAATTCGTCGATGCTATTAACTTATCACAGCATTCGGGCTTTTCAAAAACAGTTGTGTATAATACCCCCACCCCTTGCTATCATGGGCAATTCCAATTCCCGTTAAATTATAATCACCCAAAATATTCCTACGATGTCCAGGGCTAGCTATCCAGGCGTCTACTAGCTGTTTTGGACCATATTTATAATAAGCCACATTTTCTGCCCCACCCTGACAGTGTTTAATTTGCTTGTATAAGACACTAATACGCTGACTAAAATTTTGATGCCCAAATGGAACACGCTTTTGCGCCATGGCCGCACTATGTGTTTCAGCAATCTTTGAAATCGACGACATTAATTTTAAAGGGGAACGATGATGTTTTACACGATATTCGTTCACATAATATAAAACTTGCTGCTGATATTGTGCATCAGATAGTTGAGATTGCCCTTGTGCAGCAAAGGTAAGATTAAACCCGACCAAGATAGTTAACGCAAAAAACCAATAGACTACTTTTTTCATGATTTAAGATTAATTCATTAACATTAAAAACCGGCTATTTTGATAATATTTAAAGCATTTGTCTATGTTTTTATAACGCTTTGTTTTTATATACCCCGTAATCGTTCAAGTCTCGCACGCATCTTTAATAACAACGCCGCACGCAGCGAATAACATCTCCGCGATGATTGACCAAACAGCTTCGATGACAACGTGGGCTAACTTGACGCCAATTCGTCCAGTAACGGTAACGATAGCCTGGGGCTTTATAATTATAATACCGGTCACGATGAACCCACCAAAACGCCAATTCAACGGGTTTTTGTTCAGGCGTATACTCTGTATTAGATATAGCATACGCGGAAGGAGCATATCCGGCTCCTAGAAATGTGACTAATAAAGCCAGAATAGGAACCCCCAAAAATATCCTATAAGTACGGGTGGCCATAATTCATTCCTTTGAAGTCCAAGTTTCATAATAAATTATAGCTCAATTGAGTCAATATTGATCAAAATGGGTGTGTCCTGTAGCGATCTTTTAAAATGAGGCAGGGCGAAAAAGAAAAGAACAATCACAGGTATAGATCCGTGATACTTTCTCTGGGAACCATAATTCTAATTTCTTTGAAAATATGCGCTGGCGAACATCACGACCATCGCACAAAACAATAGACTTAGCGGGAGAAATACCAAGTGATGAACTAAAATACTGCCAATGAATCCAGCCAATAGTGCTGAAACAGACATACGAATGGTATTGATAATTGCAGTCGCAGTAGCGGGGTTACGTTCATAATGAGCCAATGTTATCGCAAGCGCTGGAGGGTTTAGAAAACTGTTACCTAAACTTACCAATAAACAAGGCGCAAGCATATACAAACTAAGGCCCCAGAAAAAATAGCCCAAAAGAATTAAGCCAGCGCCTACCAGCAGGAATACCGAACCAAAGCGTATATTCCATATCATCGAAAAGTGTTCACGCAACTTGATTCCAATATAATTTCCTAAAATCAGCATCGCTCCATTAATGCCAAAAAAAATCCCAAACATCATTGGGGTGAATTGCAATTGGGTAATTAATAAATAAGATGCATTAATCACTACAATCATTAACATGGAAAACGAAAAAGCAATGGTTGTCGTTCCAACCCATAAATGCTGATGTCGAAAAATAGACTGATACGATTTAACGGTCTCTATCCATTGAAACGAATAGCTTGAAGAACTCCAGTTTGGGGATTCTCTTAAAAAAAAGTAACTTAATGTTATTAAGAAGACACTAATTAAACCCATTAAAATGAAATTTGCTTGCCACGGAAAAAAATGCATAATAACCGATCCAATTAATGGTGCAAAAATCGGTGACACCGCCACAATCATCGATATATGAGAGATCGCTTTTGCCCGTTCCGTGCTATCCACACAATCTCGTGTGGTAGAAATAGAGACGACCCCAGCACAACAAGCGGATAACCCTTGTATGCCACGAGCAATAATAAGCACCCAAATGTCGTGAGCTAAAGTACAGGCTAAGGTCGCCACCAAAAATATCCCTATGCTTAGAGGTAGCATAACCCTTCGACCATAATGATCAATCAACGGTCCCCAAATTAACTGTCCTAAACCAAATGAGAATAAATATAAACTGAACGTAAGCTGTCCTAAACTGTACGAAGTATTGAAATATTCGACAATGACTGGCAACGCCGGCTGATATAAATCAAAGGTCAACAGCGAAAAGGCAGACATGAAGCCAAGTAATAAGAGTGGGGTTGATTTCGAAGACATCATAAAATAAATAATTTTTATTTAGGATAACACGAATTAAATGATTCAACTTAATCATTCCCAGGATAAGTATAATGTTTCCTTAAGCTTTAACTAATATAATAAAACTATAATCTTTTTAATCCCAGAAAATAAAATGCTATCGCGAAAGATAATCAATCAAAGTTTAGAGGCCCTGCTTCTGCAAGAAGCAGAACTTAGTCCCTCAGCGAAAGAACTCATTCGTAGAGTAAACCTGAAACTGGCTGAAGCCAATTGTTCTCTTGCGTTTCAAAGCGATCCTGTTTTAGAGTTACTGTTTAAACGCGTAAACGAACTACAGTTTTCTACCGACGTAGATGGAACGGCCAATGAGATCGTCGCTGACATTCATGAAGCTTTAGCCGTCGAATCCAAACTTCTTCAAACTCAACACCACCAACAAGGGCAATATTCACAATTAAGATTACACCGACGCTCGTTAAGAGACCAACTGCAAGATCATGACATCACCATGTTTATGCCTAAATCGGAAGGAAATATTGAGGTTTTAGCCCCTGTGCACCGATTGAGCAATATCTCTTCCACATTAGAAGGCTTAAAAGAAGCTTTGGCGAATACTGTAATTGAACATATTTTTATGCCTATTGGTCCTGGCCATTGGAGAGGATTTTATTTAAGCAAACCCAAGGCTTTAAATGAAAAATATACCTTAGAGCTATTTGATCCTTATGGGCCGAATAACGCTCGTGCCATTCAGCCTTATGCAGAGGAAATTCTAAGAGCATGTAATCTTAATCCATCTGATGTGAACATACAGTTCACTGGACCTTTGGTTCCACAATCCGATGGCTATGCTTGCGGCGATTTCACTTGTGCCTATAGCCATAAGAAAAAGAATCAATTAGGGAATGTAGGGCACTATAATGCGGCTTTAGTTCAAGTGCTGGACGAAAAAGGTAATAAGGTCGATCAGCTTAGAAAAGCGTTTCAGGACTTTTCCCTGAAATTAGAAACACAACAACCAGTTGGTGATTTATTTCATCAAGTAGGTGATGAGGCTCCTTCACAAGCCCTGAAACTGAAAGAACTTGAAGCGAGATCGACTCGTCAAGAACAAAAAATTTATCGTGCAACCATTAAGTTTTTTGATAAACAATCCAACTCGACTGCTTATAAGCTTGAACTTGCTACTTTACTCAGCGAGCATAAAGCTATCCAAGAGAAAGCGGATGCCGCTATTAGAAAGGAAGAAGCAGGCCAGGCGTTAACCGATGAAGAGCACGCTGCTAAGCTACAGGCCGATGAATTTCAGTCCGCGGGTTTTAAGCACTAAGTTGTTAATCCGAGCCAATAGGATGCGGCAATTCTCTAACCGTCCAAGCTATTGTTGCTATAAACAACGTGTTTCACATTGAATTACATAGTGCCAACTATCCACTAGACACCTTTTTTGACAGTAAAGATTGATTTGATTCCATTTTGTCCAATAGCGATAGCGGCAAGGAGAAATTTTATAGACGAACGCCACGTTATTATCACAGGAAGTGAATTCAGTTTCCTCAACGAGGATATAGGGCTGATTCGCTCTGGTGGAAGCCGAAAAAAGAATTAACAACAACACAAAACTCATCCCTAAACGGACGGAAAGAAGCGTACTTTTAATATTAATTTGCGAAGTCATGACTCATTCCTTTGATGTACTTGCATTATAAATTATAGCTGCGATGAGCGCATATTTCACATTAAGCGTTTTTTTTGCGCAAAATTTGCATTACTCAAATTCTTTAATGGCTGCGTGCTTCGCTTCAGTTTGGCTCACCTTTGTTCTTCAATTTTTTTGTTTTAATGCAAACGCCAAAGCACTTCTTCAAGATCAGCTTCGGATCATAAATGATCAATACTGGATGTTTTCATGAGCTTAATTTATTCTGGACTTTAGCTACCGTCATTGCGAACTAGCGTAGCTAGTGTGGCAATCCAGAGATCAAGGTCAGAATCTTTGGGCATGTGGGTTTAAACGGACTGCGCTTGATAATAAAACGTAACATTTAAAGGATTCTAACATGGCTCAACGCGACAAACCTAAACCATCGATTTTTAAAACCATAATATCCCCATGGTTTATTTGCTTACTCGCTACCGTTTTTTACTTCTATGACTTCTTACTGCGCATCATGCCAAGCATTATGATTCATCCTTTAATGAGTAGTTATGGGGTTAACGCTGGTCAAATTGGACTCTTATCGGCTTTTTACTATTACACGTATACCCCCTTACAACTGCCTGCTGGGGTCGTGGTTGATAAATACAGTCCGCGTATAGTTCTAACGCTTTCTTGTTTGATTTGTGCTGTTAGCGCTGTACTCTTCGCTGCTACACATTCTTATTTCATTGGATGCTTCGCTCGAGCACTGATGGGTATAGGATCTGCATTTGCATTTGTCGGCGCATTAAAACTTGCCGCTATCTGGTTACCTGAGAATCGGTTTGCACTGTTTGCAGGTCTTACTTCAGCGATTGGTACCTTAGGCGCGGTAACTGCGGATAATGTCCTCTCTCATATGGTATATGATTTTGGCTGGAAACATGCCGTATATTTAACGGGGCTAGCAGGATTTGTTTTATCCATTGTTTTATTCCTCTTCATTAAAAAAAGACCGCCGGCATTATTAAGCTCGACTCCGAAAACCTATCACTCATGGAGCAATATCTGGCAGCGTTTTGGTCTTTTAGCAGGCTCATTTTATACTTGGTTGAATGGATTAGTTGGCTTACTCTTATTCCTTCCTATTTCAGTATTCGCCTCTCTATGGGGGGTTGATTTTATTGCAAGAAAGTATCATTTACTAACAGCAGCTGCCGCTTCTGCGACATCCTTAGTCTTTTTAGGGGTCGCCATCGCTTCGCCATTTATTGGCCATCTTTCAGACAAAATAAAAAGCCGTAAAATTCCTTTATTTATTGGTAGTGTCGGTTGTTTGGCGAGTTCATATATCTTAATTTATGTGTCAGGAATATCGATTTCCGTGGCTTATGTTTTGTTATTTTTAATTGGGGTATTTGCTAGCCCTCAAATTCTGGTATTTGCCATTGCTAAGGATTTGAGCCCACTCCTTGCAACAGGCATGGCAACAGCCATGGCCAATTGTATTGTGACCATTGGTGCCGGACTATACCAGCCGTTGATTGGCTATGCTCTGGACTATAAATGGAACGGTGCTAAAACAGAATTTGGAACGCCTTTATTTTCGGTACAAGACTATCGCTTTGCCTTTGGAATTCTAGTTATTTCTCTGTTGATCTGTTGCTTTTTGGTTTTACTATTACCGAATTATAAAACACGAGGGAAACAACAAAAGAAAACACCACGATGAGCGCGAAGTGGCTGTTAAGGCTAATGCGATTTTGGCCTCCGTTTCTGGGCGCGGGAATACGCATAAAAGATTTTAGTGAGGATTATACCTATATTTTGGTAGCAATAAAACTTCGATTTTGGAATCAGAACTACGTCGGCACGCATTTTGGCGGCTCTTTATACACCATGATTGATCCTTTCTATACCCGTGATCGTTCAAAATGCGAGTTTTTAGGTGCCTTTATTTTTTGTTCTGTCGCATTTTAAAAAGCATTCCCTTGCGAGTTTTTCAAAATGTGGCAGGGCGAAAAAGAAACAGCATAAATCACGCATTTTGAGAAAACTTTACACATTAAGCGGTCTTATGCCATTGAATAATCGATTAAATCATCTCATGGATGGGCGTACCTTGATGGAAAACCATTCGCCACTGACCACCCAACTTTCGCCAAATTGAAGACCGAAACGTCTGTTGAACATTATTGGCATTCACTTCCTTAATACGGCTAATATAGGTTAAGAGAATAACATCCTCGGATATCATCTTTGCCTGAAACTGAAAGCCCTCGCGCTCCGATTTACTGTGACGATTAAGCCAAGCAATGACATCTTGCTTACCGATGTTCCCACTTTGACTCATTTCCATAAAGTCATCGTCAAGAAGATCTTGCAGAACACAAGCTGATTCCTGTTTAGAAATAAGTCGTTTCTCATATTGGATGATTTTATTTGATAGCTCGTTTTCCATAATATTTACGCGTTAGGATAAAGGTTGAGAATCAATACCATTTACTATATCAAGTATTTATTTTGAACCAAGGTTATTGAATGGGCTCTTGAATGAAATTTAGCTCGAAACCTAGGTCTCGAGCTACTATGTGAAGTGATTGTTAAGAAGTAATTTCAAAGTACGTTGGGTTATATTCATAACAATGCCATACGATCTCTGAACCACCGACCTTAACATTGATATCTATTACATCCAATGATGCAAAATTTGGCTGTTTTTCTGCGTAACATACTCTTTTTGTATCATTAACGGTCACATAATGGTATGAAGTGGTTACAGAATAATCATCAGGAAGTTGATAGACATCACCAGTATGTTCTAAAGTAACTGGCTCGCCAGTAATCATTACTTTATCAGCAAAAGTAACTGTGCCAAAAGTCATTAGACCTACTAGACTTAACGGGATAATCTTATTCATGATGCGAACTCCTGTTTCAAAATAAATACAACTAGTATTTTAATCTTCCATGTTTCTTGGTGCAGACTCATTTGGTCTGTACTATTAGTATAGCATCGAATAGTATAGCATCGAATGTTCTCTGTAATTCGTTTCTATTTTTCCCTAGGGTCTTATATGGACTCGACCGTATTGTCAAAGTCTAATCCTCATTTTGATTAAATAGGTTAAGTTTCCAGTCTTATATCCGACATCTGGTAAGGCCTAATTAACATTGGGTTTTATCCTCCCGTGCCCTGATGAAATTTGCACGCTTGCTCCTTATCTGTTGATCGGCAAATTCAATTGCCACAGACCCTATCAGGTTTTTTCAAGCGTTGGTCTTACCTGTTTAACATCATGTTGATTATTCTTCGCAATTCAATTGTCGTCTTTAATCCACCATAGTTCGTTACTATATAAAACCTGTTAAGCTGCCTTTCTATACTCATGGCCAGACAAGAGCATAGCCATTGCAATACGAGCATTTTTATTCGCAAGAGCAACAGCAGCTTTATTAAATCGACCATTCTCTTTGATCAAGAATTTTCTTATAAATTTAATTCAAAAAGTTACTGCGGAATGACGGTTTGATGCTTGTAGGCCCGGTAAATGCAACGAAGCAAATGAAGCGTATCGCGCTTCATATCTTGACCAAGTGTGTATCGATATTCTCTTGGAAAATCGCGGGTTACCTCAAACACTCCTAGAACCAACTGATAACTGGCCTTATAAACCGGTAACTCCGTATAGAAAGCCATCAATATAAATCCAAAACATTCGTCTTTAAAGAAATCATGAGGCAGCTTTGCTGCCTCAAAAGAAAAGGAATAAAGGGGCTAAGGGGGAAAATCCCGGACACACCGAACAGGATGTCCGATGAATTTATTGTTGAGGTCGCCGCTGCTGATACCCGACGGGAACTCCACTTCCCACGCGCTGGCGTTGATGATGTCGATCTGCGACGAACTCCAGTAAGTCACGGACGAAAACCCGCCAAAATTGCAACTGCCGCCAGGGCAAAGACTGTTAACCACTGCAACCAGGCCGCTTCTTGCGGGTAAATACCAGTCTGGCGTATTCACACCACCTAGATGGCGACAACCATATGCCGCACATCCAGCTTCAGTGCCGCACCCACCCGCATTAATAATTAAGTCAGTATTATTAGCGCCAGTACTCTCATTTATACTCGTGCCAGCAACATCCCTACCATCATTCCATTGAGCTGTAAACTCATCTGCTAACAATGTTACTACTTTACCGCTACCACCACTTTCTTGAAAAACCAAGCCGTTTAAATACTGGAATGCAATCAAGGTGGTTGGGCTATTGGCGGTATTATCACCGCTTATGGTGATAGTGCAGGGCGCATAAGGCGTTGGCGAGGTTAACAATAAATCACAACTATCTCCCGGCGCCACACTGGTACAATTGCTGTCATTAACGGACAGATTAGGGCAGCTTGCCTTGTTGCTGACCGTAATCGCATTGGCATTCACAGCACTGCCTGCATCATTGGTGACTTCTAATGAAAGCGCTGTTCCTGATACTGTAACGACCCGGCTTTGCTGTACAGGACTGGTGATGCTTATCTGCGGTTGGCTGGTCACCGTCACATTCACATTCACTGTGTTGGTATTGTCTCCTGCAATGGGAATAGCAGTTGGTCCTTCTTGTGAGCCTGATGCAAAGATAATGGCACAACTCGCTCCAATCGGAAGGCTTGAACCACAGGTGTTGCTTTGTACACTGATGCTGCTGACTCCTGGAATCTGCGCAACTACATTAGTGGCCGACGTGGGGGAGTCCGCACTGTTGGTAACTGTCACCTCGCCGGTTGAGTTTTCAGCAAACAATAAAGTTGATGGATTAACAGTAATTATAGCACTCGCTGACGCATCACTACGGGTGATATTTAATATATTGCCCTGGCTTGGCTGATAGCATTGGAGTAGGTTTGGGCTGCCATCTGGATTGGCCAGGCAGAGTGCAGGTCCACCATGAACACCGCCCTGGGGCAAGGCGCTGCCGATGATAGAAAGATTTAAAGTGCAGCTACTACCCACCTGCCCCTTGGGTGCCAATTGACAAGGTGTGGTTTGTGTAATGCCAGGCATCGGCTGAATCACTAGTTTTTTAGGCTTGCCCGACTGATTCTGTACTATATATTGTATGAATGAAGTGCTGCTCTCCGGCACGGTCTGAGTGGGATTACTTCCTGGGGCTGGCATTACGGTCCACAATGGACCGGCTGCGTGGGATGCGGTCCATATAAAGCAAGAAAGCAGGCCAAGCATTAGCTTGTTCGTTAATCTGTTGTTTTTGACGGTGTGTTGCATGGCTTTCAGTCCTTATGCCAGGTAAGTGAGGTTAAACAAAACGCCATTGGTATACAAATGATCAAGCGCTAGCCCTGAATTCAAGCTTTGGCCTGTCGCACGGCTTAGTGTGCTTTTACCCCAGTCAGCAAATTCATAGCCCGCACCCACCTGCCAGTGGTCGTTAAGCGCTTTTTGTACGCCGGCACTTAAGGTATAAGTCAACGCGGTTTTCGTCTGGTTGCTGAAATTGGCGTTAGGCACTGCTTCAAAAATCCGGGGTGTATTGGTGAAGTCATGGGCGCGGTTAAAACCAACCCCACCACTCGCACCCACCCAGGGCATCAGCCAATAGCCTTTATCAAGCAGCAACTTGCCTTTTACCGTCAAGCGAGTGTTGCGTACTTTGTATTGGTAGTTGTAATTATCAAACTGGGGGTCGGCATCATCCCATATCACACCCTGAAGTTTGGCATTACCGGTGGTGGCCACGGCCAGTCCCAGTTGGCCTAGCCATTGGGTGGCCAATGGTTTTTGTAGGCCTAAAAAAAGCTCGCCTGAGGCGAGTGCGTTGCTGGATTTTCTGGCGACATAGGTTTTTTCAACATCCGGTGCTAGAAAAAACGTCTGCGTCTCACCACCCCTAGCCCAGACGGGGCCTGCGCTGATAGAGCCTATCCACGACCAGTTTTTTTGGGTTATTGGTCCCATGGTGCCCGCAAAAGACTGGCTGGCCAGCACGCCGGCTGCGGTAAGTGATAAGAATAACTGGTGTTTCATGGGCGCTCCTTGCTGAAGATAGGCTAAAATCGAATGCTGGGTGCTAGATATGGTTCGATTGCTCACCGTTGGGCGCGATCGTTGCTTGACCCCTAACCCTAGCCCATCATTCCTTGCACCCGCAATCCTGTGTTTTTACTTAAACGTTTGTGTGCTGAAGAGACACGTCAGAGTATACTATGCCAGTGATGGTTTTGATGTCAAAAATTTCCTCCAATTTTCATGCCCTTTGTTAAATCAAATTGATTTATTTATACCACATGATTGCGAACCCATTTGACATCACATCTCTCAACAGTTGGTTTTATGGCCAACGCCGCGATATGCTATTCATGGTGGATGTTTTTTGTATTGAAGCATCTTGATCCTGCCTCGAAAAACCGGACACCAACATTATGCAGCCATTCCAAAATTGCTGGGAGTTTGAAACCCTAGAGATGAATGGATGCGTTTGCGATTGTAAAACACTTCAATGTAATCGAATAGAGCTAATTGAGCCTCTTTTCTAGTTTTAAAAGTAACCCCGTAAATCGCTTCAATTTTCAAGGTATGAAAAAAGCTTTCCATGACCGCATTATCATAACAGTTACCTGAGCCACTCATGGAGCAAACAAAGCCATGCTTTTTAAGAAGGAATTGATAAGCATTACAACATTATTGAGAGCCTCTATCGGAATGATGAATAACCCCTTTAGGTGGATTGTTGCGGTGGATAGCCATAACTAAAGCCTTCTCAACAAGCCAGTAACCGGGCGTGTTCCCATGCTCCAACCTACAATTTTTCGATTATATAAATCGATTACGGTGGCTAAATACCGCCATCCTTCATCAGTATGGATGTAGGTAATGTCAGAAGCCCAGGAAATATTGGCAGCAATAGGATTAAATTGTCTTCCCAGTAAGTTCTCCGCAACAGGCTTTGAGTGGCGACTGTCTGTGGTCACTTTAAATCGTCTTGCCGCTTTAGGCTTCAATCCTTCTTGTTGCATAAGCCACTTTATCCGAGCTTTCCCATGATATTTTCCTTGCTTACGTAATGCTTGCTGCAAGCGTGGTATACCATAAGTTTGGCGCGACTCGTCAAACTTATGCCGCAGAATTTCTGACAAAAGCTTATCTTTCTGTTGGCGAGGTCTAACTCTTCCTTTTAGCCATATAATAGAGATTATTTTCTGCTACCCCTAGCTCTCTTGCCACTTGTCTCAAAGTCTTTTCGCTTTGCTCTAACAATTCAATAACTTTAATAAGGTGTACGGCTAATCGAGGTAGGATCAAAGATAACGAACTTTGATTTAAGTACAGCATTTATGAATCGATTTAGGGGGTAAATCCGCCAATTTAAATTCGTTCAGAAAGTGTTCACAAACCCATCGTTTTTAAGACTCAAACTATTTTGAGAAATCTCTTACAAATGCTCGCTCTCTTTTCATCATGACTTATTTATGGGCTTTGATAAACTGTTTTTGTGAGGATAATAGAGATTGTTAAATATGGACTATTTTGAATCAGGGATGAATCAAGCCGCAAGGAACGCGGCATAATCCTCCAATGTTTAATTAAATTTTGAATTTTCACTCTTTCTAATTACAAGCACTTCCCTAAGCTATTTCTCTCTATCGAGTCCATAGGTTTGAGTTTTTAATCTCTGTACATGACAAAAAAACCTGTCATGCCCGCGCAGGCGGGCAACCATTTCTGGCTTGGCACTGAAGTAACTTAAGATAACTCGCTGCCATAGAATGAAAATCATATAATCTCGATCGTCAAAAGGAGGTTATATGGAGTGTATCAGCGAGTTGAAGGATAGTTTAAATATGTATTTTGGCTGGAACAAGGCGAGAATGACATGTTTTGTAACTATGTTGCTTGCATTGCTTGCTACGCGTACAGTTAATTTAAACAAATTGGCTTGTGTTGTATTCAGTGACGCCCTCCAAGCGTCAAGGTACCGTAGAATACAACGATTTTTTCCGAATTTTCTTTGGATTACCATCAAATAGCAGGATTTATTTTTAAATTGTTTTTTGTGAGTGGTGGGCAATGGTATTTAAGCATGGATCGAACCAATTGGCATTGGGGAAAATCAGACATCAATATTTTAATGCTCGGCATTGTTTTCAAAGGAACGGCCATCCCAATTTAAAAGTACAAAGTTCATCATTTGGTTTATTATGAAATTCATTCTGATGTCTACGAAGCAATAACCAGAGAAAAACGCATCAAGAAGTGGAACCTACAATGGAAAATAAACCTTATCGAGCAAAACAACCCCCAGTGGCTTGATTTGGGCATTGGATTATTTTGATGGATGGTTGCCCGCCTGCGCGGGCATGACAGGTTTTTTGTCATGTACAGAGCTGTATACTTATACTTTCTTACTGCAACGAGCATCAATTCTTCCCATTGGTACAGCTTTAATTCCAGAAACCATTGGCATCACACCTAAAGATTCTTTTTCAATCAATTTAACGCTTTTGAACAACCCTGGTATTTCATTTTCAGATAAACGCTCGTTTGACCAACTGGAAACAATTGTTTTTTGAATATCAGCTGAAAGCTTAAATAAATCATTTTGAAAATCATTATAGCCTTGTCGCATTTTTATTGCATCAATAACCCCACCAATAACTAAAGCCCTGGTTAGCTGAATATCTCTGGCTGGAACTGATTCACCACTATCATCAAAGTTTACTGGGAAACCACCATTAACAAGAACAATCTTTCCGTCATTTTTAGTATTAAATATTACGTCGCTAAATAATTGATCCTGGGAAAAATCTCTATCTTTTGTTACTTCTTTTAATAACGATAAAAACTCTTTATCTTCCGAGGAACAACTTAGAAAAACCTTTGATCCTTGTGTTTCAACAATTGAATGAACGATGTTAAGTGTTATATCTGTTCCTGTACAACCAAAAATATAATCAGACTTTTCAATAATATCCTCAAGGGAAACATTATCGGAAATCAAATAATTTTTATCGTAAACCAAAACCTGTTTACCTTGGTTTTTTAGCACGCTTGCTACTGACTTACCGATCGCTCCATAACCAACAACAGCGCAAATTTTTTCTTTAGAAATGGTTTTGATAATTGACCCAACTTTGAAAGAAACAGCATCAGCAATTAAGGGTGATTCCAGTAAACGTTTGGCTGCACAACCAGCGACATTGATAATGGGGATATCAGGTTTGTTCTCTAATGTATACCCCATAGTTCCAGCCGTTGTTTTTTCAATGCCAATTATTCGATAAGAACTTTTTATTGTTTGTGGTATTGATTGTATTGCATGACCACCATGATCTAAAACCAAAATATCTTTAATGCCATCATCCATATGTTTTTCAACAAGGGTCCATAAGTGATTTATATCTGATTGAAAAGCACGCTTGTATTCACCAAATCCAATCTGATCTGATGAGTCGATATAAGTAATCCCTAAAGCCTTCAAATGTTTTACAACCGCTTTGTTTTCAGAGTAACTTTTACCTAAAATGTAAATATACGCAGGTTTTGCACCTAACATTAGCAAACTATTAATGACATTAATGGAGGTTTGAAGTGCATGATGAACATAGACAATAACTGTATTTTTAAGGGGTTCTTGTCTTAAAAAATGCTGATTTTCTTTTAATAAATTATCTACAACAGGCAAATTTGTCATATGGTTACTATTAAGAGATTGAGAAATACGAGGTTGGTTATGAAAGCAAGTAAGAATCATATTACGCATTCCTTTGTCACTATGTAAAGAGAAAGAGCATTATAACAAACCAATAGGCCAACAACAACACAAAAGGGAGCATTTTGAAACAGGAAGATCGTAAAAGCAGTACAACTTCTAACATAGAAATAGAAAAAGAGAACAGGCAGTTAAAGCTTGACAATCAAAAGCTTATTAGTCTGCTTGATCAACTTCCTGGCGATATTTATTGGAAAGATTTAAATGGTGTCTGGCTAGGGGTAAATAACAAAGGTATGGAATCACTTAAAAGCATGAAAGTGGCCAACCAAAAGTCTGATGTTATCGGAAAAACAGATTATGAATTATTTACTAAAGAAACCGCTGACCGATTCAGCGAAAATGATCTAACAGTGATTGAAACAAAAAAACCCGTATCTAACGAAGAACGAAACACCCTTCAAGATGGAACCATAATTGAACAACTCTCGGTAAAAAGCCCCCTGTTTGATGAAAATGGTGAAGTCATAGGTATTATGGGTAATACCATAGATATCACTAAGCTAAAAAATACAGAGCAAGAACTAAAGCTGGCAAAAGAAAAAGCCGAGGTTGCCAACCGCGCCAAAAGCGAATTTATCGCCAACATGAGTCATGATATTAGAACGCCACTATCGGGCATCATTGGCATATCTAGCATCTTAGAAGATGAGGCAAAAGACGACGGTATTAAAGAATACGCGCACATGCTAAACATCAGCGGCGAGCAATTGTTATCGCTTTTAAACGCGGTGTTAGAGCTGGTCTCAGCCAAGTCATTAGGCAAGAAAAAACTCAATCTGAAATCGTTTAGCATCAAAGAAATGTTAAACAACCTCTTTGAGCTAGAACTTCCCTCTCTTAAACTCAAAGACATTGATTTTAAACTGGATGTGGGGCCCAATATGCCCGATGTTGTCCTTTCTGACAAAGAAAAAGTGTATCGGATTTTATTAAATATCTTATCCAACGCCATTAAATTTACTCATTACGGTCGAATTACCATTCAAGTGAATTTAGTCGAGGAACAGGAAGAAGACATCAAACTGTGCTTCAAAGTCATTGATACCGGCATTGGCATTCCTGAAGAGGACATCCATAAAGTCTTTGACCAGTTTTATCGCTCCACCTCGTCTTATGAAGGTAATTTTGATGGCTATGGGATTGGCTTGCACATCGTACGCGATTACCTTGAGAAACTTCATGGACGTGTTGAAATTCAAAGCGAGGAAGGGAAAGGTACCACCATCGCCTTAACCATTCCAATGAAAAAAGCTTCTGCCACGAAGATAAGTGGCGTTGAACCAGAGACTGCCCTGCCTCAAAAACAATCTTATTCCAACCTTGAAATCACCCCTGAGAATGAAAGTGCGTTTGTGCTTTTAGTCGAAGACAATTTTATCGCTCGTAAAATTGCTTCTGACGTATTGACCAAAGCTGGCTGTCGCGTTATGCAGGCGGAAACATCAACGAAAGCTTATGAACTAGCTCAGAGCCACCGTTTTGATTTTATTCTAACCGATATTGGGCTGCCGGATTTCTCAGG
>NZ_CAAAIW010000017.1 GCF_900640115.1 Legionella yabuuchiae
CTCGCTTTTTAAAATGCGGCAGGACAAAAAATAAAGGCGCCTAAAAACACGCATTTTGAAAGATTACGGGTATACTTCTCTTTTCACTCAATGATTACTTGCGAAAGCGGATGAGTCCATATACGTTGCTTAGGTCTGATCGAAACAAAGAAGCTTAGTGATGCCAGAGATCTGTTATTCCGAATTGTATCTATGCTCATTAAAATGGTGAGCTCTGCCCATTAAAAAACCGGGCAAGGGCACGGGCACGTATTAGCGCAGTGGTTTTTTGTCCGGTATGAAGTAACGTTGGTTAGAATCCTAAGATTGGTTTTGTGCTATACTAAGTGCGCTTCCTACTACTGTTGCGATGTGTTCTGATTTTCGCCATAATTGCGACTTTATATTGATTTTAACGTGAAGGTGCCCCGTGGATACACTTGAGAAAATTAAACAGCAAATTTCGGATAACGCTATAATTATTTATATGAAAGGCAGCCCCAAAATGCCACAGTGTGGTTTTTCTGCGCGGGCTGTGCAATGCATTAATGCGTGTGGTGTTGATTTTGCCTATGTTGATGTGTTAGCGAATCCAGATATTCGACAAACACTACCACAATATGCCGACTGGCCGACGTTTCCTCAGCTTTATGTCAAAGGGGAATTAATTGGCGGATCGGACATTATTGCTGACATGTACGAACAAGGTGAGTTAGAGGCCTTATTACGAGAAGCGGTGAGTGCCTAATCTTAATTTATTGATGGAGAAAAAACATGAGCGTTTTAGTTGGACGAAAAGCCCCTGATTTTACAGTCCCTGCCGTATTAGGGAACGGTGAAATCGTTGAAAAATTTAATTTATATGAAGCAATAAAAGGCAAATATGGCTTAATCTTCTTTTATCCGTTGGATTTTACTTTTGTTTGTCCTTCCGAATTAATTGCTTTAGATCATCGTATGGATGAATTTAAAAGCCGCAATGTAGAAGTGATTGCTGTATCAATTGACTCCCAATTTACACATAACGCTTATCGCAATACCTCCGTTAAAGAAGGCGGTATTGGACCTGTTAAATACACCATGGTGGCTGACGTTACTCATAGCATTTGCCAGTCCTATGGCGTTGAACATCCTTTGGCGGGCGTGGCTTTCCGTGGCGCTTTTGTCATTGATAAAGACGGTAATGTTCGCTCTCAAATCGTGAATGACTTACCCATTGGTCGCAATGTGAATGAAATTTTACGAATTGTTGATGCGGTTCAGTTCTTTGAAGAACAAGGCGAAGTATGCCCTGCCGGTTGGGAGAAAGGTAAGCCTGGAATGAAAGCGTCTCCTGAAGGGGTAGCGGATTATTTATCCAGCCATTCCGATAAGCTTTAACAATTAGAAACGTTCTTATAAAACCTGATTCCCGCGAAGGCTGGAATCAGGTATCTTGCCTAATGGTTGAGTTGATTCCCACCTTCGGGAATCCATAAACTCACGGTGGCACTTATGCCTTTGAGGACGAAAACGTATCAAGACCAAGGCATCGGCAGCGATTGACGATGTTGCAAAATAACTCGGCTGTTTTCTTTGCATCATAGATCGCTGAATGTGCTTCATTCATATTAAACTCTATTCCTGCAGCCTTTACTGCCTTGGCCAGAACCGTTTGGCCATAAATTAATCCTGATAAAGTGGCTGTATCAAAACATGTAAAGGCGTGAAAAGGCGATTTTAACCCAGCCCGTTTGATCGCTTCCTTTACAAACAGCAAATCAAACCAAGCGTTATGTCCCACCAACACAGCGCGCTGGCAGTGGAATTGTTTTAAAGCACTTTGAATCGGCGTAAACAAGCGTTGAAGCGCTGTTTTTTCATCCACGGCAAATCGTAGAGGCTGATAGGGATCAATGCCGGTAAATGCCAATGACTCAGGATCTAATTCCGCATGTTCAAAAGGCAGTATATGCTCAAAATAACTTTCCTTGGGTTGAAGTTGCCCCTCTTCATCGGCCTCCAACAATACAACGCACATTTCTAATAGCGCATGACGGCTTGGCTCAACGCCAGCGGTTTCAACATCAACCACAACAGGTAAAAATCCGCGAAACCGATCCTTAATATATGGCGCTGAGTGTCTTTGTTTAGAATTCATGGACGCTCCAATTTAACGACTCACCGGCTAAAACAGGCACAATCACATCGCTTCCAAGGGGAAGCGTTTCTGGAATACTTTGTTGCTCTTGTCTTAGTTCAATGCGCTCATCATTGGGAGGTAAATGATAAAAGTCTGCGCCAAATCGGCTCATGAAATCATTCAGTTTAGGGAGACAATCCTGTTGGTCGAATACATGAGTATACATGGCTAAGGCATAAGGCGCAGAATATATACCAGCACAGCCACAGGCGCTTTCCTTATGGCTTCGTTCATGGGGAGCACTATCCGTTCCTGCAAAAAACTTTGGATTTCCACTCACTGCAGCTTGTTGCAAGGCGACTTGGTCTGCTTCTGATTTTAAAATAGGAAGGCAATAATAATGAGGTCTGATGCCCCCAGCTAACAATTGATTGCGATTAAACATTAAATGATGGGGGGTAATCGTTGCTGCAACGGTTTCAGGTGCTTGTGATACAAACTCTACAGCGACCGAGGTAGAAATATGTTCCAAAACAACGCGAAGTTTGGGAAAGTTTTTTAAAAGTGGTTTTAAGTACTGTTCAATAAACTGCGCTTCGCGCTCAAAGATATCTCCGCTGGTTACTTCGCCATGAATTTGCAACACCAAGTCATTGTCCTGCATAACTTCAAAATGGGAATATAACCCCTTAATTGATTTTGCCCCCGCTTCAGCGTTGGTGGTCGCACCAGCAGGATAGAGTTTTGCCCCTAAAATATAGGGCGTTGTTCTCGCTTGCTGGAGCTCCCTTAAGTCGACCGTTTCATTTAAATAAAAGGTCATATAAGGCACAAAGGATTCGGCTTTATTCGCAGCAAGAATGCGGTCACGATAAGATAAAATAGATTTAATTGAGGTCAAGGGCGGTTTCAAATTTGGCATCACTAGAGCGCGCCCGAAATGTGCGGCGGTTGCAGGGACCGTATTGTAAAGCCTATCCTGATCGCGAAAGTGTACATGCCAATCATCGGGGCGAGTAAGTTCTAGACTGCGCACAACGATTCCTCTGTTACATTAATTTAGAAATTATAGAATATCATGAATTTTATTCCTCAGCAGGCTTGTGGCGAAATTTCCAGTGATCTTTCCATTGAGGGTTCAGCAGTTAAGTTTGTACCGTTTAGTCCCTCTTGCCTTGTTGAGATAGGCTAGGGTGAGAACAGTTCAACGCTTCTTATCTCTAGTAAACAATTGACAATTCCAAAGCATATCTAAATAATCCCCCTCACAAAGCCTCTTACGTGACCAAAAGGAGAATAAGGATTATGAAACGCAGTAAAATTGCTTTGGCTTTATGGGCGCTCACCAGCAGCGTAGTCTCTGCAGGAACCATGGGACCTGCCTGCACCGCAGAAGATGTAACCATTCCATGCCACGTGCATGGCTGGGATTTCGGGGCAAAAGCGCTTTATTTACAACCGAGTTATAATGGCGATTTCAGCCTCACAAACTTCACCAACGCGTCAAACTTTACAACGTATAATACCTTGATCCCGGGATGGAGTTTGGGGTTTATGTTTGAAGGTTCTTATCATTTTGGCAGCGGCAAAGACGTCAATTTAAACTGGTATCACCAAGGGAATACCAGAACCTATAGCGAACTAACAGAAACAGCCGCGAGTCCAGAGACCCTTGCCGTTGAACTGCGGCATAAATGGGATGCTGTCAATGCTGAGTTTGGACAGCAGGTGGATTATGGCGAGCATAAAAACATTCGCTTCCATGGCGGCGCTCAATACGCACGCATTAATCATAATATCTATTATAATTCTGCAATTACAATCCCGGCCGATACGATATTCATGCGCTTTAAAGGCTTTGGCCCACGTGCGGGCTTAGATATGAGCTACGATTGGAGAAATGGGTTGGCGGTATATGCGAAAACCGCTGCTGCCGTGTTAGCGGGTTCTAGTGATTATCGTACGCTAACTCTAGGCCTCATTGCCCAAGCAGGTGGTTCAGGTGCCTCAACGAACATCATTGTGCCAGAGCTTGAAGGAAAATTAGGACTTACTTATAGCTGTTCTCTGGCACAAGGGGATTTATCGTTAGACGCGGGCTACATGTGGCAAAATTATTTTAATGCCCAAACCGTCTTGTTAACGCCTACCTCAGGCATGGGTCAATCAACCAATTACGGCTTGCAAGGCCCTTATCTCGGAATCAAATACATTGGATATATTTAATTCAAAAAGCAGGCTAAATCCTGCTAAGAACGTTTGGAATTAAACAAAAATAAATCGTTTTTGGGGTTGATTTTCTGTAAATTTTAAGCTCAAATGTATCCAGATAATCGTTTCTTAGTTGATTGATACAAACGAATCAGTTCGATCAAATAGTATCGCGGTTGTTAAAAACAAAAGCATAGGATGCTAAAAAATATAGTGTTTTTCTTGCATTTGTGTTGACAACGGCAAAATCAGGCACGATAATCGTCCCAAGTACGTTTTCGGATTAGAGCGATGATGGCGTACTGTAGTCAATACAAAGTTGTGGCTTGACGAAAAAACGGAAATTAATAATAAAAAAGTGGAGAAAAGTATGTTGAATCTGAAAAAAACAGCCGTAGCTGTTCTTGCTTTTGGTAGCAGTGTTGCCTTTGCTGGTACCATGGGTCCAGTTTGCACACCCGGTAACGTCACTGTTCCATGCGAAATGCAAGCTTGGGATGTTGGTATTCAAGCGCTTTATCTAGAACCAACTTATTCTGATGCCGCTGGCTTTTGGGCTCAATCAGTAAACGCCGCAGGCACCGCTAGAACTTTAGTTGACACAAACGCAGACTGGGAGTGGGGCTTTAAGCTGGAAGGCTCATACCACTTCAGCACGGGCAACGACCTTAACTTAAACTGGTATCACTTCAACTCCGGTGACGAACGCGCCACGTTTGCTGGCAACGTTGGTCTAACCGACGATAATGCTAGTGGTATAATCGGACTTCCTCTGACAAGCACTCAAACCGCGGTTTACAATGCTCGCTGGGATGCGGTCAATTTAGAGTTTGGTCAGCATGTGGATTTCGGTCAGTTTAAAAACATCCGCTTCCATGGTGGTGTCCAGTACGCACGCATTGAAACCAATACCACTGTAAACGGCGTAAATAATGCTGATGCTGTGGAGTTCCCAAGTGCTTCTTACTCCTTCGGTCAAGAGTCTAAATTTACAGGCTTTGGTCCTCGTGTAGGCGCTGATATGTCTTATGATTTTGGCAATGGTTTAGCCGTTTATGCTAACAGTGCTGGTGCTCTGTTGGTTGGTGATAGCGATATTACCCAAACTGTCACCACAGCAACCACTGATTTTGCTACCAATATCGTTCCAGCGACCGGCAGCAGAACCGCCATCGTTCCTGAGTTGGAAGCAAAATTAGGCGCTAAGTACACTTACGCCATGGCTCAAGGTGACTTGTCTTTAGACGTTGGTTACATGTGGGTGAACTACTTTGATGCTCAAACATTTGTTACCGCCAGCGGAGATTTTGATGACTCAAACTTCGCAATGCATGGCCCTTATGTTGGTCTGAAATGGGTAGGTTCGGTTGTTTAATTACACCCGAGCAGCACTCATTAAAACCCACCCATTGCGGTGGGTTTTTTTTTGTCCGAAATAACACTAGATTTGTTAAAAGAATTGAGTACAATGAAAGTCTGAAGGTCGTTATGCATGCCTGTTAGGAACTAAAAATAATGGAGAGGAATATGATTAATTTAAAAAAATCAGCAATCGCTATCTTTACATTAAGCAGTAGCGTTGTATTTGCTGGTACTATGGGTCCAGTTTGCACCCCCGGAAATGTTACCGTTCCATGCGAAATGCAAGCTTGGGATGTTGGTATTCAAGCGCTGTATTTGGAACCAACTTATTTCGATAGCGCTGGCTTTTTTGCTGAACAGCATAATGCTGGACACACCGCAAGAACTTTGGTTGACTCAAACCCAGACTGGGAGTGGGGATTTAAACTGGAAGGATCATACCACTTCAGCACGGGCAACGATCTTAACTTAAACTGGTATCACTTCAATTCCGGTGATAATCGTGTTGTGTTTACTGATCACGCTCATGTAATCGGACTTCCAGAAACCACCACTCAAACAATGGTTTCCAATGCGCGCTGGGATGCTGTGAATTTAGAGTTCGGGCAGCATGTTGATTTCGGTCAGTTTAAAAATATCCGTTTCCATGGTGGTGTTCAGTACGCCCGCATTGAAACTAACGTGGCTGTAAACGGCGTTAATAATGCTCAAGCTGAGCTCGCAAATGCTTCTTACAGCTTCAATCAAGAGTCTAAATTTACAGGCTTTGGTCCTCGTGTAGGCGCTGATATGTCTTATGATTTTGGCAATGGTTTGGCTGTATATGCTAACGGCGCGGGTGCCTTGTTAGTCGGTGATAGCGACATTACGCAAAGCGTGATTACAGCTACTAATGCGTTTGATTTTCTTTCAGCGACTGGCAGCAGAACCGCAGTTGTTCCTGAGTTAGAAGCAAAATTAGGTGCTAAGTACACCTACGCGATGGCTCAAGGTGATTTGTCTTTAGACGTTGGTTACATGTGGGTGAACTACTTTGATGCGCAAACATTTTCTACCATAGGCGGAGATTTTGATGACTCAAACTTCGCAGTGCATGGCCCTTATGTTGGTCTGAAATGGGTTGGTTCGGTTGTTTAATTACACCTGAGCAACACTCATTAAAACCCACCCGTTGCGGTGGGTTTTTTTTGTCCGAAATAACACTAGATTTGTTAAAAGAATTAAGT
Organism: Legionella yabuuchiae; assembly: GCF_900640115.1. Taxonomy (GTDB): domain Bacteria; phylum Pseudomonadota; class Gammaproteobacteria; order Legionellales; family Legionellaceae; genus Legionella_A; species Legionella_A yabuuchiae. The sequence continues at coordinate 6,901 of NZ_CAAAIW010000017.1, forward strand.
ACAATGAAGGTTTGAATGCCTTTAAGCATGTGTGTTAGGAACTAAAAATAATGGAGAGGAATATGTTTAATTTAAAAAAATCAGCAATCGCTATCTTTACATTAAGTAGTAGCGTTGCATTTGCTGGTACAATGGGGCCGATTTGCACCCCTGATCCTGTAACCGTGCCTTGTGAGCGTTCTGCATGGGATATCGGCATACAAGCTTTATATTTGCAACCCTCTTTTAGCGATGAGCCTAACAATTTTATAGGGTACTTTCTATCACCTTTCCAAACTTCCCGTACGTTGGTCGATAATGATGGACGATGGGGATGGGGATTTAAGTTAGAAGGTTCTTATCATTACAACACCGGAAATGATGTCAATCTTAACTGGTATCATTTAAATGATAATACACAAACCCGTTCTCTTCCTGTAAATTATGTGGCCTTCGGAGGCCTACCCGCTGCTAACGCCGAAACCGCCTATACTCAAAGTCCGAAATGGGATGCCGTCAATCTCGAGCTCGCTCAAACCATCAATTATGGCCACTGGGTTAATGTTCGCGTCCATGGTGGCGCTCAGTATGCTCGTTTACAGGCTGATATTAGCTACCTTGGCGAGAATGAGGATGATACTGGCTATAGCTTTGGTCAATCCAGTACCTATAATGGCTTTGGTGCCAGGACTGGAGTTGATGTCGCTTATGATATGGGTAAAGGCCTAAATATATACACCAAAGCCGCAACTGCAATTTTATTTGGTAAAAGCAAGATAACCCAACAATTTTCTTCATCTGCTGGAGCCTTTGTGCCAGCAAGAGGCAGTAGAACGGTTGTGGTTCCTGAATTGGAAGGCAAATTAGGGTTAAATTATAATCACCCATTAGCAAACGGACTATTAACCATCGACGGAGGCTATATGTGGGTTAATTATTTCGATGCTTTAACTACCATTTCTTTAGATGATTCTAATTTTGCCCTCAATGGCCCCTACTTTGGTTTAAAATGGGTCGGATCTGTCGCTTAAGTCGCATTTAAATTTCAGGGTTGGCAGTCCCAACCCTGAAATCACTCGTTTGTGTTTTAGCAATGCATGTGCTGACTTGTACAAGTGCAATTAAATACTAGGCCTGACATATACAAAAAATTAGCTAAAAAAACAGAGTAGTACAGAGAAAAAATTGTTATTTACTTGATTTTGATGAAATTTTCTGTTTAGGTAAGGTCGCTTAAAACATTTCAAAACTTTAAGCACTGTGCGATATCTTTATTTACCAATGGGTACAGTAGGTTATTGGATAATTTATAACATGGAGAAAGGAATGTTTAGTTTCAAAAAAACACTTTTGACGACGCTTATTTTGAGTAATTGCGTAAGTTATGCAGGAACAATGGGTCCAGTTTGCCAACCTGGTGATGTGACTGTTCCATGTGAACGTACAGCTTGGGATATAGGTATACAAGCGTTGTATTTAAGAACCACGTATAGCGATAATTTAAGTTGGTCAGGTAGTAATACCACTAATATAGGCAATGTGGAAACTTCTCGTTCTGTTGAAAATGCGCCTGATTGGACCTGGGGATTTAAATTAGAAGGTTCTTATCACTTTAATACAGGAAATGATATAAATTTGAACTGGTATCATTTAGATAAAAAAACAGCCACCCATACTCTGAGCGATTTAACACAGAGAGAAGAGGATGAGGTTATTATTAATGAACGCGATGTGCAAACCGTTTCTTTTTCTCCTAGATGGGATGCAGTAAATCTTGAATTTGGGCAACACGTTGATCTAGGCGTATTTAAGAATGTTCGTCTTCATGGTGGTGTGCAGTACGGACATATAAAAACTGAACTTACCACTTTTGAGAGAAATAGTAATGGTGAGCGAACTACGACGCAACTTGAGCAAACTTATGATGGCTTCGGTCCTCGAATTGGTAGTGATTTGTTTTATAATTTAAATTCCCACTTCGCGGTGTATGCTAAAGGCGCAACTGCATTACTAATTGGGAAAGCTGATTTTTCAAGTTCCAGTGCGAATATTCAGCCGGCACCTGAACCGGATCTGGATCCAACTGAGAGTTTTACATTTAGCTCCGGGAGCAAAACAGCTTTAGTTCCTGAACTGGAAGCAAAACTGGGGTTACAATATAACGTTGCCTTAACTCAAGGAGAACTTACTCTTGATTTAGGCTACATGTGGGTGAATTACTTCCAAGTTCTAGCTACACTAGAAGGAAGTGATACCTACTCTGATTCAAACTTCGGCTTGCATGGGCCTTATTTTGGACTTAAATGGGTAGGTTCTATCGCCTAGTTTTTTGCTCCTACTCCACTTTTTAACCTCGTACACGGTACGGGGTTTTTTATTCGTTTAAACTAGCTAGTTCATAGTCTTTAACACCCTTTGTTTAGCCTTCTATTTCGCTAGTATCTCTCGCTTAGGTTCTATATAATTCATCGCGAAGTAAAAAAAATAAACAGGAGTCTCTCTCATGAAGCATAAAGCTCTTATTGTGGCCATGGCCGTTTGTTCCTTCCAGCTGTTGGCTGCCACTGATAAAGAGCAATTGCAGCTTGAAGTTCAGCGCTTAAAGCAACAAACTCAAGCACTGCAGTCGCAAATTGAACATTTAAATCGCAAGATCAACCAAACTACTAAACGCCAAAACACTCATCTTGCTCAGGCGACAAAGACCTCATCGAATACTCGCGTTCTTGCTTCCAACTCAACGTCCAAACGAACCCCAACCCCTGCAGAGCCGATCCACAGTAGTGCGGTGACCGTGCATGCGTTTGACGAGCATCCAGAATCATTAGGGTTTTATCCAACGGCATTAATTGCTGATCACCAGGTAGTCACTTATATCGCAGGAACACCGATTGTGGCTTCACCGTTTTTGGGAAGTCGTCCTGCATTTGATGGCTCCGATTATATTGTAAACATCTCGAGCATTAACCGTGATGTTCGTTTGATGCAACAGCGACGGCGGATGTATCATGCGTATGAAGCATTAGGTTATCCAGCCCCTGATTTGCCGATTATTGCGTTAAGTGGCGCAGTCGTGCCTTCGGGCTCAATAGGTCGCACTTACTTTCGTAACACGACTTCGGACTGGACACTTGGTACCAGCGAGATGGACGTGGCAGCGGCTCTGAATAACATGGTTGAGGGATACATGGCGTTGGCTTACGATGATACGCCTCCTTTGGCCAACCGTCAGCGGGTTTCGAACGCTTCTGTCTTTTTGAATATGGGTTTTGTGAATATCGGCAACTTGGATAAAAGCCCTTTTTATTTTACGGCGGGGCAATTATTCGTTCCTTTTGGCCGTTTTTCATCGGCCATGATCAGCGCACCCTTGACCATGATGTTAGCCCGTACCAAAGAGCGACCATTTATTCTTGGTTATAAATCTCAAACCTCAACTGGGCCTTTTGCAGCAATTTATGGCTTTAAGGGCGATACAACACTTGGAGGCTCGGGTGTTGGAGGCATAAATTGGGGTTATGTGTTTGGCCGCGGTGATGTGTCTGGAGAAGTTGGAGCAGGCGTTATGAGCTCGATTAACGATTCATCAGGCATGCAGTTTACAGGCTCAGTCCCAGGCACAACGTTTGGTGGATTTGCATCGATCACCAACGGTAATGAAGCGGTCAAGAAAATACCAACCGTCGATGTTCATGGAAATATCAGCATAGACCGCTATAATTTTACCGCAGAATGGGTAGGAACAACCCGTCGTTTTAGACCACAAGACTTGAGCTTTAATGGTCGAGGCGCTAGTCCCCAAGCCGCTCAACTTGAGGCAGGCGTTACGTTTATGGCGTTCAACAAACCCTCGTCCCTGGCGTTAGGCTACCAGTGGTCAAAAAATGCGTTGGCTTTAAATATTCCAAAACAGCGAATCAACGGCGTCTTTAATACCTCGATTTGGAAGGACACGGTCGAAAGCATTGAGTTTCGTCATGACATCGATTACAAGAGTAATCAATTTGCTAATGGTGCAGCTCCTGCTGGTGTAACTAATGTCAATACCGTTGGTACTGGAAAATCCGCAGATACCTTGCTGGCCCAAATTGGGGTTTATTTCTAGCGGCAAATCATCATAGCCGAAACGCTCTGTCTTTTCGGCTCAAACAAACGTTTTGTAAAACACAGCCTAATGTTTTGATTGAATCGAGCCGGCGACAGAGGCTAGATCATTTCTCTATCCAGGACAAACAAATCTGTACTCTCTAGATAGCCACACAAGCTTCGCTGGTTTGCAATGACGGTAGGTCTTTGAAATTGTGCTATCTTTATAACAGTGAGCCAATTAAAGGGAAGTTTGTCTATGTCAGTCGTCCCACAATTCATATCATTGAACCAATTAGTACCGCGATCGATTTTTATTTTCTTATTTCTTTTTCTACTGCTGCAAAACGCGTTCGCGACGAAAGTGCTTAAACTTCAAGTATCGGGTGGCATTGGTCCTGCTACAGCAGATTATTTAGTCCGTGGGATTGATAAGGGTCAAAACGCAGCGTTGATCATAATTCAACTGGATACTCCAGGAGGGCTTGTTAAATCCACAAGACAAATTGTTAAAGCCATCCTTACCTCTCGTACGCCTATCGTAACCTACGTGGCCCCAAGTGGCGCACGCGCCGCCAGTGCGGGAACCTTTCTATTGTATGCAAGCACCATTGCGGCTATGGCGCCAGGCACGCATCTAGGTGCAGCAAGCCCGGTGGATTTAATGGGCGGCGGGGGCGATAAGGCGGAGGGTAAAAAGAATCAATCGATTATGGAAAAAAAAATGACCAGTGATGCTGTGGCCTATATTCGTTCTCTAGCACAGCTTCGTGGTCGTAATGCAGAATTTGCAGAAAAAGCTGTTCTTGAAGCAGCAACGCTTACGGCGACAGAAGCTCTGAAGGGAGGAGTGATTAATCTGATCGCAAAAGATACCAACGCGCTGCTCACCAAACTGGATGGAACCATGGTCAAGCAAGATGGTCGTGAAATTAAACTTAATTTAAACAATCCTGAAATCGAAACCTTACAACCAGATTGGCGAATGAGGATTTTGTTAGTCATTGCCGATCCAACGATTGCCTATATGCTTCTCTTGTTAGGAATTTACGGCATATTTTTCGAATTAGTTAATCCAGGATTTATTGCTCCTGGTGTCATTGGTGCAGTAGCTCTCGTAATGGCACTGTACGCATTGCAGTTACTCCCGGTAAATTACGCAGGGTTAGCGCTTATTGTGCTGGGTATAATTTTTGTGGTGGCAGAAGCATTTGCCCCGAGTTTTGGGGCTTTAGGATTTGGTGGGACGATTGCGTTTATTGTGGGCTCCATTCTATTAATTGATACTGAGCAGCAAACCTATCAAATTGCTTGGTCTGCCATATGGGCAATGGCTGCCGCGAATGTCATCGTATTTGTGGTATTGTTGGGTATGGCCATTAAAGCCAGACGTGAACCTGTACAGCATGGCACCAAAGCGCTCATTGGGGCAAAGGGACGGACGCTGGATACGATTGATCCAGAGGGGCAAGCGGTGATTCGAGGCGAAATCTGGCGTATTCGCGCACAAAAACCAATCCCTGCCGATAAGCCTATTGAAGTCATTGATGCCGATGGACTAACTCTGGAAGCGAAAGAAATAAAAGGAGATTAATATGGGTGCGTTTTTAGGGGTTTTAGCCGTAATTTTGTTTTTTCTCGTGGTGTCCATGTTTAAGGTTCTTAGAGAATATGAGCGAGGGGTTGTGTTTATGCTGGGTCGATTTTGGCGGGTTAAGGGGCCAGGTCTGGTGATCCTTATTCCCATTGTGCAGCAAATTGTACGCGTGGATTTACGAACCGTGGTGATGGATGTTCCTAGCCAAGATGTGATTTCACGCGATAACGTCTCGGTTCGGGTTAATGCGGTCTTATATTTCAGGGTGGTTGAGCCGAAAAACGCAATTATTCAAGTTGAAAACTATTTCGAAGCCACCAGTCAGTTGGCACAAACCACACTGCGGTCGGTGCTTGGCCAACATGAGTTGGATGAAATGCTTGCTGAACGTGAGCGATTAAATAGCGATGTCCAAAAAATCCTTGATTCGCAAACGGATGGTTGGGGAATTAAAGTATCCAACGTGGAAATTAAACACGTCGATCTGGACGAAAGTATGATTCGAGCCATAGCCAAACAAGCAGAAGCGGAACGGGATAGACGAGCCAAAGTGATTCATGCAGAAGGCGAATTGCAAGCTTCTGAAAAATTATCTCAAGCGGCAGAGGTCTTAGCGAAACACCCGCAAGCCATGCAGCTTCGCTATTTGCAAACTTTATCGGGAATAGCAAGCGGCAATAATGCCTCCACGATCGTCTTTCCCATGCCCATGGAGCTTGGCGAATTTCTAGGTCGTATCGTAACACCAAAAGAGTAACTCGGTTTTCGCCTGGATGAAGCCAACGGTGTAATTCAAGAGGTATGGCACAGAACTTGGCTTTCCTTCCTACCTGGAATATGGTAAAACGTATTGGTTTTTCGTTTATCAGGGGAGAAAGTAACTATGGCGCTGAAGTCCGATCGTTGGATAGAAATGATGGCTATGGAACACGGTATGATCTCCCCTTATCAGCGAGGACAGGTCAGAGAGTGTGAAGGAAATAAAATTATTTCTTACGGCGTTTCAAGTTATGGGTATGACGTTCGATGTTCCAATGAGTTTAAAATATTTACAAATATTAACTCGGCGATTGTGGATCCCAAAGCGTTTGATGAAAACAGCTTTGTCGATGTGCAATCCGATGTATGCATCATCCCGCCAAATTCGTTTGCATTAGCGAGAACCGTCGAATACTTTCGCATTCCCCGTAATGTTCTTACTATCTGCCTTGGCAAATCGACCTATGCTCGTTGTGGAATCATTGTGAATGTCACGCCCTTAGAGCCTGAATGGGAAGGGCATGTGACATTAGAATTTTCAAACACCACACCATTGCCTGCTAAAATTTATGCGAATGAAGGGGTTGCTCAAATGGTTTTCCTAGAGTCCGATGAAGTTTGTGCGGTGTCTTATCGCGATAGAAGTGGAAAATACCAGGGGCAGACGGGGGTAACCCTACCAAGAACCTAAATCCGATCAAAGAAGATGATAACCCCTTAATCTTCTTTGATCGGCATTTCTTTTCGAGAAGCATCTACTCGCTCCCGTAATTCTTTTCCTGGTTTAAAGTGAGGGCTGTATTTCGCTTCGGTCACCACTTTTTCTCCAGTCTTTGGGTTATGCGCATTACGGGGCGGACGGTAATGCAAAGAAAAACTCCCAAAACCGCGAATTTCAATGCGATCGCCTTCAATGAGTGCGTTACTCATTAGATTAAGAATGTAATTGACGCCTTCAGAGACCTTTTTTTCTGGAAGATGAGTCATTTCCGCTGCGATGTTATCAATTAACTCTGATTTAATCATATCCACCTCGTTTAGCCACTTGGTCCAATACCAACAAATACAACAGGTGATTGTTCGCAATCTGTTTCACGTAAACTGCTTAATGTGCAGCGATTTGAGCAGCCATCCCTTTTTAGACATTACGTTATTAGTATAGACCGCTTAAGAAATTATTCAATGTTATCAACCGACTGGGTTTCCATTAACCGGATCATGAAGCGCATTTCGTTAATTGATTTTGCGATAAATATAAGCCTGTACGATTCCCCAGCTCATTTGAATAGGGTTCTTGTATAAGAGACAAAAGCGAGATGTGTCTAATGGTTTGCTGGTTGTGATGACGATGGTGTTTTCTTTTACCATGGAAAGCCGTTGGCTTAATTGCTGCCAGACTGGACCTATAAAAGAGGTAGCATTGATAAAAATCAGGGTTGCATTGCTAAAGTCGACGTCTATGAAATTTTGGTTGATCAATCTTACTCGCGCTGCTCGAGCATGATATTCGGGACGTTTTTTTAAACGCTCGCGCTGCACGAGTGCGGCTTGGTGTAAGGCTGTAAACAATTCAACCCCAATACTTTGTTTTACTCCAAATACCATTGCACAAGCGAGTACTGCTTTACCCGTACCGCTTCCTAAATCGTAAAAAATGGTATCTTCACAGGGATTGACCAAGCACAGCAGTGCTATGAAGGAAAGAAAGTTAATTTCACCATAGACATAGTCTAAGGAATCCTGATTGCTTCTTGCTTTCTTGGATATAATAAAACCGTTAACCTCTTCATATAAGTCATTAAAAGCGTTTTCATGATGTTTTAAACGAAGCTTATGCTGCCAGCGGATATACTTCACCCACGCAATGACGTGAGGTAAAACAAGTATTGACAACATGACCAGCATTAAAAGAATGCTGATCATGACCTGAGTTACGTTTATTATATCCACATAAGCGCTCTTATACTTTTTGAGTTCCTTGCTCTCCAAGGATTTTAACCTTCTCCTGGTAGGTTAATTTGGACCAGGCATTCATCAATAGTTTTCCAGCGCCGCGCTCATTGACCGCACGCTCATGCGTTTCCCAAGGAAATTCGTCACTAACATAAAGACCAATAGCAAAGGCTGTGACGAGGGTGGTCATAAAAGTTAAAGCTACCGTGCGCCATTGAAATCGCGCAAGAAGCTTATTGCTGATGCGAATGGCATGAGAGGCTGACATTTCAACTTTCTGACAACTTTCATTAGCAATGCGTGCAAACTGCTTAACATCGTAGTGAGAGAGTTGACCATTCATGGATTCCAGCGCTTTGGTACTGTGTTCTGATAGTTGTTCGACCGCCGCTTTGCTTAAGTCCTTTAGTTCAACGTTACAATCAGAAAGTTCTTTTAACACACTGGCTTTCGTTTCTTTCATAGCCTGTAAATATTCCTGGGCCTGTTTTAAGGCGTTATCGGTCGTTAAGCGAAATTTGGACAAACCAGCGGCTGTGAACATTTCTTGGACGGATTCAAGTTCAACTTGTAGGGCTTGTAGCTGTTGTTGAAAGGTGGTTTGGTGGGCGAGTGCTTTTTGCTCAATTTCATGACGCCATTCGAGCATTTTGGTTTCAGCCAGCTCAAAATAAGCGATAAATTCACCCGTTCTCCTGAGTAACTCTTTTAATCGTGCAATGTCTTGCTCATCTAACTGCTCCATGTGGCCTCCTTGATGACTCATGTCGCATTTGGGTTTAGGTGTTTACGCTAAACCGCTCTTAGCAATCTTTTACATCACGTCAAAACCACATGATGTACTCCCGCATCGTAACTCCATTTTGATTTGGGAATTTAACTGCTACAGTTGATTATACCGAAGATAGTTCAAAATGCGATATTTATACCCGTGATCGTTCAAAATGCGTGATTTATGCGTTTTTCTTTTTCGACCTGCCGCATTTTAAAGCGCTCGCATTTTGAACGATCACGGGTATATAAACTCAATAGACTTACAATCCGGTTTAGGACAATAAAATGATAAAACAATTTCTCTTAATAACACTGGCCGTGTTTGGATTATTTTTGTTGTTGACCTATATTTGGCAACGAAGCCTAATTTATTTACCGATAAAAAAAGCGCCTAAGTTATCGGAATTTCATGCCGAAGATATGCAAGAAGTTCAAATAACTACAGCCGATGGCTTGTCCTTACTTTCCTGGTATAAGCCCGCACAAAACGATAGACCGACCTTTTTATATCTCCATGGCAACGCTGGTCATATTGGTTATCGTGTTCCTTTAATCCGAGATTATATGAATGAAGGATATGGCGTGTTTTTATTAGAATATCGTGGCTATGGCGGCAATCCGGGTCAACCCACGGAGCAAGGGTTGTATGAGGATGGTCGCGCGGCTATCAATTATTTGCTGCAACAAGGTGTTAAGCCAAGCCGCATTGTTTTATTTGGTGAATCTTTAGGAACTGGGGTTGCAACCAAGATCGCAACCGAACAACAAGTATGTGCGGTTATTTTACAATCTCCATTTACCTCTCTGGTTGAATTAAGCCGTTATCACTACCCTTGGATTGTTTTAAAACCCTGGGATCGTTTTGAGTCTCTGAGTCGCATTGATGCCATCAACGCCCCAATTCTTGTTGCCCATGGAAAACAGGATCATATTGTTCCCTTCAAACAAGGTATAGCTATTTATGAACAAGCGAAAGAACCCAAAAAGATGATTGTTCTTGAACGGGGCCATAATGATTTATGGAGTCATGCTTATTCAAAACAAGTTCATGCCTTTGTTAACCGGCATTGCAGTTAAACTCTACAAGGTTAATATTTCCTTAATTTAAATTTTTTAAAATGGAGGGAAGAGAAACAAAAGGAGTTCATTATGGCTTCCACGCCAAGCACTCAACGACCATATACAGGGGTGCGCTTTTTTAACAGTGGATTAAATTATCGCCCGCCTGGTGCTCAGAGCACTAACACTGCGGTTTGGGTGAATGTTGGCGAATATGATAGCGCATTTCGTGCGTTGGCAGCAGCGGTGATTGATCGCACTTTAAGTGATCAATCAATCCCTGAAGAGGTTCTAAAGACCCTACTCAGTAAACATTTTAAATTGTTTCCTGATCAAAAAGCTGGCAATCACGGTTTATTAACCGTTTCAGAGCGCATGCAGCAGTTGTTAAAGCAGGTCAGCCTATCGGTTTTGTTACAAACGCTGGCATTCACGCTTCGCCAAATCGCAGTCGATGAACTGTGTCGTGAACCAGAAACGTACCCGTTGGCTTTCGTCAATGGAAATCGTCCGAAATCCCTCTCAGTCATGCGACACCCAGAAACGCACCTTGGTGAGCACGCTATTGTTGCGCTCTCTCACGCCCTAAACTGTGCGATCCAAGTGTCGGTGGTTGAACCTGACAAGTCGTTGCCATTGAAGATTCGCTATGATGGTCAGACGAATGTAACACTGTCTTTACAACGTCAGGGTGATGTCTATATGCCCTATCTCAAACAGACCGAGCGGTTTAAGCAAGCCTTGCAATATACGCGCAATGTAGAATTAGAGCATTTAATAGAGAATGAAGAAGAAATCGATGTGAAGCAATTGATCCAACGTGCGGGTCAAGAAATTGAACAAATTTATACCACCTATCATCATACTTCTAATAACCTTAAAGTGATGTTTGACGCGCGTGAGCTGACTCAGGATGACTTATTGGCGATTTATCTAGCCTGTATTCAACCCGAATCGAATACTATGAAGTATTCAGGCACCGAATACGGAAATCAAGCGTTTTTCACGGCAATTAGTGCAGCAAGAAGTGGCACTATGCCTGTGGCAGAATCACCAAGAATCAATCAAAATGCAGAGCTGATTCATGGTATTGCTATGGCGGTGAGCTTTGAGCAAACTTCGCTTGAAGCGGCTTTTGAAGTCCTCGAACAACAGCAGCCCGAGGCTCGAGTCGGCCATCGGATGTAATATACCCGTAATCTTTCAAAATGCGTGATTTATGCTTTTTCTTTTTCGCCCTGCCGCATTTTAAAAAACTCGCAAGGGAATGAGCCATTACTCGCTTTTTAAAATGCGGCAGGACAAAAAATAAAGGCGCCTAAAAACACGCATTTTGAAAGATTACGGGTATATACCCGTGATCGTTCAAAATGCGTGATTTATGCTGTTTCTTTTTCGCCCTGCCGCATGTTAAAAAACTCGCAAGAAAATGAGCCATTACTCGCTTTTTAAAATGCGATAGGACAAACAATAAAGGCGCCTAAAAACACGCATTTGGAACGATCACGGGTATACATAGCCCTGTTCTTTCATCCATTCATCGTTGATGAATTTTGACATGTAATTGCGAATGGAATCAGGCAGAATAACTAGGCATTTTTGACCGGACTTTAACGTTTTTGCGGCTTGTAATGCGCCCCACATGGCGGCTCCGCTAGATCCTCCCACGAGAAGACCTTCTTCTTTGATTAAACGACGTGCCATGAGAAACGAGTCACGGTCATTGGTTTTTATGTACTGATCGATTAATTCATTGTCTAAAACATCTGGAAAGAAGTCGTAACCAATTCCCTCAACATCATAGGATTTTACTTCCGTTCCACCTCCGAGAATCGAGCCAATCGGATCAACACCAATGACTTGAATGCTGGGGTTATGTTCTTTTAAGCGTTTTGCAAGTCCGGTAATGGTGCCGCCGGTTCCAACCCCTGCCACAATCATATCTAAACTTTCGCCAAAATCATCGATGATTTCTTGGGCGGTGCCGTAATAGTGTGCGTTTGGATTTTCAGGATTTCCGTATTGATCCAAAATATGAGCGTTAGGTAGTTCTTTTTGGAGTTTTTTGGCCAGAGAGATATGACTTTCTGGGGCATCCCAAGCAGCCTCAGTGGGGGTGCGGTAAATCACAGCTCCTAACCGCTCAAGCGTCGATTGCTTTTCCTGGCTCATTTTATTAGGCATGGTGATAATGACCTTGTATCCTAATACGGCACCTGCTAACGCAATCCCAATACCGGTATTGCCAGAGGTTGGCTCAATTAAGGTATCACCGGGTTTGATTCGTCCTTCGCGCTCGGCGTTTTTAACCATCGCATAGCCAATGCGATCTTTTACGGAACCGCCGGGATTAAAATACTCGCATTTGGCATATAATTCACAATCGAGTTCTCTGCTTACTCGATTGATTTTCACAACCGGAGTTTTTCCAATCGTTCCTAAAATGTTGTGGTAAATCATGAAGTTCCTTATCGAGGCGTTGTTGATGCAATCATACGCCGATTTATTGGGCAAGACCAGTCCTGTGTTATCATCAAAACACACGTTAAACTTGACATTTATCGAGGCAAACTATGGTTGATTTAAAGGCAAAAGTGGCTAAAGCGGCGATGGAATATATTAATGATAATATGGTCGTTGGTGTTGGAACGGGTTCAACGGTGAACTACTTTATCCAAGAATTAGCTGCTATCAAGCATCGAATTGATGCAGCGGTTGCTAGCTCTATTGCGACCGAAAATAAATTGCGCGAATTTGGCATCCCAGTCATCGATTTAAACGTGGCCCCGGAAGTTCCAATTTATATTGATGGAGCTGACGAGGTAAATCATGAGCATCAAATGATTAAAGGCGGCGGTGGCGCTTTAACACGCGAAAAAATAGTCGCATCGGTGGCGAAGACATTTCTTTGCATTGTGGATGAGTCTAAAGTCGTAACCAACCTCGGCGCTTTTCCAATCGCGGTTGAAGTTATACCCTTGGCTAGAAGTTATGTCGCTCGTGAACTGGTAAAATTGGGCGGTGATCCCGTGTATCGCGAAGGATTTTTAACCGATAACGGTAACCTATTGCTGGATGTTTATGATGCGAATCTTAATTCGCCGCAGGAGTTGGAAAACGCGATTAATCTTATTCCAGGGGTGGTGGAAAACGGTCTTTTTGCGCGTCGGCGAGCGGATATTGTTCTAGTGGCCAGTCAACGTGGTGTGGATTCTTTCTAAATAGATCAGCGACTCCCGAAAAAGACCTTGCTATCCAGTACAGTCAAAGCGTTGGGAACCGCTAGAGATTGACTAGGGCAAGATCATGACATTTAGTTAGGAACGTTGCTAAAAAAAATGAATTAAAAGATTGTTTGTATTGTGTCATGCCTGCGCAATTAATGACACATCAAATCCATGCTTTAATCATATTATGATTTTACCCTGATGAATTGACAATGTTCTTAGAACAGTTCATCTTTAATTTATTATCATCTCTTCACAAAGGATTGTGATGGCCAAGCAAGAGGTTGAGGTATTGGTTGTTGGGGCTGGCCCTGTAGGTCTTTTTTGTGCACTGGAGCTGGTGCGCCATGGCATTCGTTGTCGCATTGTGGAGCAAAAAAGTAACCTCAGTGATAAGTCTAAAGCGTTAGGACTTCATATTCGCACCTTAGATGTTTTTCAGGATATTGGGTTATTTAATGAAATCCTAAAGCAAGGGCACAAAGTACAAGGGGTGGTCTTTAAATCAAACGAGCGCGAGCTCGTGCGCGCTGATTTTAAAGACATCGAAGCAAACCATCATTTTTTGGTTGATTTGCCTCAAGATAAAACGGAACGCGTTTTATACGATCGTTTACAACAACAAGGCATCGATGTGGAGTGGGAAACAACACTCACCAATGTCTCACAAACCAACTCAGAAGTCGTCTCCTCATTAACCCGCTCAAATGGAACAGAAGAAACGGTGCAAACCAAATGGCTGATTGCTTGTGATGGAGCCCATAGTACGGTGCGACATCGATGCGATATTGACTTTGAGGGGTCGGAGTACAATCAAAACTGGTGGTTGGCTGATTTGTTAATTGATTGGGACGAGCCTGAAGATTATATGTCCATTTATATTGGTCCTAAAGGTCCTTTGGCTTGTTTTCCTATGGGCAATAAACGATATCGTTTAGTGTTAACTGCGCCAAAGAACCATGACCACGATCCAAGTTTTGCAGACATTGTAACCGCATTTAATGAGCGATCGAATGATAAAGCTAAATTATCAAATCCCATTTGGATTACAAAATTTTACATTCATCATCGCCAAATTCAACAGTACCGCCGCAACCGAATCTTTTTTGCCGGAGATGCTGCGCACATCCATAGTCCTATGGGGGGGCAAGGTCTTAATACAGGCATTCAGGATGTGTATAACTTGATATGGAAATTGGCGTTAGTTGAACGGGGTCGGGGCCAGGATGTTCTTCTTGACTCCTATCATTTAGAGCGCTATCCAGTGGGCAAGCAGGTTCTAAAGGAAACGGATCTCATGACCCGGATGATCTTATTGGAAAACAAATCCCTTATTAGCATCCGAAACTTTATGCTATCAACGCTTATGTCGTTTGAATTCATTCGCAATACCCTGGCCGCGCAAATTGCGGAGTTGCGAATTTCTTATGAAAAAAGCCCTATTGTGAAGGATTTGTCGCACCATGTTCGCCTTAAAGCCGGTACGTTTTTGGCGGATTTCAATTTAACGAACGTTGCAACGGATGAAATTAAGTCCTTGTCTGAAATTTTGCGTGGAACAAAGCATCAATTGCTATTATTTTCCGGCATCGCCGGTCATCCAGAAGCGTTTTTGTTGGACATTGCGAAACGCATCAATGAGCAATACGCCGATGTGGTGGAATCACACCTCATTTTAAGTCATGGCGTGGATCTTCCCGAAAATAACGCGCATTATTGTTGGATTGATGATCAAGGAGTGCAAGAAAGCCTTGATCTTGAAAAACCTGCCGTTGTTTTAATACGCCCCGATAAATACATCGCATTTTCTCAAACCCCAGCCGTTCAGAGCGTTTTGAATGATTATTTGGAAGAGATTTTTATTAGGCAGCGTCCCTAAAGTTTCGCGAGGAGCGAAAAAGTGAGAGATTGAGGCTAAATTTATGCTCGATCGAGGCGAATAGCTAGCCCTATTTAACGAGATCGAGCATAAATTTAGATCAATCTATCGCTTTTGCAGCCCCGCGATAACTTTAGGGACGTTGCCTAACCAATCCTAGGCCGCGTTTTTAAACCTAAAAAATCAAATAGCGAAAAAACCAGTCTCTTCATGTCCAATGGGTATAGCATGCTTCCTGCCTATGACATCGACGCTGCCTACCTGAATCGATTTATTCGGGTCATCTGTTAATCTGCGTACCCCCAAATTAATGTTTTCCTTAAGCTTTTCTTAAGGTTTGATCCTTATACTTCTACCTGTAATATAAGGAGAGCAGTGATGCGGGTATTGATTGTCGAGGATAATGCATTTAATGCATTCTGCCTTACTCGATTGTTTGAAGCAGTTTGTGCAGCGGCACAAGTCACCGTCGTAACGGAAAGTCATGACGCGTTATTAAAATTAGAGCAACTTCATCCCCACTTGATTGTGTTAGATGGTGATTTAGGCGCAGAGGATGGCCGTTATTGCAATGGTCCTGTATTGGCAGATCTCATCTGGCGTAAATATCCCAGCCATGCCATCGTGGCGTGGACTGATAACCTGCTCATGAGACGTGCTTTTGCAGAAGTCTTTCATGCGCATCGAAAACCTTTTAAAGACTTCACCATGTGGTCTAAAATTATCCCCCAAAAACAGCTTTACCAAGCCCTGGTCGATTTATCCAAGATATTTGATTTAGGCTATTATTGGCAAGCGCATTCTTCTTTTAATTTAGAGCGGCTATACGCTTAGCTATTTCTGATTTAATGCGCTTCGTCCCAATTGTTCCCAACGCCAATCGCAACTTCCAATGGCACGGATAATTCAACGGTTGTTTCCATTAATTGTTTAATTTTTTCTTTAACCGAGTCCACTACCTCTTGATGCACTTCAAACACCAACTCATCATGAACCTGCATAATCATACGAGTGTTTGGGTTGGCTGTGGATTGCCATTGATGAATGGCAATCATCGCTTGTTTAATAATATCCGCGGCAGTTCCCTGCATGGGCGCATTAATCGCCGTGCGTTCAGCTGCTTTTTGACGCATCATATTGCGGGCGTTAATTTCAGGAAGATGTAAGCGCCGACCAAATACCGTTTCGACATACCCTTGACGCCGAGCTAACGTTCGGGTTCGTTCCATATAGTCCAACACGCCTGGGTAGCGTTGAAAATAGCGATCAATATAGGACTGTGCTTGTTCTCGTTCAACACCGATTTGCTTCGCTAAACCAAAGGCTGACATGCCATAGATTAAACCAAAATTAACGGCTTTCGAACTTCGACGTTGATGACTGGAGACTTCTTTTTGAGGAACGCCAAAAATCTCACTGGCGGTTGCAGTATGAATATCCCAACCTTTTGCAAACGCATTCAGTAAGCTCTCATCTTGCGACAAATGAGCCATGATGCGAAGTTCAATTTGGGAATAGTCGGCCGCCAAGATTAGATGATTGCTTGGCGCAATAAACGCTTTGCGTATCATCCGGCCTTCATCAGTGCGAATGGGGATGTTTTGTAAATTCGGATCACTGGACGATAATCGCCCTGTTGCCGCAACCGCTTGATTATAGGAAGTATGAACGCGCTTGGTCGTTGGATTAATTCGTTTTGGCAAAGCATCAATATAGGTAGAGACCAACTTACTTAAGCTACGATAGCGCAAAATGACGGCTGGGAGTCGATAATCATAAGCCAGCTCTTGCAACACCGCTTCAGCAGTAGAGGGCTGACCTGTAGGAGTTTTTGCTAAAACAGGAAGCTTTTGTTCTTCAAATAAAATTTCTTGCAGCTGCTTAGGAGAATTAAGATTAAAGGGTTTACCGGTAATGGTCAAAGCTTCTTGTTGCAGTAGTTCCAATTCAGCTTTCAAACGTTTTCCCTGCTCAGCTAAGGTGTCTTTATCTATGAGAACACCACAGCGCTCCATTTCAGCTAAAACTGTTAATAGTGGTATCTCAATAGTCTGAAAAACAGATCGTAAGCGTTCATCCATTAATGGGTATAAGGTTTCATGAAGCTTAATGGTCACGTCGGCATCTTCAGCGGCATAGGGGGCGGCTTTAGAAACAGGAATTTGATCAAAACGCAATTGTTTTGCGCCAGTGCCGGCCACATCGGCATAACTAATGGTTTTGTGGCCTAAATATTTCAGCGCTAAGGAATCCATATCATGACGCGCGGCGGTGCTGTTTAAAACATACGATTCAAGCATCGTATCGTAAGCGATGCCGTTTAGTGTTATGCCATGGTTTTTGAGCACGATATAATCGTATTTGAGATTTTGACCTATTTTTTTGATGTTTGGATGTTCTAATATTGGTTTTAACGCGTTAAGGGTGTCTTCAAAAGGCAGTTGTTCAATGCCATCTTGATGCTTTAACGGAATATAGGCTGGCTTATCAGGTTCGATGGCTAAAGAAATTCCAACCAACTCAGCGCTCATGGCATCCAGGTTCGTGGTTTCTGTGTCAATGCAAAAAGCTTCACAGGCCTGTAGTGACTTGATCCATTGATTTAGTGTATCTTGGTTTGTGATGAGTTCAAATTGCAGGTTTGTCGAGTTTTTTTTATCATGATTATTTTTTTCTTCGGCTTCTAACAGTTCTTTAAGCCACGTTTTAAACTCATACTCTCGGGCTAATTCAATAAGCTTGTCATGGTTTATATCGCTGCGTTTAAGATCATCCATGGTTAGGGATAACTCTAAATCAGTTTTGATCGTCACAAGTTTTTTTGAAAGTGGTAATTGATCAAGACTTTCGCGTAAGTTCTCGCCCACCTTGCCGCCGATCTCATCGGCGTGCTCCATAAGGTTGTCGAGGGTATCATATTGTTCTAGCCACTTAACCGCGGTTTTAGGGCCGCATTTAGGCACACCGGGAATGTTATCCGAAGTATCGCCGGTTAAGGTTAAATAATCGATGATTTGTTCAGGAGTGACGCCAAATTTATCTTTAACCCCTTCTGGATTCATGGTTTTATTGGTCATGGTATTGATTAATGTCACATCTTCATTCACCAACTGGGCCATGTCTTTATCACCGGTTGAGATAAGCACAGTCATGTCTTTAGAAGTGGCTTTTACGGCTAAAGTTCCTATCACATCATCGGCTTCTACGCCGTCCATGGTCAGCAATGGAAGGCCCATGGCTTTGAGCACTTCTTGTAACGGTTTAAATTGGCTGCTTAATTCATCCGGCATCGGGGGGCGATTGGCTTTATATTGGGGATACCATTCATCTCGGAAAGTTTTTCCCTTGGCATCAAAGACCACGGCCATGTAGGTAGGCTCGTAATCTTTAATGAGCCGCTTAATCATATTGGCTACGCCATAAATTGCCCCAGTAGGTTGCCCCTTAGAATTTGTAAGCGGAGGTAGCGCATGAAAGGCACGAAAAAAATAGGATGAGCCGTCAACCAGAACCAAAGGTTTGGACATTGTAATTATTTCTCCAATTGCTCGACTTGTTTTGCTAATTTCTCAACTTTTTCGGACAAGGACTTAAGATTTTTACGCATCATTGGAATGCGGGTGCTGCTTAATTCTTGTTCGATAGCTTTGTCTTTAGGTCGCGCAGGATTTCCAAGATAAATATTACCCTGCTTTAAGTGCTTTTTGGGAGGAACGCCAGCTCTTGCACCTAATATTACGCCATCATCAATCCGTACATGATCACTCACACCAACATTCGCTGCAAAAATAACGTGATCGCCACTAGAAGAACTTCCAGCAATACCGGTGAATGCGCAGATGATATTATGCTTCCCAATTTTTACGGAATGAGCGATTTGCACTAAGTTATCGATTTTACTGCCTTCACCAATAACGGTCGCGCCCATCGTTGCACGGTCTATAACTGTATTTGCGCCAATTTCTACATCGCTTTCAATGATAACATGGCCAACATGAGGAACCTTTAAATGCTTGCCATTGTCTTGAGTATAACCAAATCCATCCGATCCAATCACGGTTGAAGCGTGAATGCTAACGCGTTCTCCGATTTTGCAGGAATCATAAATGGTGACATGGGCATGAAGTGTTGTATCTGCGCCAATTTCCACATTACGGCCAATGTAAACATGGCCTTTAATCACACAGTCGTCGCCAATGTTACTGTTGGACTCCACCACGACATAAGGTCCAATAGCTACGTTTTTCCCTAGTTTGACGTTATCCGCGATAATGGCAGTAGGGTGAATACCGGTGTCAGGACGCTGTACGGGATAAAAATGATTAAGCAGGGTTATGAAGGCTTTAAGAGGATTGGTAACTTGAATTAAAGGCTTGCTACTGCCATCAATTTTGCTGGCCACCAAAATCGCAGCGGCGGGTGATTCTTCGGCTTGTTGGAGGTTTTCAGCACCTTCAGCAAATACTAAAGAATTGGGTATTATATTATCGATTGGGGATAAAGCGCTGATGGTTTTACTTTTATCTCCAATCACTGTTCCTTCGACGAGCGTTGCTATCTCAAGTAATGTAGCATTCATGAATAACCTTCTAAACTGACAAATCGGTAAATTATAGCCTGATGAGCATGAACTTGCGAATAATTGCAGGGTTTTAAATAAAGGAAACTACATTCTCCGTAGAATCAATACTGCGTTAGCGCCACCAAATGCAAAATGATTGGATAAGGCGATGTCTACTGGTTTTTTTCTGGCTTCATTGGGAACATAATCCAGATCGCAGGTTGGATCAGGCTCTTCAAGATTGATGGTGGGTAATAAGATATCTTGTTGCAGGCACAGCGTTGTTGCGATGATCTCCATTGCACCGGCCGCTCCTATTGCATGTCCAGTGAGGGCTTTTTGCGCGGTGATGGGGATCTGATAAGCTTGGTTACCGAATACGGTTTTAATGGTTTGGGTTTCTGTAATGTCGTTTAACTGAGTTCCAGTACCATGAGCGCTAATGTACTGCACATCGTTTGGAGAAAGCTTAGCGTCTTCGAGTGCCGCTGTGACGGCACGAACTTGCCCTTGTGTGTTTGGTGCGGTAACATGCGTGGCGTCGCAACTGGCTCCAAAGCCTATAATTTCTGCATAAATGGTTGCGCCACGAGCTTTAGCGTGCTCAAGTTCTTCCAAGATTAAGACCCCCGCACCATCTGCCATAACCATACCATCACGATGTTTATCAAATGGCCGACTGGCTTTGGCGGGTAATTCATTTTGAGTTGACATGACACGCAACTTGCACCAAGCCGCCATAATGGTTTCCCATACCAATGATTCGGTCCCGCCGCATAAAGCAACGGACAATTGTCCATGAGCAATTTGTTGGTAAGCAAGCCCTATGGCTTCTGCAGAGGAAACACAGGCGTTCGAAACAGTCATATTAGGGCCATGGAGTCCAAAGGCAATTGCAATATGATTCGCAATGGAATTTGGCATGCCCCGAATGACACTTAAGGCTGGGATTTTTTTCCAACTTTCCGTAAAAAAAGACTGATACGCTTCTTCAAGCTCAGGCATTCCTCCAAGACTTGTGCCGATGTAGGTACCAGCGTTTTGCAACTCCTGGGCAGTCAACCCAGCTCTTTTAATGGCATGATGAGCACAATACAAAGCGTATTGAGCGACACGGGGATAGCGTTTTGGTTTATTAAATTCAGGTAAATTATCTAGGTTTAAATCGCGAATTTCTCCAGCGATTTGGGTGGTGTAAGGTGAGGGATCATAAGCTTGAATTCGTTTAATACCACAGGTTCCATTAACGGCAGCATGCCAAAAGTTTTCAAGCCCACACCCTATCGATGAGGTGATTTCCATGCTTGTGATCACAACCCTTTTTTTCATGCCGTTTCCTCATTTGAATTACCACCTCGACCCATCCTTTTTTCAGTGAGAATACTAAAGGTTGGTAAGCAAATGCGTCAAGCGTTATTATCTTAGAGTGCATTATTTTTTGACGTTTATGAACAAAGCAGGGTTAATTTCAGGTGCTCATTATAATGGAGACAGTGAATTTATTTGCTGCAGCAAACGCTTGGTGGTACTAACCCAATAGTCACACATAGTTTCTATCTCAAATCCAAGGCGGGCATATAATTTAATTGCATGACTATTTTTAGTCTGTACATCAAGGCAAAGTCTTGGTTTTTTCTGATCCAGCGCATAATTAATACAATAGGCAATCAATTCGCGTCCCAATCCTTGGGCTTGTAAATCAGGCAAAATGGCAATATCTGATAACTTTGCCCCTTCCCTTATCCAATGAATGTGCGCTTTTCCTACCGGTTGTTCATTTATAGAGGCGATGACCAGGCGATAGGCTCGATCATTTAAAAGCGCTAAAATACGAGTGCGTATATCGTGAGGATAGTCAGGAAAACAGAGACTGTCGGCTTTGCATAAAAATGAAGCGTCATCAATAGATGCTTTTTTAAAATGTAGTCTTGGAGATTCAAGTACGATTTTTTCATTGGAAAATCGAATCATTTCGTATTCGCTTTCATAATAGCGAAACCCCCAAGAAGGAAGCCATGAATCTTTTGCTTTTTCTGTACTAGAAACGATCACTTGCACGACTTCTTCTGAGTCAATAAACGGAAGTAAAGAGGCCAATAATACACTCGCAATTTTTTGTCTTCGAAAAGCCGGATCAACCATTAATGCTACTTCGCAGGCGTTATCATAGAAAAAATAGGCGCTTACAAAACCAATTAGTCGTTCATTTTCATAATATAAAAAAGTCGAGGGCTTTTGCCTGGGTTCTATTAAGATGTGGGGGTAGATGGGGATAATATGCTGATCAGCAACTTTACAAGCACGCTGAAGTTGCTTAAGTTCTAGCAGTTGTTTTTTATTGAGTTGGCTTGTTTGGATTAACATAATTTTTATGTACCATATCTTATCAGATCATGCCGCCTTAAACCGCTTGCAAAGATGGCTTTAGCTGTTTCCCTTCCTATGCATAATCCAAACATAGGTTGTTTTTTTCAGTATAGTGCATAACCCTTTTACTGAGATAAATAGGGCGTTAATTAATTATAAAAAACAAGACAAAAACTAAACTTAACATGATCACCATAGGGTTTAAGCGTTGGCGAGTGATTAATTTCAGCAGAGCATAAACGATAATTCCTGCTCCAATTCCATCTGCGATTGAAGAGGTAAAAGGGATCATCATGATAATGAGCATGCTGGGAGCGGCTTCGGTAATATCGGTGAGGTTCATGCCCACGACGTTTCGCATCATGCAGCAGGCGACATACAATAACGCAGGGCCGGATGCGAAGCTTGGAATGGCTTGGGCTAAGGGAAAGAAAAATAACACTAAAAGAAACCCTATCGCGATGACGATTGCCGTAAGCCCTGTTCTGCCCCCCGCTTCAATTCCCGCGGCGGATTCAATAAAAGGCGAGGTGCTGGCAGAGCCTAATAGTCCGGCGAGCGCGGATGCGGTTGCATCAGCAGTTAAGCTTTTACGAATTCGTTGTTGATAATTGTTCATGGTTTTGAAGACGGATTGATTTAATAATCCAATAAGCGTTCCAGTGGCATCAAATACAGCAATGAGAAAAAACGCAAAGGTCGCTTTAATCGCCGCCATGCTACCCATCCCTGAGAAATCGAGCTTAAAGAAGGTGGGAGCAAGGGAGGGGGGAAAGCCTAATACGCCATGCCATTTGGTTAACCCAATGAGAAGGCTAATCATACTAATGGATAGAATGCCAATGATGATTGCTCCGGGAATGCGATAATAATCCAGGGCTAAGATCAATAAAAACCCTGCAAAAAATAGCAAGCTTTCAGGACGTGATAAATCGCCTAAATGCATTAAAGTATGGTTGCCGCTGACAATAATTTGATTGGTTTGCAAGGCAATTAATGCGATTAAAAGGCTGATTCCGATGAGAATGGCGACCTGCAAATTATACGGAATGGCTTCGGTTAATAAACGGCGTAATTGAGTTAGGGTGACCATTAAGAAAAGAATACCCGATATGAACACCATCGCCAAAGCATGTTGCCAGTCAAACCCAAGCCCTTGGACCACGCTATAAGAAAAATAAATATTGAGTGCCATTCCTGGGGCGACTCCAACAGGGATGTTCGCATAGAGTCCAATGAACGCAGAGGCGAAAGCAGATACTAAGCATGTGGCTGTGAACACAGCACCTTGATCCATGCCTGCATCATGCAAAATGGCAGGATTAACAAACGCGATATAAACCATGGTTAAAAAGGTTGAAAGACCTGCCAATATCTCGGTTTTGTAGGATATTTTCTTATCCTGAGCGGTCGGATTCATTTGCATTACTCATTAAAAAACCCATAACTGGGGGTTAAAAATGGAAATTTAGTACTCCGAAGACAATCTCAATGGCAATCAATATAATGATGGTAATTTCAAGGCCGTGCGCATGGCGGTTTTCTAGATAACCGTTAAACATTTCAAAAATTTCGTTTATAGTATCTAGACGATGGTTAATGGCATTTACCCGCCGTTGCATGTGTAAATAGCGCTCTAACATAATGAAGTATTCTTCAAGCGTTGGGTGCTGCCAGAAATATTTAGGGTGATAAAGAAAGTTACTGATTAAGTTCATTTCGCTTTTCGCGCCTAAAATTTCTCCAATGATTTGACGAATTTGTTTCCGGCTTATGCCCATATCGCCTTTGCTGGATAAGGTATGGATGAGCGGAGTGTATTTTTCAATCAATGCTTCTAAAATGGTTTCAAAATATTGTAATTTGACCGATTGGGCAAATCCGTATGAAAGGCTTAATTTAATTTCATCATTATCTTCTTCAAGCGTAATGCAATCGACATCAAAATAATCGTGAGGTTTAATGCTTGTTGTTTCACCGATTTTATAACTGAAATCATCATGTACTTCAAAGGCTGTGGGTTTATTGGCATACAGTCTAATGGTATCTAGGTAGGCATTGATCTGGTGGCGTTTAATGCCCCAGGATACAACCGTGCCGTTTTTAAAGACATAGACCACATGGTTGCTATTATGATGTCTTAATTTTAAGGTGTCGCGGGACCGTGCGGATGTATAGCTTTTTAATGTGTTTTTATAGTGATTATCCAAGCGGGCCAAATCAATACTATTTGCGATGCAAAAACTCAGGCATTCCATGGTTCAGGGCTTCCGAAGGTAAAGTTTAGTACCTGTAGTAACAGTGCTATTCTGAAGTAGAAAAGGGTTCGTTGCAAGGGTGTTGAAAAATAATACCTCTGTACCGTTCGATTTTAAGTAACCGTTTTTGCGAGGAGTGCTGCGACGAAGCAATCAAGTTCGACATTTGAACAAATTGATAAGCTTGATTGCTTCGCTAGCGCTCGCAAAGACGAATCTATGAAAAATTGTACCGTTCAAAGAAATAATGCCTTCTACAGGACAAAAAAATGGCGAGGAAGTTGATTGGGGATAGATGCCATTTTTTGTCCAAAATCATTTAAGCATCTGCTGTTTGACGAGCGGGATAGCCTTTTTTTCGATCCACCGCGCCTCCTAACCATTGGGGACAGACCTCAAGGATTTCAGCAATTTTATCCAGTTGATCTGGGGGGGGAAGGATGTGACCAAATATCATCGAGTTTGCAAGGTGTCTAGTTACACCAAACACTTTGGCAACGGCTTTTGTTTTTTCATTAATTTCTTCAGGGAAGCCTAACAAGGAAAGCTCGCGGTTAAACCGCTGCGAAAACACCTTACTGTTCATTTTTCACTCCTTGAAAAATAATTGAGTAATTACCGATTTCAAGTCAACTCATTGCAAAAGATCCTTGCCAGCTTTTTATATCGCATTTCTGAACTTGAGAAAAGAGTTTTTTAATATTTTTTAGAGAGTTAGCGCGATTGCCTACCCAAACTCAGCCGCCATCCTTCTTACACTCATCAGGGGACTCAAGAAGTTTTCTCACTGAAATAATTTAAGTCTAATTCTCTAGCGGCTTTGACATCATCCAATCGACGTGCTGGCAAGGTATGTGGCGCTTCTTTTAAGAGAGCAGGATTCGTTTCGGCCTCATAACGAATGGCGCTCATTGCACTCACAAACCCATCCAGCTCTTCAAGGGCTTCAGTTTCAGTAGGTTCAATGAGAAAACATTCAGGGATAAGTAAGGGGAAGTAAGTCGTGGGTGCATGGAACCCATAATCGAGCAAACGCTTGGCCACATCCATGGCGGTAATTCCAAATTTCTTCTTTTCAGAGCTTAACGTCAGTATAAATTCATGACTGGCGCGGCGATTAGGGTAAGCGGCTTTAAATCCAGCGCTGGTCAATTCGGTTAAAAGATAATTGGCATTTAATGTTGCAAATTCGGATACACGGTGTAACCCCTCATGACCTAACACTCGGATGTAAAAATAAGCACGAAGTAAAATAGCCGCATTTCCCATAAAACAGGATAAGCGTCCAATACTTTGGGGGTAATCAGCGCGCTCTGCCCAGCGGTAGCTCTCATCCATCTTAAGCACAACAGGCAAAGGCATGAATGGGAGTAAGCGCTTATTTACTGCAATAGGCCCCGCTCCTGGCCCGCCACCGCCGTGAGGGGTGGCAAAGGTCTTATGTAAGTTTAAATGCATCACATCAAACCCCATGTCTCCAGGACGTACTTTGCCTAAAATGGCATTTAAATTGGCACCATCGTAGTACAACAGTCCCCCGGCTTGGTGGACAATATCCGCGATGTCTTTTATTTGACGCATGAATAACCCAAGCGTTGAAGGATTGGTTAACATTATTCCGGCGGTATGAGGGCCTACACGTTGTTTCAGCGCGTCCAAATCCATATCACCATCTTCTGCCGTAGGTATTTCCACCACCTTATAGCCACACATCACCGCAGAAGCTGGATTGGTGCCATGTGCTGCATCAGGAATTAAAATCTCATTTCGCTGACTATCGCCGCGCGATTGGTGATACGCTTTAATCATGGCGACCCCCGCAAACTCGCCTTGCGAACCTGCCATGGACGTTAACGAAACCCCAGCCATACCGGTGATTTCAGCAAGGTACGTTTGTAAATGGTACAAGGCCCTTAAAAAACCCTGACTCACTTCAGTGGTGGTCATTGGGTGACGGTTATTAAAACCGGGTAATGAGGCCGCCTTATGAACGCCGCGAGGGTTGTACTTCATAGTACAAGAACCGAGCGGATAAAAATTGGTATCGATGGCGAAATTTTTTTGCGATAAGCGGGTGTAGTGTCGCACCACTTGCAACTCAGAGCAGGAGGGCCAGCGTGGTGGGCTTTTACGGAGGTATTTCTCTGGCAAATCAGGTTTTTTGTTCGACGTTTTAGGTGCTTGAGCGGTTGCCTGCCGCCCTGATTTTGAGAGTTCGAAAATTAACATAACTTTCCTTCCGAATGTTGAATAACCTCTTTCAGCTCATCGCGATGTTTTACGGGGGTAAACTCAATCAGCTCGTAATCTGCAATTTCCGCAAGATGATAGGGATCTGTTTCTAAGATGGATTCCAGCATGGGCCGATCTTTCGTCAGAGCAATAATGATTCCACCGGTTCGAGGGTTCATTGGACCAGAGGCTAATAGTAACCCTTGTTTATAGTAATAATCGAGAAATTCACGATGCGCTTGTAAATACTTGTCCACCTCTTCTAGTGGAACTTTATAATTTAATTTTACAATGATCATAGTTTTCGTCTCATTTGGTGACCTAAATGGCATTAATGTCGGTTAGGTCGAACTTAGATTAGTTCATATGCTTAGCTAGCGCTTTCGCATACCGTTGAAGGTCTTCGGACGTTCTCATTTCAGTCGCGCAAACCAATAGTGTATTGGCTAATGTTGGAAAATGCGCTTCCAAAGCGTAACCGCCATCAATTCCTTCAGCACGCAGTGCTTTTAAAACCTCATCCACCGGTTTGTTGAGTTTAAGTAATGCTTCATGAAAATAATGGGATGAAAACACTTGTTCCACACCATCAATTGCAGTCAAACAATCGACCAATTCATGCGTGTTTTCAAAACATTGGCGCGCAACCTGGCTAAGCCCCTCTTCTCCCAGAAGGCTCATGTGGATGGTCGCGGCGGTGACCAGCAATCCCTGGTTTGTACAGATATTGGACGTCGCTTTCCCGCGACGAATGTGTTGTTCTCGTGCTTGTAAGGTGAGGGTAAATCCAGTATTGCCGTCTTTATCTAACGTACGGCCAATTAATCGACCAGGCATTTGGCGCACATGCTCTAATTTCGTGCTGAAAAAGCCAAAATAAGGGCCGCCTGAAGCGAGCGGGGAGCCAAAGGGTTGACCCTCACCGCAGACAATATCCACCCCGTCTTTTCCCCATTGGCCAGGTGGTTTTAATAATCCCAAGGAAACTGGATTGACACATGCGATGGCAATCGTTTGGTTGGCACGCGCCCAATCGCATAACTCATCGGCTTCTTCAAGACAGCCAAAAAAATTCGGCTGATTAATTACCAATCCCGTAATATCTTCCCCCTGATAGGCCTCTAAAGCTGACAGCGAAGTAATCCCTTGTTCAGAGTCAAACGGGAGGTTAATCACTTCAATGTGTTGGTTGCGCACGATGGTTTCGACGGTTTCACGATAAAAAGGGTGGAGAGTTCCGACCATTAAAATGCGATTGGATTTGCTGTGACGATTGATTCGAACCGCCATTAACACCGCTTCCGCAAGTGCTGTGGCGCCGTCATACATGGAGGCATTGGCAACATCCATCCCAGTCAACTCGGCGATCATAGTTTGGTATTCATAGAGCAATTGCAACGTGCCTTGACTGGCTTCAGCCTGATAGGGCGTATACGCGGTTAAAAACTCACCACGAGAAGCAATATCCCACACGGCAGCAGGAATATGATGTTCATATGCGCCGGCCCCAATAAAGCAAACACCATTTTTGTTTTGGTTTGCTAACTCCTTTGCATGGTTGAGCATGGTCATTTCATTCATGCCTTTAGGTATTGTTTTGAATTCTTCATGTCTAAGGGACGAAGGAATTTCATCAAATAAGGCTGTGAGTTCAGTGACATTGATGCGATTGAGCATCTTCGTTACATCATCTTCAGTGTGTGGAATATAAGGCATGGTTTATTCTTCCTCAGCAATTTCTTGCTCATAAGCCTCTGCGTCGAGCAGGTTTTCAATTTCAGCGGGTGAATTAGGCTTAATTTTAACCAGCCAACCTGTTCCATAAGGGTCCTGATTGACCAAGGCTGGATCTTCGCAAACTTTAGGATTTACAGCCACAATAACCCCACTAATTGGGGTATAAAAATCTGCCGCGGCTTTAACGGACTCAACCACGCCAAGCTCATCGCCACTAGAAACGGTGTTGCCGACTTCAGGCAAATCAACAAACACTAAGTCGCCTAACAACCTTTGTGCATGATCGGTAATACCAATGGTGGCTTCCCCATCGTTAACTAGGATCCACTCATGGGTTTCGGTGAACTTTAAATTTGCTGGTACATCACTCATGATTTATTCCTCTTTATAAAATCCCTAGGGTTTAAAGATCCCACAGCACTTGGCCGTGTTTAACAAACCGAGGTTTTCCGGTTTTGGCCTTTAATAATTTGCCGCGAATATCGACTAACACTTCATCGCCAACCTGCGCAGGAACGCGTGCAAACGCTATTGAGCGCTCCAAGGTGGGAGAATAGGTTCCGCTGGTAATGATTCCTTCACGGCCATCTGAGAGAATAACACGCTGGCCGCCGCGCATAATGCCTTTGTCTTCCAATAACAGCCCTATTAGTGTTCGTTTAATGCCTTGTTGCTTTTGGGAGAGCAACGCCCCCATGCCTATGAAATTACGATCATGCGGTTCCCATTTAATAGTCCAAGCTAAACCCGACTCCAAAGGGGTTGTTGATTGATCCATGTCTTGTCCATACAACATTAATCCAGCTTCAAGCCGAAGGGTATCACGTGCAGCCAAACCACAAGGCTGAATTCCAGCACTTAAGAGTTTAGTCCAGAGGTCACTGATTTCATCCTGCGGAACAACAATCTCTAACCCATCTTCACCGGTATAGCCTGTGCGGGCGAAAAACCAACCATCGACATCGACGCATTCAAAGGTGGTTAATGTGGAAATGGCATCGGCTTGGGCAGGGCTTAGAAGATTCAAGACTTTATTTATTGCCTTTGGCCCCTGAACCGCTAACATGGCCAGCTCATTCCGTTCCTGCAAGCCTACCGAAAATCCTTGAATTTTATCTCGGATCCAATCTAGGTCTTGTGAGCGCGTGGCTGAATTTAATACCAAACGATAATTATCTGGAGCTCGTTGATAGACAATTAGATCGTCAATGATGCCGCCATGTTCGTTGCACATACAGCTGTATAAAGCACGGCCTGTGTGTTCTAACTGATCCACATCATTGGTTAATAAACGTCTTAAAAATTGACGACCGCCCGCACCGAGGACATCAACCACGGTCATATGTGAGACATCAAACATGCCGGCGTTATGGCGTACTTCTTGGTGCTCTTGCAATTGCGAACCATAGTGCAACGGCATTTCCCAACCGTGGAAATCAACCATTTTTGCACCCTGTAAGACATGATTGTCGTGAAGGGGGGTTTTTGCAAGCATTGCGATTCCTTCCTTTCGCTTAAATTGAGATTTGATTATAACGAGATGTTGTTTTGCAATACAATGCCCCATCATCTAGTATCAAAGAAAGATTATTTCGTGAGACTCTGTAATGTCCTGGCAATGGTTGCTTGATTTAGGTTGGTTTTTAATATTGCTGCTACTGTTTGGATACTTCTGGCGGACAAGGGCCGCCATTGAAAAAACCAAGCAATGGAACATAACAAAGGGTCGAATTACTTCCTGTGAATGGAGCATGCAAGGCCATCAAGTATGGCCAAAGATTGAATATCGATATCAAGTCCGAGGACAACGATATATCGGAGAGCATCTTTTTTTAGATACACTGCATAATACTCCTTACAGTGCGCGCGCTCGCAGACTGGCACACAAAGTTGCTGATGCTTGCAAAGAAGATAAAGAGTTGGACGTTTATTATGATCCCGCTCATCCCGAGCATGCTGTTTTAGATGTTTCAACCCCTCCCAAACTGAACTTTATTTTACTGCTCATCCTGGGATTTATGTTATTGCATCTTGTGATTATGGGATTGCGTTTTTTCTCTTAACTTATGGGGCTGGTTTGGCCTTTGCATCTGATTGATTATCTAAGTTGTCATTTGGAGAGCTCGGTTGACAGACGCAAGGCGGTTCAATGACCTTCGATTGTAGGCTGGTAATGGCCAAACCTCGGACCCCTTGTCCCCCTGATACTTCTTTAAACTGAATTGTGACGCTTAAAGTTTGTTTCTGTTGATATTGAGGATTTTTATACACCACGAGTAAGGGCATGTTGGCTTGCCAAACATCGCTATTGAGTGGTTTTATTTCAGGAGGAAGTTGAGCTACAGCATTCACAAAATAGTTATTTTTTTGCACAGTATCTGGCAACTTCGAAGCATTTAAGGCTTTGCTGTAAGCAATCCAGCCGTCTGCAGTAAAGTATTTCGCAATTTCTTTTTGACGTGGTAAGAAGTTTTTATAGTTATAGGTATAAGTTGCGACAATCGCCTCATTGACCCAAACGGAACGTTGGATGTCTTCAACTTCTGCTTTGGCTGCAACAGGGATGAGCCACGCACATACCATGAAGAAAGAAGTTAAACCTTTGAAAGCCATAATTACCTCTCCTTATCCTTATTCCTTTACCTATTGTAGAATCGAAACGCTTCACTCTGCAAATTGTGTAACCTGTGAGAGGATACCCCCATGATCGTTCAAAAAGCATAAATCACGCATTTTGAAAGATTACGGGTATATATCCCATCCGGATGTCTCATCCTCAAGAGAGGGGAGAAGTTCGGTTAACCGATTAACATAACGTGAAACTAAGATGAGACAGCCCTGGATATTTCCTAAACATAACTTCATCTAAGCTAGCGATTTGTAGTAGAATCTCTCAGTCGTCAATTAGGGGTTTCTGCAAATGCTTACGTCGCGGCCAAACCGTGGTTGTAGCGGGGTAAGTATTTGCAGAAGGCCCTCTTATTACTCATTATAAATAAGGGGATGTTATGGATAGCAATCGTTTTTATTTTGCTAATCGAGAAAACGTCAGTCGTTATCTAAATCGTTGGGATTTATTGCTGCTGATCTTAGTTTTTTCCGTCCTCTTTTTTTTAGCTTGGGTGGGAAAGCAAATGGCTGCTCCTTACGCTCTGGGCCAGCCATTACCAATATCCTTAGATCCTGCGGTGTTGCCTTTTTATGCCGGTCGAACGGTTCTAAGAATGTTTATTGCGTTATTGTTTTCAATAGCCTTTACTTTTATTGTAGGGACATTGGCGGCAAAAAATAAACGGGCCGAACAATTAATTATCCCAGCCATTGATATATTACAATCCGTACCAGTGCTAAGCTTTTTAGCGATTACCGTGACAGGATTTATTCATCTTTTTCCTGGTAGCATGCTTGGCCCAGAATGCGCGTCTATTTTTGTGATTTTTACCGCCCAAGTTTGGAATATTACCTTTGGGTTTTATCAATCGCTAAAACTAGTGCCTCACGACCTTCGTGAAGCGTCTTCTATGTTTCAATTATCGCCATGGCAGCGATTTTGGAAGGTAGAGGTGCCTTATTCCATGTCAGGATTACTCTGGAATATGATGATGTCCATGTCTGCGAGTTGGTTTTTTGTGGTGCTGTCTGAAGCCATTGTGGTTTCTCATCAAGAAATACGCTTACCTGGTGTGGGCTCCTACATTGCGCTAGCGATTGAAAGAAGCGATCTTCCTGCATTGGGCTACGCGATGTTAGCTATGGTGGTGGTTATTTTTCTTTACGATCAAATTTTGTTTCGTCCTTTAATTGCTTGGTCAGAAAAATTTAAAGTAGAGCAATCTCCCGACGAAGAAGAATATCAATCTTGGTTAATTGATTGGATGCGTCGTAGTCGTTTAATGAAATCTGTTGACTCGGGTCTAAGTCTGGTCAGAGATCGTTTTGTCAATGCTCCAATTCTTAGTCGCTACACGGCCAAATCTTCTCGAGAAATTAGCACAACGAGGATTCGCCAAATTACCTGGCTCTGGAATACCCTTTTATTGCTGACTATCCTCGGGGGGGCTTATACCTTCTTGCGATATATTTTAGCCGAATTAAAAGTGAGCGATATCATTCATGTGCTGTTATTGGGCTCAGCCACCGCTACCCGCGTAATTGTCTTGATTGTCTTAAGCTCCATGGTTTGGATACCGGTCGGTGTGTGGATTGGACGTCGGCCACGTTTGGCGCAAAAGGTACAACCTGTGATTCAATTTGCAGCCGCGTTTCCAGCGAATTTATTTTATCCCTTATTTGTGATAGCGATCGTTCAGTTTAATTTAAACGTTGAAATTTGGGTGACCCCATTAATGATTTTAGGAACACAATGGTACATTTTGTTTAACGTCATTGCTGGGGCATCGACTATCCCGCGTGATTTGTTTTTAGCTGCGGATAACTTCGGGGTTAAAGGTTGGCAATGGTGGCGAACATTAGCGCTTCCAGGCATTTTTCCCTACTACATTACCGGCGCCATTACCGCTGCAGGTGGCGCCTGGAACGCAAGTATCGTTGCTGAATGGGTGAGCTGGGGTAATACCACCTTAAAAGCCACTGGACTTGGCGCGTACATTCAAGCAAGCACTCTTGAAGGGGACTTTCCTAAAATCGCATTAGGAACCGCAATGATGTGTTTGTATGTCCTATTTTTTAATCATATTCTTTGGCAGCCGTTGTATCGGTTAGCAGAAGAGCGTTTTAATATCAACTGAGATCCTTATGTCTGAAACCATCATCTCGATAACTAACCTGCGGAAAGCGTATAAAAAATCAGCTGATCAGGATTTATTGGTGTTAAAAGACATCGACTTCGAATTAAAAGAAGGGGAAATCGTTGCCCTTCTTGGCAAGTCTGGATCAGGAAAATCGACTCTTCTTCGGATCATCGCGGGGTTAGTGGCGCCTTCTAGCGGTGAGGTCGCCTATCGAGGCAAGCCCGTAACGAAACCAGTGCAAGGTATTGCTATGGTGTTTCAATCCTTTGCCCTTATGCCCTGGTTAACGGTATTAGAAAATGTAGAGCTTGGCTTAGAAGCCCAAGGCATACCCAAAGAAGAACGCCGTCGTCGAGCCATTGAAGCCATTGATATTATTGGGCTTGATGGATTTGAATCGGCTTTTCCAAAAGAATTGTCTGGAGGTATGCGACAGCGGGTCGGATTTGCGCGAGCATTAGTGATTAATCCCGATGTGTTGTTAATGGATGAACCGTTTTCCGCATTAGATGTCTTAACGGCAGAAAATTTAAAATCCGACCTATTAGACTTATGGCAAGATAAAAAAACCAACACCAATGGTATTTTATTAGTCACCCATAATATTGAAGAAGCGGCTATGCTTGCGGATAGAATCATTATTTTAGGCAGTGATCCTGGGTATATTCGATCCGATTTAAGGGTAAAACTTCCCCAACCAAGAACAACGGAATCGCCAGAGTTTAGAGCATTAGTTGATAGAATTTACACGTTAATGACCACGGGCCCAAGAGAAAAAGCGCGCCATGTTCGTGAGCGGCAAATTGCTTTGGGTTATCGCTTACCGGATGTTGAGCCTTCTGAGTTATCCGGTTTAATCGAAACGATGAAATCCTTTGAAGATCGTATGGACTTACCAGAGCTGGCCGATGAGTTGATGATGAATGTGGATGATTTATTCCCCATTCTTGAAACACTAGAAGTGTTAGGATTCGCTCGCGTGTTGGATGGGGATATTCAGCTTAGCGATCTTGGTAAGCAATTCTCAGATGCTGATTTGCAAGAACGAAAGCAAATATTTGCGAAACAACTGTTGCAGAAAGTGCCGTTGGCTCGCTATATCTGTAAGATTTTAGATGAGAAAAGCAGTCATTATGTCTCTGAAGAGCGGTTTTTAAGCAAACTAGAAGATTATTTAAGCGAGAAAGAAGCTGACCGTGTTTTAAGAACCATGATTGATTGGGGGCGATACGCTGAATTGTTTGCCTATGATTTTAATACCGGGATTTTAAGCTTAGAAAATCCCGGTATTTCTAGCGATTAAATCTTAGGGGTTCTAGCTTCATGGATGTTCGTTTTTAGATTTTTTTACCAAATAATCTAAAATCGCAAACAAGCGATCCTCAGACTTAGCCATTTGTAAATCCGTCTTGTACTTGTTCTGAATTAACAGAGCGGGAACGGCGGCGATTTGATAGGTTGCCATCATGCGTTTGCTGTTATTGATTTCTATATCAATGCTGGGTGAATTATGAAACGCGCTTTTCGCCACCTTCTCATCAATGCCCTGAGTGTGTAAAAATTGAACCATGTCTTTATTGTTGTTTAAACGCTTTTTATCCGTCAGAATGGCTTTAAAAAGAGCCGGCGTTATGGATTCTTGTAACGATAGCGCTTGAGCCGTATAAAAAGCTTTTGCGTAGAACTCCCAGTCTTTGTTAAAAATAACCGGAACTTTTTCGTAGAATACATGACTTCCTTTGGCGGCTACCCAAGTTTCTAAGCGGGTTTCCAAACGATAGCACCAAGGACATCCGTAGCTGAAAAATTCTGTGATCATCACGCGATCTTCTTGCGAAGAGCCTTCACTGGCTGTGTTGATGACGACATAATCTTTGCCCGCAACAAAGTCCTCAGCAAAGGTTAAGGTAGGAAGGAGCAAACATAAAACAATAAAACACAACCGTTTTAACATGACGTTCACCTTAGTGCTTAAACTTAAAGAAGCTATAGTTTACACGATTTTAATGCAAGCCGGATAAATAATAGGAAACCGCCTCCATCTCTTCTTTTCCCATACGGCTGGCGATGTCATGCATCATGTCGTTTATATCCCCAGTCCGCGTTCGGTTCTTAAACGCTTCTAACTGCTGGATACTATATACAGCATGCTGGCCTGATAAAACCGGAAAACCAGCTTGCGCATTGCCAAACCCTTGCGGGCCGTGACAGGCGATGCAGGCGGTAATGTGTTTTTCGAAATTACCGCCACGATACAAGCGCTCACCAGGTTTAACATATTGCTTAGGCGTGGTTAGTCTTGGCAAAGGCTGATTGGCATAAAATGCAGCCAGATCACTCATATCTTGCGGAGTTAAATTGGCCATAACTGGGGTCATCAATGGAGAGCTGCGCTTTTTTCCCTCTTTAAAATACTTCATTTGCCGAACTAAATAATCAGCATGCTGACCGGCAAGATTAGGCCATTCAGGGTTATTACTCACGCCCGTAGGACCATGACATGCGGCACAAACGGAAGACTTTTCTTTGCCTGCCAGAGGATTCCCCTCGGCAAAGGCGAGCAAAGAACTGCATAAGAAAAGTGCAAAAGCTAATTTTCTCATCGGTTTCTCATCGGTTAAAACTGATTTAATGGTACACTGTCTTTAAGAAACTCTGCAAATTATAGTGACGCTTATGATCAATAATCCTTATACACAAGCACAATTTTTAAAAAGTGCGGCACGCGTTGAACACTTACCAGAAGATACTGGCTATGAAGTGGCGTTTGCCGGCCGCTCTAATGCCGGTAAATCCAGTGCCTTAAATTGTTTAACGGGCAAGCGTCAATTGGCCAGGACCAGCAAGACCCCAGGTCGAACGCAGCTTATTAATTTATTTACTCTAGAGGATGATAATCACCGGTTGGTAGATCTGCCGGGTTATGGCTATGCAAAAGTCGCACAGCAAGTAAAACGTGACTGGCAAATGCACTTGGCTCATTACCTTGAGACGCGTAAAAGCCTTACAGGGTTAGTGCTTCTTATGGATATTCGTCACCCTTTAAAAGAGCTGGATCAAATGATGGTTAATTGGGCAATAGAGCGCGATTTACCTGTTCATATTCTTTTAACCAAAGCGGATAAACTAAGTCGCGGCCAGGTTCAAGCGGCCCTGCATGAGGTTAAGAACGTTTACCAACCAGTTAAGGATTTAGTGAGCGTACAAGCTTTTTCGTCCTTGAAAAAGCAAGGTGTGGAAGAACTGATTGATCGGTTGAATCAATGGTTTGAATATGCAAATTAAGCTCTTGGCCCTTTTGAAACATCATCCATTGGAAAGATTAGTTCATCATCTTCATTATCCTCATCACCATCTTCGATCGTATCCAGAGTACATCTTGGAGAAGCTTGGTCGCTTGTATTACTTTCAAAGACTTGATTAGAGCTTGATTTGCTTGCTTCAGCGCTCTGACTTGAAGAAGAAAACATGACTCTACCGGTTTCAAGAGCTTGTTTAAATGCCTCTTTTTGGTCAAAAAACTTATTTGTTCTTCCGGATGGAGGGGAGGAAGGACTTGGCATGGGTGATGAAGTTTCAGTTTTTATTGTGAACCCAATAATGGTACGGGGTTGGGTTTTAGGTTCAGGCTTTGAGGAATTTCTTAGCATTGTGTAAGGCTCTAGTTGCAGTTAATCGTAAGTCCATTGATACTGGACCATTGTTACAAAATTGTTTAATAACGGGTTTTTACAAGCATTCGCGATGCAATCCTTCTCGGTACTCTTATTAAAAATTATTCTGAGTTGCTTCACTTCGTTCACAAAGACAACACTTACCGGCTCATTTTTAAAAATGACCAGAGTCCAATTGTTAATGAAGGCGTTTTAAATGTCAACAAATTGCGAAATATACGCTTATTAAGAACATCAGTGGCGCACCTTCACACACCTGCTTTATTATGAATCAATTTGATAATCGCAGAAAAGTCTAACTCCTCCATGCCGTCGTTCACCAGAGATTGATATAACTGTTTTGCTGTTGCCCCTAATGGGGTTTCAACGCCAGATTCTTCTGCACATTGCTGACTAAGCTTCAAATCTTTAAGCATCATCGCTGCAGTAAATCCCGCTTTATAATCCTGATTGGCGGGAACATTGTCTAATATCCCCGGTACAGGAACGTATTGGTTCATGGTCCAGCATTGGCCTGATGAGTTGGTGACCACCTCATGGAGTTTCTGCGCGCTTAATTCTAACTGTTCGGCTAAGACAAACGCCTCGGATACAGCGATCATTGAAATACCCAGAATCATATTATTGCATATTTTTGCGGCTTGACCGCTTCCAGCCTCTCCAGTATGAATAATTTTTTTACCCATCGCCAGGAAAATTGGATGTGCTTTTGCAAACGCTTCTTCTTTACCTCCTACCATGAAGGTCAGTGTTGCTGCTTTAGCGCCTAGCACCCCTCCTGAAACAGGGGCATCCAGTACCAAATGCCCATGCTCCTCGGCTTGAGTATGAAACGCTCGTGCACTAGTCACATCAATCGATGAGCAATCTATAAAAAGCGTGCCTTTTTTAGCTGCTGCAAATAGCCCATCCTCCCCGAAACAAACCTGCTTAACTTGCTCACCGGTTTGCAACATGGTGATGATAATTTCAGAGTCCTTGGCCAACATGATTAGTGATTCCGCACGACTCCCCCCCTCCCGTTGTAAAGCGGTTAACGCTTCAGGTTGGCGATCAAAACCAGTCACCGTATGATTGGCGTTCATCAAATTAATAGCCATGGGTAATCCCATGTGACCAAGTCCAACGAATCCTATATTAGCCAAGCTGATCTCCTTAATGGGTTGGCATGATGAATGATTGTTCGTGAATCTTAGTCGCTGGCCAACGTTCTGTGATGGTTTTACGGCGAGTGTAAAAATGAATACTTTCCGCACCATGCATGTTGGTGTCGCCAAAAGAAGATTGTTTCCAACCTCCGAACGGATGGCTTGCAATGGGAACAGGAATGGGAATGTTAACCCCAACCATTCCAACTTGTACGCGTTGGCAGTATTCTCGCGCTGTATAACCATCACGCGTAAAAATTGCCGTACCATTTCCATACTGATTGCGGTTTACTAAGTTTAAAGCCGAATCAAAATCCTTTTCGCGAACAACGATTAACACCGGTCCAAATAACTCATTTTGATAGACCGACATGTGTTCTTTGACGTGATCGAATAAACAAGGTCCAAGATAAAACCCATTGGGATGCTCTGGATGAGAAAAGTCTCGTCCATCAATCACCAACTTTGCGCCTTCTTGCACGCCTTGATTTATTGCCTCTAGCAATCGACCCCGGTGTGCTTTGCTAATTACTGGCCCCATATCCACAGGTTCAGCATCGCCAGCGTCTATACGAATGGCGTTTATTTCTGGAACAATTTTTTCTAAAAATTGCTCAGCGGTTTGATCACCTACCGTGACGGCGACTGAAATCGCCATGCATCGCTCACCAGCTGAGCCGTAGGCGGCACCCGCAATAGCGTTCGCAGCAAAATCCATATCCGCATCCGGCAGAATGAGACAATGATTTTTAGCGCCACCAAAGGTATGAGCGCGTTTGCCAAGGCTTGTTGCGGTGTTATAAATATGCTCAGCAACGGGGGTAGAGGCAACGGCTGTAAAGGCTTGTATATCCGGATGATTTAATAAATAGTCAACCGTGTTTTTATCGCCTTGAATGCAATTCGCCACCCCATCGGGTAAACCTGCATCGTGAAGTAGCTCAAACAACCGAACCGGCGCCGAGGGATCTTGCTCCGATGGTTTTAAGATAAATGTATTTCCACAAGCAATGGCGGGGATCATCATCCAGACTGGTACCATCACTGGAAAATTGAACGGAGAAATGCCCGCACACACGCCTAGGGGTTGAAGCATGGTATAGCAATCAATCTGATTCGAGACATTGGCGGTGAAGCTGCCTTGTAATTGAGTAATCAAGCCACAATGAAGCTCAACCACTTCAATGGCTCTCGCCACAGAGCCTTTTGCATCTTCGATGGTTTTGCCATGTTCCTGAGTTACAATTTTGGCTAATTCGAGCTGATGTTTTTCTAATAAATCGCGAAATTTAAAGAGAATACGAGCTCGTTTGATAGGCGGTGTTTGAGACCAGCCCGTAAACGCTTCTCTAGCAGCAAGTACTGCTTCATCGCATAGCGTTTTATCCGCAAAAAAAACATCACCAATCTTTTCGCCGATCGCGGGATTAAATATCGCTTTACTGGGTAGGTCAGAATGCAGTTTTTTTTGACCTGCAATCACATGTGGAACGTGGTAAACCATCACTAAAGCTCCTTTTTAGAAGGTTATCCTTAAGTACCGAACCATGAAACTGCGTCGTTCAGTCGTTATAGGTTGAAAGAGTGACTTGGTATTGGCGATTGGTTCCGCTGCCTTGCGCGGTGGTTTCAATGACTTCAAATCTACTGTGTTCACCAGCTTTTTCTAGTGCATTTTTAATGGCCTCACTAATTCCAGAAGTGGAGATTCCGGTAAAGTCTCCTATTTTTTTTGTTATCATCCTTATTACCTACCTTGTAAAAAAAATTCCAAAAACAGTGTAGCACAAACTTATATACCCGTGATCGTTCAATATGCGACAGGTCAAAAAATAAAATGGGGCCTAAAAACACGAATCTTGAACGATCACGGGTATATACCCGTAATCTTTCAAAATGCGTGATTTATGCTTTTTCTTTTTCGCCCTGCCGCATTTTAAAAAACTCGCAAGGGAATGAGCCATTACTCGCTTTTTAAAATGCGGCAGGACAAAAAATAAAGGCGCCTAAAAACACGCATTTTGAAAGATTACGGGTATATTTCGCTCACCGCCTTCCATTTATTCTGAATGATTAAGCAAATGTTCCAACCCATAATAGAGTGAATCTAGCGAGGTTACTCGTTGGCAGGCGAGTACTACGCCTGGCATAAAACAGGATCGATCAATACTGTTATGGCATAACGTTAACGTTTCCCCTTGACTGCCAAATATAACTTCTTGTTTCGCTAACACTCCAGGTAATCGCAATGAATGGATATTGACGTCACGATGCTTTCCACCACGCGCACCTTCAACGAGCTCTTTAAGCGGCAACGCGTTTTTACGGTTACTTCGGTTCGCGGCTATCATCTCTGCTGTTTTAAGTGCAGTGCCAGAAGGGGCGTCCAACTTTTGTTGATGATGCGCTTCTATGATTTCCACTTCGTTAAAAAAATGCGCGGCTTTGGCCGCAAATTGCATCATTAAAACAGCGCCAATAGAAAAGTTTGGAACAATGATTCCCCCTAGCTTTTTTTGTTCACATAACGCTTTGAGCCGAATAATTTCGTCGTCAATAAGCCCGCTGGTCCCAATGACCGGGTGCGCACCATGTTCAATGATGGTTAAACTATTTTCAAACACACAGTCCGCTCGCGTGAGATCAATCACCACTTCGGCGTTTGTTGCTGTAATTTCCTGACTTAAATTATCTTGACTTCCTAAGGCTCTGACGAGTTCGAACTCGGGATGGTTTTGAATGGTTTCACACGCCATAGAACCCATTTTCCCGCTTGATCCATTGACGATAACTCTGGTTTTCATGAAATCGATAATCCTTCATTAAGTAACGCAGAAATTTAGTACAGGATTAAATTTATCCAGACTTCTAATCCTAAGAGGGTTTCTTTTCTTTCTTCTCCTTCTGCTCAGCTTTTTCACGTTCACGGGTTTCATGGACAACGCGCCAAGCCCACATGCTGGCTGGGATCCAGCCTATTAGAGTGGCTTGTAGAACCAAGGTAATAAGTGCGCCACCAGGATTATCATTAAGTAGGAGCACAACCCACGGTAAAAAAATGGCTAAAATTGACATAAATACGTGTTTCATAATTCATACGCCGTTTCAGGGGAGATTATTTAAATATATACATTTATCAAAGATACTTCAAAATGCGACTTGTTGTGCATTAAGCGGGTTATAATTTAGCGCGTCGGGTTAATTGAATCAATACTCTTGCAAAATGGAATTAAACC
Organism: Legionella yabuuchiae; assembly: GCF_900640115.1. Classification (GTDB taxonomy): domain Bacteria; phylum Pseudomonadota; class Gammaproteobacteria; order Legionellales; family Legionellaceae; genus Legionella_A; species Legionella_A yabuuchiae. Next base: position 48,178 of record NZ_CAAAIW010000017.1, read on the forward strand.
TTATACATTGCATGGTCAATTTTTACTGCCTGATGAGGCCTCTCGCATGAGAAAACAAGAATTGCATCCTCGCACTGCAATCATTAATCAAAAACAAAAAAATTCATCTAAACAGGCACGCTTGCAAGCCCTTCGTTGGTTAGCTGGGCGTTTTCCTAAGGCATTTGATAACAACGTTCAAATTCGACCCTTAAAAAAAGGGATTTTAAATGATCTGATGGAATACGCTGACGAGGCAAAGCACGCGGGAATATCGAAAAGTAAATTACGTGAAGCCTTAGTTGTTTTTGCGCGCCGAATCGATTACCTAACCGCAGTAAAAGCGCGAGAAATGAGAGTCAATTTACAAGGCGAGCCCGTCGAAGAAGTTACCGTTGACGAAGCGGAAAAGGCCGCGGCAAAAATAAAGCGACGCGTTGAAAAAAGCGCTAAAAACGCGAGGAAAACGATTCTCATGAAGTCCGCCCCATCGATTAACGCCAAATCTTCGTTCTCCTCGAATTATTCCGGGGATCAAAATAGCCAACCTTACTACGCCGATCGTGAACCGGCTTATGGTTCTTCTCTAACCCATACCACAGCGCCAAAGCCTGCCGCAGTGGTCGTCAAACATAAATCTACTAGACAATATGATCCCGAAGCTGTCGCGCGCTTAAAAGAAAAACTGGGGTTATCGAGAAAAAAGGAAGTAACCGAGTAATATCCCAAATTACGGCAGCGCCTGCATCCAAACTAAGTTAGTCATTGCCCTTTCTGCCAACCACCCCAGAGCATGGTCTATACTTCTATTGTGTTTCGTTGTTAAAGAAACGATAACCCGTAGCATTGGAGAAGATTATGATGACTAAGAGAATATTAGCAACCTTCTTAGGTCTTGCATTGACCAGCGCTTTTGCGTTTGCCAATGAGATTCAGGATAACAAAGAGTTGTGGGCTACGTTTAAGACGGACGATGGGAAACAGATTCGTTGTTTGGTACATCAGGACGACCACGAAGTGATAAGAGGAATGAAAGGAAAGGACGTGGTATTATCGACGGGGGTAAAACAGGCGCCCATCAGCACACCAGATTGTGATATGTGTGCTGAGTGAAGTGCATCCGCCGAGATGGTTGTGAGTTTGAGGGTATGTCGTTAATACATCGGTGTATACCATGCTGATTTTGCTTTTTAAGAAAACATCCACTCTAAGATCAAGAGGGATGTCAGGTTCGCATGCAGAATAAGCCCATTTTTATACCTAAGCTACTTCAAAATGCGATGGTTATGGGGACGTATCGGTAAGCCTACTTGACGCACTCAGTTTAAAGAGGCGCTTCGCGCGATGAGCGAGAAGCGCCTCAGCTCAATTAACAACCTGTCACCGACAAAATCTAAGCGAGTTGGTTCCCCTGGTTCGCCGATAATGCTGTCGCGAGTTGCCAAGACATATGAATTTTCAGTCACCAACCCTTTTTTGCAAACGATACTCAATCATCTAAAAAAATCTGGGATTATCGAGAAAAAAGAAGTAACCGAGTCGTTTCTCAAGGTAGCGTCTGCATCCTAACTTCGTTAACCCTATTGCCCTTTCGGCCAACCTCTCAACATGGTCTATACTTCTATTGTGTTTCGTTGTTAAGGAATCGATAATCTGTCGCTTTGGAGAAGACTATGATGACTAAGAGAATATTAGCAACACTCTTATGCCTTGCATTGGCAAGCGCTTTTGCGTTTACCAAGAAAACTCAGGATGACAAAGGTGTGATGGCTACGTTTAAAACGGATGATGGGAAAGAGATTCGTTGTTGGGTAGATAAGGACGATCTTGAAGTGATCAAAGGAGTGAAAGGAAGGGACGTGCTGCTAGAGGCGGGTGCTTATAAATAGCTGAGTTTGAGGCACGTAGTTAATACACCGGTGTATGATATGCTAATTATGCGTTTCAAGAAACCATCACCTCTAAGTTCAAGAGGCTCGCCAGGTTCAGATGCAGCATAAGTCTAATGTATACCCAAGCTACTTCAAAATGCGATGGTTATGAGAACGTATCGGTAAGCCAATTTGACGCACTTGGTTTGAAGAGGCGCTTCGCGCGATGAGCGAGAAGCGCCTCAGCTCAATTAAAAACCAGTTGCCGACAAAATCTCAAGCGAGTTGGTTCCGCCTGGTTCCCCGATAATGCTGCCGCGAGTTACCAGTACATACGAATTTTCAGTCACCAAACCCTGTTGCAAAAGATACCCAATCATCGCTTGATTAATTTGGTCATTGCTGATGCCGCGATAGTCGTAATGCAGTGGAAATACATTATTGACGAGGCTTAATTTACGAACGGTGGCTTCATTATCAGAAATAGCGAATATTGGCACAATACTACGCTGACGAGACATCCAAATTGCTGAGGCGCCGGATTCGGTTAAAGCAACGATGGCGGCAATTGGAAAATGATTGGCGATGTGCATGCTGGCCATCGCAATGGCTTGATCACGCCGTTGGTAATGGCTGGTATCATGGTTGAGCTTATAAAAAAATGAAGCGTGCTTTTCGGCGCTGACGCAGGTTTTATCGACCATGCTAATCACTTTAACTGGGTATTGGCCGCTTGCGGTTTCAGCCGATAACATCACCGCATCCGTTCCGTCTAAGATGGCATTAGCCACGTCCGAAACTTCAGCACGGGTGGGTTGAGGATGATTGATCATCGACTCCATCATTTGAGTCGCTGTAATCACAATTTTATTCAGTAAGCGCGTTTCTTTGATGATGCGTTTTTGAATCGCTGGAACTTCCGCCGCCCCCACCTCTACGCCCAAGTCCCCCCGCGCGACCATAATGCCATCGGCCGCGGTTATGATTTCGGTGAGATGTTCTAAGGCTTCAGTGCGTTCAATTTTAGCGATAATGGGGGTGTCTGGAGAATTAAGTTCTGCCAATAAACGGCGCGCATCTTCAATATCGCTTGCATTTTTGACGAAGGATAAGGTGACATAATCAACCCCTGCGTTAATGGCATTTGCCATATCTTGCTTGTCTTTGCTGGTCAAAGCGCCAGCGGCGAGCCCTCCGCCTTTACGGTTGATGCCTTTATTGTTGCTGAGCTTTCCGCCTTCAATGACTTCGCAATCGATAAATTTATCCCGAATGTCGGTGACTACAAGCTCAATCAAACCATCGTCTAAGAGTAAATGATCGCCAACGTTTAATTCGTCACAAAGGCTGAGGTAATCGACACTAACGCCAGACTCATCCCCTAAAGGCGGTTCGGCCAAGCAGTTTAATGTAAATTTTTGACCGTTGACTAACGTTATGAAGTTCTTTTCAAAACGACCCACTCTAATTTTAGGGCCTTGGAGATCCGCCATGATGGCCAAAGGATGGTTTAGTTCGTCGGCAAGTGTCCTAGCCAATTCAATTGTTTCTTTAAACGTGCTCCCGGCATGAGAAAAATTAATACGAATGACATTAACGCCAGCTTCGAGCATCGCTCGCAATGTTTGCTCATGATTGCTGGCAGGTCCTACAGTTGCAACTATTTTGGTACGTCTCATTTTGCTCGCTCTTCTAACATCGTTACAGCGGGTAATTTTCTTCCTTCCATAAACTCAAGAAACGCTCCCCCTCCGGTGGAGATATAAGAAATTTGCGAGATTAAATTATATTGATCTATGGCGGCTAATGTTTCACCCCCACCGGCAATAGAAAAGGCATCGCTGTTTGCGATAGCAATGGCAATGGCTCTTGTACCATATGCAAATTGTGGTAATTCAAACACACCGACTGGGCCATTCCAGAGAATGGTTTTGGCCTCATCAAGAATTTCAATGTAATCGGCCACCGTGTCTGGGCCTATATCCATGATCATGTCATCACTAGCAATGTTTCCTAGTAATTTATTAAATGCAGGACACGTTTCGCTAAATGATTTTCCAACCACCACATGCGTTGGTAGTGGTATTTTACAGCCTTTTTCTTTTGCTCGAATAAGAATCTTTTTGGCTTCATCGACCAGTTCCGGCTCATAGAGCGACTTACCAATTTCATGCCCTTCTGCTTTTAAGAAGGTATTCGCAATTCCACCGCCCGGTATCAACACATCAACCATGTTAACAAGCTGCTTCAATAGCGTTAGCTTTGAAGAAACTTTTGCTCCGCCAACAATCGCAGCAATAGGACGCTCTGGCGCTTCCAACACATGTTGTAATGCTTCAAGTTCACGGACTAATAGAGGCCCTGCAGCGGCAACAGGGGCATATTTTGCCACACCAACCGTAGAAGCTTGAGCGCGATGAGCCGTACCAAATGCATCCATGACGAAAATATCGCAAAGAGCCGCAAGTTTTTTGGCTAACTGTGGATTGTTTTCCTTCTCACCTTTATTGAAACGAACATTTTCACACACAACCAGTTCACCGGGTTTTGCATTCACACCACTTAGATAATCGGTAACAAAATGAACGGGGTAATCCAGATGGGAGGCAAGATAGTCTGCTACAGGTTTTAACGTATAGCGTGCATCCTCTGTTCCCTCTTCAGGGCGACCAAGATGAGAAAGCACTATCACTGCCGCACCTTTATCTAATGCGGTTTTAAGCGTCGGAAGAGCGGCTTGTAAGCGCTGCTCGCTCGTAATTAATCCCTCTTTAATGGGCACATTCAAATCTTCTCGAATCAAGACCCGTTTATTTTTCAGATCAAGATCAGTCATTTTGATAAGATTCATGGGTATTCCTTCAAAGATTCATCATGTAATAACCAGTATCAAGCATTCGGTTTGAAAAACCCCACTCGTTATCATACCAGGCCACAACCTTGATCAAATTACCTAAAACCTTAGTTTGAGTCGTATCAAAAATAGCCGAAGCGGGCACATGATTAAAATCACAAGACACTAAAGGTTCTTCATTGATAAGCAAAATGTCACTTTTTGCGGCTCGCATGATATCATTGACTTCTTCTCTGGTCGCAGATTTTTTGGACGTAAAAGTAAAATCAATTACAGAGACATTCATCGTTGGGACGCGCATTGCAAATCCATCCAACTTACCAGACAACTCAGGCAATACTAAACCAACTGCGGCGGCTGCGCCTGTTTTGGTTGGAATAATAGAATGCGCCGCCGCTCGAGCGCGATGCAAATCGGAATGACTTCCATCCAAAAGCATTTGGTCTTTGGTATAAGCATGAACGGTATTTAATAAGCCGTATTCAATTTCTAAAGCCTCATGGAGTGGTTTTACAACCGGCGCTAAACAATTGGTGGTGCAGGAAGCGTTCGAGACAATCAAATCCGATGCGCGAATGGTGTTATGATTCACGCCATAGACGATGGTGGCTTCCGCTTCTTTCCCAGGAGCAGAAATCAATACTTTTTTTGCCCCAGCTTGGATATGTTTCATGGCAGCATCATGTTTGGTAAATAAGCCAGTGCACTCCATGACGAGATCAACGTTTAATTCAGACCAGGGTAGTTTTTCAGGGTCACGTTCGTTGGTAATTAAAATAGGATGTCCATCAATGACGAGTTTATTTCCTTCGACTTCGACATTATGTTGAAAGCGCCCATGAGTTGAATCATAACGCGTCAAGTGCGCTGTGGTTTCAATCCCAGACAGATCATTAATTGCAACCACGTTAAACTCATTGGTGCGGTTATACTCAAATATAGCCCTCAAAACACAACGGCCAATACGGCCATAGCCATTAATTGCAACACGAATTGTCATTATCTATTCTCCCGAATATCGATACTTTAAAGAGATTAAAGCGATCCTAATCAAAAAAAATGCCATTTTGCCCGGACTTAATTAAGAAGTCGATGGATGGCAGCGACGATGTTGTCTACGGTGATTCCCATGTCTTGAAACACATCACTTGCTGGGGCTGAGCGACCGAATTGACGAAGTCCGATAATTTCCCCGTCAAGCCCTGTAAATTGATGCCAGAATGCAGAGGAAGCCGCCTCGATTGCGACGCGTTTTCGAATAGAAGCCGGTAAGACGTGTTCTTGATAAGTCTTATCCGTTCGTAAAAATCGTTCAACACAAGGCATAGATACGACGCGCACCTGCACGCCATTTTCAGCAACGACGTTTGCTGCTTTTAAAGCAAGCTCTACCTCCGAACCTGTTGCAATTAAAATGATCTCAGGACTATCGTTGCTATCACGCAGAATATAGCCGCCTTGTTTTATTTCTTTTATCTGCGATGAATTCAAAGAAAGTGCGGGCAAATTCTGTCTTGAAAGCAAAAGACAAGAGGGGCCGGTATGATGCTCGATCGCTTGCTGCCAAGCCACCGCTGTTTCCATTAAGTCAGCTGGGCGCCAAACATCGAGATCAGGCGTTAAACGCAACATCGCAGTATGTTCAATCGGCTGGTGCGTCGGCCCATCCTCACCTAAACCTATCGAATCATGGGTCAGAACATAAATCACGCGTTGCTTCATTAAGGCGCTTAATCGAATGGCGTTGCGCGCATAATCCGAAAAGACTAGAAAAGTACCGCCGTAAGGAATAAAGCCACCGTGAACCGCTATACCATTCATGATAGCCGCCATGCCAAATTCGCGAACACCATAATAAAGATAGTTACCCGAAAAATCGCCTTCGTTAATGGCTTTTGAACCGGACCAATTGGTATTGTTTGAACCCGTCAAATCCGCCGAGCCACCAAAAAGTTCCGGTAAAAGGGCCGCATAATTTTCTAGGCATAACTGAGAGGCTTTGCGCGTTGCAATGGCTTTTTCATGGGTCTGACATTCTTGAATGAATGCATTTGATTGCTTTGACCAATTGTCGGGGAGATCGCCATTAATCCGGCGCAAAAACTCATAATACATTTTGGGATTTTGTTTTTTATATAACTCGCATCGATTTAGCCAAAGTTGCTCTGCTTGTTTGCCTTCTTCGATATGATTCCATTGGGCATACAAATGATCAGGAATTTCAAAAGGTGGGTAATTCCATTGATATTTTTCACGCATTTGAGCAATATCTTTTTCACCTAATGGCGCGCCATGAACTTTCTCACTGCCAGCCATTTCTGAGCCAAGCCCAATCACCGTTTTGCAGATAATTAAACTGGGTTTAGTTTGCTCATGACGTGCGGAAATAATAGCATTCTCAATGGCTTCGTAATCATGGCCGTCCACGCCTTCAATCACATGCCAATGATAGGATCTAAAGCGTGAGGCGGTGTCATCTGTAAACCATGCATCCACGTCACCATCAATAGAAATGCCATTATCATCATAAAAAACAATAAGCTTTCCTAAACCAAGTTTCCCCGCTAATGAACACACTTCATGTGAAATTCCTTCCATCATGCAGCCGTCTCCGGCGAATGCGTAGGTAAAATGATCCACTAAGGGAATGTCCGCATGATTAAATTCGGCGGCTAAGATTTTCTCAGCGATGGCCATTCCTACTGCATTTGCAAGTCCCTGTCCTAAAGGGCCGGTGGTGGTTTCGACGCCGGGCGTTTCAGTGCATTCAGGGTGTCCTGGAGTTTTGGAGTGTAATTGGCGGAAGTGTTTAATTTCTTCAAGACTAAGATTGTAACCAGTCAGATGCAATAAAGCATATTGGAGCATGGAGCCATGGCCGTTCGATAATACAAAGCGATCACGATTAAACCAATGAGGATTAGTTGGGCTAAAAGACAAAAACTTTTTCCATAAAACCGTTGCGATGTCGGCCATGCCCAGCGGCATGCCTGGATGCCCTGATTGTGCTTGTTCCACGGCATCGATGCTTAAAAATCGTATGGCAAGTGATAATTCTTTCAACGTACTCATGAGCGCGACCGGAATAATATTGGGGCAACTATTGTCGCTCAGAAGCATGCGTTCGGCAAGTTATCCCTGGGACTTAAAAATGAGCCAGTTGCTTTAGCAAAAAAATTTCACTCATTGTTCGTTTTAGGGCATAATGTCAATATTTTTGTCCGAACTCATCTTGTATGGCCCTTATTTTTGATCGCGCGAAACAACAAGGACTAACGCTCCCTAAACGAGTAGACGGGGCTGGCAATACCTGGGTATTTTCTAAGAACCTGGTTGAGCAAGATTTGGATTTCTTTAAAACCGCGCTTAGACAGCTTCCTGTGCTAAGTTTGGAATACAATCTTATTTGTACTCAGTTAGCGCATGATTTTATTCAAGGAAAAGCAAAACCTGCAATTTGCGCACAAGTCGAAGTCGCCTTGGCTTTAGCAGAGCTTCTTGAGATTTTAAACCGTGATTATTTGGATGTTCCACGTGAAATCATGCGTTTGCAGCAAGAACAAAAGTTATTCAAGGAATTCTTAGTGCAGCATGGGTATCAGTTTCCTACCCCATCTTTGCACGTCAGCCTCAATCCTGGTTGGAACATCGATCGCCGAACCCATAACACCACCGTCGAATTAAATTGGCTTCGTCTAATGACCATTCGAATCCGGCGATTATTGGTGGTAATCGCTCCCATGACCGCTGAGCTATCAACCTATCGGCGCTGGGTTGTACAATTTGATCGCTTCCTCAATCCCTTTTTACTGCATTTAGCCTGGCTCTTTTTTACCCCACGATTATTAGTCAATCTAACCATGATGTTAAAACATGTCATTCCAGGTCACTGGATGAGCGACCAAGAGAAAGCATTAGGTTGGGAAGCGAGACTACTGGCAGAATGGAAAAAACGTTGGTTTGAATTAGGAAATGATACCCTTTGGTTAATCTCAGGGATTATTAACTGTTTTATATTAACTGGCGCTTTAGCGCCGTTTGCCATTTATGTTTCGGTCGCTTTGCAAGGGTTTGATGTGATGCTAGCTTGTATGCGAATGATTCATGAGTCTTCTCGTTTTAATCGGCTTTATAAGCACTACGAAACCTTACTCAAAGACGATAAACTGTCTTACGAGCAACGAGAAGAGATAACGACCTATCTAAGACATTTACAACAGAAAATGTCTCACGAGCAACAACGGCTCTGGTTAGGAATCATCAACACCAGCGTATTGCTGGGAGCTATTATCTTGGCGATTCCTTTGTTTGGACTTAATCCCTTGATTCCTCTGATTGGCGCAGCTATTGCTGTTTCAATGACCATCGCGAGTTATATTATTACGAAACGCTTGGAGAATAAGAATTCTAGTCCAGAGGTAACGGTATTAACTCGCGGCTCATCCGCTTTAACTCAGCACAGCCTTTTTTCAAGCGCTAAGAATAAATCTCCCTCTTCTCCAAAATCAGAACACATTCAGATGGGTGATTTGTTGGAAGCTCATCATGGCTTAACAAGCTCGATATCTTCATAATAGCGCCTACCCCCTTGCTTGAATTCAGCCACGCCATTCTAGGGTTAAGCTCAAATCAATGATATCCTTAACGCCATGTTCATATCAAAGCCAGAGGATTTTTATGTCCATTGATGCCTTACCCCAATTCAGTCAAATTGACGTAGACCATTTTAGTGACGCTCTTGGGCGTTTATTGAGCGATAATTTACAAAAAATCAATGCCTTACTGCAACAAAATACCTCCCATACCTGGGAGAGTTTAATGGAACCCTTGGAAGAAATAGACGATAAACTTGAGCAGTTTTGGTCGCCAATGGCGCATCTTCATGCTGTAGTAAACTCGAAAGAACGACGCGCGTGCTATCAAGCTTGTCTACCCAAGTTATCGGCCTACGAATCGGCTGTTGGCCATAATAAAGCTTTATATGAAGCTATAAAATCCATCGATTGCGCCTCTTTGAATACAACTCAAACGAAAATTATTAGCGATACCGTGCGTGATTTTGAGCTTTCTGGCGTGGCTTTAGAGGATGAGGAAAAAGCGGAGTTTGAAAAAATTCAGGCTAGACTTTCTGAGCTTTCCAATCAGTTTGAAAATAATGTTTTGGATGCTACCCAAGCGTATGAACTTCATATCGAAGACGAGACCCGTGTTTCAGGGCTTCCAGAGCATGCTTTGCATGCGGCTAACGTTCTTGCTGAAGAAAAAGGACTCAAAGGCTGGGTATTTAATCTTGAAATTCCTTGCTATCTTGCTATTGCAACCTATGCCGAGGATAGATCACTTCGGGAAGCGCTATACACCGCGTTTGTTACAAGAGCTTCCGACGCAGGTCCTAACCGTGGTGAATTCGATAACACCCCGGTTATGGATGAAATTCTCTCGTTACGGCATCGCAAAGCCCAACTCTTAGGGTTTAGCAATTTTGCCGAATTATCGCTGGCCACCAAAATGGCAGAATCACCTGAGCAAGTGATGAGCTTTTTACATGATTTAAATCAACAGGCGCACCCCCAAGCTCAAAAAGAATTTGCTGAGTTAAGAATCTTTGCTCAAAAAGAGCTCCAACTTGATGCGTTGAAGCCCTGGGATGTCGCTTACGCGTCAGAGAAAAAACAGCATGCTGAACACGCGATTTCACAAGAAGCCTTAAGACCTTATTTTCCATTACCCAAAGTGATGGAAGGCATGTTTTCCATCATTCATAAGCTCTATGGCATGCACGTTAAAGAAGTAAATGACGTGGATACTTGGCATCCTGATGTGACATGTTATCAAGTTGCCGATGCCAACCATCAAGTACGAGGCTATCTCTACTGTGATTTATTTGCTCGCCCTAATAAGCGAGGCGGGGCATGGATGGATTCGATGCAAAGCCGCCGTAAATTAAAGGATGGCTCAATTCAGCGCCCAATTGCGACCTTAACCTGCAATTTTGCCAAAGCCGTAGCGGGAAAACCCGCGGCTTTATCTCACGATGAGGTGCTCACGTTATTCCATGAAATGGGGCACTGCTTGCATCATGTCTTAACCCAAGTGGATTATATCAGTGCTTCTGGTATAAATGGTGTGGAGTGGGATGCCGTGGAATTGCCCAGTCAGTTCTTTGAAAACTGGTGTTGGGAGGAAGACAGTTTACTGCCATTAACCGCGCATATCGAAACTCAAGAACCGTTACCTAAAGAACTCTTTAACAAACTTCTGGCGGCTAAAAACTTTCAATCCGCCATGACCATGGTAAGGCAATTGGAGTTTTCATTATTCGATTTTCGCATTCATCGAGAATACGAGTCGCAAAGGGCAGGCTTCATCCCCACGATATTAGCGGACGTCAGAACAGAAACAGCGGTGGTGCCTATTGTTTCCTATAATCGGTTTCAACATAGCTTTAGTCATATCTTTGCTGGCGGTTACGCCGCTGGTTATTATAGTTATAAATGGGCGGAGGTTTTGTCTAGTGATGCGTTTTCACGATTTGAAGAAGAAGGAATTTTCAATTCCGAAACAGGGCGAGACTTTCTCCACTGCATTTTAGAAGCAGGGGGCGCTCAAAAAGCAGAACAAGCGTTTGAAGCTTTTCGAAGACGCCCGGCACGCGTCGATGCATTACTAAGACACAATGGCATAAAATAAACGTTGAGTTATCTAGAGAAAAGTCGCTAAACGCTTTTAGGCCCTTTTTGATAACGATCTTTTTTTTGCTCCTGGCGTGAAGACGCAACGCTTTTTTTACGTTCTTCGGACAAAAAGCGATAGGCATCGGTTTCTACCCAAGGACGGTGAGACTGTCGCAGCTTTTGGTTCTCTTCTTCTTTTTGAATCCCATTGACCACTTTATACCACCCAGAAGGTTTATTTTTCATGGGCATATATTCAACAAATAACTTGTCTTCAACAGGACAGCGTTCCTGAACCTGCAATGATAAACCATGTTCTTCATCCAAAAATTTACCCTTAGCGCTTGTCGATTCAATATTATGTAAATAAAATTTCTCATCCTGATAATCAAAATAAGGATAACCTTGCTCATCGGTCTTAAGCGTTTCAACACCATCGGGTAATTCAATGTATTTCATAATGCTCTCTGGAAATTTGTTTCATTTGATATCATTATAGGATCAATTTATTCTAAATATAAAAGAGATTTGTATGTCTGATGAGCTTTTTAACATTCCGGTAACTACAATTGAAGGAGAATTGACAACGTTAACCCCCTATAAAGGTCAAATTATTTTAATCGTAAATGTAGCCAGCCGCTGTGGGTTTACCAAACAATATACTGAATTAGAGCAACTCTATCAGGATTACAAAGATCAAGGATTTACGGTTTTAGGGTTTCCCTGCAATCAATTTTTAAAGCAAGAACCAGGTGGTGAGGCAGAAATTAAAGAATTTGTTGAGCGCTGTTTTATGGTCACATTTCCTTTATTTGCTAAATGCCATGTCAGAGGGCCGAAACAATCACGTTTATATGCTTATCTCGCGAAACACATTGAAAAAAAACGATGGCCATTGATTCCCTGGAATTTTACTAAAATACTGGTGGATCAAGAAGGTCGAGTGCTAAAACGCTTCCCGCCAACCACTGCCATGACCAAAATTCGCCAAGAAATAGAGCGGTTACAACAGAAAAAATCCTAACAAAAATTTATCACCATCTTTTTTTTCAATCGCTTTTTTTTTCGCAAAATACTCTACTATGTTGTATAATAAAAGTGTACAACCATGGGGGCGACCTGGCTTCGACGTGGGTTGCGAAACCTGATGTGCATGCCGAGAATGAGATCTCTCGTAAATAAGACTCAATTAAATATAAATGCTAACGATGCATACTATGGAGATGAAGCTATCGCTGCGTAAGCTTTGATAGTGTAGTCCCACCGTGCGCTGCCATAAAACCAGCGCCCCGTTGACCGAGCTCGCTTATCGGTATCGACTCAACGGTCATAGAAGATAAGCTAGCAATTCGAGTCTTCCCGCCTCAAATTGCGAAATTTAGGGAATCGCCGTGTAGAATCCTGTCGGTCGGAGGCTACCCGGTTAACTGAATAGGCCTGACTAAGCATGTAGACCTGAGGGCAGAGGATTTACGGACGCGGGTTCAATTCCCGCCGCCTCCACCATATAACTTGTTGATTTATCAGTATTTTTACCACCTGTATCTGATCCGCGGGGTTCCAGCGGGTTTATTGGGTCTTTCCCAATTACGGGGGCACTTTCTCAGGAGCATAGCACTCTAACTCTTATTCTGTAATTGGGGTCTTTCCCAATTACGGGGGCACTTTCTCATGAGCATAGCACTCTAACTCTTATTCTGTAATTGTCAAAATTTTTAAATCCATAAGCTCTTCTTTGAATCAATTTCATCTTTCGATGAAAGCCTTCTGTTATTCCATTAGATTTTGTAAATCGCCACATCCTAGCTATTTCCTCCTTCCAGCTAAGCATTGTTTTTCCTAATGTTTTTAACGGCTTGAAAGGGCTATTCTTAAGCTCTGATAACATGTTTAAAAGCTTGGGTATGTTTTTTTCACACCAATCGTTGTTCATGGCTTTGAATAGCAGCAGTTGATGCAGTTTCTGTTGGAAGTTGTAAATCGCTTCAATCGCTGGGTGTTTCTCAAAGAATGCGTCTCGTCGCCTCTTTTGGTTTGAAGTCAGCTTATCAGCTCTTTTTCTCAATACAGCTAACATCCCACGGTTGCTCTTTATTTGACTCGCTAGTTCTCGATAAGTGAGCATGCATTGGTGTTGCATCAAACGAATGACATGGAATCGGTCAGCCACGATTTTCGCATTGGGGAAATATTTTTTTACAATGGCACGATAGGTGCTGCTTAAATCCATGCACACCATTGTCACCTGTTCTTTTCCGGGTAATTGAGCGAGATAATCTGAAAGCTCAGACTCCTTTCGTCCTTTCACAATATCAAATATCTTATGGTTATTTAAATCACACAGAGTGGTCGCAAACCCGTGCTTGCGGTTAAAGAAGTGCTCATCTATTCCAAGGACTTTGGGACAAGGCTTATTCATGAGCTCTTTATCCTGCTCTTGATAATGGCGATGATACCAGCGTTCAATGGTTGCTTTGCCCTTATCAAACCGTTTTGATAGGTCTTTTTGTGATATGCCTCGTGTATGCTCGTGATAAACAGCCGCTTGCAAGCGCCAAGTTGAGCGTTGATGTTTATGAATACCAGGAAACTGCTGATTTCCATAGCGTCGACACACATTACAAAACAGCTTGTACGCTTTAAACCTTAAAAGGCTTCG
>NZ_CAAAIW010000018.1 GCF_900640115.1 Legionella yabuuchiae
GAAACAGACGTACGCCGATGATAGTGTGGGGTCTCCCCATGTGAAAGTAGGTCATCGCCAGGGTTTTATCCTTAAAGCCAGCTTTGTCATTCACTGCTGGCTTTTTTTTTGACTTTAAATCTGAATTACCCGCGATTAAACACACTACTTGGGCGTGTTTACAATTCATCCCCACCGCCTACGTGCCTTTATCTGCCTTCTAAATATTTATTTTTTAATCGCACATAATGAGCGGCGGAATATTCTAAATTATCTTTTTCTTTCTGAGTCAGGGCTCTTATTTCTTGGACAGGATTCCCCATATAAAGATAACCGGATCGCAGCTCTTTTCCTGGAGGCACCAGGCTGCCGGCAGCCACCAGCACGTGATTGCCCACTACCACCTTATCCAGAAGAATAGCTCCAATACCAATGAGACAATAATCACCAATGGTGCAGGCGTGTAATACAGCTCGGTGACCGATAGTGACGCCGTTGCCAATAATGAGCGGCTCCCCCTTTGGAGTGTATGGTCCATCATGCGTGACGTGAAGAACGGCTGCATCTTGGACATTGGTTGACGCTCCGATTTCAATACGGTTTACATCTCCTCGAATGACGGCTGTAGGCCAGACAGAAACATTATCAGCCAAGGTTACCTTTCCAATGACGGTAGCATTCGGATCAATGTATACGCCATCGCCTATAGTTGGTGATAAATCTTCAAACGTTCGTGTTGGATTGATCATATTTAAATAATATCCTTATAGGGGTCAAGTCTTTTGATAATAGCATTAATTTTAATTCCAAGCTCAGGTTGAATACTCAACTCTCTGGAGAGCCTGAATATTGCATTTGCAACGCCCCCATAATGGTTAAGCCCAAACGCGTCAGCAATTTCCTTTAAGCGATAATCCCATATTTTTTTTGCTATATACATAGCAACTTTCCTCGGTATATTTACCTTACCCCTACCTTTAGGAGAGCAGCAAAGAGACTCAATATTCTGTGAAAATTCTAGGGCTGTTTCTTTGATAATGAGTTGTATCGTTGGTCTACTTAAGAATCTATCTTCGCGAGGAATTTCTTCGGAATGTTCAGAAATCTTAAGATTAGATATAAAGGACGTAGATCCTAAAATTGGCGATATTCTCTCTTTGCCAAAGAAATTTTTCACTTTCGGGTTCAATTCAGATTCATGCATAAATAGTCGATATGATTCAAATTTATCTGAATAGTTTGTTAGTTGGCCATAAATTTCAGCTTGAAAAAGCCATGGTGGAGTAGGGTCAATACCAATATATGCAGGATAGCTTGACCATAAATATTTTGTTAAGTCATCAACTATTCCTGCTTCAAGAGGATTAAGATGAATGTACTTTGAAAGATGCAAAAGGTAGGAGTCGGAATCAACTAAAATTGATTTATAACGACCACGGAACAATGGGCCGTCGCTATGATTTAGACGATTGTATCGTTGAGTATATACACTGTTAATATGGCGCATAGCTCGTGCAAGATTCCCGGAGGGGGTTTTAATTAATAAGTGATAATGATTTGTCATCAAGCAAAAAGCGTGTATCTCAATGTTATATTGGACGTGAGTCTCAGAAATAATAGCAAGGAAAAGCTCCCGTTCCTGGTCATTATTAAAAATAGTTCGTCGGCCGGCCCCACGATTCATCACATGATAGAACGCATTTTCATACTCAATGCGAAGAGGTCTGGACATTTTAAGGTACTCCAAGTCTTTCCATGCTAATTTGCCAGGCTATACTAACCCATATTTACAAACGGAATAAACGCTTTATCAAAAGACTTGACCCCTATTCCCTGACCCCTATTCCTTTTAAGGTACTCCAAGTCTTTCCATGCTAATTTGCCAGGCTATACTAACCCATATTTACAAACGGAATAAACGCTTTATCAAAAAACTTGACCCCTATTCCTGTTGAAAATGCACTGGATGGCAGAATTAACGACAACTTCCAGTTGCTAAAAACTTAGTATTTTGAAGTTTATTGGGTATATACTTAAAATGCGACTTTTATGCGGATGCTTTTTCCGCTCTAAGGAAATAAATAGTGCAGGGACGATTAATACAGTTCTGTTTATTGCGGTATCTGGTGATGGTTGTCGCATTGCTCTTATTGTTGAGCTGCAATAGCTCTCCAGAGACCATTTACCAGGGTTATGTAGAAGGGGAAGCCATTTACTTAGCCTCTGAATTTCCCGGTGAGTTAACTGAGCTTTTAGTGCGACGTGGGCAATCTGTAAAAAAAGGGGAGCAATTATTTCGACTTGCTGGTAATCCTCAAGCGTTAGAAATTAAAACCCAAAAAGCAGAATTAGAACAAGCTAAAAAAATCTATCAGGATTTGTTAAATCCCAGACGTGAACCTGAAATTGAATCGATTAAAGCGCAGATTGAACAAGTTGATGCGGAGTTAGAGTTAGCGGCGATGCGTGTTTCTCGCTACCAAACCTTGTATCAGCGAAATGCGACGAACAAAGATAATCTGGATGAAGCATTAGCAAGACAAGAACAACTTACACATCGTAAGGCAGAATTGCGCTCTAATTTACAACTCGCTCAACTGGGAAGCCGAGAAGAACAAATTAATGCGCAACAAGCAAAAATAGAGGCCATGGAAGCCAAACTTGAACTGGCCGTATGGCAGCTCTCGAAAAAAATAGTATTCGCGCCTAAGGATGGTGTTATTCTTGATACGTATTATCAAGAAGGAGAGTTCGTAGGTGCTCAGCAACCTGTATTAGCTTTATTAGCGCCGGAAGATATTCGAATTGAGTTTTTTGTCCCGGTTCAGCAACTCCCTTCTATTCATTTAAATCAAACACTTTATTTTACTTGTGAAGGCTGTAAACAAGAGTTCAAAGCAGAAATAAGCTACATATCTCCTGAAGCTGAATTTATTCCTCCGTTAGTTTATAGTCGTGAAAATAGCGATAAATTAGTGTTTCGAGTTAAAGCGGCCATCGCAAACTCAACGCGATTTAAACCAGGTCAACCTATTCGGATAACGGCGCTTGACTATGACCGAAAAGAACGTAATTGATGTTCAGAAACTCACAAAATCATTTGATAACCGAGTGGTGGTGGATCAAGTTGATCTAAAGGTTAAGCAAGGGGAAGTGTTTGGTTTTTTAGGGCCTAATGGCAGCGGCAAAACGACAACGTTGCGGATGATCTGCGGGCTGTTAACACCAGATTCTGGACAAGGAACTTGTTTAGGCTTTGATATCGTTGAAGAATCAGAACAAATTAAAGCGCGTGTGGGTTACATGACCCAACGATTTAGCTTTTATACGGATTTAAGCGTCAAAGAAAATTTATCCTTTATTGCTAGTGTATATGGCATCAAGGATGCTAAGGCACGAATGAAGACGATTATGGATGATTTTGGTCTTACCAATAAATCGGACCAATTGGCCGGAGAACTTTCAGGGGGATGGAAGCAACGAATGGCACTGGCGGCTTGTTTACTGCATGAGCCGGACTTGTTGTTATTGGACGAACCAACGGCAGGGATTGATCCCATCGCTCGTCGTGATTTTTGGGGTAGAATTCATTCGTTAAGTGAACAAGGCATCACCACCTTAATGACAACGCACTACATGGACGAAGCCGAACGTTGTACGCGTCTTGCGTATATTGCAAACGCTAAACTTATTATCACCGGAACGGTTGATGAAGTGATTCAAAGTACAGGTTTAAAAACATGGGAAATTCGTGGCGACATTACCCCGAAGCTATTGCAAGAAATTAAAACAATAAATGGCGTAACGCAAGCCGCGCTTTTTGGGCGACAAATTCATGTTTGTGGGTATAAAGAGGAAGCAATTAAACAAGGATTAGAAGCCTTGCGAGATGAGTTTGATATTCGATGGCATGAAATTGATTCAACACTCGAAGACGCTTTTTTACGGCTTGTTAAACAGACTGAAGGAGCTCCAAGGTGAAATTTTGGACCAATTCACGTCTTCTTGCCGTCATTATCAAAGAATTTATCCAAATGCGACGAGATCGCACCACCTTTGCCATGATTATAGGCATCCCGCTTATTCAGCTTATTTTATTTGGTTATGCAATTAACCTTAACCCGCGTCATCTGCCGACCGCGATTGTTGGTGATGATGAAAGCATGGTCGCTCGTAGAATTCTTAAGAGCATGGAAAACTCGACTTATTTTAATTTTGTAAGCCCCGCACTGTCGGAAAGAGAAGCAAACCATCTCCTTAAAACAGGGAAAGTGCAGTTTATAGTCAATTTCCCACCGGATTTTTCAACCGATTTGATCAAGGGGCTTAAGCCCCAACTTCTGTTACAGGCGGATGCTACTGATCCCGCAGCCACTAGCCGAGCAGTATCGGTCTTTACTGAATTAGCCAGTTTGTCTTTGCAAGACGAGTTAACTGGTTTGTTGTCAGAACTAAATTCCACTTCGTTGCCTTATGTCCCAGTCGTGCATGAAGTGTATAACCCATTAGCAATAACGGCGTTTAATATTGTTCCAGGATTACTCGGGGTGGTATTAACCATGACCATGGTGGTGATTACCGCACTGGCAATTACTCGTGAGTATGAACGAGGCACCATGGAAAATCTATTAGCAACGCCATTAAGGCCTTTGGAAGTGATGATCGGTAAAATTTTACCTTACATTATCGTAGGTTACATCCAAGTGATCTTAATCTTGTTAATGGCCAAAGTGTTATTTGGAGTGCCAATGGAAGGCAGTATTCTTTTATTGCTTTTCATGTGCTTGCCTTTTATTGCTGCGAATTTGAGTATGGGATTAACTTTTTCAACATTAGCCAGCAATCAGTTGCAAGCAGTTCAAAGCGCCATGTTTTTCTTTTTGCCTTCGATTTTACTCTCTGGTTTTATGTTTCCTTTTAGAGGCATGCCAATCTGGGCCCAGTACCTTGGGAATATTTTGCCGTTAAAGCACTTCTTAATTATTGTTCGCGGCATTCTTTTGAAAGGGAATGGATTGTTCGACGTTTGGAAAGAAGTTATCCCTATATTGGGCTTTATGGTAGTCGTTATGGTGATTGGATTTAAACGATACCGACAAACCTTAGACTAGGTTCTTAAGGTTCGATGGCCTGTTTTGCTCGTTTCCAAATATGTAAGAGCTCTTCCTCTGAGCAAGTGTTTAGATCCGTAAACCCTAACTCATTAGAAATCCGTTTAACATGGTTAAAGCGTTTCTCAAACTTGTCAGTGGCTTGCTCCAAAGTAGATTGCGGAGAAAAGCCGCAATATAGACTAAGAGAAATAACAGCATGCATCAAATCGCCAACTTCTTCTTGTAATTGCAATCGATGGTGCGGTTCGCTTTGATTTAAATGCGCTTGAATTTCCTGAATTTCACTCTGTATTTGTTGTAGAATTTGCTCGGGATTTTGCCAGCTGAACCCTAACTTTTGAGCTTCAGCTTCAAGATTTTTTATTTTCTTAAAAAGATTCATTACAATCCTATGATATCTAAAAATCAGTGTAGTAGTTACGCTAAGTGGATTCAACTGTGTTTTTTAGAATTATGCTCTGTACATGACAGGTTTTTTTGTCATGTACAGAGAGAATTATGCCACAATCGTCTTTATAGGATGAATATCGTGAAACAATTAAATAATAAAGTGGTACTTATTACGGGGGCTTCCAGCGGTATAGGGACCGTTTGTGCTGAGCAGTTTGCACAAGCAGGCGCTAACTTATTACTCTGCGCTCGGCGCATTTCTATCATTAAAGCGTTAGCAAGCGATCTCCAAAAACAGTATGACATTTCTGCCCATGCGTTTGAATTAGATGTTCGCTCAGAGCAGCAGGTTCGAGACGCAATCCATGATTTGCCGCAAGTTTGGAAATCAATCGATATACTTGTTAATAATGCGGGTCTTGCAGCAGGATTGGATCCTATTCAGTCAGGAGATAGTGGCGATTGGGAAGCAATGATCGATACCAACATCAAAGGGTTATTGTATGTTACCCGCGCAGTTTTACCTGGCATGATTGAACGGGATTTAGGTCATATCATTAACATTGGCTCCATTGCAGGCCACCAAGTTTATCCGAAAGGAGGCGTCTACTGCGCTACAAAACATGCGGTTAACGCTTTATCACAAGGCTTACGACTGGATTTATCGGGTACGAAAGTTCGAGTAAGCAGCGTCGACCCAGGTGCGGTCGAGACGAATTTTAGTTTAGTGCGATTTAAAGGGGATGAACAAAAAGCACAAGCAGTATATAAAGGGTTTCAGCCGCTAACTCCTGAAGATGTAGCGGATGCAATTTTGTATTGTGCGTCAAGGCCAGAACACGTCAATGTTAGTGAAATCCTTATCATGCCTACCGCGCAAGCGGCGGCTTCCATGATCACTAGGAAGTAGTATACCCGTGATTGTTTAAAATGCTAGATTGGTTCTATCGCTTTTTCCACTAGCGCTGCTTTTAAAGATTCGCAATAGAGCTCGCTATTACTTCATCTTTAAAAGCAGCTCTGCCCAAAAAAATCGAATCGCCCAAAAACTAGCATTTTAAACAATCACGGATATATACCTTCGGAAATGATACGCTGGACTTTTTGTAAAAGGCGATTAGACTGTTGATCATTAAACTAAAATTACAAGGATGAGTGTTATGCACGCAGCAAATTATCTCTACCATGATGGCGAGCAGGAGTTACTTGGGTATTTAGCTTATGATGAGCAAGTTAAGAAAGCAAGGCCCGCGGTTTTAGTGGTGCACGATTGGTCTGGACGAAATGAATTTGCTTGTAAAAAAGCAGAACGCTTAGCTGAAATGGGGTATCTTGGCTTTGCAGTCGATGTTTACGGAGAGGGGCGGTTAGGTGAAACCCTTGAAGAAAAAAAAGCGCTGATGTCTCCTTATGTAAACGATCGACCATTGCTTCTTAAACGCCTTCAAGCTGGATTAGATGCGGTTGTTCAAATGGCTGAAGTGGATACGAATCGGATTGTGGTCATTGGGTTTTGCTTTGGTGGCTTATGCGCGTTAGATTTGGCTCGCAGTGGGGCTAACCTTAAAGGTGCGGTAAGCTTTCATGGTTTGCTGAATAAACCGGAAGGGCTTCCTGAGAAGTCAATTAAGGCAAAACTATTAGTATTGCATGGCTATGATGATCCCATGGTTCCTCCAGAGCAAGTGGATACGTTTTGTCAGGAAATGACCAAAGCAAATGTGGATTGGCAAGTTCACATGTATGGGAATACCAAGCACGCTTTTACCAACCCTAAGGCTCATGATCAAGAGTTGGGTACGGTCTACAATGAACAAGCGGAACATCGCGCATGGCAAGCGATGAAAAATTTCCTCAATGAAATTTTTAAATAAGGGCAACCATTATGCCATATGGTTCAGTGATTTATGAGCTGGCTGAAGAACTTGGTGAGGTTTTAAGCGCTCGAAAAATTCGTTGTGCTGTCGCAGAATCGTGTACGGGGGGCAGCTTAGCTGGAACAATAACTTCTATTCCAGGTAGCTCCGCATGGTTTGACCGAGGTTATATTACCTACAGCAATTTATCCAAAACAGAGATGCTTGGTGTGCCTGACCGAATATTGCGAACCCATGGCGCTGTAAGTGAAGAAACCGCTCGTGCCATGGCTGAAGGGGTAATTTCTCATAGTGATGTTGAGGTCAGCGTTGCGATTACAGGGATTGCGGGACCCGGAGGGGGAAGTGCAGATAAACCTATCGGTACGGTTTGGATCGCCTGGGCAGGAGATATGCAGCCGACGTATAGCCAATGTTATCATTTTGTCGGTAATCGACCAGCTATACGACATCAAGCGGTGCAAACAGCGCTTGAGGGCTTAATTAAACGCTGTGATCCTAAATTACAACCCAAGCGGGTTAAAAAAACCAAAGAACGGTATTTTTTTGCGTTATATCCCAATGAAACAACCGCTGAGTACCTAGAAAAGCAAGCAAAAAAGCTCATTCATGAAGAATCTTGCTCAATCGTTCCCAAATCCAAGTTACATCTTACTTTAGCCTATTTAGGTAATGTGCCTCCCGATTTTGTTCAAGAAGCAATGCGAATAGTTGCATCTATTAAAATCAAACAATTTGATTTGAACCTTAATACAGTAGGCGCTTGGTTGCGTGCTAAAGTGCTATGGCTAGGGAGCGATTCACCTCCTGATGAATTAATAACGTTAGTGGCGAAGCTGAATCGCCAATTAATTTCAGCGGGATTTAAACCAGAAAAAACTCCTTTTATTCCTCATATAACGATTGCTCGCAAATGGGATATATCGATAGAACCCAAGAAAATCAAACCATTTACCTGGTCCGTGGCTGAGTTTTGTTTAGTAAAATCAATCACTGCATCCAATTCAACCCGCTATGAAAAAGTCGCCAGTTGGCCATTTAAACCATCTTCTAAAACGCCTGATTGAACCTACTCGTGGTTGGTCAGTGCTTTGGGATTAATTTTTAAAATCCGGTCATCATTTTTTTGCGGCCATCCTCTGCCGTCTTGGTTCGAGGTCATAAAGTACAAATACCCGTCGGGGCCTTTGACTACAGCTCTAATGCGACCAAATTGTTTGCGATAGTGACCAATTAGTGCTTGTATAGTTTGTTGATCATCACTGAACGTGGCTTGATAAACAGCTTGTCCTCTTAATCCTGCGAAAAATAAATTCTGATTAATGACTGTTGCACCGCCAGGAGCCCAGGTTTCATTTTTGCCAGAGTTTAGTACGGGGGTAACCATACCAGGTTTCGTTTCATCGCCTTGAATCACCGGCCAGCCATAGTTTTTACCTGGTTTAATTAAATTGATTTCATCATGGGCACTTTCTCCATGTTCTGTTTCCCATAATTGGCCAAGGTTATCCCACGCAAGTCCTTGTGGATTTCTGTGACCATAGGAGTAAACCGCAGAATTAAAAGGATTTTCTGGCGCGGACTCGCCTTCAGTGGTAATACGTAAAATTTTTCCGGCTAAGGAATGTTTATTCTGGGCTAAGTTACGAGATAACGCATCTCCGGTAGTAACATACAAATACCCATCCGGACCGAAGGCTATACGACCGCCATTATGAAATCGAGCGGCAGGTATGTTGCTAAATATAATGGTTTCATCGCTGAGTGCACCATGGGGATCATAACGATAGCGGACGATTTCATTTATAAGCTTCCCCTGCTTTCGAGTGGTGAGGTACAAATATAAATAACGGTTTTGTGAAAACTGAGGGTCTAATGCCATACCCAATAACCCCCCTTCACCAATTTGAACGACGTTAGGAATGATGTTGGTTTTAGTCAATTTACCCAGTTGTTTTAATCGCCCCGGTCGTTCAGTAATTAACAGATCGCCATTGGGTAAAAAAACTAGTTCCCAAGGAACGGTTAAGTTCTCTACAACGGTTTCTGGTTGGCTAGAGCGTTGTGTTGCTCCAGCTTTTACACTAGTTATGGTGGGCTGAAAAAAATAAGGGACAATCTGTTGGCCATAGTAATAAGCTAGGCATACTAGAATAAAAACTAAAGCCAACACCGAGAGCCAAATTTTAAGGCGCACCATATATTATTTTCCGTGTGCTAAAGTAAGATAGATAAAGTATAGGAAATCTTTAAAATTTAAGGAAAAGGAAATGGAAGGATTTCAAAATATAGTATTAGTCACGCATGGGTTGGAAAATGAAAAGGATGCGTTTCAGCATGCCGTAAAACTAGCTACTGATAATCGTGCCTCGCTGACTATTTTGGTTATCCATCCAATTTTCCCTACGTCTTTAAAACAATATCAGCCGAATTATGAACGAGCCTTGATTGATTCCACGAATCGCTATCTTAAAGAGGCTAGAGATATTTTAAATATCCCCAATGATGCGTTGCGCGTTAAAATCGAATTAGAACAGGGCAATATGCCAGATGTTCGTGTGATTCGTCACGTCTTAAAACAAAACTATGATCTTGTGATTAAGCATGCTAAAGCGAGTGAAGATAAAGGATTTGATGCCTTAGAAATGGAATTATTACATAAATCCCCATCTCCCATATTTATCAGCAAACCATTCAAACATGAGCCTTCAAAGGCTAGAGTTGCTGTGGCTATTGATCCTAACGAAGAAACTCCTGAGGGGCAGCAGCTTTCTATTGATTTATTAAAAATATCGCACGCTTTAGCAAAACATTTTTCAGGCGAGCTGGATGTAATTTCTTGTTGGCATTTTGCATTTGAAAATTATTTTCGCAATAGTGTGTTTGATAAAACCTCAACAAACGAGCTAAATGAGATGCTTCAAGAAACGAAAAACTCGAGCAAGAAAGCGTTGGATCGTCTTCTCGCTGAAGTTAAGATGGATAAAATCAATTGTAAAACTACGCTCTTAAAGGGACGTCCAGAAGAACAGATTCCATCCTATATCGATGATCAACGCATAGATATTTTAGTGATGGGAACGTTAGCTCGGACTGGAATATCCGGTTTTATCATTGGCAATACTGCTGAAAATGTTCTGCAAAAAATTGATTGCTCTTTATTGGCGCTTAAACCTTCTGGTTTTGTTTCTCCAGTCAAATTGGATTAATTGCCATGAACTTCAGGGTAATTTTTTGCCAAGTCCGTTTCTTTTTTGGTTGCAGGATCAAGGTCTACAGCATGCCGAAACGCTGCCCTTCCTAACAAATGAAATGCAACCGGTGCGGTTAATACCAGAAATATAATGGCTACAAGTACTTCAAGCGTGACCTTCCAGTAGGAAAAGTAGGTAACCGCACCTGATAAGATTAATCCCGCTCCTAATGTACCAGCCTTAGCTGAAGCGTGCATGCGAAGAAACAGATCAGGCATCCGCACAATTCCTAAGGACGCAATGAAAATAAAGAGAGCCCCGATAAATAATAACCCATCACTTAACAGATTCATCATTCGTTCTCTCCGGGCGTTGGTTTTCTAAATAGTAGGCATACATGGTGCTGCTTAAAAACATCACCAGGGCTAAAGCCACCACAATATCTAAATAGATGGCTTGGTTACGGTATACGCTAAATAGGGCGATTGAGGCCATCAATACATTGGTGACTAAATCAAGAGCGACAACGCGATCAGGGATGCTAGGACCCAATACCAAACGGGTAAAACACAGGATGGTCGCTAAGATTATCAATAGGCAAGCCAACCAAAATAATATACTCATGGCCATATCTCCATTATGGGACGTTCAAATTTTTTATACAGGCGGTTAATCAGACGTTGTTTGTCAGTAAAAAACATCACATGTAAGAGTAAGTGTTTCTTATCCCTAGAAACTTCTAAAGTTAACGTGCCAGGAGTCAGTGAAATAATATTTGCCAGAGCGGTGATTTGTATATTATTAGTGCAGCTCAAAGGGTAATCCATCAAGGTGGGCGTGCTGCGAAAACCGGGCATAATAACCGCGTAAGCCACTCTAAGATTGGCAAGTACAATTTCATACAAAACAAAAAAAGAAAAAAGAATGAGATAGGCTATCCGATAAATAATGTGCGAAATATGCATTTAAATTCCTCCAACGGTATTTTCTGGCACGGTATAAGGATGTAATAATCCATTTGCCGCCATTTGTGAAATTTCATACAACCATTCGGGGAATAACCCTATGAGTAATGTTAATGTCCCCAGAAAAAAAACCGGTATGTAAAGTATTGCTTTTTCTTTGAGGGTTAGGAAATGAATTGGATTGAGTGGGGGTTGTAAAAATACGTATCGCCAAAGTTTTATCATGGAAAATAACGTGAAAAATCCAACCAGCACAATGATGACGCCTGTGATCCAGAAATTTGCAGTTAAAGCGGATTGTAACAAAAGATATTTTGCCCAGAATCCTGAAAAAGGTGGAAGACCTGCAAGAGAAAATGCAGGAATAATAAATAATAACGTTAAAAGCGGCTTTTGTTTAAAAATGCCTCCCATCTGACGAATGTCAACATCATGATTATAGCGGCTTAATATACCCGCTATAAAAAACAAATTGGTTTTGACTAAGATATGATGAATGATGTAAAAAACACCTGCACTGAGCGCCATCGTTGTTCCAAGAGCCAGTGCCAAAGTCATGTAGCCGACTTGGGAAATAATATGGAATGACAAAATGCGTCGGATATGAAAGTCACTCATTGCTCCAAAGACACCGCTTAACATGGTCAAGCAAGAAACAATCAAAAGAACAAAAAAGAAGTGGGACTCCCATGAAAACAATAAAGTCCCC
The DNA here is from genome assembly GCF_900640115.1 of Legionella yabuuchiae. GTDB lineage: Bacteria > Pseudomonadota > Gammaproteobacteria > Legionellales > Legionellaceae > Legionella_A > Legionella_A yabuuchiae. The sequence goes on from NZ_CAAAIW010000018.1 coordinate 12,229, forward strand.
ATGCGAATCAAGGCATAAACCCCAGTTTTAGTTAATAAGCCAGCAAAGATACTGCCCGCCGAGACGCTGGTTAAATGATAGGAAGCAGGTAACCAGAAATAATAAGGAAATAACGCGGCTTTAATGGCGAAAGCAACCATAAGCATTATAAAACAAGGATAGAACTGCTTGAATGACGGTGATGTTTGTGCCCATTTTGCCAGATGATTTAAATCCAACGTACCACTAGCGCCATAGATAAAGCTAATGGCGAGTAATAGGATCAGTGTCGCTAACAGATTTAATGAAATGTAATGTAATGTGCCTTTGAGCCGATCGTTCTCGTTCGATAATGTCATCAAGACAAACGAGGCGATAATCATGATCTCAAACCACACATAAAGATTAAATAAATCACCAGTCGAGAATATTCCAGTTACCCCAGCCACCAAAAACCAAAACGCTGGATAAAAAGAAGCGCGATTACGAATGGTGGTATCGGCCACACTATAGATAGATACGGCTAAGACGGTAATCGCTGTAACCAGAATCATTAAACTTGAAAAGATATCCAGCCTAAGTGTAATGGCAATGCCTGTTGGATATCCTCCTACGTTTAACGTAATGAGATGCATGGCTTGAACTTGCTTGAATAAAGCGATAGCTATAAGTAAGTAACCGATAGCACCAAGATAATGAATGATTCGCTGCAAATATTCGTTTGAATACATTAACAAAGCGGCTAAACCGGTGAGTAAGCAGCATAATAAGGGCATGCAAGCAAGATTATTCATCGTCACCTTGTTTGTCTAATGGCAATGAAGGCGAATTGAATTGTTTTTTCACGTCATTTTCTTTGTACAATTCACGAACAATGATCAGGGAAAAAGCGATCAACGCAAACGAAATAACAATAGCCGTAAGCACCATCGCTTGCGGTAAAGGATTACCAAGATTAACCATAGGATCATTTTTTATAAACGCTGGTTGTGATAAAAAAACTCGACCCGCAATGAGCAGGCAAATGTTGATACTAGAAGAAAAGAGAATTAAACCATAGAGCCAGCGATTTAACTGATTGCTCATGAGCAGATAAAGCGAAATGGCGATGAGAAGGCCAACCGTCAATGCCATTAGACTCAATGTGCGCCCTCCAATGCAATGACAATTAATAACACTGAGGAACTTACAACAAGGTAGACCCCCACATCAAACAATAAAGCGGAATTGATCATTCCATTTAACGGCTTAAGCCAGACATGGCTTAAGAAGACCGCATCCATGAACAATCCCCATAACCCACTTAGCAGGATGAGGGTGAATCCGAAGCATAGCCAAATGACTGGAGGAAACTTAATAACAGTGAATAGTCTTGGTATACCATAGGCCAATAAGTACAAAGAAAATGCACATGCTGCGATCAGTCCACCAGGAAACCCGCCACCTGGCGCATTATGCCCCCGTAACAAAACCCACCAGGAAAACACCAGCATCCATCCAAGTAATAAGCGGGAGATGGTTTGCAAAATCAAAGAATGCATCATTTACTTCCTGAACGACGATTCAAGTTTAATAGAGTCCTAATGCCAAACGCTGCGATTAAGAGAACGACGCTTTCTCCAAGCGTATCCAATGCCCTAAAATCTACTAATATCACATTCACGACATTGAGACCATGCCCAAGAGGTAAACTATGATTTAGAAAGTAACGACCCACCTCATCGTTGAAGGGACTGATAAATAGTGCGTTTAAATTTAGCGAAATAAAGACACCAAAGCAGATAGCAATTCCTGCTCGTGAGAAGCGATGCCAGTATGTTTCTTGTTGGATAGTCGGCCATTGTTTCAATCCTGACAAGCTAAATACAATTAAAATGACCATTAAGGTTTCAATTAACAGTTGTGTCATTGCAAGATCGGGAGCGCCTTGAATGACAAACAAAAGCGCAAGCCCTAAACCAAATGCACTCAATCCAATTAGACCAGTGATAAAGCGCTGAACCCACAACAATGATATCGCTGAGGATAGTAGCCAAAGCAGTAAGAGGAACAGAAAATAATTTGGATGACCCAGGGCATAGGTCTGAGAGAATTGAGGGAATCCAAAACCAATGATTAAACAAAGAGTAAGAAACGTTAGAGTAACATAACGACTGTAATCCTTGGTTTGTAAAACCGTGGTCCAATGTTTTGCAATGTTGGCGCTTCCAATTAAAAGTAATTGAAGGATATGGTAGGGAAAAAACCATCGTAATTTATTGGTTTTGAGGATAATCACGCGAAACTGGCGCCGAACGATATAAATTAGGACAGCGCCACCTAAGGTGAAAGCACTTAAAATGAGGGATGGCCACATCGCGTCACCTCTTGAGACCATAGAAATGGTTTCTTTATGTCCTAAAATGGCCTCAGCAGCAGGAGAAAGAATATAAACATTCAGATTTTGCGTAAAGACACTGAAAAAAAGCGTAACGATTGCCAGTAACAGCGCGTTCACGGACATATTGTAATTGGCTTCTCTTACTTGTGAAGGGTATTGTTTGCCCCAAAATGGCTTCAGCACTAATGTAAATGCAATGGCGGCCATCATCATATTTGCAAATACAACAATAAAGGTCAGTATATAAGTAGCGCTGGGTGCCGCTAAACTGGCTTCATAAACCAATTCTTTAACATAAAAGCCTAACAAAGGCGGGAGGCCCGCCATGGAACACCCAGCGACCAATACGGCAAGAAACGTAATTGGCATAACTCGATGCAATCCCCCCACGTATTTTAAATGTCTAGTGCCAGTTTGATGCTGGATATCACCAATCGCCATGAACAAATTGGCTTTATATAACGCGTGCACCAATAAGAACGAAACGGAAGCCTTGATCACCACTGGATCAGTGCCAGCAAGAATAAACACGAGTGATCCAAGCGCTGTAATGGTTGTGTAGGCTAAAATTAATTTCATATCTAAATGCTTAAAGGCAGTCACGACACTGCTTAACATGGTGATGCTGCCAATCGTTGTTAAGCTGATAAACCATAAAGTAGAGTCGGCAAACAGAGGGTGGAAGCGCGCTAGGAGATAAATTCCTAACTGAACCATGGTTGCAGAATGAAGATAGGCACTCACAGGCGTAGGAGCCGCCATGGCGCCTGGTAACCAAAAACTAAAGGGAAATTGCGCTGATTTTGTAAATGCGCCTATTAAAAACAAGGACAACATCCAAGGAAAGTAGGGATGTTCGAGGATTGCGATTGGATTTCTAACTAACATGCTGATGGATTGGGTTGCAGCCGCTTCAGCTAATAAAATAAAGGAAGCCAGCAAGGCCAGTCCGCCAAGCGTAGTAATAAATAAAGCTTCTATAGCGGCTTTTCTTGCCGTTCGCCGTTGATGATTCAAACCGATTAGTAGAAAAGAACAAATGGAGGTTAATTCCCAAAATACATATAAGGTGATTAAATCATCCGCGCAGACAGCACCTATCATTGAGGTCATAAAAAGAAACAATAAGCAATAATAACGGCTTAAATAGGAATGTTGGTTAAAATACGGTTTACTATAAATGACGATAGGAAACCCTATCCCGCAAATTAAGAGCAGTAGCAATTGACTTAGCCCATCGATGCGGAAAGAAAATGAGATTCCTAACGCATCAAACCAGCGATAATGAAGCGAAATGACGCCACCCTGAGCAATAAAAGAAGTTTGCGACAATAAAAGCGCTAGCATTAGTAATGGGACGGTTGCAAGTAACCAACCCAACCAGTTGCTCTTAATTTTCTTTGCTAGATAGATTGCAGTCAAAGCAGCAAAAAAAGGCAGCAGCAGTAGACCTAAAATAATCATCGCGGAACGAGGGTTAACGTTACGTTCATGTTAAGTATTGACATCCTATCTTCCAATGATGTTTGAGGGTTCGAAGCCAACGTTAATAGCATAGGTACTTTGTAGCGGCCTGTAAATGCCTGATCCTATGATTTTATCTATATCCCTATATGGTTCCGGATTTTTTTCGTCCTGTAATGAAGATACTCAGGGCAAACGCATGTGTGATATAAAAATTAGTCAGTTAGAATTTGTTATGAGATTATTGACCTATTATCTACGTTCCTCGGTTTGTCTGAGGGATTCAGGAGTCTAATAATATCGTTGGATCCCGCGCATAAAGCGCGGGACGTAGGCAAAAAGAGTAATTTACAATCACACGTGTTCTCGCCCTGTGAAGATACTCCCTGCATTTTCATTGGGGATGGGGATATGTTAAAGTGTTTATTTTTCAAGTGTTAATATTTCAAAACAGCTTGATGCAGATAACTATTTCTTAATGTCGAGACGTAGAGTAAGGATATTCTATGAGTTGGTTATTGTTGTTGCACATAGCAACAATGATTTGCTGGTGTGGTTTTTTACTGTATATGCCGGCTCTAATATCCATTTCTGCTGGGCAAACGTCGCTTGTTGATGAGAGTCAACAGGATACTTTGCCTCGTCTTTTCTTTACTCTTTTTCTGACCCCCGCGGCACTACTCGCCATCACTTCGGGAACGCTCGTCTTTGTGATTCAGAATACCACTACTCCTTGGCTAATGGTCAAACTAACCCTAGTCTCCGGTCTTGTGATGACTCATGCATTTAATGGTTGGCTAATTCTGCAAATGGAGGGGGATTCTCATAGGGATTTAAATCGTTTGTGTCTTTTCACAGGACTAGGTTCATTTATTTTAATGGCTGCGATTATTTCTTTAGTACTGTCAAAGCCTGATTTAGGATACCTGATATGCGCAAAGTGTTAGACACGGTGGGATTTAATTTCAACCCCAACTCCGTATTCATAAACCAGATGCCCACCCATAAGGCTGGTCAAGAGTATCAAAAAGGAAGTCAACAACGTTATGTAAATTCCTGCGGGAATAATGTGAGCAGCGGGATCCGGCATTCGAAGCATCCAGTTAAAGGTAGCCAAAGAGAGCATCATGACGGCGAAAAGAGCATGACACCATCCCATAATCAAACGACGGATACGAACGACGGTCAGCAAGTCAATCAAGCCTATCAGACTCGACAGCGCGCCTCCTATTGTTCCGACGGCAACCAGCCAAAATCCAGCTTTTGCCCAGAAGAGCTTATGAGTAATGAGAAACGTAAAATCGGTCGCAATCAGCCCGAGCAATGCAGCGACAGGAAAATGAATCAACATGGGATGAATGGGGTGTCCTGCAATAGACATCCGACTGGAAATAGGCTTGTAAGACATCTTAATTCCCTTATTAGACCGATTCTAGCTAAAAGAGTATCATGGCTTTTGCCAATATTCATGTGTTTAGGTTTAGAGGGCTGTAAAGGCCCGCAATCCATTCTGGACCCCGCGGGACCCGCCGCTTTGTCGATATCAAGACTCTGGTGGGGGATGTTTATCTATTTTACCCTCGTCTTTTTTGTGATTGCAGGGTTCTGGTTTTATGCCATTAAACCTCGTAAAAAGGAATCAGGAAATAAGACATTAGGCCAGCACTTAATCGTTTGGGGCGGAATTGTTTTTCCTACGCTGAGTATTCTGATATTGCTTGCGTTTGGCATTCCTATTGGGCAAAGCATGCTGCCGCATCCCGAAGCAGACGACAATATTCTTCGTATCCATGTAATAGGGCACCAATGGTTTTGGAAAGTACACTACCCTGATCGTGACGTCACTCTCATCAATGAGTTACATTTACCATTGGATCGCCCCGTTGATATTTATGCAACCACTCATGATGTGATCCATTCTTTCTGGGTGCCAAAATTAAATGGCAAGATCGATATGATTCCTGGGTATACCAATATCATTCGACTTAAAGCCACAGAACTAGGTCAATTTCGTGGACAGTGTGCGGAATTTTGCGGAAAGTGGCATGCCAAAATGGTGCTTGATGTGGTGGTTCATCCTAAAGAGGATTTTTCATCTTGGCTAAACTCCCAAAACAATAGCGTACTTAATCTAAAGACGGATAAGCGCTCTGAAGGGGATTGACTCGTATTAGATTCAACTGCGTTTTTTAGGTCAAACCTAATGCATGCACAATAGTTCATAACAGGATGTCGATTTAACATGAATCATGAAACCACCGAACACCAAGTTAAACATGATGAATTCAATAAAGTTTGGGGTAACCCAAGGGGGATTCGAGCGCTAACCATTGTAAATCATACGACGATTGGCATTCGCTTCATGGTAACCGCCGCAGTTTTTTTTATTGTCGGTGGGTTATTGTCTATGATGATTCGAACCCAGCTTGCGTTGCCTGAACAAAATTTAGTTTCTCCTGAAGTTTATAATCAACTGTTTACCATGCATGGCACAGTGATGATGTTTCTTTTTGCTGTGCCAATGATGGAAGGACTGGCAATTTATCTCGTTCCCAAAATGATTGGCGCAAGAGATTTAGTGTTTCCACGAGTCAGTGTTTTAGGCTATTTTTGCTTTTTATTTGGCGGCATTATCATCGTTAGCAGTTTTGTATTAGAAATTGCTCCGGATACTGGGTGGTTTATGTATACCCCATTGACCAACTCGGTCTATTCCCCTGGACGAAATGTTGATGTTTGGCTTCTAGGGGTCACCTTTGTTGAAATTTCTGCCATTGTGACTGGCATCGAACTGGTGGTCTCAATTGCGCGAACTAGAACCTCTAAAATGGCACTTCACACAATGCCGCTTTATTGTTGGTATGTGCTGGCCATGGCTTTGATGATCGTGTTTGGATTTCCACCGCTAATTCTTGGGAGCCTCTTACTTGAATTGGAGCGGCTATTAAATTTTCCTTTTTTTGACGTTCATCACGGTGGAGACCCAATCCTTTGGCAACATTTATTCTGGTTGTTTGGGCATCCCGATGTGTACATTATTTTCTTACCAGCAGCAGGGATTGTTTCCACAATTATTCCTGTGTTTGCACAAAGAGCGATGGTGGGCTATCGCTGGGTAGTCCTATCCATTCTTATGACCGGATTTATTAGTTTTGGTGTTTGGGTTCATCATATGTTTACGGTGGGAATCCCCAAATTAGCTCAAGCCTTTTTTTCAGTGGCCAGCATGTTAATCGCCATACCTACGGGAATTCAGCTCTTTGCTTGGCTAGCTACTCTTTTATTAGGAAGGCCGGTATTTCGTATTCCTATGCTTTGGATCACAGGGTTTCTAATTATCTTTGTCGCCGGGGGGTTAACCGGGGTTATGCTAGCGTTAGTTCCCTTTGATTGGCAGGTCCATGATACCCATTTCGTGGTGGCTCATCTTCATTACGTTGTCATTGGCAGTATGTTTTTTCCTTTGATTGCAGGGATATACTACTGGATGCCGCATTTTTCAGGGCGAATGCCTTCCGAACAGCTCGCAAAATGGGGGTTCTGGTTAACGTTTATTGGTTTTAATACTACGTTTTTAATTATGCATTGGACGGGATTATTGGGCATGCCACGTCGAATTTATACTTATGATGCAGGATTGGGTTGGGATTGGCCAAACCTAATCTCATCAGTAGGGTCATTTTTAATGGCTGCTGGCATTGCTATGATTATCACGGATTTTATCGTTCATTTTCGCTTTGGCCGCCCTTGCCCGACAAATCCATGGAATGCAGATACCTTAGAGTGGGCCACAGGAACGCCTCCAAATCCTTATAATTTTATTAGCTTACCCGAGTGTTCGACTAGGCATCCCATGTGGGAGCATCCAGAACTCCAGCAAACCATTGCAGAAGGGAAACATGCCTTGGCGGTGGCGAACCACGGTCGTCGTGAAACCTGGGGAACGGATCCTGTGACCGGTAACGTTCGTGAAGTCATTCATTTGCCTGGAAATACCTGGCTGCCATTTTTTGCATCCCTTTGTTTGGCTTTAATTTTTATAACACTTCTTTTGCGAGTGTATATCATTACCGGAATCGCCTTTGTGCTTTTTATGGCGTTATCGTTGCGATGGGCTTGGGAAAATGGCGCGCACCCTAAAGCGGCTCCAGACGCTAAAACACAACCTGGTGACCCACCGCTCCATTCTCGCACATTCGATGGACCAGGGTTATGGGGAATGGGAATAACGCTACTTGCGAATGCTGCTATGTATATGGCTTTATTGTTTGGGTGGTTTTATTTATGGACGGCAGCGCCTAATTGGCAAATGCCAGAGCATCTAGTTTTTTCTATGCCACTCTGGATTATCAGTGGTGTCTTGTTAACCTTATCTACGGGCTGGTTTAATTATTTAATAAAGCGTGTGCGAAAACGAAACATCAAGTGTCTTCAGATTAATTTCTGGGGTGTAAGTGTTCTAGGTTTGATCCAGTTTTGCCTTACCCTATGGATCATGGTGGCGGCCAATCTCCATGCCTCGCAATCGGCGCATGATGCTGTGGTTACTGTCCTTTTGGTGTATCTACTGTTGCATAGTGCCTTAGCGATTATAATGACCGTCATTCTGGCTTTGAGAGTTTTTTATGGCTATATCGGTAAAGAAGCGTTATATGAACCGGTAGTTGTAGAACAATGGTGGGTGTATACCTTGGTGATCTATTGGGTTACGTTTGTGGCCGTCGGATTATTTCCTTTGTCTTGGGTTAGCTAATGTTTATGAATCATCCTATCCAATTGGTGCTTGGCCTAGTCATATGGGCTATATGGTTTGTAATTCTTTATGCTGCGTTATCGATATCGTGCGAGGCGTCTGTGGACCTCACTGGCTCCTTTAATTGGATCAATCTTTTATTGTTCGGGATTACGTTAGCCACACTAGCTGCTCTAATTGGTTTAGCGTATCTAATTTGGACTAGGAATCGGCAGGATTTAAAGAAGAAGACGACTTCTTCGCGATTTATTTTTTGGTTAAGTTTAGGCGTTTATCTAGTAGCAATTGGTGCAACCAGCAGTATTGGATTGATGACTTTATTTTTTCCACCATGTCTATAAAGGAAGATAAGGTATGAAACAGGGTAACGGCTCGCTCCCCCTATCTAGCCCCACTTTCCGCGGCTTGACCGCGGGATCCAAGAAGCTTTCTACCTCGTTGCATCCTGCGGTCAAGCCGCAGGAAGTCGGCGTAGGGAGAGCAGGTACGAAACAGGGATTAGTGTTATGGTTTTTGGTGTTCATACCAGCCCTGGGGTTTGCTCATGATCCCTTTGCAACTACCGAACAATCCAATTTACCTATTATTCTTAGCGCCATCTTAGTGTTTATCATTTGGCTGTTGTATTGCATAGGATCTTGGAAGGTTTGGCCTGGAATAAAAAAATGGGGTTTGTTTCAACTGACAACCCTTTTGCTCGTAGCGACGGTGTTTGGTCCTTTGGACGAATGGGCTGAAACAAATACGGCTGCGCACATGACGCAACATATGTCTATGATGGTGGTTATCGCACCCTTATGGGTATTGTCGCAGCCTTTACCGCAATTATCCGCTGCAAGTGGAGGTGTTTTAGTTTGGGTATTTTTACCCTTATTTCGTATTGTTCGATACCCCATGTTAGCCGCGTTTTTGCATGGGGGAATGATTTGGTTTTGGCATTCTCCTAAACTTTATCTTCTGGCACTGGAACATCCTTGGTGGCATGTGGTTGAGCACGCTTGTTTTATTGTCACCGCAGGACTATTTTGGTGGGCTGTACTACGTAGCACTTATTACACGACCGCCCGAGCATTTTTAGCGTTGCTATTCACCTTAATGCATACTGGTTTTCTAGGCGCTTTATTAACCTTTGCTCAAGTTTCCTTATACGGTCATCATCGAACGCTCGAAAGTCAACAGCTTGCTGGATTGATCATGTGGGTGGCTGGAGGTATCCCTTATTTAATCGCGGCTTTTTGGTGCGCGGAACGCTGGTTTCAGCAAACAAAACGGCGTTTGAATACGTCCTAAGTTTCATTAATGCGGTTCAAAAATTAGAGAGCGATGATCTCTTAGAAGAATCCGCTGTCGCAAAGCTTAAGAAAGTTACCATATTCAAGAATAGCTGAAGTCTAACTCATGTGATTTTAGAATTTAAATATTTTTGTTACTCTTAAATTCGGTATTCATTATAAAAAGGAAGGATTATGTCAGATAAATACGCTCAGATTACAAAAGACATCAGCGCTCAGTTAGGGAAATTTCACAAGGAAATGCCGGATTTAATGGCGGGTTTTTCAGCGATGTCTAAGGCAGCAACCAAAGATGGTGCTTTGGATAAAAAGACCAAAGAATTGATTGCCATGGCCTTGGCGGTAGCTAATCACTGCCCTGGTTGTATAGGATTTCACTCCCAGACCCTGGTTAAGCTCAATACCAGTCGGGAAGAATTGCTAGAAACACTCGGCATGGCTGTTTATATGGGAGGAGGTCCTTCTCTAATGTATGCGGCCGAGGCCTTAGAAGCGTTTGAAGAGTTTAAAAAAGAATAGAGGCACGTCTTTAAAAAAAGCAGCACATGTTACTTAGCCTAATGCAGCTAATCCCTCTTGGTGTTGCATTGGGCTAGGTGGCCGATAAAATGGATTTTGGTTAGCCTGGTTAGCCTGGTTAGCCTGGTTAGCCTGGTTAGCCTGGTTAGCCTGGTTAGCCTGTTGATTGTTCTGCTGAAATGGGTTAGCAGCAGGTTGTGATTGGCAGGGATATTCTTTTTTTAATCCCATTAATGCAATTTGAGAAACCGTCAGTTTATCTTTATCGCTTTGTAAGCCGGAAAGGTTTTGATAAGTTTTTTGAATGAGTGCCGTTAATTTTTCGGCTTCAATTTTTCCCCCGGATGGGAGGCAAAAAAGAGCCTCACCTTTGGCTGAGGCGGATTCATTAGCCAGCATTAACGATTCAGCGATGCATTCACTGGTTAAGGTTAAGATATTTCTTGCTGAACGAGCCCAAGCTTGTGATTGGGGATCGGCTTTCATTTCCATCTTAGGGATGTTATTTACGATGTTCATAAAATGATCTATTGTATCGGCTTTGGCAATAGGTACTAATAAGAACATCAAACAAATAAAACGGTACATGATTTTGCTCTCTAAATGATCTAGGGACACTACCCTAATGACGAAGTTTTATGTTCACTCAGCACATCGTATTTAACGGGATTGTCTGGGCAAACCATCAATCCGCATTCAAGAACTGTACTGATTCCATTGGCGAGAATTAAGCCTAACAAAATTATTCCTAATGCATAAGTCGGCTTCCCGATCGGACGAGCTTTGGGGATGAATCCACGTTCCAAAAGCAACGCGATGCCAATGAATCCAACTGCAAACACAAATGAAATTGCAGACCATACATAATAATGCAAACCAAAAAAAACAGGGCCATAACCAGGATCATCTGGGGCGATATGCAAAAATATCTGTCGTAGGGCGATCATAAACCCTAATAAAGAAGCTAACAGCATGAATCCATAATGAGATGGCTTAATGCCTTCTTTGATATTCATAAATGCGCACAGTCCAATCCCAACAAAAGCTGTTCGTTGCAAAAGACATAGCGGACAAGGGAGTTCATGCGTTAAAATTTGATCGTAAAAAGCAAATAGTAAAATGTAGCAGACGATCGTCACGCCAAAATAATTGCCAATCACATGAAATTTATTTTCGGTCATAAATACCCCAATAAGTGACTGTGAATATTAAAGCTAATCATGCTCAAAAATAAACAAAACAAAAATTGCAATTTAATAAATCGATTGGGTTTAAAGACAACTTGCACGCCAAGAATAAAATAAAAGAAAAAAATAACGGCAATCATCCTTAGTTTCCTTATGGCCATAACTGTTTTTGCTATTACCTAACAATACTATATTGTTTGAAAAAATAAAATGATGATAAGCAGCAACCCTCTGTACATGACAGGTTTTTTGTCATGTACAGAGGCAGCAAACCAGCAATTCTCAATTTGACACGTATTAATTAACCACCAAGCCTGGCGCGTCGTTGCGAGCCGCAGGCGAAGCAATCCAGTGGCCGTATTCGAAACAAAGATGCTGGATTGCTTCACTTCGTTCGCAATGACGACTAATTTGCTTAATTAATACGCGTCAAATTGAGAATTGCTAGGAAGCATCCAGTACCCTCCATCATGCGAGAGTTGTGCAGGACTAGGAATTTGGTTTTAGAGGGGGTGTGGTGAGATAAATCCAAAAAAGAATCCAAAGATTAAAAAAACAAATAATCCGAGAGATAACCCAATTCGCCAGGTCAAGGCCTTCACGGTGCGTTTGGTTTTTCCTTCATCACGAACTAGAAATACAATCCCACTTCCTAAGGACACAAGAATAATTAACATAATAAATAAGATGAACGCTTTAGTGAACATTTGTTATACTCCACAACCTGATAGAACGTGCCATGTGATTAATCAATAAAGATGCTTAGTTTAACTGTTTTTAGCCGCCGTTTCACCCCAAGCTTATGGATGACGATTTTAGCCTTTTTAACGATGGCATTATTTTTGCGTTTGGGATTTTGGCAGATAGCGCGGGGTGGTGAAAAAAAAGCGATGATAGCTAGTGAACAAAAATACGCTGCAACAGCGCCAATATCATGGATGCCAGGGGAGCGCTATCCTTTAAAATATCAGTGGATAAAACTAAAGGGTAATTATCTTCCCGACCTATTATTATTGGACAACCAACATCACAATCATCGCATAGGCTACCATGTCCTATCACCTTTAGCTTTAGCGAATGGACACCTAGTCTTGATCGATCGGGGCTGGATACCTAATGAAGGCGGGCGTGATAAACTTCCGGTGGTTAAAACACCTGTTGGGCCTCAGGAAATTATTGGGTACGCTTATTATCCATCAAGTAAGCATATTGCCTTAGGAGAGATGGTAGAAAAAAAAATGAATCAGGTGTCGATCATAGAATGGATAGACATACAAGAGATCAGTCATTTTTTGCATAAATCGGTCTATCCGTTTATTATTCGCCTTGGCGAACACGAGGCCCATGGTTTTATTAGGGAATGGCCTATCGTTTCTATGTCACCAGAGCGCCATTATGCCTATGCGCTGCAATGGTTTGCTATGGCTTTCGTTATCTCTATTTTATTTATTGGGTTAAACCTGAAGAAAAAAACATGAATTACAACCGTCGCTATCTCGTTCCAATTCTCCTGGTGCTTCTGTTTGCAGCCCCTGGTATTGCAGCGTATGTATTTTATCATCATCCCCAATGGTTAGAGGGAAGCAAAGTTAACCGTGGTACGTTGCTAAAACCTCCAATCGCCGTTAGGAAAAGTCATGAGCCTTCAAAATGGCAACTCGTGTTTTGGAGTCCTAGATCCTGTACTCTGGCTTGTGAAAAAGAGCTCGATAAGTTGGCTCGAATTCGTCTGGCTTTAGGGCGACGTCTTTACGACGTGAATGTTCAACTCTTATTAGGGACTGAAGCAAAAACGTTGTCGAACGATTTAATCTCTAAATTAGCTGACCAGGATATCTTAACCGCCCAATTAGGTCACGGTGATTATCAGAGCATGGTGAATTTACCGAAACATTCACAGCTATATATTGAAAATCCAACGGGTTATTTAGTACTGGCTTATTCGGATCAAGCAAAGCCAGGAGATATTCACAACGATTTAAAGCGTTTGTTAAATATTAAAGAGTAATCGATAGATGAATATGAAGTTATTACGTCGCTTGACCACAATTTCATTGGTATTAGCATTAGTCGTTGTTATGCTCGGCGCATACACGCGATTAACTGATGCCGGCTTAGGGTGTCCTGATTGGCCTGGATGCTATGGTCATATGGTTTTACCAACCGCAGTTAAGGCTTTAAACCAAGCTCAAGCTAACTATCCGACGTTCCAATTGGAAGAAAAAAAAGCATGGACTGAAATGGTGCACCGTTATGCTGCTGGCACATTAGGATTGTTCATTGTCGTCATCTTTTTACAAGCAGTTGTATTGGGTCGAAAAACGTCTAGCCTTCCAAAAGCTGCGCCTTTTATTCTTGCCGGTTTGTTAATCTTTCAAGCGTTGTTAGGAATGTGGACGGTGACATTAAAATTATTCCCCCCAGTGGTCATGGGGCACTTATTAGGTGGAATATTGATTTTTACTACCTTGTGCTATTTTCGCTGGCAATTAAGTGACATCAAACCGCAACGCCAGTTTAACACCTGGCATAAGTGGATTGGATGCGCTGCTGTAATTGTGTTTTTCCAAATAGCGCTTGGAGGGTGGGTTAGCTCTAATTATGCAGGCATCGCTTGTGTTGGATTTCCAGCCTGTAATGGCTTGTTATGGCCACAACTGAATCTTAAAGAGGGCTTTAATTTCTTGTCTCCTATTGGAGCGAATTATCAAGGTGGGTTATTGAATATTGATATTCGCATCACCATCCAGTTCATTCATCGACTTGGGGCGGTTGTTACTGCTGGGTTTATTTTAATTTTATCAGCTATGCTGATGGCGCGTGTACAGGACGACTCTGTAAAGCGAGTGGCGGGTCTCGCACTCGTGCTTGTATCTCTTCAATTTGTTCTGGGAGTATTGAACGTCGTTTATTTACTTCCTCTCTGGGTGGCCGTTGCTCATAATGGTGTTGCAGCTTTATTATTTGCTACCATACTGAGTTTGTTTTATCTAACGCGAGGAGGCAATATTAATGCACCTCAAACTTAACTTATCTTTGACCCCATCCTGGCGAGATTATTTGGAGTTATGTAAACCCAAAGTCGTGGCGTTAATGCTTTTGACGGTGTTAGTTGGCATGTATCTTGCAGTTCCTGGCAGGGTCGCAGTGGATATTTTGCTGGCTTCTTTATTTGGCATTGGGCTTTGTGCGGGTAGTGCTGCAGCAATTAATCATCTGGTGGATAAGAGAATCGATGCGATTATGGCTCGCACCCGCAAACGGCCTATTGCACATGGGCGCTTGTCAGAAAAACAAGGGCTTTGGTTTGCATTAGTATTAGGGACTTCAGGTCTTATTATTCTTAGCCTTTTTGTAAATACGCTAACGGCAGTGCTCACGTTTATAACATTGATTGGCTATGCGGGAATTTATACTGGATATTTAAAGCGCGCAACCCCACAAAATATTGTTATTGGTGGGCTGGCTGGTGCTGCCCCTCCGCTATTAGGATGGACTGCAGTCACCAATCAGCTGGATCCACAGGCGTTATTACTGGTGCTCATTATCTTTACCTGGACTCCTCCTCATTTTTGGGCCTTGGCTATCTATCGTTTTGAAGATTACAAAGATGCTGAAATTCCCATGTTACCAGTAACCCACGGGATTCGTTTTACAAAATTAAATGTGTTGTTGTATACCATCTTACTCATGGTTGTGACTTGCTTACCTTATATTGTCAAGATGAGTGGTTGGTTGTATTTAACAGGCGCTTTAGTGCTAGGAGGGCGATTTTTATATTGGGCTATTTTACTGTATCGCACGACTAAGCCCGTGATCGCTATGCGTACTTTTCGCTATTCGATCATTTACTTAATGCTTTTGTTTATCTTTTTATTGCTTGATCATTATATTTAAGGGGTTAACATGCCTGACAAATCTAATCGCATAACACTAACCGTGATTGCCTTAATTGCATTCGCGGCACTGATTCTCGGAATATTTTTTTCCCAATACTTTTTTAAGGAAAAAAACCCTGATCTCAGTCGTTTTCACGGGACTTTACTCAGTAAACCTCGTGAAGTGAATTCGTTTGATTTAAGTGGGACTGATCATCGTGCGTTTAATAATGCTCGTTTAAAAGACCAGTGGACGATGATGTTTTTTGGATTTACCCGCTGTGGTTATCTTTGTCCAACTACGATGGCGGAATTAGGCAAATTTTATCGTGTTCTTGAAAGCAAGGGTATAAAAACGCTGCCGAAAGTGGTCATGATTTCCATCGATCCTGAGCGTGATAACCTAGAGGTTTTAACGAATTATGTTCACGCATTTCATCCAGATTTTCAGGGGGCCCGCGGGGATAAAGAAGTCGTAAACGCGATGACCCGAGAATTAGGAATTGCCTATGCTAAAGTAGCCCTAAATAATAGTACCGATCCAGAGAATTACGACATAGAACATACTGGTACAGTATTATTGTTTAATCCTAAAGGCGAATTGAGCGCATTTTTCACCTCACCTCAAAATGCGGATAACCTGGCTGAAGATTATCTTATGTTAACCTCCTGATATTAATAAATTTGGGAAGTCATAAAAAAAATGACTCCTCCAGAATTCCTTGGGGGAGTATAAATATTCTTTTCTAAACCTCTGCGAGCCATCCAAACCTGATCTAAACTGTATTTATTACCACAGGGAACCTCTCTTCATTGTTCATAAATGAGCGGACTTGTTATATCTAGGGTTTATTGACGAGTTGGTGTGTGGTTTGGTTTGCAATTTAAGGAATTTTGTAGTCATGAAAATTGCTATTTTAGCGACAAATCCTAATTTATACTCCCATCAGCGATTAAAAGAAGAAGGGGAAGCTGCTGGCCATGAGATTAAAATTATTAATTTTTTATCTTGTTATATGAATGTCGCAGCATCAAATCCTAAAGTCTATTACCGTGGTGGGGCCCCATTGCCAAAATTTGATGCGGTTATTCCACGCATTGGCGCTTCCAATACCTTTTACGGGACGGCAGTATTACGCCATCTTGAAACGATGGGCATATATACTTTAAATGAATCCATTGCGATTTCACGATCGCGAGATAAGTTTCGTTCGTTACAATTATTAGCCCGTAAAGGTCTTCCAATGCCGCTCACGGGATTTGCACAATCACCAGATGATACGGATAGTTTAATTCAGATGGTTGGAGGTACGCCTTTAGTCATTAAGCTGCTTGAAGGGACTCAAGGAAAAGGCGTTATTTTAGCGGATAGCCACAAATCTGCTGTGAGCATCATCAACGCATTCAAGGGCATGCATGTTAATATTTTAGTGCAAGAATTTATTGCTGAATCCCATGGAACTGATATTCGCTGCTTAGTGGTTGGTGAAAAAGTTGTTGCTGCAATTAAACGACAAGCAAAAGAAGGGGAGTTTCGGGCAAATGTCCACCAGGGCGGTAATGCATTCAAAATAAAATTGTCCTCACAAGAAAGAGCTTTAGCTATTGCCGCGACCAAAACGATGGGTTTAAAAGTAGCGGGAGTAGATATTCTTCGCTCAAACCACGGTCCTCTGGTTTTAGAAATTAATTCTTCTCCTGGTTTAGAAGCGATTGAGAAAACAACCCAGGTAAATATAGCGGGTGAAATCATTCATTATATTGAAAAGCATGCCAAACCATTGGGAAGCAATAAACGGTTCCAAGGATAATCTTTTTTTAACTGGATTTGCGGCGTGAACCATTCTTCAATCATGCATCAAGCACTCCCGCCGCCAATCAGTGCTACGTTATTGAGCCTAATAGCAACAGCGATGAGCAAAAACTCAAAAACGATCATTGTTCTTGAGTAAAATGATGATACCCGTGATCATTCAAAATGCATGATTTATGCTTTTTCTTTTTCATCCTGCCGCATTTTAAAAACTCGCAAGGGAGTGATGTCAATCTCCTAGACAAAAGATACCATGCCTTGCCCATGGTGTAGCGCTAACGAGGCTAATCTTGATTTACACTGCTCAATCAATTGATTTTTTACTGGTATATATTCATCCGCGACCTTAGTCGATTCAACGGCGGCGATCAAATGGTTTAAAAATGGCATTGTTTCAAGTTGCAAGGTAGCGGGAAGGATTTCATCTTCTAGGTCAATCTCGCTAAAGGTTGATTGATTTGGTTCGAATAGCAATTCTTGCACTAAAGTGGTTAAAAATGGACTGTTTTTAAAAGATTCTTGACTGCCGTACCAGTTTGCGACCGCATTTTTATATTTCTCGATCTCATGAGGATCTAGGAAATCACTAATTTGCTTTATATGCGTTGGCATATTTTTTCCTAAATGGTGACGAGGTTTAATGCCGCGCTCATTTAAAAACAAATTAAATTCTTGTTCTAAATTAGACCATCCCGGTGCATTTGGATGTGTGACCAGATCAATGGCTAAAATTTTCTCGTCATCTTCTACTGTGTAAGTACTGGATAATCCCCCATTGCTTCCTTTAAGAAAACGGACATACACCGCGTAAGTTATGGGGTATTCACCATGCCGTCCTGCTGTATGTAATAACTGATTCAGTTTGTCTAGTATGTCTCCTAGCGTTTGCCCTGCCAGTGTTTCTTTTACGGCGATCATATAACTGACATCATGCATTTCTTTTGGAAACGCGGCTTGGTAATGCGTCATATTTTTTTCATAACCTATTTGGGGGGCGTCTCCCCGTGAACCAAGTACTACAGCTGCAGTAAAGCGCATGAATGCTGGTAATAAGTCATGTAATAGTGGTTGAGTTAATTGACCTTCAATGGAATCACCTACCTGCGCACTTAAATCAGCGACGAATGAAAGCTCATCGGCGGCATAGGCTGGTATATCAATGGTGACATTAGGCTTTTTAGTATAATTCCATAAACGCACATGCCAAAGACTTTCATCAGAACCCTCTGAACGTTCATAGGTGGGAATATGCATTAAGGTAAAGTATTGGTTATTCGATAATAAGTCGGACAAATCTGTCTTTAGGGAAGCAATACCTTTAAAATTATGAATGGTTTCTTCTAGTTTAAACCGCTCCACTGTTTTCAATTCAACTTTTAAAACCACACCCAGCATCCCAATATGAGCATTGGATAATGTTTTAAAATCAGCATCCTCCTCCGTGATGGTGCGAATATTCCCCTCAAAATCACAAATGGTCATGCTCACTAATTGGCCACTAAAAGAAGGCTCGTCACGACCTGTTCCATGACCTCCAGTAGCAGCAAGCCCAACCGCACTTACCCAAGGAATCATACTAACTGTTCGCAGAGACAGCCCCATTTTATGTATTGCTTCTGCTAAAGCCGCAATTTGAATACCGGCGGTGACTTCAACGACAGTGACCGGTAAGGATTCCAAAGGGTTATCATTTAAAACGGACTGATTAGGGGGTAACGTGCGGATTTTTTTCACATGCTGGAATTTCTTACTGAATCGAATCAAGACGTCAGCAGCATCTCCTAAAAAAGAAAAAGATTCATTGTAACGCGCTTCCCTGTGTCGCGAAGGAAAAAAACAATCACATCGCCCGGGTGCATCACGCCAACCAGCCACCGCCCGGATGGAGATTTTATCTTCTGGGTGATCATCATTTAATCGTTTAACAGCACGAACAACTTCTTGTACTTGTGACTCATTATCGACTTGAATCACAATTGCCCTAAATTTTTGAATATTACCCATAAAATTTTTCCAGGTCGTCTGCTCAAAGGATATCTTATGGGACACTAATGAACTTAATAATGATCGGCGAGTTTCCTGCGTAAATGGCATGATTACAGTCCTTTATTTAACTCTATCCTATAATTTAATTTTATATTCTTAGACTATAAAAAGAAAAAATTGGTGGTTACAAACATAGAATTTGTGGCCTAATCTTATCTAGTTAACCCCATACTAATCAATCTATTTTTCATCTGCCGTATTTTTTCAACTTGTGACGGTAATGGTGCGGGATCATATCTACAACAACATTTAATCGCTTTAGAACTAAAAATAGCGTGTCGTTTTCGTGGTGTGTAGTTTACAAGATAGATTAAAAACAACTAATTATGTTTCTTATCACTTTTACCGAGCAACCATTCAGAGCTAACTTCAAGTTCATCGGATAAGACATCTAATAGAGGCTCTGATAAATTAGTATTCCCATTTAAAATGGCTTCTGCTTTAAACTTGGGCACTTTTAAAAGCTTGGCAAAGACTTCCACTCGTTCTTCTCTATTTTGAGGAACCCCAATCTCATCCAGCTCTTTGTTTAATCGTTCAGAAAATTGTCTATTGCCCATGATTGCTCCTTTTTATCGTCCAATATAAGTTTGAATCGCATAAACATGAGTTCTTTTGTGGGTATAGCACATATTTTTATATTTGCAATAAGTGATCAAATAGGTTTTAATTTGTACCTAAGATAACAAGTATGCATCGCTGGACCTTAAAAACGTACCTAAAATAGTCGTCTTTGCCCATTTTTAAAGGACCAGCTTAGAAATCAGGCGTTTTTGGGCGAAGAAAGTTGGGTAATCTCTAAGATCGCATCGACCCATGCTTCATGTGCATTAAGGCACGGAATTAAGGTGAAGGTCTCTCCCCCAAGTTTTTGCCACTGCTCTTGGGCCCGAATGCCAATTTCTTCTAAGGTTTCTAAGCAGTCGGCAACAAAGGATGGACAAGCAACGACTAATCGTTTGACGCCTTTCTCAGCAAGATCTTCGAGTATTTTGTCGGTATAAGGCTCAATCCATCGCGTTTTCCCGAGACGAGATTGGAAAGAGGTGAGGTAGCTATGTGTAGATAAACCGAGCTTGCTAGCCAAAGCGGCTGAAGTTCGCAAACATTGAGAACGGTAGCAACCTGGATTTTGCGGGGAATCATTAGAGCAGGTTCTATTGCATATGGATTTGCATGGCCCAATCAACAGATGATTTTGCGGCACACCGTGATAACTAAACAGTATCATGTCCTGATCTTGTATATAGGGCTTAATTAATTCCGCCTGAGCATTAATAAAAGCAGGATGCTGATGAAAGTCTCGAATTATGGTTAAAGAAGGGATAATTGATTTGCGATGGACCAACCGCAATATTTTTTCAAGACTGCTCCCAGTGGCTGCAGAGGAATATTGCGGATAAAGAGGAAGGACCGTGATATGCTCACAATCTGTGAGTTCAGATAGCGCCGCTTCAAGGTTAGGTTGACCATAACGCATGCCTAAAACAACCTTCACATCGCTCAACCTGGCTTGTAATTCGCTCACTAAGTCTTCGCAATGTAAGAGCAAGGGCGAACCGTTCTCCGTCCAAATGGCTTGATAGGCTTCTGCAGAGCGTTTCGGTCGTAAAGGCAGAATAATCCCATAAAGCAAAAGATAGCGTAACACAGTAGGTAAATTGATGACGCGTTTATCGGATAAGAATTCCCGCAAATATTGCCTGACAGCCGATGGTTCGGGGCTTTCCGGGGTTCCAATATTTACAAGTAATAAACCTTTTTTCATGATTTTCTTTTGCGCTTCTCTAGCAATAACTCGCGAAGATTATCTTAAAAACGCAGTTGAATCTACTCTTCGCAACGACATATACCCAATCAACTTCAAAATACGACTTTTAGGGACATTGCCTAATCAAATGTTTTTTGTAGCGAAGCGAGCGATGACTTTGGTTCTGCATGAGGATAGGAATTACGTACTAGCTGACGCAATGCATTTATATAGGCGATAAAATTTAGTGTTTTGGGGCTAAATTCTAGAGATTTAGTCAGCCTGTCTTCTAAGTTTTTTAGTTCTTCTATTGTCTCAGCGATGGTATTTTCAGACACCATATATTTCTTATCATATATATTACAAATCAGAGATTCATAGTGTTTCACATCGATCTCTATTTTTTCCGCAAATTCATACACTTCTTTTTTATTAATACTTCGGTCGATTTGCATAATGATAGCCATAATAAACACAAGGGATGCAAATTGATTTTTGGCCCTCTCAAGGCGCTCAACATCTTTTTTAGGAGTGGTTTGACGGCTTAGCAATTCAAATAAGCTTCTACAGACCCAAAGAAGACTGGTCGCATCTTGAAGGGTTCTTTCTTCTTTATCTAAAGTTAAAATTTGTTGAACATTATTGCTTAATAAAAGCGATAGTTTTTTTACATTACGTTCAAGCATCGTTAAAGTATCGGTACGCCATAGTATATTGGCAACAATAAAAGAGGCCAAAATCCCAATGAATACACCTATTAGCCGCTCTAATCCCGGGCTTATATAAAGAGGCGGACCTGTTGCTGAAATTAGGGTAAGGGCTATAGCAATATTTGCCTGCATGCCAATGTAGGCATATTGAGTAAACTTAAATGAGAAATAACTGAATGCCCAGACTAAAAGGAACAAAACGACAAAGAAATCATAAAAATCTAACGCGGTGAGCGCCATAACAGTCAGGGTAGAACCTGCACCAAAAAAGCAGCCCAGCATCCGCTGAAGAGCAACATGCTTCATTTCAAATATATTTCTTCGAACTGAAATCACGATACTACTGATAACACCGTCTATTCCTCCAGGCCATTCACTTTTCAGCCATAGAAACATTGCAAGTGTTACTGAAAGACCTGCTTTGATGTTGAGTTTGATCATATCTAAATCGGTTTGTAATGTTTTAATTTTACGGCTTTCTTGAGGCTTAGATTCATCATCAACGTGTTTTTTAATCAGCAACGTCCGCAAATAACTTAAGATAACGGTTGTTTCTTCGATAAAATGACGAAACTGATAAAACAATTTAACCTCATTTTGCAATTCATTTCGGTGAGCTAGAAATGCATTATCTAAATCATCTACGAACTGTCTTGTTGATAACACTGGAGCGTTTGTATCATCTTGATTAAAAGCATCTTGCAACGCTTGCAAATCATGATGGATAGATTCTAATACCCCTGCAATGGGTAATTTGCTGGCAAAATCAGCCTGCACAGGCGCTTCATTATGTCGAGAGTAAATAAAGTAGTTTAAATGACGTGCAAAAGCGCGTAACAGATCGAGTAAAGCTCGTCTTTGATCTAAAATTTCGGCGGTCATTCCTGATTCGTGGCGCATAAAATCAATCATGTCAGTTACCTTTATTAAATCTTTTTTCATTTGGTAATTGATCTTATTTATCTCCGAAAGCATGCTACTATCGCCTGTTAACAATTGCGTTAACTGTTCGGTTTGCTTTTCAAATTGGTTGAAAATGACATTGATTTCTTTGCGAAAATTTTCATGGATATTATTGGGAAAAATGGTATAGGCCGTAAGCGCTGAAACTATTATGCCTATGGAAATCTCGGCTGATCGCCAAATCGCTATGAAAAACACATTGCCTGGTTCCATAGCAACTTGTGAGAGGACCATAATTGCTGTCGCGCCCCCCAAAAGGAATGCGTATGCAAATCGGCTAGTGTAATAATAATGAACAGAATAAAACATCAACAAGAAGCAGGTCAATAAATAAAGAAGAAGACTATTTGCAATAAAGCCTGCTATATATAATCCAAAAAAAGCGCCTGCAAACGTACCTGTTACACGTAATATAGATTTATCAATGATTTTTCCTGTGTATAGGTTTGCGACGACGACGGTTGTTACACCTGACCAAAAAGGAGCGCCTAGATGTAGCTTGATGGCAATAAACACAGCCACAACCGTACTAATGGCCGCACGAAGCGCGGCTCTATTAGCGAGGCTTTTGGGAGTAAGTTGGGAGAGCATGGTCACTGGTTCACCGATAGATATATGTATCTGCGCTAGCGCCAATGCGTAAAGGATAGTCTTTGGGTAATTCATCAAACACTATTCTTACTGGAAATCGCTGGGCTATCTTGATCCAGTATTCTGTGGCTTCCAGATAAGGCAGAGTGGAAGGGGCCACGTTGCCAGCCTGTACGCGATTAATTCCCCAACCAATGCTTTCCACGTGACCATGGAATGTTTTGCCGGGGTACATGTCGAGTTTGATTTTTGCTTTATCACCTATTTTAATAAGCCGAATCGCTGTTTCCCGATAACGACTGACAACCCACCAGCGTTTTGTTTCTATTAAAGCAAATAAACCTTGTCCTTGCTCTACGTATTGACCCTCGCGAAGATTGAAGTTAGTAATGTATCCATCTGCGGGGGCATAGAGCGTTGTGTGCTCATAGTTATAGCGCGCTATGGCATAGGCAGCTTTTGCGGCCAATACATTGTTAATATTTAAGTTTTTTTGTGCCATTTTTAGCTCTTGCTCTGCAGCGATTACGTCAGTCACCTGCTCTTGTTTTTTTGCCTGAATGTCCAAAAGTTTTATTTCAGCAAGATCCCCTTTATCGGTGAGCTTCTGGTAACGACTAAGATGCTGTTCACTTAAGCGCAAGAGAACTTTGCTTTGCTCAAGCCTTTGTGCGGCCGCTTTCACCGCAAATTCATCTTTTTCATAGTTGATTTTAGCAATATGTAACTTGGCGTGGGCTTTTTGCATGGCATAAAGATAAGGCTTTGGATCAACGACGACTAGTTTTTCCCCTTGTTTAACGGCCTGATTTTCTCTTACATGAATCTCACTAATAGGTCCGGACACTAAGGCTGTTACATTTACTACATTTGCAGATACATAAGCATCATAGGAGAGGGTGTCGTAATAGGCAAAATAACGATAAGCAAGATAAGCCAAAACAATAATGCTCAAAGTAATTACCTGAGGCCAATATCTAAATGCCATTAATTTTGCACGAATCATTTTGGCTACCCGAAGGCTAAATATTAAGATTCTTTTATTTTTTTATAACAGACCTATTGAATTAAAACAAATTAACTTAACCTACAAAATGCAAAACAATAGAATCAGAATCAATTGACTTCTTTGTATTTTTCTAGATTTGTAGTCGCCCCCTGTTATTTTGGTGAAATTGAGCGATTAATTTATTTGTCAACTTGATGTGTAACGGCTCGTGTCTGCGCTTAATGGAATCGTAATTCCATAATGCTCCTGAAGTTTTAATCGCGCCCAGACACGACGACTAAAGGTCGTCATGTCTGGGTCAGTCCATGTAGCTGGAACCACCTGATGAGATTAGTTAAGCAAATTCGGCTTCTTCAGACAGTGCTGTAACATTTGCTGCATGCAAGCCGCGTTCACCGCGTTCGATATCAAAATTTACAGTCTGGCCGGCTATGAGCGTTTTATACCCAGTCCCTTGTATCGCTGAAAAATGAACAAAAATATCATCGCCGCCGCCTTCTGGAACGATAAAACCCCATCCTTTTGCATTGTTAAACCACTTTACTTCGCCAGTAGCCATGCTTCCTCCTTTTTGCTAACGCTATCAATCGTCGACTGGCGATAAGGCAACCTTTGGCCAGCTGAACAATTGCATTTCTCCTTAAATGACAACTGAAAATACCATTTATACCTAAGATACTTCAATGGCTCAATTCAACATAACCTAAAATCCAATTAAATCTCAAGTTCTTTTTAGAAAAAAACCCTAAAATCAACCCCGAGACGCTAATCTCTTGAGCATGATGATTAGGAGCAAATCCTAACCCCTTTTGGCATAGGACTCATGCAGCAACTACACTTGATATACCAAATGAAGCATAAAGGATGTTCAAGTTTAGGGAGAGAGCGATGACAAAGGAAGTTTATGATAAATTGGTTCACATTCTGAATGAAGCAGCCATTCCGATTTCCCATCAAAAAAATTATGAAGCCATTCTAGACGACATAGGTGACGCGCGTTTTGTTTTAATGGGTGAAGCGACTCATGGCACTGAGGAATTTTATCAAACCCGTATTGAATTAACTAAGTTACTAATAGAGCAAAAGGGGTTTATGGCGGTCGCGATTGAAGGAGATTGGCCAGACTCTTATCGCATTAATCGATACATTATGGGCCTTGATGGAGATGACACCGCTCATGAAGCACTGCAAGACTTTCAACGATTTCCAACTTGGATGTGGCGTAACACGACTATGCCACCATTCTTAAGTTGGATTCGAAACTATAATGACAACCTCTCTTCGCCAGAGAAAAAAGTAGGATTTTATGGTTTGGATTTGTACAGCTTAAATGCTTCTATGGAGGCTGTTATTCGTTATTTAAAAAACAATGATCCGGAGGCCGCAGAACGGGCAATAAAACGCTATAACTGCTTTAATCATCTGGGCGTTGATCCTCAAGCCTATGGATATCTGGTTAACGCGGGAATAAAAAAGGCCTGTGTTAAAGAAGTATTAGATCAATTGGTTGAGCTACAACATCATGCCCATCAATATTTAGAGAACGATGGGCTTAACGTCCAGGAAGAATACTTTATGGCCGCGCAAAATGCTAGGCTCGTTAAGGATGCTGAACGCTATTATCGTACGATGTTTGAAGAACGAGTATCCTCATGGAATGTTCGCGATCGTCATATGGCAGACATGGTGAATGTACTAGCTGATCATTTAGAAAAACGTTTCGGCACGCCATCTAAACTGATTATTTGGGCACATAACTCTCATGTGGGTGATGCGCGCGCAACTGAAATGGGCGAGCGAGGCGAGTGGAATATTGGGCAGTTAATCCGTGAAGAACATGATTCAAGCGCTTACATTATCGGGTTTTCAACGTATGAGGGTACGGTTGCTGCTGCTTCAAGCTGGGATGCGCCAGTGGAGCGAAAAAAGATTGTTCCAGGTATGGAAGGAAGCTACGAGGCTCTGTTTCATGATCTCAAATATGACCAATTTTTTTTGAAGTTAATTGATAATGAGGAGATTGAACATTATCTGAAAATTCCAAGATTGGAGCGAGCGATAGGCGTTATCTACCGCCCTGAAACGGAGCGTATGAGTCATTACTTTTTGACTCAATTGCCGTATCAATTCGATGGAATTATTCATTTTGATCGTTCAACGGCAGTAACGCCATTGGATGTAAACCAAAAATGGGTGTAAGAGAGGGGGCGTTAGCTATCCTGTTTTTTTTAAATTTATAGGCTAAGCTTAAGAGGTAAGTGACAGTGAATAAGGAGATGAACATCATGAATAAAGATATTTTTGAAGGAAACTGGGAAGAAATTAAAGGCGAATTAAGGCAGTTTTGGGGAAAGCTGACGGACGATGATTTGCAACAGATAAAAGGGAATCAAGAAGAACTTCTGGGTAAACTGCAAAAACATTATGGTTACACGAAAGAAGAAGCTAAAAACGCGGTAAAAGACTTTATGAACTCCAAATAACGTTATACCCATTGAGTGTATAAAAGGAATATTACATGGCTAAGGAAGAAGCCAAACCAGTGGTCATTATTACTGGTTCCTCTGGGAAAATGGGAACAGCGCTTGCACAATCGTTGCAAGACGCTTATACCGTCGTGGGATTTGATCAAATTCCTGGCTCGTGTGACATTCCTTTCGATATTACTTCAGAGGTTTCCTTAGCCACAGCGTTAGAATTATTTAAAGAACGGTACGGTAAAAAAATAGCGGCAGTAATTCATCTTGCAGCCTATTTTGATTTCACTGGCAAAGACTCACCTCTTTATGAGGCTGTCAATGTAAAAGGAACTAAAAAACTCTTAAAAGCACTGCAGACTTTTGAGGTTGAACGGTTTATTTATACCAGCACCATGTTAGTTCATAAACCTTGCCAACCTGGCGAAACGATTAATGAACACTCGCCAATCGAACCTCAGTGGATATATCCAAGTTCCAAGGCGGAAACTGAAGAAATCATTGCTTTGCATCATGGAAAAATTCCATACCTTATTCTTCGTCTCGCCGGATTATATGATGATGAATCCTGTGTCCCAACCTTGGCTAATCAAATCGCAAGAGTTTATGAGCGTGATGTAAAAAGTCATTTTTATGCGGGTAATTTAAATGCGGGCCAATCGTTTATTCACAACGATGATTTAATGGATTTGTTTAAAAAAGCATTGAAATACAGAAATGAGTTACCCGAGGAAGAAATCATATTAGCCGGTGAGGTTCAAGCAGTCAGCTATAAAAATCTTCAGGAGCAAATCACACAATTAATCCATGGTGAAGAAGCTGAGATCACCACGATTCCTGCGAGTCTTGCAAAAGCAGGTTCCTGGTTAGAAGAAAAATCTGAACCGATTATTCCTGATGATTTTGATCAGGGCGAGAGACCATTTATCCGGCCGTTTATGATTGATCTAGCTTCTGATCATTATGCGCTTGATATCTCTAAAGCTAAGAAAAAACTTCATTGGGAACCTAAACACAATATTAAAGAGACTTTGACTTCGATTATTCGCACTTTAAAAGCGGATCCCGAACGTTGGTATGACGCGCATGGCATTACTCAACCAGACTGGATGGCCGCCACTCCAGAACCCAATAATCCAGAAAATACGCGCTTAGCGTATGAACGAATATTTAGAAAACAACATCAACAAAACTTATGGGCGCACTTTTTGAATATCGGGCTTGGGTTTTGGCTTGTCACCTCACCTATGACGTTAGGATATGAGTCTTACCCTCTTATCATCAGCGATATTGTTAGCGGAACATTATTAGTTTGTTTGGCTTATTTAAGCTTATCTTGGCGTTTGGCGCCGGCGCGATGGGGATGTGCTTTAGTCGGATTGTGGTTGATTTTTGCGCCTTTAATTTATTGGGCTCCAACGGCGGCCGCTTATTTAAATGATACCTTGGTTGGCTCCTTGGTGATTGGGTTTGCTGTTTTGGTTAGGCCACCAGTTGGTGTTGCTCCTAATGCTGCCATGCATGGTCCGGATATACCTCCTGGCTGGGATTTCTCACCTTCAAGCTGGTTTCAGCGTTTGCCAATTATTATTTTGGCGTTTATCGGCTTATTTATATCACGCTATATGGCGGCTTATCAATTGGAACATATTGATCACGTTTGGGATCCTTTTTTTGTGGGATATTTGCCCGATGCTAAAAACGGCACTGAAGAAATTATTACTTCTTATGTTTCTGAAGCTTGGCCGGTACCGGATGCGGGTTTAGGAGCAACGGTGTATGTTCTTGAAATTTTAACCGGTATTATTGGAGGCTCAAGACGCTGGAGGACCATGCCATGGTTGGTGTTGTTATTCGGCATCATGATTGTGCCATTAGGTGTTGTTTCAATAACCTTTATTGTCATTCAACCCATTTTGTTAAATACCTGGTGTACTCTGTGCCTCATTGCCGCGGCAGCGATGCTAATCCAGGTTCCTTATTCATTCGATGAATTAGTTGCGACCAGTACCTTCTTATGGCGACGATGGAAAGCAGGACGTCCGCTGTTGCTTATTCTGTTTGTAGGAGATACCGATGAACCGAATGAGAACGTTGCTGAGGATAATTTTGAACAGTCACCCAAAGCTATTATAAAAGAAATGCTAAGCGGGGGAATTACGTTGCCATGGAATTTAATGTTATGCGTGGTGATCGGGGTCTGGTTAATGTTTACTCGTTTGACGTTGGATGCTTCTGGTGGAATGGCTAATGCCGATCACCTCATTGGATCGCTAGTTGTGACAGTGACGGTCACAGCCTTAGCCGAATCCGTGCGCGCATTGCGTTTGTTGAATTTATTTTTGGCAATCGCCTTATTCATTACGCCATTTATGTATGAGGCTCATTTAATTTCAATGATAGCAAGTTTTGTTGCAGGTGGGTTGCTCTTTATCTTATCCATTCCTCGAGGCCGGATTCGTTGTAATTATGGCCGTTGGAATAAATTTATTGTTTAACCTAAAAACGCGCTTAAATTTTAATACTAGGCAGCGTATGTTGATCTTGCTCTAAAACTTCATCATCAGGAACCGCGCCACAAGAATCTTTGGGGTTTGGCTTAGCCGATGTTTGATTTGATGCGCGGGGTGGCAAAAAGGATTGCATTTTCTTATAACTACTTTCAACGTCATCTTGTAGCGACGAACAGGTCAATGGTTCTTGTGGCATAGATGTGCTTTCTTGAGTGTTAGAACAAAGTTTATGGATTAATAAATCACCAGCAGTAAACAACGCAGCTCCCACAGCCCCAAAAAATACGCCACTTAAAGAGATAGCGAACAGACTAACACCCAAAGGAGAAAAAACACCCGTTAAACATAAACCAACTCCTGTGATAAACCCAAGGGCCGCGCCTAAAACCAAGGGTATTTGCCAAGCACGCTTATTGGTGATAGGCGTGGTCTGTTTTGGTAATATTCGCGGTTGAGTAGAGGGGTGATGATTTTCCTGAATCGTTGTAGAGGTAAGATTTTGTTCTTCTACCAATGTTGTTTTCGCTCGTTTTAGACGGCTTGCTAAGCGATGAAGGTCACGAAATACAGGCGGCGGTGTCAGCTGATTTTTTCGTGCAAAATCCTGCTGTTTGCAAAATACATCGATCATTTTTCCTGCCTGATCTGCAGGTACGCCCATATGCATCACAATATCGGTCATTTCGGACGGGGTGTACGGTGGCAGCTGTTTTGTGTGTAACCGTCGTTCAAGTGCTGTGCTTGGCGCCCTGCGTCCTGCCATGGTAATGGGGTTTTTGGTTCCGATGAGAAAAAATCCTGGTTTTTTCGCGACCTCACCGGTGATGGGATTTTTTCCCATTAAAAGTCCGTTGAGCAGTCGCTCTAAGGTTGGTCCACAATTGATTTCATCGAGGATCACGATTTTGCCGGCATGAAACGCCTCTATTAACGCTTTTTTCTTCTCTTGGGTGGGCATACTGGCTGGTAGATAGTCAAAATCGTCATTCGCCTTTTTGCCGCTGGCAATAAGTGCGCGCAAAACAAGCTCACTTTTACCAATCCCTGACTCACCTTCAATCACCAAGCCCCCAAGGCCTGCGGTCAATTGCGCCTGCTGCGGCGTGCTCTCGTCTCGTTGTCGCCAATCACGCAAAGCACAGAAACGCTGCACTGTATCCCATATTTCTTGGCGTGATGGTGTTAACAAGAAATCCTTGAACACCTTATTCTTTTTATTAACCAGCGGCTCTTCTGCTTTAAATCGCTCGGCAAAAGAAGATTGATATTCTTTAGGGAGCAAAGGAGATAGCAATTCATACGTGAGCTTTCGGGTTACCTGCAAGCGCTCTTCAGTTGAGTCAGTTTTTTCTACTTGCGCCAAAAGCGCTATCATTTGTAATTCTCGAGGAGAGACAAGAACGAAGCTGGTTGAGCGCGCGACAAGGAATTGATACGCTTCTAACATGATAAAGCATGATTGCGCTATCTCATCATCGCTCCATTTGCTGTTTAAAAAAAGCGGTTTTAAAGCATCTTCATAGAGCGCAGCAGGCGTCAACGGGTCAAATACCACGCTACTTCCATGGCGCGCAAAAAATGGGGAAAGTTTGCGCTCATCGCCATAACTGATGGGGTTTCCTGCAAAAATGACTTGATGCTGCGGTGTCAAATCGTAGATCACTCCGTTGATGAGAATACTAGGCGGCTTATGATAAAGACCTTCAAACTCAGTCCATTGTTTATGGCTTAAGTTGGCTTCATCTATAAACAATATGCCGCCTTCATCAGCCAAAGCCCAGGCTTGCATTTGACTTTCTGTAAAGATAGGCTTTTCCTGAGCCAGTATGGTTTCAACAAACGTTGTCTTTCCCGTACCGGTTAACCCAGCTAGAAAAACAGTGGGGGCTTTTTCAAGATGTTTTAATACCGTCTCTAGACGGTGCTGGTGAAACGACTGTGCTTGTTGTGGGCTGTCTTCTAAATCGATTTTTTCAGACTGAGAAGGTATTGCAAGATGCGTCATGCCAGCCCAAGCCTCATCACTCGCCGCATGGGGGTGAAGACTGAGCGCTTGTTCCCGGGCTTTAAGTTTACTTAAAGACTCGCGCTCAAGATAATCCTCAAGAGGCTCTGGCTGCGAGAGAAACGCTTTTTTCTCCTCCTTAGTGACTCTATGCAGATAGAGATAAGGAGAGCAACGAAGTAAGGAGGTGTCGTCACTGACAAGAAGCAAGCGCGTGAGGCGCTCTTGATGTTCCTGCCCTAAAAGAATCGGTGCAAGATAATCAGCAAGCGCTTTAGAAAAGCGTCCAGTGAGAATCACCTGCTCTTTTTGCTCCATTGAGGTCAGTAAGGCCGTTTGTCGCGTATTAAAACGCAACTGCGCTGTGTCTTGGTCGAACGCCCCCTCAAGGCTCATTAGTAAATCGCTAGGAGAAAGCTCTGAGACGTCGATAATCCTCCAGAATTGGGTTTTGGTTAACTGGGCAATCGTTGTATCCGTATCCGTGCTTTGAATCACCGCTGTGTTCTGGGTTTCCTGCGCTCCCCATGGAGAAAACATCGCTTTTTTTGATATCCAACCTGGCTTAAGTGTTTTAGGAAGCGCCACTTCGGGTGCGCATTCGAGGTGTAACCGAACGTTTTCTTTCCGGCATGTCTCCAAAAGCATAGCAAAGGCATCGTCAGAGAGTGTGCGGGTTAGTTTGACGCGTAAGGGATTCCCATGAGTTTTAGCTTCTGCAATAAGACCTGGATGCCTCACTAAGGTTTGGCCATCGTACATGGTGTGTGGTACAAAGCGATAAGCCAGTTGAGGGTTTAACACATGAAACGGCTCGGCGGTCTCTAATTCTTGCAACGTCAAGTAAGAAGACAAGTTCTCCCAATCGTAACCTAGTTCAAAACGTAATGTACAGGTTTGAGGGAGTTGAATCACCTCTCCTGCATACCGAGCGCCTCCTTGTTGCGCTTGGCGCATGACGCGTTGAAATTCAGGATTATCAAGAGGTGCATTTTGAATCACAATCGGTTTTTTTAATGTCAGCGCTTCTTGTAATGCCCCTTGTTCACGGTATAACCGCCCCTTATCATCAAAATTCCAACGCCCAAAAAGACGGCCTGCCCAATCTTGCGTTTGATAGAGGTTAATCACCACGCTATCTTCTGCTGCTTCTGACAATCCATCTGAGACAGATAGGGCGGACTTGGGCATAAAAGAGCTTACAGGACAGCGCTCTCGCACTTGAAAGCGGGAATAAAAATCAGCCCCTTCATAGCAGTCAGGTGCTTTGGTGTTGATAAGCCCAATGACGTTCATCTTCTTAGGCAATGAAACACCATCCACACTGGGATTGGCATCACAAATCGTATTGAAGCGCACGATTTCTTCTGCTGTAAACGCATCAAAGTTGACAATTAACACACTGTCTTTTGAATCATACCTCGTAAGAAACGAATAAAGCGCGCCGCCAGGACCTGGCTTTAGTTCCCCATAAACTCCTTCTTTTCGCAACACATAAGGCGCACTACAGATTAAATCCTGGGCATTGTTCACGTAGAAAACAGGTCTTGAAATACCCCGTGCATACTCTTGCAGTTCTGCGGCGATGTTAAACGTTTGCGACTCGGACTCACAGAGAATTAACCGGCTTGTTTGACCGTTCGGTTGTAAGCAATGCTTTGCATACTCTAAAAATGATATAGGGGCTATGCGAGGCGGAGCCCAGGTTTTAAAAGCCGCTTCATATTTTTTAGAGGCGGATATGTGCTCGAACACTTTGGCTACATCACGGATAATCTCTTTTCGAGAGGATAATGAGAGAGCCTTCATGAATCCGTTTACTTCTTTTTTCTTCATAGCCGACATGCTTTTCTGAAGCTGTACTTGCCAGTTTTGATGGTGGCTTTTAAATTGTTCTAAAAGCGTTTCGGTGAAGACCCGCACCGCCTCATTGGAGCTAATGATACCAAGAGCCCATGCAGGCGGTCCGTTGATATCGCGGTGTAATAAGCCATCCACTGCCTCTTTCGAATACTGAAACTGCTTCTTAGGCAGCGCTTTTAAAATCACGTCCCTATTGGTATCGCTTGTTATCAATAAAAGTCCACCATGCTCAATAAATGCATTGGGATCTTTAATGCGTAGGGTTGGAAGAGAAAGTTGATCCTCTTTGTTCACAGAAATCAGACGCCCTAAATCTACCTCTTGTAAAAGATGGACTAGCGCATCATGTGTTACTCTCCTTGGACCGTCTTCATGGTTGGGGTTATAGACGCTCCACTCGTCCCGGCTGAGGCGTGTAACCCCAATCGCATGCCAAGGATTTGCCAATAGAGCGGATTCTCCAACCTTGAAACCATCCATATAGTCTTGAAAATGATCGCCTATAAAATAGAAGCCGTCCTCATCTGACTTAGCCTCTATTGCAGCGATCAGCTTATTAAACAGTTCTTTTAGGGGAGCAGAGAGTTTTTCTAGGCTTCCATCCCAATGCCCAATCGTTGTCAGCATCTCGGCCATGCCCAGGTTATCTTCTAAAAAAAGACGCGATAAAGGCAGACAAATGCCATCTTGTACTTTGGGAATTAATGCAAGATTCGTTTGAGTTAAGGTGCAATACTGGCAAAGCTTCTCGGTAACCATGCCTTGATTTTTACTTTGATTGATTCCACTATAATGAAATGGCTTATCTTCTGGGGTTGGTGTAAATTCCTTAAATTCCTTGGAATTGTGTTTGGGCATTTTAGGTTTATCGAATTCAAATTCACTAGCGTGGGGCGTTGCTGAAGAAGTCGGCAAAAAAGGCACCGGCGCTTGGCTAGTCGCTCGTAAAAAGACTCTCTCATAAGCGGCTCGAAGGGCGCTTAACGTAGCTGGGCTTAGACGTATCTTTCCAGTGCTACACCAAGAAATAACTCTTTGAATCTCCCATTGCGATAGAGTGCTACTGAAATAAAAATCCAAGACTTTTAAGTTTGGGGTGGCTTGCAGTAATCGTGCTAGCGCAGGTGAGGTAATGTTTGAGCCACCTACATGAAGTGTTTCAAGCGATTGTAATTGACTTGTCTTTAAATCGAGGTCATCGTTTAGATTTTTACAGTCTATAAACAAGTCTTTCAAGTTTGGAGCGGCTCGCAGAAAGCCAGCTAGAACGGATGAGTTAATGCTTAAGTCACTTAATCGAAGCGTTTCAAGCGCGGGTAATTGATTTGTCTGTAATTTGATGTCACCTTTTAGATGTTTACAGCCATGTAAATACAAATTTTTCAAGTTTGTCGCGGCTTGCAGTAATTGTGCTAGAGCAGGTGAAGTAAGGCTTGATTCACTTAGGTGAAGCGTTTCAAGTGCTTGTAGATGATTTGCTGGTACATTGATGTCACCGGTTAGATTTTTACAGCTATATAAGCTCAAGTCTTTCAAGTTTGTCGCGGCTTGCAGTAATTGTGCTAGAGCGGGTGAAGTAATGCTTGAGTGGCTTAAGTCAAGCGCTTCAAGCGATTGCAATTGATTTGCCTTTAATAATGGATTTGTCGTTAAATCGACGTCATCATTTAGATGTTCATAGTCTAGAAGCAAGTCTTTCAACTTTGGAGCGGCTTGTAGAAAGATAGCTAGAGCGGATGAGTTAATGCTTGAGTCACTTAATCGAAGCGTTTCAAGCGCTTGTAATTGATTTGCCTGTAAATTGATGTCACCTATTAGATGTTCACAGCCAATTAAATCCAAGACTTTCAAGTTTGGAGCGGCGTGCAGTAATTGTGCTAGGGCGGGGGGGGTAATGCTTGAGTGACTTAAGTTAAGTGTTTCAAGCATTTGTAATTGATTTTCGTGTAAATAGATGTCACCTGTTAGATGTTCACAGCCAATTAAATCCAAGACTTTCAAGTTTGGAGCGGCGTGCAGTAATTGTGTTAGAGCGGGTGAAGTAATGCTTCTTGAGTAAGTTAATTCAAGCGTTTCAAGCGCTTGTAATTGATTTCTTTCTAAAGGGATGGCATCTTGTAGATTTTTATAGCCCCATAAACGCAAGCGCTTCAATTTCGGAGCGGCATGCAGTAATTGTGCTAGAGCAGGTAAAGTAATGCTTGAGTGACTTAAGTCAAGCGTTTCAAGCGCTTGTAATTGGTTTGCCTGTAAATTGAGGTCACCTTTTAGAGTGTTACAGCCATGTAAATTCAAGTCTTTCAACGTTGGAGCGGTTTGAAGTAAGTGCACTAAAGCGGATGAGGTAATATTGAAACAACGTAAATCAAGCGTTTCGAATTGAGTTGTCTTGAACTGGGTGTCACCTTGTGGATTTCCACAGTCATCTAAATTTAAGACGTTCTGTATTTTTTCAGGCGTTAAAAAAGAGCGGGTGGCATTTAGATTTCTAGTTAAATGAATATGTTTGATATTCTTTTTAATGGTGAGCGGCAATAATGATGTGGTTTGTTTTTCTGTGAGCCAAGACATTAATTCCAGCGCTACTTCGGAAAATAAATCATAAACCACCGTTGTTGCTTTTTTTAGCGCCAAATCCAAAACGGCTTGTTGTTCTTCTTTACTGAGCTTACACAGATCGCTGAGTAATATCTCATTTCTCTTCTGTCTATCATCTGATAATAGCGCTCTAATGAGTCCATAATCCAAAATAAGAACCTGATCTTTTGCAAGTGAAAGCGGCTTCTCAGCAGCTACAGAAAGCACTTCTTGAGCGGATGTGATAATGGTTTTTTTTAAAACAGGTAATGGATTAAATGGTACGATATCTTCGCCATTCCAACCATACAAATTAAAACCTTGATTCCTAAGCTGCGCTGCTAACTGCTGAAATGCGTCTTTTTGTTCATCACCCCAGTTCTTATAACTCCAGTCATTCACAATCAACGTCTTTAATTTTCTTTCTTCGGCTGGATCTTGCGACACCCAACACTGATTATTTCCGGCCAAAAATCGATCCAAATCCAAATCGCCAGAAGGGACTGATGTAAAACTGGCCTGGCTGGTGGTCAGCTTATAATAAAATTCATTTAATAAAGTAGGCACATTAAAAAGTATTAAATTAGAGTGATGAGATTATATCACGCGCCATATATTATTCAAAGTGATCGTGTTTTAACCAGTTCTGTGAGGCAGGTGCTGATTATGTTTTTACCTTGAAACATAATCAGGGCGATTGACACGAGACTGTAAAGGACAGGTTCATTCTTCATGATGAAGGAAGGAATGCATGCTCCTTCCTCGATTAGCCCTACACCTTGTTTAAGAGATATAATCTCATCAGAAGAAGTAGAAATGGTAAGGATTAAAAATTTAAAACAGTTCGTGCGATCATAAAATAGATTATGAGGCCGCTGGCATCAATGACGGTTGATACAAACGGTGCGCTAACCACTGCGGGATCAAGATTTAAGATCCGCGCAAGAATCGGCATTATCGAGCCTGTGAGCGCGGCCATCGTACAGATTGCCACTAAGCTTAATGCGACGATCAATGCGATATTTTGTCTAAAAATATACCAAACCACAACATAGGCTGCGGCTCCTAAAGCAATCCCTAGCAAGACACCAACGCTTGTTTCTCGAAGTGCGATGGTTAAAAAGTCACTTACTCTTACGTCTTCAACCGCGAGTGCTCGAACGATGGTTGTTGATGATTGTGATCCCGTGTTACCGCCAATACCAATTAATAAGGGAATAAATAAAGTTAATACAATGACCTCATTTAAGGTCGATTCAAACGTATTTAACACATTGACGGTTAATGTCCCTGCAATGGCTAGAAAAGCTAGCCAAACCACACGAATTTGTAACAATCTAAAGATAGGAACCGACAAGTAAGGCTTTCCAAGCGGACCAGAAGCCCCCGCACGGAAAATGTCTTCCGTTTCTTCCTCTTCCATAATATCCATGGCGTCATCAATCGTTACAATACCCACTAATCGTTTTCCCTCTTCGACAATGGGAACAGCAAGCCAGTCGGTTGATTGGATGTAACGAGCAACTTTTTCCTGGTCATCATTGACCGAAAAAGACTTCATGTCTTTATACATAAGCTCGCTAATTTTACTTGAAGGTGAAGCCATCACCAATTTTTCAAGCTCAACCACACCTTTTAAGATCATATCGTCATTAACCACAGGAAGAACATAAATCGTTTCAGCCTCATTGCCATCTTTGCGAACGATTTCGAGGGCTTTCTCAACCGTCATATCTGGGTATAAAGGGATAAAAAAAGGGCTCATAATCCGCCCGGCCGTTTCAGGAGAATATTGCAACAACAATGAGGTGGCACGACGTTCCTTGGCGCTTAATCGTCGTAAAAAACGATCGGCTTTTTCGCTGGGGAGCTCGTCAAAAAGACGCGCACGATCATCGGGCTCCATTTGTTCAAGAATGGCGAGCGCTTTTTTCTTGTCGATTTCATTTAGAATATCCGCTTGGCTAACGGGCTCTAAGTAGCTGAATACTTTATCCGCTTTTTGCGGCGGTAATAAATTAAATATTTGATAACGTCGTTCAGGAGAAGAGTGATCGACTTCTTTTACAATTGAGTTCACGCTGGCTTCGGAGAGAAGTCGAGATAATTCTTTTTCTGGCAAATTTTTTTTATTAATTCCCATCATCGCTCCCTGAAGCTTAGTCGTCTTCCTTTGCGAGTATATCAAAAAGGAGTTTAGGGTATAAGCCAAAGGTAGACATAAACGTCGTTTTTTTCAACTTAAATCAATTGCCTAGGTTTTCTACACGGGTATAGCAATGACGATTAGGTTTTTGGAATTTACTGAATCATGAGAGTCAAACGGCAAAATTTGGAAATATTTGCTATAACATTAAATGAACCGTAAGGGATGGAGCCATACATGAGTCGCAAAAAGAAAACACTACACCCTGAGATTAAGGCCATCAAAAACATCTGTGAGATCATTGAAGAAGATAAAGCTAAAATAAATCCGCCTCAACAACAGCAGAAGCAGCCCGGGTTGCAACATAAAATGCGTCCTGAGCCAATTTCTATCTACGACGATTATAAGGCTGCTGGAAAATTAAAAGGCAAAGTTGTGGTTATCACCGGTGGTGACAGCGGTATTGGGCGAGCAATAGCATATCACAGCATAAAAGAAGGGGCTAAGGTGGCTTTTATTTATCTGGATGAATCGGCTGATGCAGAGACTACCCTAAATGAAATCAAGGGCATGGGCGGAGAAGCTATTGCGATAAAGCAGGATTTAAGCCGTCGCGCAGGCTGTAAAACAGCCGTAAAACAATGTTTAGAAAAATTTGGAAGGCTTAATATTTTAATCAATAATATTGCCATTCAATACCCCACAACCGATGTTCAGGACATTTCGCCAAACGATTTAGAACAAGTGTTCGCGACGAATGTTTTTTCTTATTTTTTTATGATTCAAGAAGTGTTACCCCATTTAAAACATGACGATGTAATCTTAAATACCACATCCATTACTGCCTTTCGTGGCAGTGAGCATTTAATAGATTACTCTGCGACCAAAGGAGCGATTGTCTCGTTAACCCGATCTTTAGCAAGTCTATTGATAAAAAAGGGAATTCGAGTTAATGGCATTGCGCCTGGGCCAGTCTGGACGCCCTTGATTCCTGCCAGCTTTACCGAAGAAGAGGTTGCTACTTTTGGCTCGCAATCGCCAATGAATAAACCCGCGCAGCCTGCAGATATTGCCCCAACTTATATTTTTCTAGCCAGTAAAGACAGCCAGTTTATAACAGGGCAAATACTACATCCAAATGGCGGAGAGATAGTGGCTTAAGGAAGGATTAGAATATATATCCCACATCCCGTAGCCAGCATCGCGGCTAAATAAAGACTCATCATTAAAGCAAAGCGATTATGAGCAATGATCCAAACCAAGGCGAATTTGGAAATGAAACTGGCTACGGCAACAATAGCCAGTAATTCAGTCGCCTGAATTAATGTAATGCTTTGTTCTTTAAATAAAGAAGCAATTGCAAACGCTACGGCATGAATCTCAAATAATCCAGTGATGAAAGCCACAATAGGTAATGCGTTGATGCCGATGTATTGTTTGATTGCTCCAACGAACAATAATATACCCATAATTAACAAAGCAAGTTTTAAGACTGCTGTTATGTCTAGGGGATTTTCGTAAGTAATGGACAGTTCTTTTTCACCGTTGGGTTTGATAAATACCCAGGAGGATATCCCCCCCAATAAAATGGCTGCTAAAATTGGCCAAGAAATATAATGCAGCAAATTGGGAGCTGCAACGGCCACAACAATGAGAAACGCCACAAGCGTGGCTATGGTAGCATAAATCCCAGCAGCCACCCCTGAGCCAGTCGATTTACTGACGGACTTTTTAGCGTGGGCTAAGGAGGCAAATACGGCGGTTGAAGAGACCAACCCACCGAAAAACCCCACTAAAATCATTCCTAATTGTTCACCGAACACTCGGATCATGATGTAGCCACCGAATTGTAGTCCTGCCAAAATGAGCACGATCATGCCGAATTTTTGTGGGTTAAGTAATCCCCAAGGATCTACGGTTTTATCTGGTAAAAAGGACACAATCCCAACGGAAATGATAAGAATCGTCAAAGCCGCCTCTATTTCTTTAGTACTAATTCGTTCTTTCGCAAACCGATGCAAACTGCGACGACTGTATAAAATCAACAATACGACGGTTGCGATACATACCGCAACTAAACGCTGGTGCATGACTAAATAGCCAAGAAGAAACACCGTGCCGGCGGCCATTTCTGTGGTAATCCCAATATTAGCGGTGCTTTGGTTTATTCGAGTAGCACGAAAATAACTTAATAATAAAGCGGCGAACACAAACGAGCTAACCGTGAGGGTTAATAAAGGCTTATGAATTTCAGCGCTCAATGTGCCTAATAAGGAAAACAATATAAAGGTGCGCATTCCAATGGTTTTTACGCCCCCTGCTTGGCTTCGTTCACGCTCAATGCCGATGGCTAGTCCTATCATAAACGAGAGAAAAAATGGTTGTAGGGCGTTTAACATAAAAATCCTTAAACTGAATTATACTTATCGCTACTAAAGCAGCGATCAGCAGCCTTACTTTAGGTTATTTGATAAACTTGAAGAGGATAACTTCTGGAATAACCCCCGATTAGGTTCAAGCTGTTCTATAATAATAAAAGAACTAGCAAAAATACCAAGGAATTTTCTAAAAAAGCTTAAGGAAGGAGCAATAATAATGAGTGTACTCACTGAAGATTATCCAGAGCTGTTTCTGAATTCATCCCAAACCCCATGCATATCCTTGTATCAACCAACTCACCCTGCTCATCCTGATCGAGAGCAAGATGTCATTCGATATAAGAACTTAGTCAAAGAAATTGAATCATCATTAGAGAAGAATTATACCGGTCGTGAAACAACGAAATTAATGAAACCATTTCATGACTTAATGAATAACCATGAGTTCTGGACACACGTTCAAAAAGGATTGGCCATTTTGGCTAATGATGATTTGTTCAAAGTATATAAGCTTCCGCGCGAAGTTCCTGAGTTAGCGATTGTGGCAGAAAACTTTCACATTAAGCCTTTGATTCGCATTATGCAATCAGCAGGACATTTTCAAGTGTTAGCATTAACTCGTAGGCAAGTGAGGTTGTATGAAGGAACACGTGACGAGCTTGAAGAAGTGACGTTACATCAAGAGGTTCCTAAAACACTTACTGAAGCTCTGGGCCATGAATTAACAGAACCCCGATTAACTGTTTCAGCTTATGGTAAAGGAACCGAAGGACCACCCATGCATCATGGTCATGGCGGTCGAAAAGATGAGGTCGACTTGGATGCTGAACGCTATTTTAGGCGAGTTGACGAAGCCATCGCTAAGCATCATTCTTATGCCTCTAAATTGCCTTTATTACTGGCCGCTCTTCCTGAATATCATCATATGTTCCATGAAGTTAGCCAAAATCCTTATCTTCTGCCAGACGATATCAAAGCCAACCCAGAAGAGTTGACGGTTGATGAGATTCGAAAGCGAGCTTGGAAAGTCATTGAGCCTTATTATTTGGCTAAACTGAATGCTCTGATTGAACGTTTCGGTGATTTAAGCTCAAATAATAAAGGGTCTGATGAGTTAGATGATGTTGCTAAAGCAGCTGTTTCTGGGCGTATTGAAACGCTTCTTATCGATGCGGATCGCAGAATACCAGGCCAAATTGATCACGCAACCGGGGAATATAAATTGGATGAATTACTTAATCCAGAGGTTGATGATCTGTTGGATGATTTGGGCGAACTCGTTTTGAAAAGCCGGGGAGAAGTGATTGTTGTTCCCAGCGATAAAATGCCAACAGACAGCGGCTTAGCAGCAATTTATCGCTATTAACAGCAGGTGAATAATGCATCGCTTAGTGCATCTCGTTGTAACTTTGATGTTTGCTTTCTGTTTCAGCCTGGGCGCCTATAGCACCCAGGCGTTGCCTAATGAGAACAGTAAAATTATACCCGGCAATGAAGATATTCCTGAAATAAAAAAACCTGTTGAAATAAAACCCTCTGCACAAGATAAAGAAATTAAAAAGCGCTTGGAAAATATCATGCAAGCAACCGGCTGGTATGAAAAACCAAGCGTCAAGGTCAGAGATGGTATTGTATTCTTAACCGGTGAAACCAAAACGGCCAAGCATAAGGAATGGGCGGAGGACTTAGCGAATAACACTGAGGATGTTGTTGCGGTAGTCAATGAAATCAAAATTGTCAGTCCTGCTTCTTGGTATGTGACTGAATTTAAGAGTGGCGTTGAAGAATACTGGCAAAGCTTTTTAAGAGGTCTGCCTTTTCTGGGTATATCCATTCTTATTATTCTCTTTGCATGGCTTATTGCTCGTTTTTCTTCGAAATATGCGCACCAATCGCTCTTGAGTCGTGAGCTTCATCCGTTGCTTGC
This sequence comes from Legionella yabuuchiae, assembly GCF_900640115.1. GTDB lineage: Bacteria > Pseudomonadota > Gammaproteobacteria > Legionellales > Legionellaceae > Legionella_A > Legionella_A yabuuchiae. The sequence continues at coordinate 54,449 of NZ_CAAAIW010000018.1, forward strand.
GGATGTGATATCCAGAGGTATTGCCATATTATGCATTTTATTTGGGTTATATATTGTTCTTCAGGTTATGGGATTAACCACCATCGCGTTAACGATTCTTGGTGGTACGGGGGTGTTGGGTATTATTCTTGGGATTGCATTTCGTGATATCACTGAAAACTTATTAGCCAGCATATTACTCAGTGTTCAAAAGCCCTTCAATAACAATGATTTGATCGAAGTCGATAATATTATAGGCTATGTTCAAGCGCTTACGATCCGTAGTACGATTTTAATCACTCTAGATGGGCATGAAGTTCAAATACCAAATGCCACGGTTTATAAGAGTAATATATGTAACTTCACCAGTAATCCTAAGCGACGTGAACATTTTGTGATTGGAATTGGCTATGAAGAAGCGATTTCTCATGCTCAAGACGTCGCATTTCATGTTCTTGAACAACATCCGGCGGTGCTTACAGACCCAGAGCCTTGGGTTTTAGTAGAAGAATTAGCACCATCAACGGTTAATTTACGAATTTATTTTTGGCTCGATGGCAATGAATATAATTGGCGAAAAGTTCGCTCCTCTGTCATTCGGTTAGTTAAAAGTGCATTTCAGGATGCAGGTCTTTCAATGCCTGGCCAGATTATAGAATTAAGCCTGCTGGATGAAGTCCCAATTTTGCTTCCTGAGAAGCAAGGTAGAAAAGAAGGTGAAGAAGCCAAACTTGAAGAAAAAGAGTCGTCCAGCATTGCGACCAATGCTGAAGGCGGTCTAGGAAGCGATAAAGAAGAACTTCAGGAGCAAGGACGTAAAATACAACGCGCCGGCCAAGAGAAAAATCTATTAAAAAACACTTCTACAGATGGGAACACATAGCCTATTGGACTTGACCAAACAGTGCGCCTAAAAACACGTATTTTGAACCATCACGGGTATATTTTTAAACTGTGTGAATAGAGGCGCGAATAATGCGAGCAGATACATGCCAGAGTTTCGCGCTTAATCTTTTAATTTAAATATAAAGACTATATTATGAGTTTAGTCTAAAAGGAGAAATTGGAATGACTGACAAGGATGACAATCAACCCTTCACAACAACCGATGCGGGGATACCGGTACCCAGTGATGAACACTCCCTGACGATTGGGCCGAACGGCCCAATCGTTCTGCACGATCATTACTTAATTGAGCAGATGGCAAATTTCAACCGTGAAAGAATCCCTGAACGCCAGCCACACGCAAAAGGAAGCGGAGCTTTTGGATATTTTGAAGTTACCGAAAACGTAAGCAAATACACTAAAGCTTCGGTGTTTCAGCGCGGAACAAAAACGGATGTCGTGGTTCGATTTTCAACCGTTGCAGGTGAACGAGGCAGCCCCGATACCTGGCGCGACCCACGTGGATTCGCCGTGAAGTTTTATACCAGTGAGGGCAACTTTGATATGGTCGGGAATAATACGCCGGTCTTCTTTGTTCGCGATCCCATGAAGTTTCAGCATTTTATCCGCTCTCAAAAGCGCCGTGCCAATAACAATCTTCGCGATCATGATATGCAATGGGACTTCTGGACCCTTTCTCCAGAGTCAGCACACCAAGTAACCGTGTTAATGGGGGATCGCGGTATTCCAAAATCCTGGCGCCATATGAATGGTTATTCAAGCCACACTTACATGTGGGTAAATGCCAACGGTGAAAAGTTCTGGGTCAAATATCACTTCAAAACAGACCAGGGGATCGAATTTCTGACACAGGAAGAGGCTGATCGGCTTGCAGGTACTGACGCGGACTTACACACCCGAGACCTCTATGAGAGTATTCAACGCGGCGATTATCCGAGCTGGACGTTGTTCATGCAGATTATGCCGTTTCATGAAGCCGAGAAATACCGCATCAATCCATTTGATCTCACAAAAGTATGGCCGCATTCGGATTATCCACTGGTCAAGGTGGGCAAGTTAACCTTAAACAGAAATCCGACTGATCATCATACTGAAATTGAGCAAGCCGCGTTTGAGCCTAACAATATGGTACCAGGTACTGGAATTAGTCCAGACAAGATGCTTCTTGCAAGGGTATTCGCATACGCCGACGCGCATCGTGCAAGATTAGGTGTGAACTACAAACAGGTACCCGTTAACAAACCAAAATGTCCTATACACAGCTACAGCAAGGACGGAGCCATGCGTGTTGAAAACGTCTCAGATCCTGTTTACGCTCCTAACTCTAAAGGGGGGCCCACAGCAGATGCGTCAAGAAATCCCGAGGTTGCAACATGGGAGGCGCATGGGGATTTTGTGCGAGAGGCCTATACACTTCGCAAGGATGATGACGATTTTGGACAGGCAAATGCACTAATACGCAAGGTAATGGATAATGCAGCTCGTGACAGATTGGTGAGAAACATCGTTGGCCATCTGAAACAAGGAGTCTCAAAGCCTGTGCTAGAAAGAGCTTTTGAATACTGGAAAAATATTGATCAGGAAATTGGCGATCGCATCGAAAAAAGTTTCAAGAAAGACTAGGCAACGTATATGGACTCATCCGTTTTCGCAAGTAATCATTGAGTGAAAAGAGAAGTATATGCATACGTATATCCGGCCATTCAATGAGTGAGAACTGTTTTAATTCACTCGGGCCTTGATGATAGTCTCCTTATCGTCCCTACGGATATTCATCCAGGTTGCCTATCCGGTATTGACAGAGCAGGTTTTACCATTTTCACATCAATTTTCTTGCAAAACACAGGTAAGTTATCGTTTCTTCTTTGTTAAACCTCTTTGTTTTCCAAACACGTTTTAAATACATAACCTCTTTGGCGATATTGTTTTAGAAGTACAAACTTTTAAATGGTCAACGTATTTATCGCCATAAGCCAACATCGCCCAAATATGTCTGGCGTTCTTATTTGCCACAGCAACAGCCGCTTTGTTATAGCCACGTTCCTTATGAATCCGACACACCCATTCATTCATGTAATTTGTTTTCTTAGCTGCATTTTTTACAACAGTCCGTCCGCCATGTATAAGTAAACTACGTAGGTAGCGATCTCCACGTTTACTTATCCCCATTAGACGTTGTCAGGACTTACGCAAAACCCATTAACTTGAGAAATAGATCACACATCGAAGAGCGAATGGATCAAAGATTAGTTATCTGAGTCATAGTAATCTAC
>NZ_CAAAIW010000019.1 GCF_900640115.1 Legionella yabuuchiae
TTGACGATCGAGATTATATGATTTTCATTCTATGGCAGCGAGTTATCTTAAGTTACTTCAGTGCCAAACCAGAAATGGTTGCCCGCCTGCGCGGGCATGACAGGTTTTTTGTCATGTACAGAGCCTTCCTGCAAATAGTTCTTGATTTTATTTTGTTAGGATAATAAATTTATTCACTTTATAAGGATATAAAATGAAGAAAGGAATACTAGGTTTATGGGTTTTAGGTTTTAGCTCGTCCGTTTTAGCTAATAATTTTTATATTGGCGCACAAACAGGATATGACAGTTATACGACAAAAGGTGACCATATATTCAATATCGGTTCAGCTCTCCAACCAAGCAATTATTCTGCTGAGACTTCTATTCACAGTCAAGGTATTCAGGGTGGAATTTTTGCAGGGTATCTTTTTGAAAATGCGAAATATAATTTGGCGGTAGAGCTAAATGCTGCCACCAGTTCTGCTAAAAAAACCAATGTTGCGTCTTTAAATACCTCAACTCCAATTGGACTGATATCCAATACCACTAGAGAATCTGCTGATGTAAGTGAAAGCTATGCAATTAGTCTATTACCAGGATGTAATGTGTCTAGAAACAGTTTGATTTTTTTACGTCTAGCAGCCGTAAATACAAACTTTAATTTTTTTAATAATAATCCCCCATTTATTATTGTAAATCCTCCTTTAGATGTTTCTGTAAATGAGCATCTTTGGGGTGGACGTATTGGAGTTGGAACTCAATATCAAATCAAAAGGCAAATTGCTATTCGTGGTGAATATAATTACACAGCCTATCGAACTCCATCTCGAACCAATCTCCCAGCTTCATATGATGTAGGATCAGAATTGAAATTTATTCCAAGCTCAAGTCAGTTTGTTTTAAGTATTGTTTATCAATTCGGACAGCAGAAAAATCAAATAAAATAGCGCGCGCAGATTGCGAACAAACAACATCTAATTCGCTAAAAACTCTTTTTAAAATGTGGCAGGTTGAAAAATAAAGGCGGCTAAAATAACGTATTTTGAATGATCACGGGTATTTGGCAGAGCTGCTTTTAAAGATGAAGTAATAACGAGCTCTATTGCGAATCTCTAAAAGTAGCTCTGGCGGAAAAAGCGATAGGGCAAATCTAGCATTTAGAAAGATTACGGGTATATTATGCCAAGCCTCACTTACTGAACCTCACCTAATTGATCCGAGTTATTCGGGTCATCCATGAATGCTAAGCATTAACTAACATACTTATCCACAGAATTTGTGGATAAATCAGAATGAAAAAAACATTGCTTGAAGGTTGTATTTTCTGGGGTTTTATGATTTTTTAAACTAAAATTTTTATAAAGCCTAACCTTCTGAATAAAAAATTATCCACAGGCTTAATGACAAGAAATTTATAGAAATAAACAAAGAGAATAGCAAAGTATTTTTTTAAAAAACAGACTTGCTTTTTAAAAAAAATTTTAATCTAAGACCATCATTAAAGTGAGTCCAAACAGTAATCCTAACAATTGGTTCAGTTGTTCAGGTAAATGCCTGGCAAGAATTAGCTATAAAAAAATCGGGTGGGTAAGTAAGAGTTCCTTAATGTTTAAAATATGTACTATTATTAATTATATAGCCTAGCATTCTAGAGAAATCCTACATGCCAAACAATGATACAATCAACGAACTATCGGCTAGCATCTTGAGGATGACAAAGCAGCTTAACGCTCTGAAGATCAACGACCCGCGTCGAAAAAAATTAACAAAATCTCTAGAAACTGAAACAGCTAAGCTTGCATCGCTAGCAAAAATCAAAGAGAAAAATGCCCAAGAAAATTTTGATAAGGTAATGGAAACGTTTGATCAACAGACAGATCAGCTCGATAAAGGCATGGGGGCAATTTTAGGACGACCAACCGCTACTAATGACGCTGATGAAGTTGACAGATTATTAGCTGAAATCGCTGGCTCTTATAATAAGCCGAGTAGCTCTCTACCTGCAACTGGCAGACCATCCAATAAGAGTGAAACGTCCTCCTTGGAGGAGCTGGAGCGTCGTTTAAATAGATTAAGAGGTAATACACCTACTAAATTTGCTCCTTTAGCCGCAAGAACCTATAACGAAGCAGCGGCTTCATTAGAAGAAGAACGCAACAAAGAAGCCGCAGACATTCTAAGGCAGCTTGCGGACAAAGAACAACTCAAAGCGAATACTAAAACCAAACCAGCTGTACAATCATACATCGATAGAACACCTCTTCAACAAACGGATTTTGATGAAGAATTAGCTGACATGCACGCAGATATAGACGGTATATCAGAAGAGATGTCAGACGAACTCGATGAATTGGATCAGATAAGCTCCGTCTTACAGCAACCATTATCCGATAGTAATGAGGCAGAACTTGAAAGCGATCTTGATGACTACCTGAAAGAATCAGTGGAACCAAACACCTCCTCTCAAACCCAAATGGACAACTCACCGGAATCGCTATTACATAAAGACAACAAACGTACTTCATCTTTTGCTCCCTCACCCGCATTAAGTACTAAAACTCAACAACCTCAACATACTTCATCGCCAATGGTTTCAGAAACTTCTGGTATTTTAGGGTTTTTAAAAAAAGCAGCACAGGGAATCATCAGTGGCGTGAAGGCATTCTTTAATGCCTTCACGAGAAAAGATGAACGTAACACAATGAAAGGTGAACGTAACCCAGTGGACGTGCAACCAAGACCTTTTACTAAGCAATCAACGCAGCCACTACCTTCTTCTAGGCAATCAACGCAACCCGTAGCTAATAATCATCAGACTAGGAATGAATCTAAAAAGACTTCTACAGCCTTGCCAAAAGTGACAGAGCACAACCTAGCATGGAGCAAACCAGCTAATTCAACAGCAATGAAGCCATCGATACCACAGCAGCAAACAACGACTTGGCGCAAACCACGCAACACAACCAGTGCTAAACAACAATTAGCTGAAAAGACAGAGAAGATCCTTAACACATTTCAAACAGCAATTGCTAAGCAAAGAGAACAGCAACTGGAAATGAAACAAAAGTTAGAGGATCGCCGGTCAAAAATGTCTGCTAGGAAAAAAAGAGATGAAATAACACACGCAGCTGCTAGAAAACGCGACAATAATGCTCGCCCTAAACTATAGAATATATTATATACCCGTGATCTTTCGAAATGCGTGTTTTTAGGCGCCTTTATTTGTTGTCCAGTCGCATTTTGAAGTTGATTGGTTATAGAGGCAAAAGACGATAGACTGAGGTGATCAGAAGTTGCTCTGACCATTGCTGACTTAAAAAACAGAATTATCTTAATGTCTTAAAGGAATGTGATATTTCTCGAGATAAGCGGTTGATATTTTCATTCATGGCGGCAACCACTGATGTTGGAGTAACTATAGGCAATTTTTTCTTGTAACATAGGTGTCCATTTTTTACTACACGATGTTCTTGATAAATTAAATACTCAGCCCGAAAAATGTTATTGCCATGCACATCGGTTTCAAACAGTGAAATGATGACTTGCAGGGTATAACTTGGGGAAAGTTGACTATACCACGGTGTTTGTTCAATGACAGATCCGGGAAGCAAGGTTGATAAATTAGTTCTAAGGACGCGCGCAATATTATCTTTTAGAGACTCCGCCCAATGATGATTTTCTGCTAGTTTCACTTGGTGCTTACTGCAATGGAGTGTTATCTCTGGTTTTTGTATGTACTCGGGAAGTTGAACCGGATTTATCCCAATCTTTAAATGAGAAAATTTCTTTTCTTTCGTGTGGTTGCAACAGGGAATCGGATTAAGCACATACAGTTGTGGTGGTGTGCTTCGACTGCAACTTATTAGAAGGGATACAATAATTAGGATTAAACCGGTTTTAGCATGGTTCACGCGCGTCCCCTCAATAATGATTCAGGATACCTCAATAAGTAATCCATGAAGTTTTCTGTGGATTCTGCTGCTTTAGATACTTGTTGCATGCTTTGTCCAAATTGTGTCATAAAAGGGGTTACATTTTGATTTAACTGATGCGCTAACTTCTCAACACGGTCACTCATCTGATTAATCGATCGAACCATATCTTGCATTTCACCGGATTTAACAAATTCACGGATTTCTTCCATGGTTTCTCGGGCGACCTTTAACGTTTCCTCTATGGTGGTATGTTTGTCAACAATTAAAGTCGTTGGAAACACTGGATAGTTATTATAATAAGTGCGATGGTTTTTAGGTGGCTCGCCAGATTGAATGAGTTCAATGCTTGCAATCCCGGTAATTAAATTAGGCTTAGAAACGTCAGCAACGTAGCCTTGCTCAATCAGCAATCGAATTGGATTTTGTCTAAAGCCCGCGGTTCTTTCTACAAAAAATTGCACATAGACTGGAACGTCAACCGTTTTTCCCTGCCGGCTTTCCGTTAATTCAATACGAGATACTTCACCAATTTTAACGCCACGGTAGGTGATAGCAGAGCGTGAATCGATGCCCTCAAGAGAGCCATTAAAGAACATCACATAGGTTTCCATTTCCTGCTTGAGATAGGTTTCATAAAAGAAGAATGCACTCACAATCAAAATAATAAATGCACCGGTAATAAAGATTCCTATTAAGGTATATGTTCGTTCCCGATGCATTGTTGTCCTTAACTTATTAACCATCATTCATGAAAAATATTCAGATAGACGCCAAAAAATAGGATAAAAAATAAACTTCTTGTCATAATTCGTGAGACGGCTGTTCGCAATGAAATTTCTCGGATTGATATTTCATAATAATAGTAGCCAATCACTAAAGAGATAATACAACAAAACATTAAAAGCTTAAAAACTGAATAAACAATATCATAAGGTGAAACGATACTCGCTAAGTGCAACAATAGATCACGCGTATCAATATTGATGATGAATTGAAACGTTGAGTAAATTGAAACCAGAAAGGTAAATAATGAATAAATATAAAGCGATATACCATTAACAAACAAACTGATGGTGATGGGGATAATAAACTCACACATGACTTCATCTGGCGTATGGTGCAAATGATGAATATCAGCATTAATGAGATTAAGCGAAGATTGGATAGATAATAGAATTCCAATGAGCAAAGGCGTTAGATTACTAATGGCAATATTTTGCATGATGGGTAATGCATTATCACCGCGACCTATCTCGTTGAGAATACTAAATATACTCAGGGATAGGGAAAGTCCGAGTAAGGCGCTGATGACGATAATAGGAAGCAATAAATGAGCGCCTGACAAGTAAACTGTTTTAATGAAATTTGACCATCCTATGGACTTGGGGCCTGCCAAGCAACGAAAAAAACTTGAAAAAAAATGTCCTAGGAATCTAAAAAATATTCGAATGCTGCCAATAAACCAGACTGTTGAATGACCCAGTTCCTTGAAGCTATACATTTTCACCGTCCTGGTTGAATTCTTTTCTTTCCTAGACTCGAAAGTTTAGAAGGATGCTAAAATACTACCTCCCAGGTTAATCCTGGTCAAACAAGCTGTCATTGCCCATAGCAATCGCTTTGGCATGGGCGGTGATTTTATCACAAGGCCAATCCCACCAGGCTAGTTTTACAAGCTTTGCAATGGTTTCATCATCAAAGCGCTTTCGTATCAGCTTTGCAGGGTTTCCGCCGACGACACTGTAAGCTTCGACATCTTTAGTCACCACCGAGCCTGAAGCAATAATCGCTCCATCACCAACGTTCACACCTGGCATGATAATAGCATTATAGCCAATCCACACGTCATTACCGATGACAGTGTTACCTTTGTAGCCAGGTGTTAGCGGTATGTCTTGCCAGTCATTGCCAAATGCACAAAATGGAAACGTGGAAAAACCATCGGTTGCATGATTGGCGCCATTCATTAATAAAGCGAACATTAGTCGCAATTTGGCAAAACTTACCAATAATTAACTTATCCCCAATAAAGTCAAAGTGATACAGCACATTATTGTTAAAGTTCTCAACAGACTTGGGGTCATCATAATGGGTGTAATCGCCTACGATAATATTAGGGTTGGTCACAATTGCGGGGCTTACAAAACGGGTGAATGGCGAAATGAACAAAAGGAAATCAAAATCAAGACACATGGCCGTAAAGCTATAAGCTATTTTCGCTACGGTCCTCATACAATACGAGATCTTGTGTTAAATGGCAGCACTTCTATAAGTCATATTGGCAGGACTGTTAGAGATTTTTTTATCTTGAAGCAGACAACAGTCATCATGGAATAATGGAAAAAACGCCAACCCCAACCTATGGATAAAACATGGAAAATAGACGTTTTGACCATGAACGCTTAGACGTTTATCAGGCAGCCATAGCATTCGTCATGCTTAGCGATGAAATTTTAGAAGAGTTGCCCCGCGGTCGAGCTTATCTTGAGGATCAATTACAACGAGCCGCCTCATCAATAGCGCTGAACATTGCAGAAGGCGCAGGTGAGTATGCTAGGCATGAAAAACATCGCTTTTTTCGTTTGGCTAAGCGATCTGCAACTGAATGTGCTGCAATATTGGATATCGGTCTGAAATTAGGTCTGATCGAAACAAAGAAGCTTAGTGATGCCAGAGATCTGTTATTCCGAATTGTATCTATGCTCATTAAAATGGTGAGCTCTGCCCATTAAAAAACCGGGCAAGGGCTCGGGCACGATTTCATTGTGCACGGGCACGTATTAGCTCAGTGGTTTTTTGTCCGGTACGTAGGACATTTGTTGTATAAATGGTCTTTCGAATGCTTTCTGGATAATTAAATAAAGTATTGAGATTATGCCAGTGATTGCGCCGAAGGCGGCTTATTTGAGGATATAGGGTATCCTAATTGATTAGGTAGCTACATTAGCTCGGCAGGGTGTTATTACAAAAATATTGATTGATAACGTCTTCTTGGTACAGTTTGTAAGAAAAAAACCCTACAGTGGCTATTGCTGCTGCAATTCCAAAGCTAGACCTGCAAGTCAGTAGCGATTTCTTGTCTTCCAAATCCTTCTCGGTTACATTATCTGTAAAAAAAGGTGCTTTGTGCATGCAGGTAGAGTGAATTACTTTGTCATTGTACAATATGTCAAATCCAAATAATATACGGGACTGGTCCAAATTCATAATCGACTTCACATTGAGGGAAAGATCACAAGTGTTTTCATATTGATTAGATACGACCGCTTCCATATATACTAAATCTTGCCACGCATCATTGAACGTTTTGATTGCTTTACATCGGTCAAGGTTAGACTTTGCTTTGTAAAAGACATAGTCACCAACTGAGTTCGCATGAGAGAATATTTCGTGGTATTTGCTACGTATTAATGCGGTTTTTTTTGCTACGAGCACATCTTTCTTGTTAAATTGAAATAGAAGATAATTGTCTATTGAAACTTGAACACCTACTTGCTTATTTGATTGATCATAAATTCTGGTAATTAAGCAAGGTCTGGACAGGTGAGTGGAAATATCTTCAAAAAGTTCGTTAAATAATTGACTATCAGTTAGTAATAAAAAAGCATTAGCTTTCTCTAACAAAGCGTTATCTTCACTCTCTAACAAGGTATCTACTTCAATATCTTCATCTGGATCCATAATTTCAATAATAGATTTAAAATTTCTTTCAAATTTAAATCCAAATGATTCCATTAAGCAATCAGGAATATCTAAGTCCATTAAACATACTTGTGAAAAAGAGTGGGAGACCTGTTGATATCTAGCCGATCCACCTTCTTTTAGATCTTGGATGATGAGCATTATTTATATCTGGCATGATTAATAAAAATATATAATTCACCATTATAAGAGAAAATAGCTTTTTGTCATGTTTAATGTGATTCGTTTTTTGTAAAACCAAAACCAGTCAATTCAGCCCAGCCAAGCCTCATTACTGAACGCGCTTGGCATCAACACGCACAAGAATATCTGGCGTCACCGCCCCTTCATAAATCGGCAGGTCGCGGCCACTGAACTTAGGCCCTGAGTCAACGATCACATGCGCGAGGTTGGTCAAAGAATTATCTGCATTGGTGTCAAGGCGAACCCGCATGTTGTATTCGCCCCAAGCGCGCCGAAGATCCTCTCGATCCACGCCGATGGCACCAGAAAGGAAGGTAATGCTCTCTTTCGGATTCTTAGCCACATACGCCTCGGCGTCGATGAGTGCTTGCAATACTCGTTGAAAGGCCTGGGTTCTTTCCGCCAACGCATTAGCACGTGCCACCATAAAAACATTCGCATAATAAACACCGCGGTTAGGGAAGCGTATGCCGTCGTTACCAAGTTTCGATAATACGTTGAAGCCGTATGGTTGCCAAACACTAATCGCATCGACATCGCCATTGATCAGCGCAGTCTGCATGGCTGGTGGCGACAACGCCACCAGCGTCGCTTCCGATAAATCAATATTGTTTGCCTCCGCAAAACGGCGCAGTAGCATATTGGATGAAGTGCCTGGCAGATAACCAATACGTCGCCCACGCAAATCAGCGGGCGTATGAATGCCGCGGTCGGTGCGCGCGATGATGCTATCGTCGGTTTTTTCCATGACCGAGGCAATCGCGGTGACCCCTTGCAGACCCTCGAACCCAATGAAGGCGAGGTTTGCATCCACGAGAATGCCTAAATCAATTTGTCCGGATTTGACAGCTTCGAACGTGATTGTGCCGTTTTGTAATGGCTGATAGGCGACATCGACACCGCGTTGTTCAAAGAAGCCTTGCTTCTGCGCAACAAGCACAAGCATCGAGATGTTCTTTGGTCCGCCAATCGTGACAGGCAAAGGCTCCTGAGAGCGCGGCGAACAACAGACCAGAGACAAAGCTACCAATGCAGCTAACATCGCACGGAAAATAATTCTAGTTTGAGTAAGAATGGACCAACTCCATTAGAGGTTGTATGGCAAATATTCCATCTGTTATTAACATTTCACTATATAATCTCGAGACAAAACAGTAAAGTTGGTGGTTCGTTTTTGTGTACGTTGCGTTTTTTTAACCCTGTACGAACGGAGGTTTATCCATACACTCCTCAACCAACCTACTTATTGGGGTCGTTATCCCAATAGCAGGTGTTTGCCCGCCCAATCCATGACTTGGTTATAAACTTCCCTGATTATGTTAAACTTATCGTAATAGAACAACATAGGTATTATAAAATGACACAACACAAGGGAAAATGCGACTGTGGTGTTGTTGAATTTGTTTGTAAAGGCGAGCCGCTTTTTACGCAATATTGTCATTGTAATAAATGTCGTGAGATATCGGCTCTTTCTACACGGGATGTGGATAAATCTGGTTATGCCTATACGGCTGCCTATTTTAAGTCAGATTTCAATATCATTTCTGGTAGTGATCATCTTGACGAAATTATTAAAAATAATGCAAAGCTCTTTTCATGCAAATCATGTCATAGTCTTATTTACGGCATCTCTATCGAACAGAGTAAGCACGCTGGTATTGGGATAAACGCGAATAATTTTTGTTTTATAGGCTCCACTCCAGAATCCTTTAAACCTGTAAGACATGTTTGGTATTCAAATCGAATCGTTAATTTTGATGATGACTTGCCGAAATATATAGATGCTCCGGAAGATCAATTTGGTTCCGGTGAACTGTATTTTGAATAAAGAAGTTATGCTCTTTTAATGAATTGATCCTAATTACCGAAATCATCCAAAGAAAAAGTGACCTTGAAAAACCCTCAGCTTGACACTAATGCGGCCGCGAATAGCTCTACGACACATAGAAAAATACTAATAGCGTTTTCATCGAAAATTCATTAAGATTAAACCCGCCATTAGCGGTTAAAAAAGGAATTTTTATGAAACAGCTATTTAAGCTTCTTCTCCTAGGTTTACTCACTCTTTCCGGTTTATCCACGTATGCATTTCATCTACCCCAGGGGCAATTGAATCTTTCTTTAGGTGGTGCTGATGTTCACCAAGGTCAAGAGCAGCTAGTTAATATAAGCAATACTTTCGGCAACATCTATACGATAAGCCAACAAAAGGATACTGTTTTTCTAGCCGGTGCGGGTTATTTTTTTGATGTATTTTCCCGTCAACCCATGGATGTATCCTTAGGAGCAAGTATCTATTATTTAAGCTCTGCAACCGTTAATGGCCTCATTTACCTTGAACGCACCTTTCCGAATTTAGGTTATCAATATAAAACTACTAATATTCCACTTTATGCTCATGCCAAAGGAGTTTGGAAAGGACAAGATGAGCGTGTAGCCTTAGTTGTCGATGCGGGGATTGGTCCTAATTTCATCAAAACCCATGATTATCAGGAACACTCAATCGATGGCGGTGTGACGATTCCAAATCAGACGTTTAGTGGGGATACTCAGGTTGAATTCAGTGCGATGGCGGGTATTGGGCTTCGATTAAATCAAGTATGGAATAATACAGCGCTTGAAGTGGGGTATAAATACTTTTATCTAAATGAAGGCGAACTTAATCCACGGCCGCAGGTTTTAAATCATCTTAACACAGGGAATGCGAATGCCCACGCCTTAGTCTTTACGATTATTGCTTAAACCAAGGATAAAAGGACATGAAGAAAATCATAAGCTTAAGTATTTTATTTATCTCTTCAATAAGCGTTGCAGCCAATACAGGATTGCTATTTAATGCCACTGTAAATAAGCCCGACTTAACCATCCGCCCGAATGTGAATTTCTATTACCCAAGTGCTGGCATTAAAATCACATCCTCTAGGTTTGAATTGCAAAACCAAGGACACGAATGCACGCCTTCATCCAGCGGGTTTTGTCTTTTTGCCGTAAGCCCGTCTCAACCAAAAACCTTATCTATCACCGGTGATGGACAGTTAACGTACATGCTGTGCACCAATGGTGATGCAGCACTTAATTGCCAGAATTATGTGGCAGATTTTTCGCCCACTAAAGCCTATATCTCAAATTTACGCGGCGGCGCAGACGAAAATGGCTTTGTTTCAATTTGCCCTTTGGATAGTAATGGCAATATTACGCCTGCAAATTGTACGGATGTTGATCGCAATACATGGCAGCTTGTTAGTGGTGTTGCCGTTTGGAAGAATACGCTTTATGTCGCAAACCTTGAGGGGGGAAATAATGGCGACGGTTTTGTTTCATATTGCAGTTTGAGCCCGGACGGCCGTTTTACTTCAGATGATTGCACGGATGTTTTAAGAGACCAATGGGGTAATCCCGAAGGCCTTACTGTGTCGAACAACAAGCTTTATGTTGCAAACATGTTTGGAGTCGACTTCCCATTTTACGGTACTGTTTCAATTTGCAGTCTGAATCCGGATGGCAGTTTCACAAATGATTGCAGAGATGTTAGTAGAGGAACGTGGCGGGAGCCCAGCGACGTTATTGTGTCGAAAAACAAACTTTACGTCGCAAATCAGGCCGGTCCTGGTGATGGAAGCTTTAACGGCTTTGTTTCAATTTGCAGCTTGGATGCGAATGGCAATTTCACCCCTGAAAATTGTAGGGATGTTGATAGGCCAGAGTGGAATAGTCCAGCCGGTGTTACTGTGTCGAACAACAAGCTTTACATTGCAAATATGGGCGGCGGTACGCCCGAAACCCCCGGTTTTGTTACAATTTGCAGCTTGAATGCGAATGGCAATTTCACCCCTGATAATTGTACCGATGTTGATAGAGCAGAGTGGCAGAGTCTCGTCGGCGTTACTGTGTCGAACAACAAGCTATACGTCACAGATATCGGGGACGTTGAGACCGGTAACCGTGGTTTAGTTTCGATTTGCAATTTGGATACGAATGGCAATTTCACCCCTGCAAACTGTACGGATGTCAATAAAGCAACGTGGAATCAGCCAAGTGACATTGCGATTAAATAAGTTTGTTTAAATCAAACAGATATTGGCACCAGTTGATTTGTTTGTGGTTGATTGCTGTTTGTCATCACTTTGTATTTGTAAAATTTAAAGTACAGGTACTGTGTGTGCTGTCATTTAAAATTTGTAACAGCGCACTGGCACGTTTTGCTCTCGTATGCGCGGAAAAGGGCTCTTTACTTGGCGCGAACATTGACATGATAGCTATTTCTTTGAATAAATATGAGATAACGGCTTTCTCTTTGCCGACTTCCTGCGGCTTGACTGCTGGAAGTCTGGGAGGCGAGGTGGGCGAACAGTTACAATATGAGGTTTATTCTGCTTTTTGAACATACACCATGCGTTGTTCGCAGAGTAATGCTAATTCTGATCGGGTCAAGGAATCATTTGCCTGGGATCCAAAAGTTTGTCACATTCCTCTTCAGTCAATAAGCCTAATTCAACAGAGGATTGCTTTAACGAAATATTTTCTTTATAGGCTTTTTTTGCAATCTTACTTGCTGCTTCATAACCCAACTTCGTATTGAGGATCGTTGCTAATGCCAAAGAATCTTCAACGTTTTTGTTTAGTATTGCAAGGTTTAACGTTAACCCTTGCACACAACGGTCAGCAAAACTTTGCATGGCGTCAGACAACAATTGAATGGATTGAAGTAAGGAGTAGATTAGGACTGTTCTAAAACTATGTGCATCAAAACTTGCCATAGCACTTGCATTTGAAATGGTGGTGTGATTCCCTTGTACGCGTGTTGCTACCATGATAAGAGCTTCACACTGTGTGGGGTTTACCTTGCCAGGCATGATAGTCGAACCAGGCTCGTTAGCGGGTAAATCTATTTCATGCAACCCACACCGTGGTCCTGATGACATCAACCGAAAATCATTGGCAATTTTTATAAGAGCGCACGCTAAGGTGTTCAATGTTCCACTGCACTCAACTAATACGTCATGCGCGGCTTGATGAGAAAAAAAATTACTGGCATTTTCAATTTTTTGGCCGGTAATTTTTGTCAGATGTTTCACCATTAAGGCGGCATAACCCTCCGGTGCATTCACGCCAGTACCTACTGCTGTACCACCAATAGGTATTTTCCGTAAGGGTCTTAGTCGTTGCATGATATTGTCTATCGAAGAAGTTAATTGACTGACATAGCCTGAAAATCGCTGCCCCATATAGAGAGGAACTGCATCGCCCATGTGGGTACGACCGATGGTAATTACGTCAGAAAATTCGTTCTCTTTTGCAAGAAGTGAATCTTTTAAATGAATAAGTGCAGGTAGTAACGTGTTATGTAGTTTAATCAAAGTAGCAATTTGCATGCTTGATGAGAAAACATCATTCGTTGATTGGGATTTATTCATATCATCGTGTGCATCAATGGGTGTGTTGCTTCCCCGTTCAGACTCCAGGAGCTCATTTGCTCTATTTGTGATAACTTCATTCACATTCATGTGTGACTGTGTTCCAGATCCGGACTGCCAAACACTTAGAGGGAATTGGTCATCATGCTCATGTTTGAGGATCTCATCACATACGGTGGTGATCGCTTGCGACTTTTCCTTGGATAATAAACCCAATTGCAAATGCGTGAGTGCAGCAGCTTTTTTAATTTGTGTTATCGCATAAATAATGCTCATGGGCATCCGCTCTTCACCAATAGGAAAATTAGTAATGGAGCGTTGGGTTTGTGCACCATAATATTTATCTGCCGGAATGACTACGTCCCCGAGGCTGTCAGATTCTATGCGTGTTTTGGCAGAACTTGTCATTTTATTATCCCTAAAAAGTGATTATTCGCCACAGCTAAAGCCATTGCCAGGGCGAGGGCACGTGTGATTGTAAATTACCCTATTTGCCCACCATCCGCGCCTTATACGTGGGATCCACCGATATTGTTAGATTCCTGGATCCCGCGGACAAAAAAGCTTGTGCCGGACTTTATCCGGTAAACTTAAATGGTTTCCCCATTTAGGGGTTATCAGAAAATGGACGTACCGCCTGTCTTCGTTTTATTGCTTCAAGTAGCTCCATAAATAACCTTCCTGTGTTTTTTTATATTAACTAACCACACAAGGTTCGTCACTCAGAACAGTACAGAAAAGCCATTATTGGTGTAGCTTGTGCATCCTTGATTCTCTCTAGCCAGCGGGAAATACGTTTAAATTTTTTATGCTTATAAAAACGCATCGCTGTAAATTTTAGATGATGGAACGCCTGCTAGAAATGCTTTTGTTTTTATTTTATTTGTCGTTTCTTTTGGCCCACACACATATACTTGTACATTATCGCTATTATTTAAATGAATCAATAATTGCTGCGTAATATCCGATTCTTGGTAACGTCCATTGCTCTTTAATACGCAGGGTATGTAATGAAAATTTTGGTAAAATGTTGCCAGAGTTTCCAGCTCTTCAGCGTAATAAATATCATCGTCCTGACATCCCCCATGGATTAAAGTAATTTTACCTTGATGTTGCATGCTTAAAGCAGTTTTAACAATGCCTAATAAAGGCGCTAATCCAGTACCGGTTCCGGCTAAAAGTATGTTGAAGGAGGATTGGTCCGGATTCATATAATAGCATTTACCAAAAGACCCTCGAATATGAACCATTGTGTCAACGGCGGCCTTTTTCCGAAGCCATTGGCTCATTGCTCCATCGTCTTTAAGCTTGATATGCAGTTCAATATAGCCTTCTTTTGCTGGCAAGTTGGCAATGGAATAACTTCGTGATACTCCTTCAGGATTCAACAGATTCAGATATTGGCCGGGCATCCAGTTTTCCAAATGTTCTGCTAAAAGTTTTACTCTAATGGTATTGTGAGTAAGGAAAGATAGCTCTGAAATCATGGCTGGTTGCTCACACTCCGCAGCATCTGGAGCTTTCAGATGCATGGTGCTCGTTGGTTTTGCCTGACAGGCAAGAAAATACCCCTGAGACTTTAATGTATCAGGTAAACCTTCCTGCCATTTTGACTCAATTGGGCTGTCGGTGGTTTTCATTAAACAAGCCTGACACACTCCCGAACGGCAGGCATTAGGATAATTAACATCATGCCGCAGCAGACAATCAAGCACAGATTCACCCTCCATTGAATGAAGGACTTGCTTATTGAAATGCAGTTCAGTCATCAGCTCACCTGTCTAAAACATCATCACGCACGCTGTTAGCAATAGAAGCCACTTCCTGTATATCCTTTTCATTTACCCCTAGCTCTTGTAAAGTTGCTCCAAGATGCTCAATGACAATATCTACATGCGCATCATTTAAGCCACGTTTGATTAAATGACGATGGCCTTCGCGCATGTCTTTTCCGCTATAATGATTAGGACCACCAAAAACCATAGTTAAAAAGCCTTTTTGTTTGAGGATTTGTTGCCCCATATCCACATCATCAAAAAAATGACTGACTCTATCGTCAGTTAACATTTTGCGATAAAAGATATCAACAGCGGTATTGACGGCGTTTTGACCACCCAAACGCTCAAATAATGTTTCAGACATAGTATATTCCTTAAAGATGTATTATGAATACATCTTATGAAAAGAAATAACGCTCGTCAAGAAATGATTTAAAGATGGATGCCAAATTATAAGTTGTATTTAAAATACATCTTTAATATAATAATCCTAATTAACATCATAAGGAGCACATCATGTCCGCATGCCATAAACCTGCCAAAACTATCAGTGATAAAATTGCTTTTGTTCTTGTAAAATTTTTTCGATTTTTTGCGGACACTTTTTTTCAAAAACGGTATGGGAATCGCGCCATAGTGCTCGAAACAGTAGCGGCTGTACCTGGTATGGTTGGGGCTGCTTTACTGCATTTACGCTGCTTAAGAAAAATCAAAAATGATGAAGGATGGATTAAAACTTTACTGGATGAAGCGGATAATGAGCGGATGCATTTGATTACGTTTATGTATATTGCCAAACCCAATTGGTTTGAACGGCTTATTATATTCATAGCACAGGCTATTTTCGTGGTTTTATATTTTCTGATGTATGTTCTTTCTTCAAAAACAGCGCATCGCTTTGTGGGTTATCTTGAAGAAGAGGCTGTTGTTAGCTACACCCATTATTTGCAGGAATTGGATGAGGGGCGGATTGAAAACTGCCCTGCCCCTGATGTTGCTATAAATTACTGGGGGCTGCCCACTGATGCTCGATTACGTGATGTGCTACTTGTCGTGCGTGAAGATGAGGAAGAGCATCGAGACGTAAACCATCAACTGGCTGACAAACTTGCAAAGGATCGCACACTTTTGACTCGGCTGGATATAAAGGCTACTGAGAACCAGGTTAACAATTAAGAAAAGAATTTATCGATAAACAGAAGTAAAAGGTGCATCATTATTTCAGAATACAGTGAGTTAATGTACCCGCGATCGTTTAAATACTCTGTACATGACAAAAAAACCTGTCATGTACAGAGGTTTAAATAGCATAAATGATGCATTTTGAACGATCACGGGTATATACTTGAGTATAAGGAAACAGTAGTCCATCGACATAAGTAAGATGTATTCGGTAGGCAGATATCAGGAGAGTTTGGTCTTTTGATTGCTCAAAAAGAAATATAATCGTAATTTTATGCCACTAAAGATGAAGAACATAATCATTAGTTATTCTTTAAAAGGCGCTTCGTTCTAGTTCAAACCTTTCAGGCCGGTCATTCTTTCATTAACCGTTGATTTATTGCTTTATGCTCAGAAAAACCGATAACTCATTTGGATTATGTAATACGTCAGCTAAGGTGTAACGTTCTAGAACTCCCATAAATGCAGCTTGGGCCTCATGCAATATACCCTTTAGTTTACATACAGGAGCAATACAACAATTGGCTTTTTCTTTATTAAAACACGGCACTAAATCAAAATGAGGCTCCAGTTGTGCAATGAGTCGACCTAAATTGATGGTTTCAGGGTGAGCGGCCATTAAAAGTCCGCCACCTTTACCACGACTGGTTTTAATAAGTCCAATTTTGGCCAAATTATGAATGATTTTAACCATATGATTGGTCGAAATGGTATAGGCATCAGTAATATCTTTAATTGTACAGGATTCTTTTCTAAGGGCGATGTAAATCAAGGCTCGTAAGGAGTAATCCGTAAATTGCGTCAGTTGCATGATTAATTCCTAATAGTTGGTCGACTCTGATTATTTCTTTTTATAAGATGCATTGTAAATTCATCTTTAAAAAAGTCACGGTAACTCGTGAAGCACTCCAGGAATACGTTCGGGGATTAAGTTTAACAGTTTAAATAAGAGCATCCAATTTCATTTTATGATCTTTTAAGTAGTAACGATAAAGCAGTGCCATATTAGCAGCAGCAGTAGATAGCTCAATTGGAATGGGCAGGGTATCGAATTTATCATGAGGAAGACAGCAAGCTATTTAATATTCAAATATTGGCTAAATATGCTGAAGGTAAACAACTTAAGCTCAAAATTACAACTGACAAAAACAAGTCGTCGTTTCTGTACGGTACTGCACAGAGCAAAAACATTTAATTCTTGGAATATCTTGTAATATATATACCCGTAATCTTTCAAAATGCGTGATTTATGCTTTTTCTTTTTCGCCCTGCCGCATTTTAAAAAACTCGCAAGGGAATGAGCCATTACTCGCTTTTTAAAATGCGGCAGGACAAAAAATAAAGGCGCCTAAAAACACGCATTTTGAAAGATTACGGGTATATACCCATTTCACCTGAAGATATTGGTTTTTTCGCGACTTGATTTTTGTGTCGGCAATTTGTTCAAAAGCGAAGTAATAGCAAGCCCTATTGCGAGCTTTTGAACAAATTGCTGGCGTAAAAAGCGATCGTGATAATCCGGATTAGGAAAATCAAAACGGCATCCAGCATCCCATTTAGAGCGTTGGTTTCCATAAGCAAGCATGCCCCCGGGATTTTTTCAACAGATGTGTCATATGTATTAAACTCCAAGTCATATTATTTTTTGGGCATAAGACCATAAGCTAAACCTAAGACAAAGCCATAAATGATATGTAAAACTAAGGTGGCAATTATGACTTGAACACCGAGTTCCGCTGCAAAAAATCCATGATCCATGACCGGCATATAACCAAACATCATTAATAGCCAAGCGATGATTCCAAAAGAGATTCCTCTTAACCAATAAGCACCCATTAAAGCGGGAGCTAACAGTGCAAATAAAACTCCCCAAATAAAAGAGCCTAACAGGAAGTGAATGATCCAACCAACGATTGGTGTTTCCGAACCCAAAAACTGATTAAAATCACGAATGACATTAAATTGCGGCATAAGTCCCATTTGTGCTTTCAGCATCATTAAAAGGGATAACACTGCTGTTGCGATAAATCCCGAAATAAAACCCACTAAATATTTATTCATTTGAACCGTCCTTGTTTTGAAAAAATTAATTAGATGATTAAAACGTAAGTACTTCAAATCCTTCCTTAAGTAAGCGGCGAACACTAGGGTGTCCTTCGTATTCATCGATTAAATGGAAGTGATGTGCTTCAATGTCTTCACTAACTTTAAAGGCTTTTGCACAATAACCACATGCACCAGAAACGTTATGTTTTACTTTTGCAAATAAATCATGGTATTGATGCTCATCATTAGAGAGTTCTTTTATCCAACGGGTACCCGAGCCGTCAAATACGAGCCGGACCTCATCCTCCGCTTCCTGAAACTCCTTAACCGCCATCATGGCGTTGACCACACGTGCTAAGTCTTCCTCTGTTTTTGTGTCGGCTAAAACAATAATTGCTGCTTTCATGCTTATTCCTCCTTGATAATTGTTACAGTTCTAGAGCTTTAGTTTAGATGGCACTTTAAGAAAATGCATTATTCAAATAAATGGGTTGTCAATCCAATTCTCGTTGATGCCTATGGTCGTTATTAGGAAAATGAGTAAGATTCAACCTGCTATTTTTAGTTTCATCAGTGAGCGCTTAGTCCTTGTCGCGTTGACTTATCACAAATAAATACTTAATCTAAATTTCAGACTATTCGTTCTTATTGGTGACATCAAGGTTATGACCACTATTATTTCTAAAACGATATCTAACCAAGTATTAGACAAGGCCATGCGTCTTTTTTGGGAAAAAGGATATTTTAATACTTCTGTGGATGAGCTTATCGCGGTCACGGGTTTTAATCGTCGCGCAATTTATCATTTTTTTGGCGGAAAGCGTGATTTATTTTTGGCATTACTTATGCGCTATCGGGCGGAAGTGACGGATAAATTAACCGCGCCACTGCAAAATTATTCAGATGGATTAAAAGCGATTGAAACGTTTTTTCATCAGTTCCTTCATCTGCGTGATTCAGACAATCCCTGCGGATGTTTTTTGATTGCTACGGCTTCTGATATGCCATCTCATGATCAAGAAGTTGCACAAGTGATTGAACGATTTTCAGCTGAATTAAATGAATATTTCCAAGCCTGTTTGACGCAAGCATTTTCAAACACCGAAAGCTGCGAAAAGCCAGATATTAAAGGCATTGCTGATTTCCTGGTGGTGAATGTCTTTGGCTTAATGACAATGGATAGAGCTCAAGTTGACCAGGAAGTCATTCGAACCCATGTTGAGATGGTTACTCAGTTTCTTAATCTTCAGAAGTATAGGAATTAATTTTCAGGAAAAATATCAGGATGATAGAGCAAATCAGGCGTTGGGGATTATTGGTAATTTTAGCTATTTTTCTAGGACTGTTTTTTTATTTTCGGCTTCATCGCTATTTATCTTTTGAACGTTTAAAAGACCATCGTGAAATGCTCCTTATCTGGATGGGGCGAAACTTTCTTGAAGTCTTTTTAAGCTTCATGGCCATTTATGCACTTTCGGTAGCGATATCCATTCCTGGTGCTACCTTCTTAACCATTACAGCCGGGTTTTTGTTTGGGCCATTTTTAGGCACGCTTGCGGTAGTGATTAGTGCCACTATTGGCGCGTTTATTGTTTTTTTAGCTGTGGATTTGGCTTTTCGGGACTGGGTGGCGCAAAAAGCTGTGAAATGGCTCAAGAAAATGGAAGAAGGTTTTCAAGAAAATGCGTTTTCTTATTTATTGTTTCTCCGTCTCATCCCGTTATTTCCTTTTTGGGCATTGAATATTGTGCCTGCGTTATTAGGTATGAAAAAAAGCACTTATGTGCTGGCCACTTTTTTGGGGATTATTCCCGGCTCATTTGTGTATGTAATGGTTGGCAATGGACTCGGCCATGCGTTAGAGGCGCATGAAAAACCAAGGCTTGATATTATTTTCGACCCTAAAATTTTATTGCCGATATTAGCTCTGGCTTTTTTATCCATTTTGCCCACGCTTTATAAAAAAATTATTAATAAGAAACAAGGACGCGAATCGTGAGTCAAACCATTCGGAGTGACATTGCCATCATTGGTGGTGGTTCAGCCGGTTTAAGTTTTGCTTCAGGCGCGGCTCAATTAGGAGCGAAGGTTGTGCTGGTTGAAGGGCATAAAATGGGCGGGGATTGCTTAAATTATGGTTGTGTTCCCTCCAAATCACTACTTGCTGCTGCAAGATCATTTTATCATGTCAAAGAAGCAAGCTATTTTGGAGTAGAAGCTAAAAAACTTGATATTAATTTTTCTAAAGTGATGGCGCATGTTCATGCAGTCATCGATAAAATTAGCGAGCATGATTCGGTCGAGCGCTTCGAATCCCTTGGTGTAACTGTCATTAAAGAGAAGGCAGAATTTCAAGACACGCAAACATTAAAAGCCGGTGATTTTCTCATTGAAGCAAAGTATTTTGTGGTGGCCACAGGCTCTTCTCCCTTTGTTCCTCCCATTGATGGCTTGGATAGCGTTCCTTATAAAACCAATGAAACGATTTTTGATTTAAAGTCTCAGCCCAGCCATTTAATCGTCATTGGAGGTGGCCCTATTGGGTGCGAGCTGGGGCAAGCGTTTGCCATGTTAGGCAGTGAAGTGACTATTTTAGAAGCAGAAACGATTTTACCGCATGATGACGCATCCTGTGTTGAAATCGTACGTAATCAATTTGAAAAAATGAAGATTACCTTACATGAAAAAAGCAAAGTTATCAAAGTACATCAAAATAATGATGAGATTCAGGTGATGATTGAAAAAGAGGGGGGTGAAATGAAGGTCACCGGCAGTCATTTATTCGTTGCAACAGGAAGACGGCCGAATGTTAAGGATTTAAATCTGGAAAAAGTCAATGTTAAATATTCTACTAAAGGAATAGAAGTCGATGAGCGTTTGCGAACCAAAAACAAAAAAGTTTATGCCATTGGCGATGTGATCGGTGCGTATCAGTTTACCCATATTGCCAATTATCACGCGGGCATCGTTTTGCGTAATATTTTATTCTGGCTTCCGGCTAAAGTGGATTATCATGCCATTCCCTGGGTGACCTATACCACACCGGAGCTAGCTCATGCGGGGATAAGCGCAAAAGAAGCATCAGGAAGAGACGATGTACAAACAACAGAATTTACATTTGCCGATAATGACCGTGCTCAGGCAGAGCATGCAACGATAGGAAGAATAAAAGCCATTATTACCAAGAAAGGTAAAATTTTAGGCGTGACGATTGTTGGTAAAAATGCCGGAGAGTTGCTGCTGCCTTGGGTGATGGCGATTCGAGAAAAGAAAAGTTTACGTACCTTTGCTGATGCCATTGCTCCTTATCCAACATTGAGTGAAGTTAGCAAACAAGTGGCCGGTGAGTTTTATAAGCCTAAATTATTTTCCAAATGGGTGAATAGAGTTGTGCATTGGCTACTTAAATTAGGATAAACCATGATAGAACAAAGTATACGCCAATATTATCAAGCTTTATTAGTAGATCCATCGATAGGTTATTTAAAATCTAAAATTTCACCGAATGCGGTGACTGTCTTATCTGGTTTATTCGGAATTTTAGTGCTTCCCGCTTTATGGTTTAATCATAGTTATCTCGCCGTTAGTCTTCTTCTTTTATCCGGCTATTGTGATACGTTGGATGGTACGCTTGCGCGGTTTAGTCAGAAAACGACAGCCTGGGGAAGTGTGCTGGATATCATGATGGACCGAATGGTGGAGTTTGTGGTGGTGTTTGCGCTCTGGAGTGTTGCCCCCGATGCCAGAGGTTTTTGGTGTATTGTCATGTTAGGCAGTATGTTGTTATGCATAACAAGTTTTCTGGTTGTGGGAATTTTTAGCGAGAACCATTCGGAAAAAGGGTTTTATTACAGCCCCGGCATCATGGAGCGAGCGGAAGCGTTTATCTTTTTTATGGTCATGATGTTATGGCCAAGTGCTTTTACCATTTTGGCATTATTGTTTAGTTTATTAGTATTGATGACCGCAGGGATACGACTCTATCAGTTTTATAACCAAACAAAAGGATGACGAATGCGTATTTCACGGGAAACCATAAGGCAAGTTCCTTGGTACTTAAAGCCTTTTTTTTGGAATCAAAAAAGAAAATATGGCAAATATTTAGAGCCGGCGAAGGTTTGGGCGGTTATACCTAGGTTATTTGTTGCTGTGGCCAGTGTCTATGGCGTACTCGATAGAAAAAAATCGCCCATTTCTCCGGAACTTCGTTCATTAATCAGCGTGCGGGTGGCCCAAATGAATTGTTGTCGGTTTTGCGTAGACATCAATTCAGCATCTTTTATTAAACGATCACAAAACAGCGAAAAAATTCAAGCGCTTGAACACTGGCGAGAATCCTCATTATTTATTAAAGTTGAACAAGCAGCTTTACACTATGCAGAAGCGATGACTCAATTAAATCATAGAGTTGACGATGACTGCTTTAACAACTTAAAAAACTTTTTTGATGAAAAAGAAATTATAGAATTGACGGCATTGATTGCATTTCAAAACATGTCCAGTAAATTTAATTCGGCCTTAGATATTGCTCCACAGGGACTTTGTAACAAGTGCACATCCAAATGAAAAAACCGTTATGAGGAATATAAAATCATCAGGAAGAAAAAATTAAACCTGTTTAATTCCAATCTTACTTTTTAATTCTGGGCGAGGGTTCACTCTAAATTTCGCACCTGCTTCGCATGTAGGAGGTGAGTCGAAAAAGGCTTATGGCTTTAAGAACATATAGCGCGTTGCTCATCAACGATGGTTAGGCCGCGATTTTTAGCAATTCAATTTGTTGAACAGTGGTAATCTCAAGGTTTTGAAATATTGCCATTCTACTATTGGAAGCGCTTGATAAACGCTGATTTCGGCTTGTTTATACCCATATACTATACTCTTTTAGAAGCAGGGAGCGATTATGAAATTGACATTCATGGGAGCAACAGGAACAGTAACGGGTTCAAAGTATCTTCTTGAAATAAATAATAAGAAGATTTTAGTCGACTGTGGGTTGTTCCAGGGGTATAAAGAACTTCGTCTTCGTAATTGGGCGCCTCTGCCAGTCTCGCCACAATCCATAGATGCGCTCTTACTTACCCATGCCCATATTGATCATTCAGGCTATATTCCTTTACTAGTCAAAAATGGCTTTAAAGGACCAATATACGCCACAGAGGCGACATATGATCTTTGCTCCATTCTTTTACCAGACAGCGGCTATATTCATGAAGAAGATGCCAGACGCGCCAATAAATACGGCTATACAAAGCATACGCCGGCCTTACCTTTGTATACCAAGAAAGATGCGGAAATGGCGCTAAAGCAATTTGAAGTCATCGAGTATGAAACACGTTATTCTTTAGTGCCTGATGGGAATGTATCTTGGAAACCAGCCGGTCATATTTTGGGCTCTTCTTTTATTCATTTTTATGTGAAAGGTGTTAAAACGTTATTTACTGGTGATATGGGGCGCACTCATGATCCTGTCATGCAACCGCCAGCTATCATCGAGGCTCTGGATTATTTAATTATCGAGTCAACTTATGGAAATCGTTTGCATGAAAAAGAGAATCCAAAAGATATAATCGCAAACATTGTGAATAAAACAGCAAAGCGAGGAGGGACCATCCTGATACCCGCTTTTGCTGTAGGTCGTACGCAAAACATATTGTATTATTTATCTCAATTGAAAAAAGAAAACCGCATACCTGATTTACCTATTTTTTTAGATAGTCCAATGGCTATTAACGTGACTGATCTTTTATACAAGCATCCCAATGAACACCACTTAAGTCAGGAAGAATGCTATGAAACCTGTAATATAGCTACCTATACAAATACGGTAGAAGAATCAAAATCAATTGATAAACAAGTCATGCCTAAAATTATTATTTCCGCAAGCGGGATGGCAACTGGCGGACGGATATTACATCATTTAAAAGTATTTGCTCCGGATCATAGGAATACAATTTTACTTACTGGCTTTCAGGCTGCAGGAACAAGAGGGGATCGTCTCTTAAAGGGTGAGAGAAAAATCAAATTACTTGGTCAAATGATTTCCATCAATGCAGAAGTAGAAAATTTGACCAATATCTCGGCACATGCTGATTATGAAGAAATGTTGGTCTGGCTCAAACAACTTAAAAGACCACCGAAGAAGGTATTTCTAACCCATGGTGAACCAGACGCAATAAAAAGTTTTGCGAAATTTATCAAAACAGAGCTGAATTGGAACTGTATGGTCCCGAATTATCTGGATAAGGTGGAATTAAAGTGAGTCAGAAAATTTCTACTAAAGACAATCATAACCATCCCTTAACGTTAAAGTGGCTGGGAATTGATACTTACAGAGAAACGGTCATCTATGTCCGTGTTCTTTCAAAATGCGTGATTTATTCTTTTTCTTTTTCGTCCTGCCGCCTTTTAAACCACTCGCAAGGGAATGAGTCATTACTCGATGGTTACACGTAGCATCGATTAAAACGGCAACTGACTATCACGTTGGCCAATAAACACAATCATGTTGTGTACACTGGTGTTACCAATGATTTGATACGCCGCGTTTATGAACACAAGAACTAACTGGTGGCAGGGTTTACGAAAAAATATCATATGGATCGTCTGGTTTATTATGAAGTTTGTGGAAGTATCATTACTCCTATTGAACGAGAAACACAAATCAAGGGATGGTCACGAAAAAAGAAGTAGGATTTGATTCATGTATTGAATCCTAAGTGGACTGATTTGTATCGAACATTACTTTAAAAAATTGTGCCACTGAAGGGAGATCCCTCGCTGCGCTCGGGATGATGTGGGGAGTTACGATTATTTTTGGAGATAGAGATTTATAATTTATCTAGCAAAGACCAAACCCCTAGCACGAGGCTGAAGCCTGCAATACATACCCCTAAACAATTAGCAATTACCTGAGATCTTTTATCAGCACACTGAATAAGAGTAGAAACTAAAAAGCCGTTCATGCCATCTGATGCCATCATGCCTAACATGAATACCACGCCTAGCAGTCCAGATAATAACCATCCCGACATAACGGACGCAGAAATTGAAAATAAAGTCACCTGAGTGATGGTATCAAAAGAAAGTGCAAATAGAGCGCCTATGAAAATAATAGAAAAAGAGCTTAAACCTTTGTTGGCAATTTTGTTCAAAAAAAAGCTTTTTGGCCCAAGAGGAACTGAAGAATTTAGCCTTTGAGACCACAACATACCAATCGTTATAAATCCAAAGGACGACAAGAAAAATATAGAGACCCATTGCCCAAAATCATCTAACCAGCTCGGGACTATTGCTTGCAAAAGCCCACTGCCAACAAGCAAGCTAATAAACACAACCACCAAGCCATGACCTAATGAAAATAAAACTCCGGCAAGCCGAGAGAGCCGTTTATTATCTTTAGTTGTACGACTGATTGCATCAATAGTTGCTAAATGATCCAGATCAAATCCATGTCGCATGCCTAAGGTTAATACCATTAGAATTAATAAAGGAAAAGAATAACTGGAAAAATTAATGGTTAGTCTCCTTGAGTGAAGGTACAATTTTATTCATTGAACAAGCTCTGGCGAAAGCAAAAATTACTAACTATGTTTAGGGCGTATCCTCAATTTGTTACACGGCTAAAAAATACGCTGATTTGCTCAAATTTCAGCTTGAACTCGTCAAATAGAGCTGGCTATTATCCTCATTCAAGCTAAAATTTGATCTAAATTATCACAATTTTTAGCTCGTGAAACAAATTGAGGGCACGCCCGAACAAATGAAAGCGATTTTTTCTATTCTCGTGATTTCGTAATTTAAATCAACCAAAAATTATAGGATAAAATCATGCAATCAAAAAATGTGCGGTGACATTCTTAAAGAAAATGAAACATTGGTTGAGTTTGCAAGCAATCTCAGTTTTAGGCTTGAATAAGACAAAGAAGATAGTTCCAGTGTGCTTTCCAGAAAATCGCTAACTTGATTAATGATGAGCGTGTTATATGCATGAAATGACCTTATGTAAAAATATACTGGAGATTGTTAAGCAACATGTTAAGGAGACAAAGGGCGCATGCGTCAAAAAAATTTGTTTAGAAGTTGGTCAATTAACTTGTGTTGAGCGCTCTGCCCTGCAGTTTAGTTTTGATGTTGCCGCCAAAGGTACTATTGCTGAACAAGCTATATTAGATATCATCGACATAGAAGGCAAAGCACGTTGCGAAACGTGCCAGAAAACCATCAAGATTAAACAGTATTATGATCCTTGCCAAAGTTGTGGTAATTTTTCATTATCCATACTGCAGGGTGAGGAATTAAGGGTAAAATATTTGGAGATGGGTTAATGTGTGGAATATGTGGTTGTTCCGATCACGTTCATGATCAAGATGTCAATGAAGTTCATCATCACCACAGTGACAGCAATATCATCGCTGTGGAAGAAGATTTATTGGCGAAAAACAAACAATATGCAATCAAGAACCGTACTCATTTTCAGCAAAAAAATATAACTGCTTTAAACTTAATGTCGAGTCCTGGTGCCGGAAAAACAACCCTACTCGGTAAAACGTTCCAAGACTTAAAGCAATACATGCGAATGGCAGTCATTGTTGGTGATCAGCAAACCGATGAAGACGCGGCAAAACTAAAAAAGAGCGGTGCAGAGGCTTTGCAAATTAATACAGGACGAGTTTGCCACCTGGATGCTCACATGATAGGCCATGCCGTTGAAGAGTTATCAATCCAGGATAATACCCTTTTATTCATTGAAAATGTAGGAAACTTGGTTTGCCCGGCAAGTTTTGATTTAGGGGAAACCCATAAAATTGTTCTGTTATCCGTAACAGAAGGTGATAATAAACCCTTGAAATACCCTGACATGTTCCGCGGCGCTGATTTGATATTAATCACTAAAATGGATTTATTACCCTATGTACAATTTGATCTTGATCAATGCGAAGATTACATACGGCGAATTAACCAAAAAGTTCATATTTTACATCTATCCTCCACCTCAGACAAAGGCATTCGTGATTGGTATCAATGGTTGCATGATGCTTGTAATCTGAGTGACTTGAAATGTCATCCCACAAGATTTTAAAAACAATTTCGGAGCAAGCTTCGGATTTAAAAAGACAACAAATTACAATTCAAGGCGTGGTTCAAGGTGTAGGCTTTCGCCCTCACGTGTATCGTATAGCAATCAGTTTAAATCTGACTGGCTGGGTAAAAAACAATAACCATGGAGTCATCATAGAAATCCAGGGTTCATCCAGCGATCAATTCTTATCAAAGCTCAAAAAATCGTTGCCCCCACTGGCACGCATTGATGCCATACAATGCCAAACGCTACCTTTAATCCAAAATGAAAAGCATTTTCAAATCAAGCCCAGTGAAGGAGAGGGCGGTCATACGATTATTTCCCCTGACATGGGGATATGTCAGGATTGCCTGAAGGAATTATTTGATCCCAAGAGCCGGTACTATCTCTACCCGTTTTTAAATTGCACGCAATGTGGACCGCGTTTAACGGTTACTCGTCAGCTCCCCTACGACCGCGCTCAAACTTCTATGGATGTTTTCCCATTGTGCAGTGCCTGTGAAAAAGATTATAGCGATCCTATAAATCGTCGCTATCATGCCCAGCCTACCGCATGCAGCTTATGCGGCCCACAACTTTCTACCAGCATTAAAGCAATGGCCAAAGCCATCCAACATGGTAAAATTATAGCGGTAAAGGGGTTAGGGGGCTATCAGTTAATCTGTGATGCATGGAATACAGCAAGCATTTCAACGTTACGTGCAAGAAAAAACCGAGCAGAAAAACCCTTCGCCGTTATGGTGACTAATTTAAATAGCGCCGAGCAAATGGTCTCTATCACCCCGTTGGCCCGAGAATTATTAACTGGCCAAACTCGGCCTATCGTCTTGTTAAATAAATTAATGGATTGCATGCCTGAAGATCTTGCTCCAGGTTTAAGTCAGTTAGGCATTATGCTGCCAACCACCCCAATTCATTATCTGCTATTTCACGCCTTAATGGGTTTTCCTAAGGGATTAGAGTGGTTAGATAAACCGGATTCAACCATGTTGGTAGTCACCAGTGCAAATATAGGGGGTGATCCGCTTCTAATTGACGATTCCCAGGCTGAAGAAGCGTTGGCTTCTATTGCTGATTTGAAAATTTCATACAACCGTAATATTGTCACACGGGTGGATGATTCCGTTATAAAAATAATTAATCATTCACCGGCGTTTGTCCGCCGCGCTCGTGGGTATGTTCCAAAAGCCATTAAACTGCCGTTTACGATACCAACAACACTGGCCTTAGGCGGGCATCTTAAAAATACATTTTGCATAACCCGGAATGATGAAGCCTTTGTGTCACAATATATCGGAAGTTTAAATAACAAGGAAACCATCGATTTTTATCATGAATCTTTAGAGCATTTACAAGATTTTTTAAACATCAAACCTGAACAAGTGGCTTGTGATTTACACCCCGATTTTTATACGACTCAACTGGCTGAAACCTATGACTGCCCAATGATTAGCGTGCAACATCATCACGCTCATTTGGCGTCAGTCGCCGCAGAGCATCACATCATCCACCCCGCTCTTGGATTGGCCCTGGATGGTTACGGCTATGGAACGAAAGGAGGCGCCTGGGGAGGGGAGTTGATGTTGTTGGATAATGCATGCTTTGAAAGGCTGGGAAGTTTTTACCCCCTTCTTATGCCGGGAGGTGATCGTGTCGCCAAAGAACCTTGGCGGATGGGCGCATCTGTTTTACATGAGTTGGGCTTAAATGAAGAAATCAGTGTGCGATTTGGCAATATGACTCAAGCGAAGCACTTATCTGATCTACTCGTCAGCCAATGTTCATTGCCAACAACCAGTAGTTGTGGCCGTTATTTTGATGCGGCCAGTGCGCTGTTGGGGGTAAATCGCGTTTCCAATTATGAAGGCCATGCAGCACAATTGCTGGAAAGCTTGGTAACAGAACCTGCTGTGATATCAAATGGCTGGATCATTGAAAATGGTCATTTTAATCTATTGCCAACTTTCGCAGAGCTTTTGGAACTCGATCCGGTAA
This sequence comes from Legionella yabuuchiae, assembly GCF_900640115.1. Taxonomy (GTDB): domain Bacteria; phylum Pseudomonadota; class Gammaproteobacteria; order Legionellales; family Legionellaceae; genus Legionella_A; species Legionella_A yabuuchiae. The sequence continues at coordinate 29,299 of NZ_CAAAIW010000019.1, forward strand.
CAGGCAGCAATCATTTTCACGGAACGTTAGTGGCTGGATTAAGTGAATGGATTTTAATCTGGGTTAAAAAAACCGGTTTACGCACAGTATTATTAAATGGCGGCTGCTTTTTAAATCAGATATTAACGGAGGGTTTAATCCAAGCCTTGTGTCAGCGAGGCTTGAATGTCTATTTGCCAAAACAGCTTCCTGCCAATGATGGGGGAATCTCCTTGGGGCAAGCTTGGGTAGCAGGAGTTGCTAATAGTGCAAAGAAACGCTAGTGTTATTATTCTTCACGGCACAAGGATTCAAAAAATGTGTTTGGCCATACCAGCGCAAATCACAAAACTGCTTCCAAAACAACGCGCAATTGCTAACATCGGTGGAGTAGAAAAAGAAATTTCCCTTTCACTTGTTGAAGAGGTCAGCGAAGGCGATTATGTCATTCTCCATGTAGGCTATGCTCTCACAAAACTAAATGAAGAAGAAGCAAAAAAAACGTTGGAACTATTTGCTCAAATGCAAGCAACAGGACGTGGTGTATGAGATATATTGAAGAGTTTCGAAATGCCGACTATGCACAAACGCTGGCTAAGCAAATTGCAGATAAGGCCTTGCCTTCACGACACTATAATCTGATGGAATTTTGCGGTGGACATACTCATACCATCCATCGCTATGGTATACCTAGTTTACTGCCGAATAACATAGAAATGATCCATGGGCCGGGATGTCCTGTTTGCGTATTACCTATTGGATGTGTCGATAAAGCAATTTGGCTGTCGTCTCAACCAAATGTCATACTCTGCAGCTATGGCGATATGTTGCGCGTGCCAGGGTCAGACCAAAAAAGCTTATTGCAGGCTAAAGCAGATGGTGCGGATGTCAGAATGATTTATTCTGTCGATGATGCCTTAAAAATTGCACAACAAACTCCTGAAAAAGAAGTTATTTTTTTTGCGATTGGTTTTGAAACCACGACACCACCAACAGCATTGGCCATTTTACAAGCCAGGCATTTAAACCTCTCCAACTTCACAGTGTTTTGTAATCACGTCCTTACTCCCGTGGCCATGGACAGTTTGTTGCAAGCGCAAAGTGAAGAAGACCCCGCTGTGAATTTGGATGGGTTTGTCGGCCCTGCCCATGTCAGCATTGTCATTGGCAGCCAGGCTTATCAAGCAGTATGCCAAAAATATCAAAAGCCGGTGGTGATTTCAGGTTTTGAGCCTTTGGATGTATTGCACTCAATTCTCATGCTTGTCGAACAAATCAATCAAAACCGCTGTGAAGTTGAAATTCAATATACAAGAGCAGTAACGCCAACAGGAAACTTAACCACCCAAGCCATGATGGATGAAGTCTTACAGCTGCGATCAAGCTTTGAATGGCGCGGATTGGGCCATATCCCTAAAAGTGCACTGGAAATCAAATCAGCATTTGCTTTTTTTGATGCGGAAAAGCGCTTTCATCCCCCTGAAAGCCAGGGTACAGAACATAAGCAATGTGATTGTGGTGACATTCTGCGAGGGGTAAAAAAGCCGCTGGATTGCAAATTGTTTGCCAAGGCATGTACTCCAGAAAATCCATTGGGTTCCTGCATGGTTTCTTCAGAGGGAGCCTGCGCCGCAGTGTATGCATATGGTAGAGGGGATGTGGTATGAGTGAGACAGTTTTAGAGCATTCAATCAAGCGAAGCAAATCAACAGGCCCTAAACTGGATATAAAAAAAGGCCGGGTTAATTTAAGCCACGGCAGTGGTGGCCGTGCCATGGCACAATTAATTGATCAATTGTTCCTGGAGGCATTTGATAATGAATGGTTAGCGCAGAAAAATGATCAGGCTTGTTTTTCTGTCAATGCAGGGCGAATGGTGATGGCAACAGATGCTCATGTCATCTCTCCCTTGTTTTTCCCGGGCGGGGATATTGGAGCTTTGTCTGTACATGGTACCATCAATGATATCGTTATGTCGGGGGCAACCCCCCTTTATTTATCAGCCAGTTTTATTTTAGAAGAAGGCTTGCCTTTGACTGATTTAAAAACCATTGTTATATCCATGGCTCTTGCGGCAAAAGAATCGGGAGTAGCCATCATTACCGGCGATACCAAAGTTGTGGAACGTGGTAAAGGAGATGGCGTATTTATTACCACTACCGGCGTTGGCGTGGTGCCAGAAGGTGTCAACATTTCCGGTAACCGGGCTACCCCAGGTGATCAAGTCATTGTAAGCGGTTATGTTGGCGATCATGGCGTAGCAATTATGTCATTACGCAATAATTTACAATTTTCTACGTCAATCCAGTCAGACACAGCATCATTACATGATTTGGTTTCTAATATGATCAAAACAGTGCCAAACATACATTGCTTGCGTGATCCAACCCGAGGCGGGGTTGCTACCACATTGAATGAGTTTGCCAGACAGTCACAAGTCGGCTTTCTCGTTCATGAAGCAAAAATACCGGTGCGCACGGAAGTAGTTAGTGCTTGTGAGCTGTTAGGACTGGATCCTCTGTATGTGGCCAATGAAGGCAAATTGTTAGCCATTTGTGCGCCGGATGATGCAGAGAAACTTTTAGAAGCCATGCACCAACATCCTCTGGGACAACACGCTGCAATTATTGGGGAAGTGATTGAGGACTCACGCCATTTTGTTCAATTACAAACAAAATTTGGCGGCAAAAGAATCATAGATTGGCTCGCTGGAGAGCAACTCCCAAGAATTTGCTGATATACCCGTGGTATTTAAAATAAGAGAAAAGATATGGGCACTCAATTTCTTCCACACGAAAACTTCCAGTTTTTGCTAGAAGTTCTACAACAATCAGGCTATCGCTGCATCGGTCCACAAGTACGAGACGGCGCGATTGTTTATGACGATCTTACCGAAGCAAAGCAATTGCCCTGGGGAGTGCGAGACAGTCAACAGCCCGGTGAATACACGCTCAAAACCACTGCAGAGAAAAAAGCCTTTGCCTGGGCCAACGGCCCACAGGGGATCAAGCCACATCTGTTCAAAGCACGAGAAACAATTTGGCGTGTCATTCGAAACGATGTTGGAACGCTTGAATTTAAGTCTGAGCAAGCAGAAGAACAGCCTATAGCTTATATCGGAGGGCGCTCCTGTGATCTGATGGCCATGTCCATCCAAGATAAGGTGTTTGTAGAAGGCCCTCACCAAGACCCCCGCTATTGTTCTCGTCGTGAACAATTATTTGTGGTGGCCGTGAATTGTAGCTATGCTTCTTCCAGTTGTTTTTGCGTCTCCGCTGGCACGGGTCCCGAAGTGCAAAGTCCTTATGATTTACTACTGACCGAAATTGATAAAGGATTTACAGTGAAAAGCGGAAGTGAGCGCGGCCATACGATATTATCACAGCTCAATTTATCCAAAGCCTCACCACCGCAACAAGAACAAGCTGCCGACCAGCCCAAACAAGCGGCCAGCATGCAAACCAAACGTATTCCTTTGGATAATAAAAAAGAATTACGTGATTTACTGTTTTCAAATTTAAATCACCCACGTTGGGATGATGTTGCTGAGCGTTGTTTGTCTTGTGGCAATTGTACCCTTGTTTGTCCGACCTGTTTTTGCCACAGTGAAGTAGAAAAGCCAAGCCTTGATGGCAGTGGCAGTGAACGTCAACGAGAATGGGACTCTTGCTTTAGTGAAGGCCATAGTTATTTAGGTGGTGAGCCGATTCGAGATGATACACGTAAGCGATACCGACAATGGTTAACCCATAAAGTAGGAAGTTGGTTCGATCAGTTTGACGTCAGCGGGTGTGTAGGTTGCGGTCGTTGTGTAACCTGGTGCCCGGTAGGTATCGACATCACTGAAGAATTGGCCGCAATTTCCAGTGAATCAACTATTAAAAAGGCCGAGGATGATTAAAAGTATAGGTCAAGGATGCCTAAAGGTGCTTATTTAAGTTCTTTACGCCTCTTAAGTAAGTACTATTTGTCATAGGCCTAATTTTCACAACAACATGATATTATAAATAAACTCATGACGAGACAACAAAAATGAAGGACCCTTACTTACCCCTTACAGCTCAAATTATAGAACGCAAGCAAGAATCCCCAACCATAGTTACACTGAATACACAATTTGTTGATCCACCCAGCCGTTTTCAATTTTCTCCAGGCCAATTCAATATGCTTTACCTTTATGGCGTGGGTGAAGTGCCAATCTCTATCGCTTCTGATCCTGCGGAAGATAATTTTTTAAGTCATACCATTCGTACTGTGGGGCGGGTAACCAAGGCAATGAATACGTTAAAAGAAAACGATACGATAGGCATTCGTGGCCCATATGGTCGTGGTTGGCCCGTGGATAGAGCTAAGGGCCGAGATGTGCTTATTATCACAGGGGGCTTAGGTTGTGCGCCCACGGTTTCCTTAGTTCGATATATTTTAGCAAGACGAAAATATTTCGGCAGCTTGAAAATCCTACAAGGGGTTAAGCACAGTGAAGATTTTATTTATCGTAAGCAATATAAAACATGGCAGGAAGCATCTGACACCGAAGTGCATATTGCCGCTGATCAGGCCAGGTCAAATTGGGCCTGGCACAAAGGCTATGTCACTGATCTCATCGACACTTTGATCTTAAACCCAAAAAAGACCATAGTTATGATGTGTGGTCCTGAAATGATGATGCGTGCGGCAGTCAAAACCTTGCGCAACAAGTTGATTTCAGAAGATGATATATATCTTAGCATGGAGCGAAATATGGAATGCGCCATAGGACATTGTGGCCACTGCCAATATGGAGGCTTGTTCATTTGTAAAGATGGACCAGTATTTTCCTATCCAGAAGTGAAAGCGCTGTTTAACAAAAAAGGGTTTTAGCCATGGCAAAACCACGCTTGGCTGTGCATAAATTCACTTCATGTGATGGCTGCCAGCTGGCTTTTTTAAATGCTGGCGAAGCGTTATTGACCTTGTCTGAAATGACGGAAATCATCCATTTTGTTGAAGCCGGACAAGTTGATATGGATACGCCAGTAGATATAACTTTTGTGGAAGGCAGTATATCCACACCTAATGAAGTCGAACGCATTCAAACCGTTCGCAAAAAAACAAAATACTTAATTACGATTGGTGCTTGTGCAACGGCGGGCGGTATACAGGCTTTACGAAATGCCGCAAATTACCAACAATGGATGTCCAGTATTTATGCAACGCCGGATACTATCAAAAGTCTTGAGACTTCAACGGCTATTTCGCATCATGTTAAAGTCGATTGGGAATTATGGGGGTGCCCAGTGAATACAGGGCAAGTGATGGATGCAATACGTTCATTATTGTATTCCGCGAGTCCACGCATCAAAAGAGACTCCGTATGCATGGAGTGTAAACGAAAAAACCAGGTCTGTGTTTTAGTGGCAAAAAAAGAGCCCTGCATGGGGCCTGTGACTCAAACAGGATGTGGCGCGCTTTGTCCTGGTGTGAACCGCGCTTGTTATGCCTGCTATGGCCCTTCGGAAAACCCGAATACGGATGCTTTAGGTGGATGGTTTAAGCAAAACATTGGTTTGGACAAAAAAGCCATCGCCAAACAATTGTTACACATTAATAACCAAGCGCCAGCTTTTAATCAAGCCGCAAGTTATTTTAAAGGGATTAAAATTGTCAAAGAATAAGAAAAGCATTCATGTGCCTATATTAGCAAGGGTCGAAGGAGAGGGTGCGCTTGAAATCGAAATTGTAAATGATGCAATTCAAAAGCTGCAATTGCAAATTTATGAACCCCCGCGCATGTTTGAAAAATTCCTGGAAGGACGGAGTTATAAGGAAGTACTGGACATGGTCGCACGTATTTGTGGAATTTGTCCTGTGGCTTATCAAATGAGCGCCGCACAAGCCATCGAGCATTGCTTTGGGTTCAAGCCTGGTAGCTGGGTACGTGGCATGCGGCGCTTGTTTTATTGCGGTGAATGGTTAGAAAGTCATAGCTTGCATGTCCACTTTTTGGCTGCACCAGATTTTTTAGGCTTCCATTCCGCCCCAGAAATGGCAAAAGTTTACCCCGAAGAGGTGCGGCGCGGTTTACGATTGCAATCCTTTGGTAACGCACTGATATCATTATTTGGTGGTCGCTCTGTACACCCTGTTGGTGCATGCATTGGCGGGTTTTATAAAGCCCCTACGCAAGCGCAAATAAATAAATTGTTAGCACTTATAACAGATAGAATAGAAGATTGTGAACGATTAATTCAATGGACAGCAACTCTGCCAAAAATAGACAATTCTCACCCATTTACCAGTGTATCCTTACGACATACCGATGAATATCCTATGAATGAAGGAAAAATTGTCTCAGATCAAGGTCTCGAAATAAGCATCGATCAATTTGATGATTACTTTAAAGAAAATCAGGTGCCTTATTCTAATGCTCTCCATTGCCTTCTCCAAGGAAAACCGTATTTGGTTGGGCCATTAGCACGTGTTAATAACAATTATCATCATCTACCTGAAGTGATCAAAGACGTGTTGAAAAAATCGAGAATTTCTTTCCCAACCCAAAACATGAATTACAGCATCATCGCTCGTGCAGTTGAAATCTATTACTGCGTACTGGAAGCCCAGCACTTGCTCCAAAACTATGTTTATCCGAGTGCCCCTCATGCCGTAATTACAACCCGTGCCGGCAGAGGATATGGCTGTACAGAAGCACCTCGAGGTATGCTTTGGCATTGTTATGATATGACGGAGAAGGGGCTTGTGAAATCCGCCCGGATTGTTCCACCAACTAGTCAAAATCAGGCCCGTATCGAACAAGATTTGCGAATTTCATTAGAACAATATGGCTTAAACAAAACAGACGATGATTTGCAAGCTTATAGTGAACAAATCATTCGAAACTATGATCCTTGCATATCCTGCTCTACTCATTTTTTAAATTTGCGTGTGACACGCCATGAATGATCTTCGGGTGTTGGGCATTGGCTCACCGTTTGGTGATGATCAGGTTGGATGGCATGTGGCTAATCGTCTTAAACAACAAATCGGTCCGGATTCGGAACGATTGTTAATTACAGCTTGCGATCGCCCGGGAACTCGTATATTGGAATTGATGCGTTCTGCAGATAAGGTTTTTCTAATCGATGCAGTGATGACCGGTGCACCAGCAGGAACAGTACATTATCTGAAAAATGAGGAAATCATCAGCTTTCCCAATGGCTTATCCACCCATGGCATAGGCATAATTGATGCAATTGAGATTGGTAAGGCACTGAATGAATTACCTAAGCAAATTGTTTTATACGGTATTGAAATAGAAAACGTTTCCAAAAACTTTAAATTAAGCAAAATAATTGAGCGGGCTATAGAAAAAACAGTAAGTCGATTAATTAAAGAACTTCATGAGTTACTTAAAATCCAAAAATAGACATGGAAGCATTAAATCGTCGAGTGAGTCTTCCCCGCCAAATTATATGGCGCCTCACCGAAATACAAACTAACAAATAGGCAGCTATAGTCTCATCAGAAACAGTAATACCGCGATTCCAAGCTCTGCCAGCAGTTCAATAGGTTCGTAAGACTGTGCGATGCCAAAAAAATTTGACCAATCATCCCTCCTCGGTTTGCGTAATAAAAGGATCAAAAAACCAAGAATCATAGCGCAAAGCATCAGCGCGTTTATTCATAAAACGGGAGTGTGTAAAAAAGGCCTATCCAATCATGTACCTTCCTTATAATTCGTAGCTGTAACATTGTGGCGAAGCGAAATAAGTCGTAACCGAAGTTGTTTTTCAGTCTCAATCAGCGCAAAAAACACTATGCCAATAACGATGATGAGAACGCCATCAAAAAAAGAAATCGATTCTGTTTTAAAAATACTTTGTAGCAATGGCATATAAGTAATAGCAAATTGTGCAATCGTAATCACAATAACGCTCATCCACACCATTTTGGTGCCTTTTACTGCTTGCCAGGTTAAAGAGGTTCCATAGATATTGCGGATATAAAATAAATGAAAAATCTCCAGAACCACCAAGGTGTTTAAAGCAATGGTTCTAGACAATTCAATCGAATACCCTCTATCAAGGGCATAAGAATAGATACCAAATACTCCACATATAAAAAGAAAGGATACCAGGATGATATGCCATACCAGCGAACCAGTTAATATAGGCTCATTTCTTGGCCTTGGCGGGCGTTGCATTGTGTTTGCTTCTGTTGGCTCAAACGCAAGTGATAGGCCAAGAGTAACCGCTGTGATTAAGTTAACCCATAATATCTGAACAGGGGTTATCGGAAGACTTAAGCCAAGAATTAAGGCCAAAATAATGGTCAGGGCCTCGCCAGCATTGGTGGGCAATGTCCAGCTGATTACTTTCTTTAAATTATCATAGACCGTACGTCCTTCTTGTACCGCGGCTGCAATGGATGCAAAATTATCGTCGGCTAACACAAGTTCTGCGGCTTCTTTCGATACTTCATTGCCTTTTTTCCCCATAGCAATGCCTGCATCGGCTCTTTTGAGCGCTAAGGCATCATTAACCCCGTCTCCTGTCATAGCTACAGTCATTCCATGAGATTGAAGCGCCATAACAAGACGCAGCTTATGCTCTGGGCTGGTGCGGGCAAAAATATCATCCTCCAACACCACACCTGCAAGCTCCGAATCACTCATTTCATCGAGCTCAAGTCCTGTCAAAATTTTATCTGGATGCTTTAATCCAATTTGCCGGCCAATTGCCCCAGCAGTTGCTGAGTGGTCCCCAGTAATCATTTTCACCTGGATGCCGGCATTCAAACATTGTGCTACTGCAGTAATGGATTCCTCTCTGGGCGGGTCAATCATTCCGACCATGCCAAGCAAGACTAAGTTGTTTTCCATATCGAATAATTGCAACACTGTGTGTTCTGGAGGAACTGACTTTAAAGCCATAGCTAATACACGTTGGCCATTTTTAGCAATGGACTCAATCTGTTCCAACCAATAGGTGTGATTGATGGGTTCTAACTCACCATGTTCATTTTCTTGTGTTTGGCACATCGCTAACAATTGCTCTGGCGCACCTTTAACAAAAATAAAGGCATGGTTTTGATGGTTATGGTTAAGCGTTGCCATAAAACGGTGTCTTGCATCAAAGGGAATAGTGTCCGTGCGCGTCCATACCTTTCGGTTTTCGGTGACCGATAAGCTTGTTTTTTCTGCTAATGTCAGCAGTGCTCCTTCCATCGGATCACCTTCGATGACCCAGTTTCCGTTGCGTTCATGTAACTCGGCATCGTTACAAAGTATTGCCGTTTGTGCTAGCCGCTTAAGCAGAGGGTGTTGTTCTTTATGAATGATATGGTCATGAAGTTTAATGCTCCCCGTAGGTTCATAGCCTGAGCCTTCAACATTAAACTGATTCTCTGCGGTTAAAATAGAAACCACTGTCATTTCATTCTTCGTAAGCGTGCCTGTTTTATCCGTGCAAATCACAGAGATGGAACCTAGGGTTTCAATAGCAGGAAGCCTGCGAATGATTGCATTTCTTCGCGCCATCGCCTGCACACCAACGGCTAAGGTAATAGAGAGTACAGCAGGAAGCCCTTCAGGAATAGCCGCAACCGATAAGCCAACCACCGCCATAAATAACTCGCCAAAATCCTGATGTTGAACAAAATAGCCATAGGCCAGTAATAATCCTGCAACCATTAAAATGAAAACCGTTAACCATTTGGCAAAAATATCTATTTGTTGAATCAAAGGCGTTTTTAATAGTTCCACTTTTGATAGGAGGTGGCTGATTTGGCCAATTTCAGTAAATTCACCGGTAGCTACAACCACACCCTTAGCCTGGCCACTGGTCACTAGCGTGCCGCTGTAAGCCATTGAAGCACGCTCGCCAAGCACGGCATTTTCAGCAACAGGGTTAGTATGTTTTTCTACTGCTACAGACTCACCTGTAAGAATGGACTCATCTACAATCATTCCATGCGCTTTAATAAGGCGTACATCTGCTGGCACTTTATCACCGGACTCCAAAAAGACCACATCTCCTGGGACTAGTTCTTTAGCAGTAATGGTCTGTCGTTCTTCTTGACGAATAACTGTAGCAGTAGGTGATAACATCTGTCGTAAGGCATCAAGCGCTTTTTCTGCTTTGCCTTCTTGGATAAAGCCGATACAAGCGTTAGCAATCACAACAGCAAGTATGACAAACGTATCTATCCAGTGATTTAATAAGGCTGTAATTATTGAGGCGCCCAAAAGCACATAAATCAGGATATGATTAAAGTGCCGCAAAAAACGTAAGGCAATGGACTCTTTTGCTGTTTCAGGTATTTTATTTGACCCAAACGCTTCCTGTCTTTTAAAAACCTCTGTTTGATTTAACCCTTGAGGATCTGTTTTAAGCGAGGACATTACCTTTTCAATAGGCAGAACATGCCAGTTACCTCGGTGCTCTTTAAGGCTCTTCTCTATCATGGAAAGCCTGCCTTAATAAGCGTTTACAGGAGAAACAAATCCTTGAGGTTTTAGCGCCAGCAATGAGCAGTTAATTTTTTGCAGAATGTTTTCGGCGGTATTTCCAATAATAAAACCTGATATTCCGGTTCGTGCAAGGGTACCCATGACTAATATATCGATTTCATGACGTTCAACAAAAGAGGGAATGGCTTCTTCAGGAAGACCTTTTTGTAGGTGAATTTGATATTGTTCTTGAATATTAGAGTCTTTAATAATAGCCTGCAATGCTCTGCCATGCTCATGTTTTTCATCCAGAACCATTTTATCTAACTCAGATTCAGAAACCTTTATCCAAATACCGTCCCTAAGGTATTCTTCCAGTAGAAAAAACCAACATGAGACAATGTTCAGTTGGCCTGAGTAGTAATGAGTTAGAGAAGATGCGTATTTAAGAAGATCTAATGACAGCTCTCTGTCGACATGCTCTTTATCCTTTGGGTCAATTGCAACGGCTATCCGGATTTCTTTATCCGTATGTTTTGCAGAGCGAACCATAAATACAGGGCAAGGGCATTTTCGTAATAATTCCATATCTAAGGCTTTAAAGCCCCTTTGATTAGGACTTGTTTCGGCTTGTTTTATCAGTAAGTCATGTGAATGTCTTAACACATATTGAATAATACGAACGTCAGGGGCCGAGCCATACTCAAGTTCAACATGAATGTTAAGTGTTTTTTCACTAATGTTTAAAAGCGATTGTGTCGACTTGATTGCTTGCTCCATTCCTTCAATGATGGACTGTTCATAAGATGCTTTGTAGTCACCAAGAGTATCTGGAAATGCTGGGCATGCTATGAGAACAGTTAAGGAGGCTTCGTTTGCACTCGCTAGTTGGAGGGCTTGTTTTAGCCCCTCTTCTTCTCCGCCTAATCCATGGCTGACAAATAAGATATTGTGAAATTTTGACATGGCTTAATCCTTTAACTAATTAAAATTCCAATTTAGTCCATAATTTGAAAACTTATTAACAATAAGTCAAGATTAGCATTAAAGACAAATTTAACGGAGTAAAATATAGAGGGAATTAGGGTCTATTGTAGCAGACGCTAAATTTTTTTAACTTGAGTGTGCTGGCCAAGCATGACATTTGAAGATCAAACTTTCCTTCCAAATAATGATAAAGGTTACACACATATACCCAATCAACTTCAAAATGCGTGATTTATGCTGTTTCTGTTTCGCCCTGCCGCCTTTTAAAAAACTCTCAAGGCAATGAGCCATTACTCCCCGCCGATTCAAAAGTGAACTGCAACAAAGTTGCTAAAGTGATAGCGGTCTAAAATTGATCCCAAGGTTAATTTTCAAAGTATATGCATTTATTTTTTGCGTTTGCAAGCATGAAAGTCAAAATTTGCTCAACCAAAATGATAATATCATTGGGTTGTGCAAAGGCAAAACCTACACTTGCAATTGCACGTGCCGTCTCATCTGCGCCGGCACGTTTTAATTAATTCTATTTAACAACCAAAAAGTCCAATTAAAAATCAAATAAATAAATAATAAAACAATCAATTAAGCTTCCCTTAATCTTTCCTCCTCCTGCTTATGTTAAAATGGTCATTATTTAATCACAATGTATTGACAACTGCATTAGCTTGAGCAAAAGAGAGAGGGAATTAATGCCGATTTTGAATCCTGATAAATGCTACACACAGCAACCGCAGCGCTTAGCAATCGAAGTGCCAACAACCCTCCCTGATGATTGGCGCACCGAATTTTATGCGCTTTTGAGCGCGCAATTGAAACTCAATGATGATAAGGCACAAGCACAAGAAGACTTTGACCACCAAACCAATCAAGTAGTCCTGTTGACAGAAAAAGAGCAGTTTTATAAAGAATTAGACCGACACGTAGGGCCGCAATCCACTTATTCTTTAAAACCTCAACTACAGGAGTCTTTAGGCACGTTGTACGTTCTCTTTACGCATCCTAAAACGACCTATGAGCAAAAACAGCTGATTGCGTCAAGGATTAAGGAAGATGTGGACCAGTGCTCACCAGGGTTCACCGATCGAGTGAATTTCACCATTACGCTCTTCAACATGCCACAAACCAGGGATGAATTAATTGCCCAGGTACGCTTTAAGCTTGTGGATAGAATAGCGGGCATAATTGCCGCAAAAAATCCTCAAGGCATTCATGTGCACAACCGGGTGATTGAAGTTGCCCGAAACGCGGGGTTCGGAGTTTGGCCTATCAATACGAAGGATTTTTATTCTCACGTAGGCAGCCAAAATCTTTCTGATGAAGACATTATACGCCGTATCGAAACTGGGTTTACCAATCACTTTCAATTATTCGCCCTGGTGAATGCACTGCGTGATGAACTAGAAGCCCTGATTGTACAGCATGGATACCAGGGCAAACGTGACTTGGAAAATGAGTATAAAATGGAGGAGTATGCAAAATTTTGTGAATCTATCAAGCGCTTTATTCCCATCCCAATGGGGGAATTATTAGAAACAGATACCCTATCGGGCAAAGTAACCGACATTAATTGGCAAAACGTCAAACATCATCTGTTGCAACAATTAAGAGATGAAAACTATGTCACGCTTTCTCAAGAAGAGGCTGTTTTATTAGATGGCCTTTTACTAGATGAAAATAGGTTATTGGATTTAACGACGCTTAACACGCTGATTCCCCAGGGTTATGAATTAGTCCAGTGTTTGGAGTATTTCAGTGAGTGGAGCATGGAACAAAAAGCGTCCTTGGTGAGCGCTTATCTCAATGATAAATCGCCCAATGCTCAAAAAGAGGTACTCGCTATTCTTCATAATGAAGCGCCTCAATTAACGGCTCAACTGAAAAAAGAGCGGAATTTGCAAGCCATTTATTTTGCGATTGCCATTGCTGAAAAAGAGGTCGCTGAGGTAAGAGCTTATGTTGAACAGGGCCAAAACATCAATGAAGCACTGTTGCTGTTGTTTAGCCAAGCGCATAAACACGATACTCTCTACTGGTTACATGAGCATCCGCTTCTTTTGGAAACGATGACGGTGGCAGGCATGAATACCGTCATTCCCGAGGGAAAATACCAAGGAAAGACGGTTGCAGAAACCTTGGTGAGCACTAAGAAAGGGCGTCAGCTGTTATTGGAGAATAAGACATTACAAACCCTGCTTTCTGAAACCACCATGGCGAATGGACTTTCTGCTGCTTTGCAGAAGGCAGAAACTGATAGAACGACCGTGAGTACTCGAGAAGGATTTTTCAAGAAACTCAATCCACTGGCGACTCAATTAGTGCAAACCATTGTTTATGGGGACCTCCCCAAATCAGAAGCCTTACTTCAAAAAGCACAAGGCAATCCAGCCTTATTAGAGACCCTGCTTACCGAAAAAGTCACGGTCATTGATTATTCAAGGCGGAAGGTTAAACAAAAGACCGCTTTTCAGGCAGCGCTTTGCGCTATGGATGATGAACTCTGTGCGATGTTAGCCCATCACATGCCAAAAGAGGAAATGACTCGCCAGTATCAAGAAATTTTTCCAGCAGGGCATGAAACGTATTCTCAAGAACAAACCCCGTTTGACTTCAGTCAAATCGTAGAGACAATTAGTCGAAGCAGTAATGCAGATGTAGAAAAAGCACTCAGTCTTGAATTGCCTAACGATACCCCGCTCTGGCGCAATCTTGAGAAATTTAGGGCGGATTTCACGCAACACTCATCCCAAGAAGCGGTGTTTAACCCCCAACATCTCCTTAAGGCATTTGAGCTTTATGATAGCCAATTTGATACGTGGAATTGGATCCAACGAGATTTATTTTGGCGGCAGGTCGTAGGTTTTATACAGCGGTTTCTGACGGCTAACATCGCAATGGATTTTGCTCAGGGGCTTTATAATCGGGTAGAAAATCAAGAAAAATCGGCGCGGTCATTCAAGTTTAAGCATGGTGATGGTTCGATTTTCCCTCCTGTATTTGACTCTTTTTCTGGGCTGGGTTATGAGTGGGCGGTGGCGGGGCCGGTGCCGGGGGCGGAGGTGGGGGGGGCGGCTGCGCGTCGAGTGCTGTGGGGCGGGTACCGTTTTTTTTCAAAACTTATGTCGAGCAAAAACAGCAGTCTTGGGAGAATTATGCAGCCAGAGTCGACTCGCGGCCATCCAGGGCGCTGTATAATTCTGTAGTGTAGTGAGCGAGAACATCGGCGGCAATGTTTGCCGGTGCTTCCTGCCAACACGTCATAATGAATTGTTCCACTAGACTTTGAAAATCCCATGTGTTTGCTGTTTTTACCCACCAACGCGCCCATTGAACGAAATAACGTTTGATCTTTGCAGGAGAGACCTGATCCGCGACCATTAGTTTTACGTTCTCGCGTGCTTTGCGTAATGTCCGAGCATGCGGTGTAATACGCAAAGCGACAGGCTGTTGATGTTGAACAATGGATTCCCCCCCCCCCCATTCGCTCAAAGATTGAGCAGGTTGGGTTGTTGCTATTAAATCATCATTAGCCTGCTTAACGCTGATGTGATTCTCTGGCTGTGTCAGAGAATAGTGTATTCCCAAAAAATGAAATGAATCGGTGACCGTCCCCATACGCGATTTCTTGCGTGACAATTTTAATGGTCTTTCGCCCAATACTTCCATCATGCGCTTCTTGCAGCGATTTAATTGCCGCTTCGATTTGCACAGTGCCAGAATATCGTCTTGATATCTTACGTATACAATATCCATTCGAGATAGCGCATCATCCAGCGGTTTAAGATAGAGCGCACTAAAAAATTGAGACAGTGGGGCGCGCAATGCAATACCATAAGAAGGATTTCTGCTTCCTCTTGGTGTATCAATGGGGTTAGTGATGATATTTTCCAACATGGCGATTATTTTGGGGTCGTGATAATACTGCTTGATGTCATTCAATAATTTATAATGCGGGATTGAAGCATAGTAGGAGCGGATATCCACGCGTAAAAAATACTTGGGTTTTTCTTCTTCCAGGGCTTGTTTGATACGCGAAGTTGCATGCTTAACACCAGAAGGACCAACTAAATGATAGACATTTGAATTCATCACGTGCTTGAATGTCGGTTTTAGTTGTTTCAATAAAAGGTGTTGCAAAATACGATCCGATAGATGCACATGATCAACAACTTCATCTTCGAAACAGTAACGTTTTAAACAGCGTGGATCATAAGTGCCATCAATTAGTGATTGAATGCCTTGTGGCAGCCATTCATCTATTTCCCTTGCCATAATGTGCACATCATGGTTGTGATTGGCATGCTTTTTCTGTCTGTGGATTTTGGCAAAAAGTTCTTTGCCTAATTCAAGCATACTGTTCGCATCCCAGCGTTTCATCTTATTTTATTGCCCCAGCCAAGGAGTCTATAAATGCTTATATACCCGTAATCTTTCAAAATGCGTGATTTATGCTTTTTTCTTTTTCGCCCTGCCGTATTTTAAAAAACTCGCAAGGGAATGAGCCATTACTCGCTTTTTAAAATGCGGCAGGACAAAAAATAAAGGCGCCTAAAAACACGCATTTTGAAAGATTACGGGTATATCATGCAATTTGACATTGCCAAAGAGTGCGTGAATTAAAGCGCCTCTATCCAAAACTATAAAAGACAAAATTAATTTAATGGCTAATTTAGTCAAGGCTTTCTTGACACTTCATCCATCCGGACTCATACGTGTCATTCTTGTCTGATTTCGGTGCATCGATATCACCTCCATAGGTGTTTTGTAATGCAAGCTTTTTCGTGGTCGATGATTTAACCTTTCTGCAATGACTTGTACCGTTTGATCGGAGACTTGCGTAAAATCAGTTGACTTAGGTAGGTATTGGCGTACTAAACCATTTGTATGTTCATTCAAGCCTCTTTCCCAAGAGTGGTAAGGTTTAGCAAAGTAACAATTGACGTTCAACGCTTTTGAGATAGCGTTATGATCTGAAAATTCTTTACCATTGTCATAGGTAATGGTCAGTACAGGCAATGAATCTTGACCAAGTTTTTCAATGGTTGCCATCGTGACAAGATCGGCTGTTTTGCGGTCAATTTTCTTGAGTACCGTAAATTTTGAACAACGATCCACATAGGAAACAATGGCACCTTGGTGCTTTGCCCCAATGATGGTATCACCTTCCCAATCACCAATACATGCCTTCTCATCTACAATAGCTGGTCGTGCATCAATATCCACCCGATTTGGAATACAACCTCGCCCAGCCTTATCAGAAGAGCGTTTGTTGTATTTTTTGCCATGATGGCGTAAATGTTTGTACAAAGTACCTCCGGTACGTTTATCCTTCCAGATATGCTGATAAATAGCCTCATGACTAATATTGGCTATGCCTTCCTCTTTTAAACGACCAGCAATTTGGTCTGGACTCCAATCTTCCAGGATCTTAGCTTCAATGATGGATATCAGTTCGGGGGTAAGTTTTTTGGGTGTGCGGCTGGCTTTAGCACGGCGTTCTTTTGCCATTGCATCTGCTTGTTTATAGCGATAGCCTCTGCCGCCTGTATTGCGCTTAATCTCACGACTGATGGCCGACGCATCGTATCCTACGATACGGCCGATTTTTCTCAATGCTATTCCGGTTGCTTTTAAGGCGTAAATTTGAGACCTTATCTCCTGAGTCATGTGATGATAGCCTTTGGCCATGATAATCTCCTTGGTTTGCACCTTGAGATTATCAATCTTACGTGACTCACTCTAACTTTTGAGGAGGGTTTAACTAAGTGTTGCAGTTCGCGCTTGAAAGGGCCCCCTTTTTAAAATGCGACAGGACAAACAATAAAGGCGCCTAAAAACTCGCATTTTGAACGATCACGGGTATATAACTTTTGCAATTTTGGACTTGCTTATCTTTTTAAATAATTAAAAATTAGCCAATACATATAAGACCCCAATACCATACCAATTACGAAATAAAGTGGATCCATATTAAATGTGGATAATGCCGCAATCGATGGACCAGGGCAATAGCCAGTCGAACCCCAGCCTACCCCAAAAATAATGCTACCAAGGATAAGTTGTTTGCTGATTTTCGTTTTCTCAGGAAGATAAAAAGTTTCCGTGAGCTTGGGTTTTGGGGCTCGAAAAACGATTTGATAACCAATATAGGTGGTTACCACAGCAGTAGCCATAACGACCAGTAAAGTCGGATCCCATGGGCCAAAGAAATCCAAAAAATTTAAAATCTTATATGGGTTTGTCATATTAGAAATGCTTAACCCCGTTCCAAATACGATACCTATTAAAAAAGCGGATAATCTATGCATGTTAATAAACTCCCAATAAATATCTCATAATTAGCGTTGTGATGACGGCGGAGATAAAAAAGGTAATGGTGGCAATAAGGGAACGTAAGGATAAACGAGCCACACCGCAGACCCCGTGACCTGCGGTACAACCATGCCCCATTCGAGTTCCAAAGCCTACACAAAATCCACCCAAAATTAACACGACAATTGGATAGTGGGTCCGTAAGGGGAATTGTATGTTAGGAAATAATTGATAGGATAAACCGCCAACGATCAGCCCCAAGAGGAAGGTCGCGCGCCAATATTCAATTTTTTTACCTGGTGGACACAAGCCGTGCACCAAGCCACTCATCCCTGCGATTCTACCATTTAGCCACATGAGCAACACGGCACTCAGTCCAATTAAAAAACCACCTATTAAACCTTTATAGGGAGTAAAAACTGTATAATCCATTATTAAGCTCTCCAAGCTATTTTTCCAGTAAACATAACATATTCTAAACTACTATAATCATACCAAGAATGACATGAAAAGGAGTTTTAGTTATGTTTATTGAACAATTTTTTGATGAAGGCCTCGCACATCTGTCTTATATGATAGGTGATGGCGATCAGGCCGTTGTGATTGATCCACGCCTTGACGTGAACCATTACCTCGATTTGGCCCGTAAGAAACAAGTACGGATAACCCATATTTTTGAAACACATCGAAATGAAGACTATGTGATTGGATCGCGCTCTTTGGCGGAACAAACCAAAGCAAACATTTATCATGGTAACCAATTAAATTTTAAATATGGACACCCCGTTAAGGAATCGGATGAATTTCAGGTTTCAAATCTTCTAATTAAAGTATTAGAAACACCAGGACATACGCCGGAAAGCATTTCTCTTGTTCTTTATAATACCAATTCTTGTGAAGCACCTTTTGCTGTATTTACCGGAGATGCATTATTTGTAGGTGCAGTTGGCCGTACTGACTTGTGGAAGTCACGTGAACAAGCGGCAGGCTTTCTTTATGACAGTATTTATCAAAAACTGCTGCCGCTGGGTGATCATGTTATAATTTATCCTGCTCATGGTGCGGGATCAGTTTGTGGGGAAGGGATGGGAGCTCATAATTTCTCTACGATAGGTTATGAAAAAAAATATAATAAATCATTACAAAATTTGAGCAGAGAAGAATTTATAGAGGGTCAACGCCTCAGACAGTTTGAGCATCCCCCTTATTTTGATGAAATGGAAAAAAGAAATTTGCAGGGCCCCGATATATTAAAAACACTTCCACAACCAGCCGCATTAAGTGTCGAAGATTTAATAAAAAATAAATCTGCTCAAATTTTAGATGTGCGTCCACCTGAAGGGTATGCTGGTGTTTCAATACCGAATAGCCTCGCTATTCCGCATGATATGATATCTAAATTTGCTGGATGGTTTTTAGATTATGAAAAAGATATTATCTTAGTTGCTGAAAACGAAGAAAATATGGAATCAGCAGTAAAACAGCTCATACGTTTGGGGTATACCCGTGTAAAAGGCTGGTTACCAAGTGTTCATGGGTGGGAAATCTCAGGAAAAGAGTACTGGCATATTCCTGTTGTACAGGCATATGAAGTAAAAAAACGTATTGAGAAAAACAAACAATTCGTACTCCTCGATGTTCGAACGGACAATGAATGGGAAGAAGGCCACCTACCTGGTGCAAAACATATCTTCATTGGTGATTTACCTAAACATATAAAAGAACTGCCTCAAGATGCTGTTATTACAACCTTTTGCGGTAGTGGCCGTAGAGCTACGATCGCTGCTTCTTTATTAAAACAAAAAAATTTTAAGCAAGTGGAAATTTGCTTCGGCTCTATGGCTGCATGTAAAGCAATAGGATGTCCGATCGAATAAATTTTGAAAACTATAGATTATAGATTAAGTGCTGTGCGAATGAGTGAAGTGTCCCGGATTTGGGGAAGACTAGAAGAGCTTTAGTTTGTGACGTTGTGTTGATTGTTCCACGCAAAATCCCCACATAGGATTTTTAGGGTTTTGCAAAAATCAATCGTAACTAATTGATGTCCTTATCGAGACATAGGTTACACTCATTGGCATTTTCAGGAGAGGGAGATGCTTGGGAAGGAGTGTAATAATGTAGATGACTATGCCAAAGGCAACTTGTCTTAATAATGGGGGATTTACACAGCCACAGGGTTAGGGATCGGGGCGGCCTAGCACAAGTTCTTTAAAAGGTTTCGCCTTTACCGGCTCATCAGCTGCACTCATTAGAAGTTATCAAATCGGTGCAAGATGGGCAAGGATTTATCGTGGGTTTTTTGTTCAAATGCGTTGAGCGCCTTTGAACAAAAACGCGGAATGTATTGATTTTACAGCGTAAAATCAAGGATGGTTTCCTGCGTCACTGTACATTTTTGCAGTGACGCAGAAAAAGGGGTTTATTACATCAAAGAATTGCTATCGATGCTAGGGGCTTATAAGCCCCTAGCATCCCCTACACAAGGGAAAGTGAAGCAATCAAAGATCTTACCTAGCAAAACGCAAAATCTGACCCGACTATCTGTTAATAAATCGATTATGTTATCAATGTCTTAACTAAATCAGCAAGTAACTGATAGGTATCCTGTTTATGGGATGTGGCTCGCCACGCCATTCCGATTTCACGATATGCGTTACCAGGTAGAGGAATAGTAATTAAGTTCGATCCTGTCAGAATGCCATTTTTAATTGCTAGGTCAGGAAAAATAGTAACACCAAGCCCTGCGATTACCATTTGCGTTAGCGTATGCAAGCTGGTTGCAAAAAAGGGGTTTATTTTTTTACTATTTTTTAGTGCACAAGCCTGTAGGGTATGCCCCGTTAAACAGTGTTCTTTTTCTAAAAGAAAAATACATTCGTCTGGCCAAAAACCCATTTCTTTTCCTTCAATTTTATCTCTCCAATTCGCAGGTATTACTAATTGAAAAGGATCTTGGCATAGAGTTAGTGTGTTTAGGTTTTTTGTAGGATAAGGCAACGCTAGAATAATGGTATCAATCTGACCTATTTCTAAAGAATGAAGTAGGTTATCAGTAGTATCTTCGCGAATGAGTAGCTTTAATGCGGGATAGACTTCATGGCAGAGGGATACTAATGCGCTCATTATAAAAGGAGCAATTGTCGGGATACATCCGAGACGCAATACACCATGCATTGATTTGCCTTCATTTTGTGCATAATCCATTAGCTCTGCTGCATTCTCAATTAACGCTCGGCTCTTTTGCACAATGCTTGCACCTAAGGAAGTAAAAATAAAAGTTTTATAGCTTCGCTCTAATAATTGAACGCCCAATATTTCTTCAAGATGCCCTATCGATGCACTCATGGTTGATTGACTAATAAAACACGCTTCCGCGGCTTTACCAAAGTGTTGATAATCAAAAAGTGCGACTAAATGATGTAATTGTTTTAAAGTTGGTAGCCTATTCATCGATTTTCCCGATTAACTTAATAGATTTAATTCGTTTTAACTAATTATATACCATAGCTATACTGGCTCTGAAATTACTTAATGAGGAAAATTATGTTAACCATTGGTCAAAAAATCCCGAATTTTCGTGTGGTTGCTGTTAAACCAGGTTTTAACCATCCTGAAGAACAGGAAAAATCAGCTTTTGAAACCATTACTGAGAATAGCTTTGCGGGCAAATGGAAAGTTCTGTTTTTTTATCCCAAAGATTTCACCTTTGTATGCCCTACAGAAATCGTGGAGTTTGCAAAATTAGCGCATGAATTTGCTGAGCGGGATACTGTTGTTTTAGGGGGCAGTTTAGATAATGAATTCGTAAAACTTGCATGGCGCCGTGATCACAACGATTTAAATGAACTCAAACAATACAGCTTTGCCGATACTCGTGGGCAGCTAACGGATGGTTTTGGTGTGCGTGATCAAGAAAGCGGCGTACCTTTACGGGCAACTTTTATTATTGATCCTGAGAATATTATTCAACATGTTAGCGTAAATGGATTACAAGTTGGGCGAAATCCCCAAGAAGTATTACGTATTTTAGATGGCCTGCAAACCGATGAACTGTGTTTGTGTAATCGTCCTATTGGCGGCGAAACACTTTAGGAGATGAACAATGAGACTAGAACAATTAAAAGAAAATCTACCCGACTATGCAAAAGATATCCGTTTAAACCTTAGCAATTTATTCGGAAATATTGAATCTTCCGGATTAACCCCTACGCAATTTTACGGCATTGCATTATCGATTGCTTATAGTCTTAAAAATAAAAATCTTATTCGTGCCCTAGAATTTGAAACTCAAAATGCTGGTTTGTCGGATATATACCTTGCTGCAAAAACTGCTGCAACTTTAATGGCCATGAATAATGTTTATTATCGAGCAATCCATTTGGCAGAGAATAAAGAGTTAACTGCCATGCCGGCAAATTTGCGCATGAATGGCTTGAGTAATCATGATGTAGATAAAGAGGATTTTGAATTATTTGCATTAGCTGTATCGGTAATTAATGGTTGTGGATTGTGTATTCACTCGCATATTAAACAGTTATTAGGACATTCTATTACAAAGGTTGCAATTCAATCTGCTCTTCGTCTTGCTGCTACATTAAATGCTCTGGTAACTGCTTACGCGTGTGCTGATGACAACCTTAACTTGGAGATTTAAGGTTAAGTCCGCAAACTACTAAATTCTGAAATGACTTGAAGGATTGAGTCATCACTACAATTCAGTACTATTGGGTTGCGAAACAACAATAATCACCGTTCGAATCCACCGAAATACGCACCTGACAAATATCATCAACGTTTGTCCCTGCTTCATGTGATTTAATGGCTTTGATAATTTGTTCTTCTGTATAACGTTTTTTCATTTTGAGTTCTCCAATCTTACAATTTTAATGGAAGTCTCATCAATGTCATGGTGTTATTTTTGGGGGAAACGTCAGGCTTATGGATTTAGAAATTTGTGAAAATTATAGATTAATAGTTAGAGTTCTGTGTGGGTGAGTGAAGTGGCCCTGGATTTGGGGATTAGCCTAAATTAATAATTATAGTTCTATGTAGCTTCGTGAATTGGTTCTATTAGTGGAAGAGCCAAATTGCGTACTATTTATTGATATTCATGGTGGCCAGAGGCAGAATCGAACTGCCGACACGAGGATTTTCAGCCCCTTAATTAAGAAATAATCAATTGATTTTATTATAAATATTATCGCAGGAAACCACTACAATTGTCGTACGATGTATAACAAGGTCGTACTCAAATACGCAAAATCCACACAGTGTATTGAAATACTTTGTCTTAAAACCGCAGATTATGTTTCAAGTTTTAATCCGCTAACCAGCGTTTAATACTTTGGATACTCTCCTCAACAACAGACACCACTTGTTGATAAAGCGCCTCCAACAATTCACGTTGCCCTGATTTCCAATACCCCTCAAGATACTGACAAGCCATTTTTATTTTCACAGTCCCCACGTAAACGGCACCACCTTTGATTTTATGGGCGAGTTGCTGTGTTTTATCCCAATCACCGGCATCGTGCGCCTGTTTCATTAGCTCAAAATCATCTGGCAGGGCTTTTGTTACTAAAATTTCAAGCATTTCAGTAAGCATCTCTTTTGTACTGGTTGATTCAAGCCCTATTTCGACATCTAAAATGGGGCATTCCGACAAATCAAACATTTGCTGCTCATTTTCTGGCAATCCGAAAAGATGTGGGTTGATGTTTTCATCGGGCGTTTGTTTTCTTGAAGCAATAAACGAGTTCAAAACGTCTTCACAGCGTTTAACTGTTAATGGCTTGGTTAACACGGCATTCATGCCCGCTGAAATGCAGCGTTCTTTGTTTTCTTCGCTGGCATGAGCCGTCAGGGCCACGATGGGTAAGTGGCTTTTGTTTGACACTTCCTGAACACGAATGTGATGGGTGACTTCGTATCCATCCAAATCAGGCAAACCGATATCCATAAAAATTAAATCGTAAGAATGTGGTTTCCATAACTGAAGCGCTTCTTTCCCATTATTGGCCACATCAACCTGACAATCGAACCGATTTAGAACTGCTTGTGCAACCTGTTGGGCCACAGGATTGTCTTCAACCACTAAAATTCGATTTGATGTTTTTTTGTTTTTTGGGCCATTGGTCGTAATGTTTTTTTGAGAGGGCGCTTCTAATTCTTTGGGCAATTCAATCGTCTCTTCACGGTCAGACTCCACCCCACTGGAATCATCCAGCAATGGTTTTTGAAGTGGAATCACGCACGTAAAAAGCGAACCCTTATTGGGTTCACTCTCAACGTAGATTTCGCCATTGACGTCATCGACAAACTGCTTCACCACTGAAAGGCCAAGCCCTGCGCCTTTATAAATGCCCTGATAAGAAGGAGTAAGACGCTTAAATTGCAGAAAAATTTCTTGCTTTCGTTCAGGCGGAATACCCATGCCGCTATCTTGAACTATCAGTTTCACAATCAGCTTTTTATCTTCTTGTTGAGCAAGCTCAGCTGTGATGTTCACAAATCCAGCATCGGTAAAGTTTAGAGCGTTTGAAACCAACTCAAGCACCACACGATGAATGCGAATATTATCCCCAATCACATAATTGGGCAGTTTTTCATCGTACTCCAACTGTAAATCCAGTCGTTTGCTGGCGGCTTTTGCACGGTTTAAATCAATAATATGCTGCAAGGATTTTTTTAAAGAAAACTTTTTCTTAACCCCTGGTATTTCACCAGAACTGACACGAACCGCCTCAAGCACTTCATCCATTAGTTTGAGCAATGCATGACTCGATGCCACCAAATTATCCGCATACTCCTTCACACTTGGGTTTTCAGCTTCTGCTTTTATGATGTCAGAAAAACCAACAATCCCCGTCAATGGCGTTCGAATGTCATGGCGCATGTTTTCCAGAAATTCAGTTTTGGCTTGGCTTGCGGCTTCAGATTTGATTTTTTCTTCTTTTAATTTCTTTTCAAGAAGTACTTCAGCTGTAATATCAATTGAGGTACCAATGAGCCCAATTATACGACCGCTTTTATCATCAAAGAAAGGAATTTTATTGGTGATGTAATAAGCCTTCTTCCCTTGATTATCAATCCCTTCCTCTCTAAGTCGAATTCCTTTTCCAGTCTTGAAAACAGATTGATCGATCTCTTCAATGGCGCTCAGTTGCTCATCGGGCAAAATCCCTGAAAATAATTCTCTATCCGTTCTACCAATTACGTTATCAACTTTTTTTATATTCATGATTTCCATAAATGCATTATTAGCACCTTGATATCGACCTTGGATATCCTTCCAATAGAGATTTCCAGCGGAGTGTTTAAGTATGTAGTCTTTGTCCATAATGCTTTTTATTGTTTCCTTAACATAAAGATTAGCTTATTTATCGTACAAAACCAGAAAAGTACTTATACAAAAATTATACGAAAATTCAGGTGCGCATAAATAAGCCATTATGATATAATTTATCTCTCTTTGAGATTGACATGGAAATTGATATGCATTTTAAAGCCAAGCTTCCGGAGGTAATTCCTCAAGGTGAAACCATTGTGTTGCCCGTCAGTATGAGCCAACCCTTGGAAAGAGGATCTCGAATGGCGGCTATCGTTCACGCACTTCGAGCCACTGGTCATCACAATAAAACAACAATTTTAATTTGCGACTATTTAAATCGATTTAATTGTAAAAGTGATGAGGAAGCTTTAAAACAAGGTGACATTTATTTGCTCGATCATGAAGAACTTCTGGATGGCTTCAAAATAATCAGATGGAAAGACTTTTTGAACAGCAGAAATACGAATGAGCTCTCTTCTTATATGAGTTTATTAGAAGCGGATAGTGCAAAGAAGTCTACTTTTTACCAAAAAATGAGAAAAACATGGGAAAAATGTTTGAGCACAACTCAGTCGCTTGAAGCCTCTATTAAATATCAGATAGAGGAATATGCTGCTGTTTTATGCATGAGTGAATTTAACCATCTTATCTATCCAAAACGCATTACCAATGGCATGGCTTACTTATATAATACATATGATGGAAAAAAACCTGAATACCACCACATCAAAGTCTCAGAGTTTAAAAACAAGGAAGCGTCATCCATTATGTCTATTTGTTCTTCAAGTGATAAAGTCAAAGATAGAAGACATATCCACATTGCCTTCAGAGGACTTTTGGAAAATATGGAAACATTGCTTAAAAGCAATGAGCTTTCAGCAAAATCGAAGGAAGTTTTTGCTGAAGAAGTTGAAAATACATTAATGACTTTTGGTTTGCTAAAAGAAAAGACACATGAAGCTAAAGAAGAGGTTTGACTCTTTTATTGATAATTACAGCCTTTTTACGAAATTGAGGTGTTTTTCCGAGTCTTTCCAGAATTTTGTGTAAGTAGTCATTCAAGAAAATATAGCCTCAATGAGTTACTATCGTGCGGAATTCCTGCCGCACTCATATGGTGCTTACTTATTTATCCATATCCGCCATTTTAGACTGTTTCAATTATGAATTTATGATAAAACCAAATGCCCCGCCATCAATTTTTTTGGAATTTAAAAAAAAGAAAATCCAGCTCAATCAAATCTATGCTGGTTTGAAGAAACACTGACCACTCAACCGGGAAGGTTATTTTTCAAGGGTTTTAAACCTCAGTTCACAGGTTTATCCACAGATTTTGTGGATAAGAGAATATTTAAATCGTGGATACAAGTCGCCCATAACACTTATATTTATTGGACTGCCTAACAAATGGATTTGTTGTCAAGAAAAATTATGAGAATATGAAAAAAATTATCCACAGGTTATATCGCGGCTTAATTTTTAATTGCGGATTGAATATCTTAACTAAGAAAAAGTTAAAATAAAAGTCTTGACTCCAAATTTTTCAAACCAATTTGGAGTCATTTTGTTCAACCTGAAAGATATCTCCTATAAGTTTCAAGAAATATCTCAAACAAGATTAAGTTAATACACTCTTTCCAAGTCGGTCTATTTTGCTATGATGGTTAAACGAGGAGAAATTGAGACAACACTAAGGATGGTGGCAAGCGCACGGATTGCGGTTCTCAATTCTCCACCTCGATCACACATTTCACTTTTCTTCAATTTTCTTTAAATCATCTACCTTTTTAATCGAGTTCATTTAGTATCAAGGTTTAAAAAGACTTGATTTCGACCAGTGGCTTTGTAATCTGAAAGAAAAAAGCAACTGATGAGCCAGTTGAAACCCTGGAGAAACCTTAATCTTAAGGTCTTGTGGTATACCATTTTTTTTTAAAATTTGATGGGATGTAAAGCTCCAAATAGGAGCTTTACTAATTAGAAAAAACGTGAACATATCCCTTGAGTTTTACCGCATAAAAATCATTAATAAAAAGATCACGGGAAAATGAGTTGTAATCAAAATAAGCCATCAAATTGTCCGGCAGTTTTTCGTCGTAGCAGTCATCGATAAGATGTTGGGCAAAATCAACTTCAGAATCATAACAACCGTGATATTGATCCTCTATCATCGCTTTAGCTTCTTCAAGACCAAACTCAGCAAGTAATGCCTGGCCAAGTTCCTCATACTCAGTTATAAATTCAGCATATTCCGTTATTGTGCTGATAGTCTCAAATTCATGAATCTCAATATCACCGAATCCTTGATAATCATGAATTGCCCGATAAAGCAACTTTTCTTCTGTAAATTTCTCTACTCTTTCCGGTATACCCAACGCAAGAGGTCAAATTCTTGCGTCACCCAATAATAACACCTGTTA
>NZ_CAAAIW010000020.1 GCF_900640115.1 Legionella yabuuchiae
AAGCCATAACTACTTTCTTCAAACAAATTGGGCGTAAAAAGAAATTATTGAGAGCTAGGCTCACTGATAAATTTCAAATTGTCAGTGAACCTAATTTCGGATTTTGAAGTGTAATGGCTATATACCCGTAATTTTTAAAAATACTAGTTTTTGGGCGATTCGATTTTTTTGGCAGAACTGTTTTTAAAGATGAAGTAATGGCGAGTTCTATTGCGAATCTTTAAAAACAGTTCTGACGGAAAAAGCGATAGAACAAATCTAGGGTCTGTTGACATTTCACTTGCCGCCTACGTGCCGCGGCTTGTCCGCGGCATCCAGTCAATCTAAATCATCGGCAAATTTCTTCATACAGATCACGCCATTCTGGATTAAGTTTCTCGATTAAATTTATTTTCCATTGTCTTGGCCAATTTTTGAAACGTTTTTCACGACGAGCTGCGTCAATATATAATTCGTGTATTTCGTAATAGACAAGCATATGTACGTTATACTTGGCAGTGAAGCCTGGAATAACTTTANTCTATTGCGAATCTTTAAAAACAGTTCTGACGGAAAAAGCGATAGAACAAATCTAGGGTCTGTTGACATTTCACTTGCCGCCTACGTGCCGCGGCTTGCCCGCGCCATCCAGTCAATCTAAATCATCGGCAAATTTCTTCATACAGATCACGCCATTCTGGATTAAGTTTCTCGATTAAATTTATTTTCCATTGTCTTGGCCAATTTTTGAAACGTTTTTCACGACGAGCTGCGTCAATATATAATTCGTGTATTTCGTAATAGACAAGCATATGTACGTTATACTTGGCAGTGAAGCCTGGAATAACTTTATTTTTGTGTTCCCACGTTCGTTTAATGATGTTTGACGTAGAACCTATGTAAAGAGTACCATTACGCTGACTTGCAAGAATATAAACATAAGATGGATGCATCATACATTCCCTGAATGTTGGACAAACATCCAGATAATATCGCAAGAAGTGCTACATAGGTAGCCATAAAAATGCACAGGCCATAGCAACAACAGAGGCATAATTCCGCTTTAATTTATCAAATCTTGTGGCAATTGCACGAAAATGCTTTATCCTGGCGAATAAATTTTCAACTAAATGCCTATATTTATAAAGACACCAATCCATATCTAAATTGCCAATCTTAGAATTATTCTTTCTTGGAATAACTGGAATGGATGATTTTTTACGAATAGTGTCTCTTATTTCTTCACTGTCATAGCCTTTATCAGCAATAATATGACCTGCGGCGGGCAGTTGTTCGATAAACTCTGGGGCAACTTTACAATCGTGTACTTCCCCACCCGTTATTTCAAAATCGATGGGTAAACCATGAGCATCAACAGCCATATGAATTTTTGTCGTATTGCCCCCTCTGGATTTTCCTATCGCTTTATTTTCTTCAGAAGCTGCACCAGAACTGTGTTGATGCACTTTTACGATGCTGCCATCAATAAACTCCCATTCAAGATCTGGTTCTTGAACAAGTGCTTTGAATATGCTCATCAATTTGCTTTTGATGACCATCGATTAAATTTTTGATAGATTGAGTTCCAGAATCCAAACTCTGTTGGTAGGTCGCGCCAAGGGCAGCCAACCCGCATGCGATATAACATTGCCTCTACTATCATACGAAGATTAGACTTGTCATAAATCCCATGCTGTAGCATGATCTCCCTAAGCTTCGACCAAAGCTCGTCATTGAGCATAAGTCTAAGCATTGCAAACTCGTTTTATACTTGGTGTCAGAACCGTTATATTATGAGTTTGCTTTCATTATTCAATGGATTAGATAGTGCGGCTTTTGATTTGACCATCTATTGGATGCCGCGGACAAGCCGCGGCACGTAGGCGGCAAGTGAAATGTCAACAGACCCTAGTATTTTGAAAGATTACGGGTATATATCAATCTACCAACTTACTTGTGCTGCATCCAGAATATTTTGCCTAGTGCAAATTTCTGAAACCGCTCCGTTATTACAAATGACCAGCCCTGTTTCATCTTTTTTTAATACCCCACCTTGCCACAAACAACACCCCATTATTTTATGTAAATCCATGACTGCATGGCGATCGCAATAACAGGTTGAATAATCCCCGTTTCGACAAACAAATCGCCCAGCGGATGAGTCGCAATAATGCACGCCACCCATGCCCTCACAACACTCAGGGCAGGGTTTATACGCTGGTTTTTCTGGAGGAGGGCAGGGATTCACACAAGGCTGATTACCAGTACAGGTATTACAACCGAAGCCAAGCGCGTAGACGTTGGTTAACAAGAGAGTCATTAGAAGGGTTAGAAGCAATCGTAATGCGTTCATTACTTAATCCGTTGTTTTTTATACTATTAGGATAGCATATAACCTCATTGAATCAATGACGCTAATAAACCCAGGGTAAACACATCTAAATTTTGAACACTAAAAAGTTTGTTTTTGTCTACGTGCCGTGCTTTATGCACGGCATCCAGTCGATCTTGAACAATGTACGAGGCTAGATTCCGCGCATAAAGCGCGGAACGTAGGCATTTTGATTTCATAGTATCCGTTTAGATGCGGTTGCCCTGCTAATAAACCTAAAGTGCGAGTATCAGAGTTCATTCTTCAACCAATGGTGTTTCTTTTAGCTCAAACTCAACGGCTTCAATTTTTTGGAAGCGTTGGGTAATTTTTTTGGCGGAGGTATTGACTTCGCTGACATCTTGATGCGCCATATCGATGTGTTTCGTTAATTTATCCATACGTTTTTCAAAACGCTGAAAATCTAGAGCGAGCGATTGTAAGTGCTTTTGGATAATGTGAACCTGTTTCCTGGTGGCATCGTCTTTTAATACAGCTCTGGCGGTGGTTAACACAGCCATTAAGGTACTTGGGGAAACCAACCATACTTTTAATCGCTGTGAAAGGGCAATGACTTCAGGGTAATTGGCATGGACTTCTGCAAAAATAGCCTCGGCTGGGATAAACATGATGGCGCTATCGGTGGTTTCGTTGGCAACGATGTATTTTTCAGCAATGTCTTTAATATGTTTTTGTAAATCTTGACGAAACTGCTGCTGTAGGGATTTTCGTTCTACAGAGCCGTTGTCTGTATTCATCAATTTTTGATACGTTTCTAAAGGAAATTTAGCATCAATTACAATATTTCCTGTGGGTTCTGGCAAAAATAGGATGCAATCGGCCCGCTTTTGATTGCTCAGAGTATATTGCATGCTGTAATGATGGCTTGGAATCATATTGGCAATCAGACTCGACAACTGTACTTCGCCAAAGGCGCCGCGAGAACGTTTATCCACTAATACATCTTGTAAACTCACCACGTGAGTTGATAATTCTGTAATTTTTTTTTGAGCCTCATCGATAATGGTTAGTCGTTTTACAATATCGGTGAACGTGGAGGACGTTTTTTCAAACCCTTCGGTTAGGCGGGTATTGACCTGCAAGGTCATGTTGTGAAGATGGCTTCGGACTTCTTCGGTTAGTGATTTTAAATTGGCGCTTAATGAATCCGCATGTTGCTTAAAACTGTGATTGATTTGCTCACGTACGTCTTTCATATGGCTTTGAACGGTTTCAGTGACTAACTTTTGGCTGGTGAGCTGACCTTCTGCGATTTTTTCATAAATTGAATGTTGGGCAGTCTGATTATGAAGTTGTAAATCGGTTTGGAGTTGTTGAAGTTTATTTTCTAATGTGAATTGAAGGCTATTATTCCGCTTCATCAATAGCGCCATTAAAATAATTTGTAGGGCAATGCCGATGCCAAAGACTATTGAAAGGTTGGTTAACGTTATAAATGCCATCTGATACTCTACCGATTTAATGAATTAGATAGTATAACGAATGATGAAGTTGATAGTGAATCCTAAACGTGTAAATATTCATTTAATTTTGAAGATTGAGTTTTTATAGTCATGAACAATTCCGACATAGCGAAGGAGATAGAACGTCTTCGCGAAAAAATTCGACACTACGATTATCAATATTATGTCTTGGATGAACCCAGCATACCCGATGCCGAGTATGATCGCTGTTTTAAACAATTGCAGGCGTTGGAAGAGAAATACCCACAATACAAAAGCAAGGACTCTCCAACAGAACGAGTAGGCGTGGCGCCGGTCTCTTCTCTGGAAGCCATCGCTCATCAACAGCCTATGCTTTCATTGTCGAATGTGTTTGATGAAGAGGAGTTAAAGGCGTTTATTAAACGGGTGGCTGATAAATTGAAGGTTAACCGTGATGACTTAGTCTTTACCTGTGAACCTAAGTTGGATGGACTCGCAGTTAATCTGACTTATGAACGGGGGGTCCTTGTTTCGGCAGCCACACGCGGTGATGGACGTGTGGGAGAAAATATTACAGGCAATATTAAAACCATCGCTGCCGTTCCCTTAAAGTTATTAGGCGATGATATCCCTTCGATGATTGAAGTCCGCGGTGAAGTGTATATGCCGATAGCGGGCTTTGAAGCTTTAAATGAAACGGCACGAAATGCTGGGGAAAAAACCTTTGCTAACCCGCGAAATGCTGCGGCTGGCAGCCTCCGGCAACTAAATCCATCGGTGACCGCCACAAGGCCGCTTGCCATTTATTGTTACGGTATAGGAGCCAATGAAGGCATTCTTCTCCCCGACAGCCACTTTGCCCAACTGAGTATGCTTAAGCATTTAGGATTTCGAGTGGCGCCAGAAATAGAAGTGCAACGAGGTCTAACAGGATGCCTTCGTTATTATGAAGCGATGCTTCAACGACGTGCTGAACTGCCTTATGAAATTGATGGGGTGGTCTATAAAGTGGATAGCACAGCCCAGCAAAATCAACTGGGCTATGTCGCCCGGGCGCCAAGGTTTGCTTGTGCCCATAAATTTCCAGCCAGTGAAGAAATGACAACGCTTCTCGAGGTTGATTTTCAGGTTGGACGAACGGGTGCATTAACGCCAGTAGCGCGCTTAAAGCCGGTGCGTGTGGCGGGCGTGACTGTGAGTAATGCTACCCTTCATAATATGGATGAAATTGAGCGCAAAGACATTCGTATTGGCGATGAAGTGATTGTACGTCGTGCGGGTGATGTTATCCCAGAAGTGGTTTCGGTTATTCTTGAAAAAAGACCATCGGAAACTAAAACCATCTCGCTACCCAAAGAATGCCCAGTATGCGGTGCGGATGTGATTCGTGAAGAAGGCGAAGCGGTCGCGCGTTGCACTGGCGGTTTATTTTGCAAGGCGCAACGTAAACGAATGATTTGGCATTTTGCTTCACGTAAAGCCATGGCCATTGATGGCTTGGGTGACGTGTTAATCGAGCAGCTTGTGGATAAAGAACGACTAGACGATGTGGCAGATTTATATACCCTAACGCAAGAAGAGTTGGCCGAATACCCACGCATGGGGCCTAAATCGGCTGCAAATCTGGTAGAGGCAATGGAACGCAGTAAAAAAACAACATTTCAGCGCTTCATCTATGCGTTGGGAATACGTGAAATCGGGGAAGCAAGTGCTGAAATATTAGCCAATCATTATAAAGACATTGAAGCGCTAAAAAACGCAAGCGTTGAAGATTTAATGGCATTGAAGGACATTGGTCCGGTCGCTGCCGATCATGTTGTTCATTTTTTTGCACAAGATCATAATCTTGAAGTGATTGATAAACTCATGAAATTTGGCGTGAGCTGGCCAACACCCGAGGTTAAACTAGCGGATGAAACGCATCCATTTTATGGGAAAACAGTCGTTTTAACAGGATCATTATCTAGGATGAGCCGAGATGAAGCCAAAGCCAAGCTGACCGCACGAGGAGCTAAGGTGACTGGGAGCGTTTCAGCGAACACTGATTATCTTATCGCTGGCGCTGATCCAGGGTCAAAATTTACCAAAGCGACAGAGTTGGACGTTACGATATTAAATGAAGATGAGTTTTTGGAGCGATTATCCTAGAAAAAGCAGTTAAGCCCTGCAGCAAGCAAGTTAAGAGTGCTGAAGACATTGGCTTGGGTAGCGAGGCTTTAACTTCTTTTTCTAAGATTATAAATCTAGAGGGGTTTTTCTTTGTTAAGGATTAAACATTGGATAGGGATTGTTGTCCTATTGCTCACGCCTTGTGCTAAAGCGAGTGATTGGGTGCTCAATAACCCATACCCAGAAAGCCAGCATGATCAAAAAATTTACTATACCTCATTTAGTGAACAACCCAAAACGTTAGATCCTGCTAAATCGTATTCTTCTAATGAATATCAATTTATCGGACAAATTTATGAACCGGTTTTACAATATGATTATCTTGCCAGGCCCTATAAATTAGTACCCTTAACCGCGGTGAAAATGCCTACCGTTCGTTATTTTGATGCTCAGGGAAATGAGCTCATCAATCCGGAAGGTAAGGTTATCGCAAAAACCGTTTACACCATTCAAATAAAGCCAGGAATTTATTATCAGCCGCATCCAGCCTTTGCCAGAAACGAGTCAGGAAAATTAATTTATAGAGATCTTTCAGAAGATTATCTTGATGAACATGATATTAATGATATCTCTGATTTTAAACATTCCGGTACAAGAGAACTTAAAGCAGAGGATTATATTTATGAAATTAAGCGATTAGCCAATCCAAGACTGAGTTCTTCCATTTATGGACTCATGAGTCAATATATTGAAGGGTTTCAGGATTTTGGTAAAACATTGCCTCCAGCATTGCTGCAAAAGCCATTTCTCGATTTACGCGAATATTCGCTCTCTGGTGTGCGTAAGATTGATGATTATAGCTATGAGATAACCATCAAAGGACTCTATCCACAGTTTATATT
This sequence comes from Legionella yabuuchiae, assembly GCF_900640115.1. Classification (GTDB taxonomy): domain Bacteria; phylum Pseudomonadota; class Gammaproteobacteria; order Legionellales; family Legionellaceae; genus Legionella_A; species Legionella_A yabuuchiae. Next base: position 6,807 of record NZ_CAAAIW010000020.1, read on the forward strand.
CTGGCTGGCGATGCCGTTTTTCGCGCCAATCCCATGGGAGGCGGAGTATTTTTATTCTCAGCCAGATATGGAAGACCGAAACTTAGGTTTAGGCTGGTATCCAGTTGGGTCCGGGCCGTTTATGTTAACGGAAAATAATCCAAACAGCGCCATGATTTTAGAAAAAAATCCGAATTATCATGAAGAATATTTTCCATTCGTTGGTAGTGAGCACGATATTGAACAGGGGTATCTTCATCATAAAGGAGAGCGACTACCTTTAATCAATAAAGCCATTTATACCTTAGAAAAAGAAAACATTCCTCGCTGGAATAAGTTTTTGCAGGGGTATTATGATTTATCAGGCGTAAGCGCGGATAGTTTTGACCAAGCAATCCATATATCACGGACGGGTAAGCCAACCCTAACAGCACAGATGGAACAAAAGGGGATGCGACTGACTCAGATGACTGACCCAAGTGTTTTTTATATTGGCTTTAACATGCTTGATCCAGTCGTTGGCGGAAACAGTGAGCGTGCGCGTAAGTTACGCCTAGCGATTTCCATCGCCATTAATTATCAAGAGTACATCGCCATTTTCTTAAATGGGCGAGGAACACCAGCTCAAGGTCCAATTCCGCCTGGAATCTTTGGACATCGAACAAGCAAATCAGGAATCAATCCTTATGTGTATACATGGGATCAAGGATTAAAGCGAAAACCTATTGAAGAGGCTAAGGCCTTAATGAAAGAAGCCGGTTATCCCAATGGTCGCGATCCTCAAACAGGCCTCCCTCTCATTTTAAATTACGATGTTCCTGCAGCAGGAGGTCCGGATGATAAAGCACAACTGAACTGGATGCGAAAACAGTTTGCAAAAATAGGCATTTCATTAAATATTCGTGCCACCCAGTACAATCGCTTTCAAGAAAAAATGCGGACTGGTAATGCGCAAATATTCACTTGGGGATGGAATGCCGACTATCCTGACCCTGAAAATTTTTTATTTTTGCTTTATGGGCCAAACAGCAAAGTCAACTACGGAGGAGCAAATGCGGCAAATTATCAAAATCCCGAATACGATCGTTTATTTGATTTAATGAAAAATCGGCCAAATGACGAGATAAGAATGGAGTTGATTGATAACATGCTGGAAATTGTACGAAGAGATGCTCCATGGGTCTTTGGAGTTAATACCAAAAGTTTAATTTTAAGCCAGCTTTGGACCGCACCTTTTAAACCCAACACCATATCCCAGAGCACCTTAAAATACATTGCTATTGACGTTCCCTTGCGCAATGAGTTAAGAAAAAAATGGAATCAGCCAGTGCTTTGGCCAATAGGTTTGTTTTTATGCATGATGGCGTTACTGTTATTGCCATTTTTCTTTGCCTATCGCCGCAAACAACAGCATCAAGCGCCCAGGGCCGAGCTATGACCACTTATTTATTTAGACGTATTTTATACATGATTCCCATATTACTTGGGATTAACATTTTAACCTTCGCGTTATTTTTTATGGTGAATTCTCCAGACGACATGGCCCGGATGCAATTAGGTGAAAAGCATGTGTCAGAAGCCGTTATCGAAAATTGGAAAGCGGTGCGGGGATATGATTTACCCTTGTTTTATAACGAAAAAAAATCAGGCCTTGAGTCGCTGACTCAAACGTTATTTTATCAAAAATCGTTTCGGCTGTTTTTGTTTGACTTTGGGATGTCTGATGCCGGTCGTGACATTAGTTATGATGTTTCACAACGTATGTGGCCAAGTCTTGCCATCGCAATACCGGTTTTTATTTTAGGGCTTTTCGTGAATATTGTGTTTGCCATGCTGATGGCTTTTTTTCGCTCCAGCTATCTAGATTTAAGCGGGGTAGTGTTTTGCATTATTTTAATGTCAATTTCCACCATGTTTTATATTATCGGCGGCCAATATTTATTTGGCAAAGTGCTACGTCTTGTGCCGATTTCAGGCTATGACGATGGGTTAAATAGCGTTAAATTTGTGGCGCTTCCGATTTTAGTGGCTGTGATTAGTGGTATTGGTGGGGGCAGTCGCTGGTATCGAACGTTATTTTTAGAAGAAATGCATCGGGATTACGTTAAAACGGCACGGGCGAAAGGGCTTTCTGAATTAAGCGTTTTGTTTCGTCATGTGTTAAAAAATACCATGCTGCCGATTTTAACAGGAATTGTGGTGATTATTCCTTCACTGTTTATGGGAAGCCTAGTTTTAGAATCGTTTTTTGGTATACCGGGATTGGGCAGTTACATTATTGATGCCATTCAGCAACAAGACTTCGCCATTGTGCGGGCTATGGTGTTTTTGGGTTCAATTTTATACATTATTGGACTGATATTAACGGATATATCGTATACCTTGGTTGATCCTAGAGTGAGATTACAATGACGCTGGATTTGTTATGGACTGATCAATGTTTTTTAGTGCTGATGCTGCTAGCGACGGTTTTAATTCTTCGCAGTTTAAAAAGAGAGCCGGTGAGACGTGCGTTCAAACAAATCTTAAGCAAACCGATTCCGGTGAGTGCTGGTATTGTTCTGTTATTGTTTCTACTCATAGGAGTATTAGATTCTATTCAATTTAAAACAACAAAGAGTAGTCGAACGGCATCGGTATTGGATAGGGTGCTCTCGCCCTTAGATACTGAGTATGAAAAAACCTATTCCGCACCATTGTCATTGCATCTTTACGGTAAGGAAACGATCTTTGAAGAAGGAAAAGCCAGGCAAGTCTACCCTAGATTACATTATCCGCCATCCTTTTTAGAACATTCGCAAGATGTACATCAACTTATGCTTAACATTGTATCGGGCTCTTTATTACTCGCTTTTTTAAGTGTGATGGTTGTATGGCTCATACTGCTTTTGTCTCGCGCAATACGACATCATCCTAAACCCATTTACTTTAGTTCGGCGTTACTAAGCGCGTTGATTACTTTATTCGTTTGCTTAACCATTGTGATTAGCACCTATTGGTTATCGCGCTATCTGCATGTTCTTGGCACGGGAAAAATTGGTCAAGATGTTTATTACTACGCTATAAAAAGTATTCGTACTGGGCTTGTGATAGGCACCTTAACGACCTTATTTATGATGCCCTTGGCCTTAATGTTAGGCATATCGGCTGGCTACTTTGGAGGGATTATCGATGACATCATTCAATACATCTATACCACATTAAGTTCCATTCCTGGCGTACTGTTAATCACTGCTTCGGTGTTATCGATGCAAACCTTTATTGCTAATCATCCTGAACAATTTACAACCCTTGCTCAAAGTGCGGATGCAAGGCTTTTAGCGTTGTGTTTTATTTTAGGCGTTACGAGTTGGACGAGCCTTTGCCGATTGCTGCGTGCAGAAGCGTTAAAGTTACGGGAAATCGATTATGTCTTAGCCGCTCAGGCTTTAGGAAGTAGCTCGCTTAAAATCTTGTTCAAACATCTTTTACCAAACGTGATGCATATTGTCGTTATCACCTTAGTGTTGGATTTTAGTTTTTTAGTGCTTGCTGAAGCCGTATTGTCTTATGTGGGAGTGGGGGTTTCACCTCTGACCATCAGTTGGGGGAATATGATTAACGCGGCTCGTTTGGAATTAGCCCGAGAACCCATTGTTTGGTGGCCTATGCTTGCTGCGTTTGTTTTTATGTTTATCTTGGTTCTCGCCAGTAATCTTTTTGCAGACGCTGTAAGAGACGCCTTTGATCCTAGACAATCCGGGATAGAATAATCCATAGAATAGGAATGTGAGTTGATTAAGGAATTCCTGCTTGCTTCGTGACATTGAGTTCGATAAAGTTCAATCATTATCTTGTAAGAGAACCTGCTGAATGCAAAGCCCTTTTGTACATCTTCGCGTCCATTCTGAATATTCTTTAATTGATGGGCTTGTTCGTATTAAGCCTTTAATGAAGATGTTGCCTGAACAAGGGATGAATGCGGTTGCCGTGACGGATTATTGCAATCTTTTTGCCGCGGTAAAAGTCTTTCAATCGGCTTTAAGTTCTGGGGTTAAGCCTATTATTGGCAGTGAAATCCCATATCTAGATCCCGATAAACCAGAATCTGTTTATTCGTTGGTGTTGCTCTGCCAAAATCAAACGGGTTACAAAAACCTGACGCGATTGGTCTCTAAAGCTTATCTTGAAGGTCAACATCAGGGGCAGCCTCGCATCCATCGTCAATGGATAAAAGACTATAGTGACGGCTTAATCGCTTTGTCCGGTGGGTGCTTGGGCGATATTGGGCGCGCACTTGCGACGGGCGATGAGAAGACCGCTAACGCCCTGGCGATAGAGTGGGCAAGTTTATTTCCTAATCGCTTTTATTTAGAAATCCAGCGAACGGATAGACCGGATGAAGCCGCTTATAATGAAAAACTGGTTCAATTGGCTGAATCTTTACAACTTCCCCTGGTTGCGACCAACGATGTTCGTTTCCTTCATGAAGAAGATTTTGAAGCGCATGAAGCACGAGTTTGTATTCATGATGGCTATACGCTGGCAGATCCGCGCCGAGTAAAACGCTACAGTCCGAAACAATATTTGCGTTCGGCAGAAGAAATGGTGACTTTGTTTGCGGATATCCCACAAGCGATTCAAAATACGGTTGAAATCAGCAAACGATGTAATTTAAAGCTTGAGCTAGGCAAAAACTATCTCCCTAATTTCCCCACGCCGAATGATTTGAGTGTTGAAAAATATTTATCTGAATTATCCAAACAAGGCTTAGACAAGCGCCTTAAGCAGCTTTTTCGCGGGAGAGAAGGCTTACTCACTACCGCAAGAAAAACGTATGAAGCACGACTTAACATAGAGCTAGATGTCATCAACAGCATGGGATTTCCAGGCTACTTCCTTATTGTGGCGGACTTTATTCAATGGGCAAAACATAATGACGTGCCGGTTGGCCCAGGTCGTGGTTCAGGGGCCGGGTCTTTAGTGGCTTATGCGCTTGAGATTACCGATCTAGATCCCCTTGAGTATGATTTGCTCTTTGAGCGATTTTTAAACCCAGAGCGCGTATCCATGCCGGATTTCGATATTGATTTTTGCATGGAAGGGCGCGACAGAGTCATTGATTATGTGGCTGATAAATACGGTCGCAAGAGCGTTTCTCAAATTATTACCTTTGGTTCAATGGCTGCCAAGGCCGTTGTCCGTGATGTGGGGCGTGTCCTTGGGCATCCTTATGGCTTTGTGGATAAATTAGCGAAGTTAATTCCTTTTGAGATTGGAATCACGTTAAGTAAAGCGCTGGAACAAGAAGAAGAGCTTAAAAGACGCTACGAGAATGAAGAGGAAGTCAAAGAATTAATTGATTTGGCGTTAAAACTGGAAGGCATCACCCGAAATGCAGGAAAGCATGCGGGTGGTGTGGTTATCGCTCCCTCTGAGCTAACTGATTTTACCGGCATCTATTGCGAAGAAGGCTCGACGCAATTGGTATCTCAATTTGATAAAGATGACGTTGAGGCCGCAGGATTAGTCAAGTTTGATTTTTTAGGATTAAGAACGTTAACCATCATTCATTGGGCGTTATTAACCATCAATAAAGAGCGTGCCAAGCAAGGATTAGATCCCATCAACATCAATGAAATACCGATGAATGATGATGCCTCTTTTAATTTATTAAAATCTTGCCAAACCACCGCGGTATTTCAGTTGGAATCTCGCGGCATGAAAGAATTAATCCATCGTTTACAACCCGATTGTTTCGAAGAAATTATCGCGTTAGTCGCTTTATTTCGCCCAGGACCACTGCAATCGGGCATGGTGGATGATTTTATCGATCGCAAACATGGCCGTGCAACAGTGGAATATCCGCACCCTGATTTGGAACCGATTTTAAAACCCACGTACGGTGTTATTTTATACCAAGAGCAAGTGATGCAAATTGCTCAGGTTTTAGCAAATTATACATTGGGTGCAGCCGATTTGCTGCGCCGTGCTATGGGAAAGAAAAAACCTGAAGAAATGGCCAAGCAACGTGAAATTTTCACAGAAGGCGCGAAAGCTCGTGGCGTGGACGTTGATAAAGCCAATTACATATTCGATTTAATGGAAAAATTTGCCGGCTACGGGTTTAACAAGTCTCACTCTGCAGCTTATGCCTTGGTGGCCTATCAAACGGCTTGGCTTAAAGCGCATTATCCCGCGGCATTTATGGCGGCCGTCTTGTCTTCTGATATGGACAACACCGATAAGGTTGTGAATTTCATACTGGAATGCAAGCAGATGAATATAAAAGTTTTGCCGCCTTCAATTAATCGCTCAGCTTATGAATTTACCGTACAGGATGAACACACCATCATTTATGGCTTAGGGGCTATTAAAGGTGTGGGTGAGGCGGCGATTCACGGGATTGTGCACGATAGGCAGGAGGAAGGTCCGTATGAAGGTCTGTTTAGCTTTTGTCAACGGCAGGATTTACGAAAAGTTAACCGCCGAGTATTAGAAGCGTTAATCAAAAGCGGAGCGATGGATGATTTTCAAGTCGAGCGGGCTGTGTTATTTGAATCGTTAGAAAAAGCGTTGCAAGCCGGTGCCAGATACCATCAAAACCAGTCTAGCGGACAAACGGATTTGTTTAATCTATTCGACGAAAACAAGAATACTGAGGATTACATTGTCTGTAAGGAATGGGATGATAAAAGGCGTTTGGAGGGTGAAAAGGAAACATTGGGATTTTATTTGTCCGGGCACCCTGCAGAAGGGTATCTTCAAGAGTTAGCGGGTATTGTTACTCCTGTAATTCATTTAGACCCATCCGCCGCAAAAAAAGCTTATGTTTGTGGAATGGTCAAAAGCATAAGAAAGATTTTGACGAAGCGCGGTAAGAAATTAGCCATTATAAGCCTTGAAGATTCTACTGGTGGTATCGATATCGTGGCTTTCTCGGAATTATTTGAAGAAAAACAAGCCACACTTCAAGCGGGAACGATCATGGTCATTGAAGGAGAAATCAGTCACGATGACTATTCGGGTGGGGTGAAAATGCTCGCTAACGCTCTCTTGCTCATCGATGAAGCAAGAGAACGATTTGCAAAATCCCTTGGATTAAAATTAACGCCACAAGATATAAAGCTCTTACCCACCTTGCAATCGGTTTTAAAAGAGAATAAAGGTAGCTGTGTGGTGCGAATAGACTATTCCAACTCAACAGCAGCAGGCATATTGAACTTAGGCACGGAATGGCGAATTAACCCAAGCGATGAATTGCTTACCATTCTTTGTGATTTATTAGATAAATCACGCGTTTACTTGAATTATTAACATCTCTTTTCCGATGCGCTACTATGGTAAGTACTGTGCGGCAATTTTTTGGAGTGTCATTATCTAAGGACAAGCAACGTTGCCAGATCCCTCGAGCTTGAAGGGAGGCGAAGCCATAATCCAAGATGATTGTGCTGAACAAAACTATATTTTTCGTTTTGAATAAAAGGACTGTTTATGAGCCTCATTCGTGGTGCCATTGTTGCGGGAGCCATTTTTTTTGCGCTTGCGACACAAGCCAATGCCAAAGAAACTAAAGATGATTACTATCGTAACTTTTGGAATCCTAAGTATCACGCCGAACTGTTAGATTATTGCTCCTTTGATAAAACACAGTGCGGAATAGAGATCGCTAATCGTTATTGCCAAATGATGGGGTACAAAAAAGCAACTCAAGAAATTATTGCTAATAATGTTGGTTTAACTCATTTTTTAGGTGCAAAAGGTGGGTGCAAAGGATGGGAGTGCGATGGATTTAAGTTAATTCGTTGTGAAGGAACGCTTTCAGATGATCCTCCGAAATTGTATTCCTATCGTTATCGGCGCTTTGTTTATCCGCGTTTTGACCATTATCGCATTGATTGGTGTTATGAAACAGACACAAAGTGTGGACGACGTGCTGCTTATTCTTATTGTCGTCGTTTAGGGTATTTGGATGTAAAAGAATTTAAAAAAGAAGCGCATGTAGCGGCAACAAAAGCCTTAGGGAACCAAAAACTTTGCTTTGGTCAACACTGCTCCGGCTTTAAGTACATTACGTGTTACCGCTAAAGAATGTTTTACCTAACATACATCCGTGATCGTTCAAAATGCGTGATTTATGCTTTTTCTTTTTCACCCTGCCGCATTTTGAACGATCACGGATATAAACAACTGGTTACCTTAGTCCAGTGGCTCAATATTTGACACCAAACTTGGCCCGGTTTATTCGGGTCCATTTGGCATCTCAGGACACGCCTAAACTAGCCTTCCAAGTTGGTAGAGCCTTCTAGAATCATATCGCATCTCAGTTACATTCTAATGCCCATCAATCCAGGAGAAGATAACGCATTAACCCTAGCTGCCCCAAATATAATGCCAATCCAAAGCCAAAATTTCACAACAAGCCTAGATCCCAGTAGATGCATCACTTGAAATCGAATATTTGGGTAGCGTTTGGGTAGCGCACGGCCTTGTTGCCAAAAATGGTGTATCAAAAATGGTGTATAATGAACATTAACAGCACACCTGTTGCGAGAAAAGACCATGCGGATTTTATTGACCGAACCCACGTCGTCTAGATACCTTTACATCACCCCAGAAAATCAAGTGCATCTGCTGGTCCCTTTCATTGCAGGCCAGGATATCAGTACAGACAATACTTGTAAGTCAAATGTGGAGTTAAAAGCGTTTTTTGAAGATGGCGCGGCCTTCAAGGAGCTAGACGCTTATAAAAGCGCACTTGAATTTGACCTGTCATTGCTGGAAGAAGGAAACCCTCTGCGTCAAGCGAAAGAAGAACGCTTGGCTCAAATCAACATCTACCTAGAAGCCGTAACAGCGATGAGAGATAGCTATGGGGGCTCTGTCCGACACTTTCTCGCCAACCCCTCGAACTTATACAGCATTCAATTGCGACCACGTATACAAGACCCATACTCCGCGGTGGTGAATCCGGTATTTAATGTCAATCGGGGCAATGATGAGGCAGGGAGTCCATTATCTTCTTTATATAACAGCATGCATCGTATTTTCCCTGAAGTGACGATAGCACGCCCCGACCCACGCGCGCAGTTAATTAACTCGGTGTTGAACGCCTTACCAGAGGGTGGTGCATTTCAAGACATACAAACGGTTTTAAAAGAGCAGTGCCAAACACTCTTTGGGATTGACATTGATGTTCAGAACTATTTTAACCGCACCCATGATGGGAGTGTCAAACAAGAAATCAATCAAGCGCACATCGATGCGTTAATGGGATTTGGTGAAGATGCTANCAGGGGTCACCATTTTACCTTGGCACTTTTGCTAACCAAGAAGAGAAAGCCGAGCGCTTGTCCATCCTGACGCAATTTTACTTAGGTGTTATGAATGTGTATTGCCAAGCCCAAGGCATCAGTAATCAAAATTTTGGGGTGATTCTGGATGACTCTCCAGAGTTAAGCCAAGCGTTGGTCGAAACGATGTCGCAAGCCTTAAGTGCGGGCGATGATGTGGAAAGTGCACTTTGTGCTTTTTGCAATGTTCATGCAAGTGAATTTGGATTATCTCGTTCTTTAAGTGCAAACGATAAAGAGGCCATTCAACAAAAATTTGAAACAGCCTTTCGTACGGTCACAGCCACCAAAGAAAATCCACACATGGATGATTTCATGATATTAGACACCAAAGCCCATGGAGAAAACGCTAAATTTGTATCCCATCAAGGTTTAATTTGCACGGATTTTGCGAACATCGTGGACCCCACATGCCCGCATCAAAAATACTTTGAGCAAATTCGCAAAGATGCGGCCACTCGTCCTGAAATCATCACAGCCAAAAATGAACCCGTAATGACGGTTGATATTGAACCAGAAGCGCTGCTGGATAAACTGAGCGACGTCCAATGGGAACGTCTCCCCAAAGAAATCCAGGAAGCGTGTCGTGCATCACCCGCCTTCCAAAACAGGCAATTCTTGGAGGATGTGGCGAAAGGCAAACAAAAGGAAGCGGATGCTATGTTGCAAGCATCATCCGACAAACAGAGCACTCTCAGAACCCCTGGCAAGTTTACCGATTACTCAGGCCGAACCTTTCATTGCACAGCGTTCGAATATGCCTACTGGGCTAAAGACACCCATATGTGCCGTATGTTAGAAACTCATATGGATGAGGAAACCAAAGCCCACTTGTTAGTCCGTATAGATGCCATTGAGGAGGTAGGGCTACCTTATCAACAAAATAGTACGGAACATCGCAGCGCTCATTTTGATTTAACCCCACTTAAAACGGCATTACAAGCACACGTTGATGGCTATGATGCTTGGGAGGGTGCAAGGAACTGGGCCGCAATGGAGGCATCCTGGAAGAATGTGGGTCTTGCACAGCGCGATGTACCTGCGCATGTGGCGCAAGAATATTGCCGGGGGGGCCGATCATTTGATCCATGCCCGTCCTTTAATGAGCCCACATTACCGCGTTGTTTAACTTTTTTTAACCGAGATACTTTTCGTCACGAGTCCTGGTTTCCTTTTGCATCTTCTAATTCTGGTCTTGGTTTTGATTTTGGATTAGCGCGCGGCGCGTCGTGGGAAGCGGAAGCAAGGCGTAGGATACCGCGCGCGTGGGTTAGTGATAATCCGTGGGGGTGGAACGCTCGGTTGGTGTTGGCATGGTCAACTGATTTGGCGGCCATTACCCGCCTAGATGAAGTGAGAACAGCCGAACTCACTTCGCTACGTGAGAACCTAAGTCAGCCTGGTAGATCCACAGGGATGTCTTTGTAATATCGTATAACAATTCAACCGCATAGCCTGATATGTTACGATTTCAACAAGCGTTTAAAATCCACCCCAAAAAATTCTTCGTATCTTAAGCCTTGAGCCGACCTCACTCACTACGCACACCACAGGCGCAAGTAACGTTTGATTCTTTGATGCGAGACCTCAGAGTCAACTATTTGTTTAACTTGCTCACGGGGCTTATGGATTTAATGCCTGTTATTATAGTGCAGCGAGGCAGGCATTTCCATGCAAAAGAGGTGCCCGAAATTGCCTCAAAAATGGGTACTGCGCCACCAAAAAGCTACATTATTATGGTGTAAAGTTACATGCCATCACCAGCAGACAAAAAGGCTTTTTACCTTTTCCAGTGGTTTAGATCTGATAGATGCGGGCATAATTGATCGGAAAACATTTGATCAGATTCTTCCGGCGTTACCTTACTCGGGTTTAGCCGCTTAGAAAGCCCTTCGAGACGTGTGCTACGCACGCTCCTCAGGGCGAACAGTCCTGGGAAAAATGGCTAAACTCGAGACCTTAATGGAAATTACTCCGACTTGCTTTCTTTTTTTGTTTCCGGCTGTACGTCTGGGGTTGATTTTGATTCAACTTCAGTTTTTTCAGGGGTAGGTTCAACAGGTGCTGGCTTAACTTCAGGTTCAGGTTTTGGCTTTGCCTGAGGTGTTTCAGATGTGGATTCTTTCGCCTTCGGTGGTTCTTTTGAAGCAGGCTGTTCTGGCTTTGTTTCTTGTTCTTTGGCTTCCGTTTCTCGTTTTTCTTTATAGTCTTGAATAATTTCAGACACACTGGTCTTTAAATCTTTAAACAATTTGCCAGTCATGGATCCCAGTTCTTTTAGATCAGGCAATTTAGATTTAAAATCACTCATGTTTTGCTCCACCCTAAAATTGATATATTAGTATTAAGTATATACCCAATCAACTTCAAAATGCGACTTTTATGCTATCCATTTTTTTGCACTTGCGTTGTTGTTTAAAAACTCGTTTATTGCTTATTCCTTCTCAAGCCATCGACTACCCCGGTCGTTTCTATCAACGTTTTAAGCCATTTCAGGTGGCCTTGCTCTCTCATGATGTCACCTACCTTATTCTCCTAATTCACATCCCTTTCTGCATGCTTTACCGTGTCTGCAAAAAATCCTGCGGAACTTGGTCGACAAAATCCTCATCCCTTTCTGCATGCCTTATCGAGTTTGCAAAAAATCCTGCGGAACTTAGGCGCGAGGAAGCCTCTTTGGTGAGCAATTCATGAATACCAAAGTGGTCAAAATTCAGGATATGGGCATCTTCTTCTTTTTTCAATTGAAAAGCAGCTCTTATTTGCTGAATAAATGCGGGCTCTTTCGTAAATTGCGGACCATATTTTTGAGCCAGTGCGTCGATAAAGGCTTGTTGTTTTTCGGGGGTAATGTCTAGCGTTTTTAAGACGGGTAGTACGCTTTTATCCAGTTCAGTCACCCATTGACTCCAGGCTTCTTGAAGCGCCTTTCTATTTTCATCACAAATGGCTTTTTCAAAATGATGATAGACAAGCTCACGAAGCTCTCCATCAAGGACTTCCTTCGTTAACATCTTAAACAGAGGATGGCCTTGAACCGATTGAAACAGTCGTCGTTTCACACCAGAGAAACAACTGGGTTTATCCCCTTGCAAGTCGTCGTATTCTTCGGTAATTGGGTTTCCCTCTGCATCAAGAAGAGGATTTCCACGAGCGTCGGTTTTAATGCGGGATTTATCCCAATTATGAGCGCGTCCAATGTAGGCAAGTTCACGGATGAAATGCTCCAATCGAGTGTCTAGAGTATACCCATCGATTGGGCTTGTTTCTTTATCCGCAGCCCCCACATAAAGCAACGCGATAAGCGGTTGATATTCTTCAAACGTAGACCACCGTTCAGAACGGTCGTTTGAGATATAGACATAGCCCGCCCTCTCATCCATCCAATGATTGGGTTTAGATAGATAACGCAACGCCGTGTGGTCTTTATGTTGGTAATACGCTGTCAAGGCACGTTCTTTTTCAACGCTGTTGAGGTTGAGTTGTAGGAAGTCTTTCCAGTTCAGCGGTAAACAAAGCTCAGAGCCATTGTCGCGGTTTATTTTTGCAGGATTGGTTTCGTAACGCCTCTCGAGTGTTTGTCGTAAATCCTGCATCATATGCGGCACCCCGGCTTCTTTGACCGAAGGCTCATAGCGCTCTAATGCCGCTTGCAGTCTTTGTTGTTCTCCAGTGGTCAAAGCATGCATGGACGATTCGCGGTCTCGTGCCAAGGCCGCTAAATCCAGGCCGCCTCGCATTTCGTCTCGATAGTAGTTGTTTTCTTCAGCTAATGCACGAACGGCAGAAATGGTGAGCAACAACTCAGCCGCACTTTGATTGTCGGTACTAAGTGCTAAACGTAAGAGTTCATTGTGTTCTTGAGGTGTGACTGCTGTGTGGACTAAGGCTTTGACAGACGGGATTTCCAACAGAAAGAGAATGTCATCGCGCAGCAGAGGAAGATTTCGGCGAATCAGATTGCGCAGCATATAAAAATAAAGCTTAGCTTCTTCTGGATTAGTGATATCAAACACAGCATCTGGGTTGGCTTGTTCCACCTGCGCTTTTTGGGCGCGAAGTGTTGTGAGTGTGGTGCTCACGAAAGGATGAATATATTTTTCGCCATACTCTCGGTCATGCAGTTCGGCGTAAGCAAACTGGGCAGGAAAGGTCAGTAGACGATTGACTACCGGCAGGTGGCCGTTTTCTGCGGCCTTGTCGAATGCGTGATAGTTAGCGGCAATCATGAATCGCACCTTATTTGGAGCCAACTTCATCAAACCCTCCATGGCCGGAAGGTTACCGTTTGCTACAGCATGGTAAAATGGGCCATAATTACCAGCGGCAATCATGCTTTGCTTCTTTTCTTCTGGCACCAACTCTACCAAACGCTCCATGACCGGCAGTTGACATTTTTCTGCAGCCTCGTGAAATGCGCCATCGTTATAAGCGGCAATCATGGTTTGCACCTTATCTGGAGCCAACTTAATCAAAAGCTCCATGGCAGGCAGTTGACCGTTTCTTGCAGCCGCGCGAAACGCAACATACTCATCGGCGGCAATCATGGTTTGCACCTTATCTGGAGCCAACTTAATCAAATAATCCATGAGCAGCAGGTGACCGTTTGCTGCAGCCGAGCCAAATGCCGCATAGTCATTGACGGCAATCATGGTTTGCTTCTGTTCTTCTGGCACCAATTCCACCAAAAGCTTAATGACCGGCAGGTGACCGTTTGCTGCAGCCGCGCGAAACGCACTATAGTTACCAGCGGCAATTATGGTTTGCTTCTTTTCTTCTGGCACCAACTCCATCAAACGCTCTATGAGCGACAGGTGACCGTTTAATGCAGCATAGTGAAATGCGCGATAGTTATTGGCGGCAATCATGGTTTGCACCTTATCTGGAGCCAATTGCATCAAACGCTCCATGACCGGCAGGTGACCGCAGTCTGCAGCCTGGCGAAATGCGGCATAGTCATCGGCGGCAATCATGGCTTGCACGTTATCTGGAGCCAACTGCATCAAATGCTCCATGATCGGCAAGTGACCGCAGTCTGCAGCCTGGCGGAATGCGGCATAATCATTAGCAGCAATCATACGGTCTAATTCGCCGACCTGATTGAATTCCTTAACCAAAGATTCAAAAAAATCAACATTCCCCCAAGCGACAGCTATTTTAAACAGGCGTTCATCATCTATCCTGAATGACCGGCTGATTTCCCGCAGTGAATCGCAGCTAAGCTCAGGATGGCTTAATGCCAGCGCAAGCCAAGCGCATTCTTGTTCCTGGTTAAGCTCAAACTCCGGAGCCGTTGCCAATATTTGGGCAGTTAGGTCTTCTTTACTCGCTTGCATCAGGATGGCAATTGAGTCGGGGAGTTCTTCATTGAATAGAAAGTAATCTTTCCAAAGCGACGGGGGAATGAGTTTTGCCTGTGGATGTTGCATTCTTTCGGCGTGTGATTTGAATTTCATAGCATTCTCGGGTTTTTGCAAGCCCAATTATAGCACATTTTGAGATTTTTTTATCTTCTCCGACATTCTCCTTTTCTTGCTATGGTTTACCTTCAAGGCCTGGATGAGGATTATCAACGAAATCCTCTTCACAGCTTATAGGCCCTGCTGCAAAAATTTCCGCTGAGCTTGGGCGCGGGGAAGCCACCTTGGTGAGCAATTTATGGACACCAAAGTGGTCAAAATTCAGGATATGGGCGTCACAGTAAAATTTTGCTCACCTAGAGTGTTTTACTTGCAATGGGGGCAACATCCTTTGAAACATCGGTTGTTTCTTACTTCTTCGTTCATGACGTTCCACAATTGTTCTATCGGGTTGAGACTGGAGCTATCAGGCGATAGAAAGTGTAGTTTTATACCCAAAATATTTAACCCCAAGGGTGCAAAATACTCATCGCAGGTTTTAGGATTTTTGCGGCTAAGCTTTGCTTTCCATGCATTTTAACCGAATAAACATTAAATGATTCAAGCTTATCAAGAATGTATTCATCACTGGTTTTTAGCACATCTACCAGGCGGAGTTCGAACGCATCTTGGGCAAGCCAGTGCTCTCCGGTAGCCACTTTTTCCATATCAAGCTGTTGACGATTAGCCAGCACATAATCACGGAACGACTGATGAATGACTTCTAATTCCTGCTGAAATTTTTTACGGCCCTTGTCAGTATTTTCAGCAAAAAGAGTTAATGTGCGCTTATATTCACCAGCAGTCATCAATTCAATATCAATATCATTTTTTTTGAGCCAGCGATAAAAATTTGGAATTTGCGCAACCACCCCAATTGAACCAATTATGGCAAAAGGAGCGGCAACAATGCGATTCGCAACACAGGCCATTAAATACCCACCGCTCGCAGCAACTTTATCAATGCAAACGGTAAGTGGGATGTTGCGATCGCGAATCCGGTGTAATTGCGAAGCAGCAAGCCCATAGCCATTTACCGCACCACCAGGGCTTTCCAAGCGAACAATGACTTCATCACCCTGTTGAGCAATGGATAAAACCGCTGAAATCTCATCACGAAATTGATCCACTTGGGAAGCTTTAATGTCGCCTGAAAAATCAAGGACATAAAGTGCTGGCTGTGTTTTCTTCTCTTTCTTGTTTTTTGATTTATTTTTTTTAGGCTTTTCCTGAAGAACTTCTCGGCGCATGGTGTCGCTAATGTCTCGCCAGTGCTGATTTAGAGACTTAATTTCCAATTTAGGTCGAGGTTTACGTCCCATAGATAAAATACCCGCAATCAACAATAATATTGCGATCACCACGGTGAACAGCTCTAATGCAAATAAGCCGTATTGAGCAAGAAATTCCATCATTAGCCTTTGTCTGTTTAAAACCACCATTATCGCCAGCAATATATCGCCATGCAAGTCTTACGAAAAAATGATAAACTCGCTACACCGTTAAAAGGTACTCTCTGACTCTAATCATGCTTGAAGTGCATAACCTTGATTTTGATTATCCTGACAAATCCGTTTTGAAGAACATTCAACTCTCTACTGGCGCCGGTACTTTATTGCATTTGCGCGGTGAAAATGGCAGTGGAAAATCAACTTTATTAAAAATACTCGCAGGGTTATTAGTCCCGGATCATGGTCAAGTTCTTTTTTATGGTAAAAATATTTATGAAGATAGGCCCACTTACCAACAACAGTTATGTTATGTAGGGCATAAACCTGGAATTAGTCCATGGCTTACGGTCGCCGAACATTGTCGCTTTGATTTGTATTGCTCTTCTTTAGATAAGCCGCTTATTGATGAAGTGATTGCTAATGTTGGCTTACAGGGTATGGAAAATAGACTATGTGGTTTACTATCCGCAGGCCAACGTCGTCGGGTTGGGCTTTTAAAACTCCATTGTTCCGAACACCCGTTATGGTTGTTGGACGAACCATTGGTATCTCTTGATCAAACGGCAATTGCCATGCTGACCGATTGCATGGCGCGCCACCTGAACAGGGGCGGGGCCATTATTATGACTTCACATCAAGCGATTACTCTATCCGACATTCCTTACGAAGAGTATATCTTGCAATGACGCTATCCACCTTATTTTTCCGCCAGTTTAAACGTGAGTCACTTATCTTAAGTAGACAACTACGCCATGTGGTCAATTCCAGCATGATTTTTCTAATGATTTTAATTTTTTTCCCTTTAACAATGCCGCCTAATGCGGGATTGTTACGACAAATTGCACCGGGGTTAGTTTGGATTGCACTACTGATGGTGATGCTCATTTCGGCCGATAGGTTGTTTCAACAAGAGTATGAAGACGGTGTTATTGAGCAGTGGTTAATTTCAGGACAACCAGTTAGTGTGCTGGTATTCGCTAAAACGTTGGTGAACTGGCTTTTTATTCTTGTGCCCATCCTCGCATTAACGCCGCTACTTTCGCTCTTATTTAGATTAAATGCATACGAAACGATAACCTTGATGCTTAGCTTATTCTTTGGTTCACCGGCAATATTATTTCTTTGTGCGTTGGCTGCTGTGTTTAGCGGTGGGTTAAAGCAAAAAGGCATCCTTATGGCGCTTATCTTACTGCCCTTAACGATTCCTGTGATGATTTTTGGTAGCGGTGCGGTGACGATTGCTATGCAAGGTATGCCCATAGCCGGTTATCTCGCTTTATTATTGGCAATGTCTTTGATGGCAGCGGGGTTTCTACCCTTTGCCATTGCCGCTATGATGCGAATTAGTTTAATTGACTAGTTAAACCTTAAGAAACAACGACTTCAAGGAGTGGCGTTCCCCGTCATTGCGAACCAGCAAAGCTGGTGCGGCAGTCCAGAGATCGCGGCAAGAATCCCTGGGTTGCTTCAGCCGCAAGTAGCTTCGCAAAGACGAGTTGTTTTTTTTATTGGATTAGGTAAAAACTTTTCATACATAGGCCCTGACATCCGAATAAATGCGTGTTAAAATTTTCGTCTTTTTGGGTTAAATTGCTTCCTATGTGGAAATTATTGTATCAGTTGGCTTCGCCAAAATTATTTTATAACTTGTCTGGTCGATTGATTCCTTGGTTTGCAAGCGGTGCGTTCCTATGTTTAAGTGTGGGACTCATTTGGGGATTAGCGTTTGCCCCGGCTGATTATCAGCAAGGGGATGCGTTTCGTATTATCTATATTCATGTTCCCAGCGCATTTTTGTCCATGGCGTTGTATGGCTGGATGGGATTTTTAGCGATATTGCTGTTAGTATGGCGCATTAAACTCGCCGGAATTATGTTGAAATCGATCGCCGAGATAGGCGCCTGCATGGCTTTTTTAGCCTTAGTTACGGGTAGTATCTGGGGGAAACCGATGTGGGGCACTTGGTGGGTATGGGATGCAAGACTCACTTCTGAATTAATTTTGCTCTTCATTTACGGTGCGATTCTTGCCACAGGACATGCGTTTCAAAATAAAGATCAAGGCGATAAGGTCGTTGCCATTTTAACGTTAGTCGGCTTGGTTGATTTACCCATTATTCACTATTCTGTTTATTGGTGGAATACACTGCATCAAGGGGCCACCTTAACCGTTTTTGCAAAGCCTAAAATTCATGTGAGTATGCTTTATCCCTTGTTATTGACGTTGCTTGGTTTTTTTCTCTATGCGGGTTTAATTATTTTCTCCAAAGCGCGCAATGAATTGTTATTTCGAGAGCGCCGTCAAAGCTGGGTTCAGGGCGTTGTGGAAGGAGGTAACGCATGAGCGCGCTAATGCAATGGTTTTCTATGGGGGGATATGGGGCTTATGTATGGCCTGCTTATGGACTTGCTGCAGCGGTGTTTCTTGGCAATCTCCTTCTTTGTAAGCGACAACAGATCTCCGTGCAGAAGGCGTTGAAGCAATGGTTTAAAGGGCGCCATAAATGAATGCAGTTAGGAGACGAAAGTTAATAGGGTTGTTGTTCATACTAATAACGCTGCTGCTCGTTAGCCTACTAGTATTGTATGCATTAAGGCAAAACATTAGCTTATTTTACTCTCCAACTCAAATCTCTGAAGGCCAAGCCCCACTTAATCAAGCGATTCGAGTCGGAGGAATGGTTGTGAAAAACAGCGTTAAGCGAAATCAGGACGACTTATCAGTTCGGTTTCAAGTCACGGATTTTAAACATACCTTAGAAATTGAATATACCGGTATTTTACCGGACTTATTTCGTGAAGGGCAGGGCATTGTGGCTGAAGGCATACTCGAGAATAACAAGCATTTTAAAGCCCTTGAAGTGCTGGCAAAACATGATGAAAATTACATGCCACCTGAGGTGAGAGATTCTCTAGCCAAACAATAGATCCCATCCTATATCCAAACAATAGATATAGAATTCGGGTTGTAAATAGAATTCGGAACGTTGT
This sequence comes from Legionella yabuuchiae, assembly GCF_900640115.1. GTDB lineage: Bacteria > Pseudomonadota > Gammaproteobacteria > Legionellales > Legionellaceae > Legionella_A > Legionella_A yabuuchiae. The sequence continues at coordinate 25,958 of NZ_CAAAIW010000020.1, forward strand.
ATAAAATATGATTGCAGAACTTGGTTTATTTTCTTTAATTCTTGCCTGTATGTTTGCCATACTCCTGGCCACAATCCCGGCTATAGGCGTTTGGAAAGAGAAGCTTGAATGGCAGAAAGCCGCAACAGTATATGTTTGCGGTCAGTTTTTATTTGTTGCCATTGCTTATCTTTGCTTAACGGTCTGTTTTTTGCAAAACGATTTCTCGGTAACGTATGTTCTTGCAAACTCCAGCGTTCTTCTTCCCTGGTTTTATAAATTGTGTGCGGTCTGGGGAGGGCATGAAGGCTCTATGCTCTTGTGGGTTGCTATTTTAAGCCTCTGGATGATGGCCGTTGCATTGTTTAGCACTAGCCTTGATTCAACGATGCGAGCACGAGTATTGGTAGTCCTTGGATGGTTAAGCATTGGTTTTATACTATTTTTGCTAATCGCTTCTAACCCCTTTACTCGACAATTTCAGTTACTCACCACGCAAGGGCGTGATCTCAATCCTTTGTTACAAGATTTAGGATTTTTATTTCATCCCCCTATGTTGTATATGGGGTATGTTGGATTTTCCGTAGCGTTTGCGTTTGCAATAGCAGCACTTTGGGCTGGACGCGTTGAGTCAAACTGGTCGAAATGGACCAGACCCTGGACGTTGGCAGCGTGGTGTTGCTTGACGACTGGCATTACATTGGGCAGTTGGTGGGCGTATCGAGAGCTAGGGTGGGGAGGCTGGTGGTTTTGGGATCCGGTCGAGAATGCATCGTTTATGCCTTGGTTAGTAGGTACAGCGTTATTGCACTCACTGGCTGTCAGCGAAAAGCGGAAACAGTTTAAAGCTTGGACTATTTTATTGGCGATTACCGCCTTTTCCTTAAGCCTCATCGGTACGTTCTTGGTGCGTTCTGGAGTATTAACGTCGGTGCACGCTTTTGCTGTGGATCCTCAACGTGGCTTGTATATTTTGTGTTTTTTACTGCTGGTTATTGGCGGTTCATTGCTGCTGTTCTCGTTTCGTGCTCAAACATTGCAAAGCGCTACAGAACCTTCCCCAGTCTCGCGAGAAAGTGCATTGCTGCTAAATAATGTGTTTCTGGCTGTCATCATGCTAACGGTGCTTATGGGAACGATCTATCCGTTATTAATTGATGGGTTAGGTCTGGGTAAGTTATCTGTGGGGGCGCCTTACTTCAATGCTGTGTTTATCCCACTGATGGTTCCGGTGCTAATCCTCATGGGGATTGGGATTCATTTACGCTGGCAGAAGGATAGCCTTTCTCGGGTCGCCAAAATCCTAAAAATCCCTCTCTTACTTAGTTTCGGATCATCTTTATTAATGATTTGGCTGACGAATTCTTCATTACAATTACCAGTGCTTTTAGGACTTATCTTAGCGACGTGGATCGTATTTAGCACCTTGAAGTCTTGTAGGTTGAAAATTCAGGAACGTGGCTTCACAGGCGTTAATCAATCCTACTGGGGGATGGTCGTTGCCCATATTGGAGTGGCGGTTACGGTGATTGGAATTGTAGTTTCAAATGGCTATGGAATTCAGGATGATGTAAAAATGTCGCCAGGGGAAAAAATCAAACTCTCAAAGTATACGATTCGATTCATCGATGAATCTTCCCTAACAGGCCCGAATTATCACGGCGCTCGGGCGCATTTTCAGGTGGAATCTCGTGGCCGTATTGCCAATGTTTATCCAGAAAAAAGAATTTATGACATTGCGAATATGCCAATGACGGATTCGGCCATTGATGTTACACCGTTTCGCGACATTTATATTGCGCTTGGTGAACCCTTAGATCATAACGCTTGGTCAGTTCGATTATATTTTAAGCCATTTGTTCGCTGGATTTGGGGAGGAGGCTTTTTAATATTAATAGGAGGGCTATTGGCTATGACTGACCGCAGGTATTATAAGTTGCGGCAGAAAAAGACAATGCAGCTAAAGGAGCTTAACGCATGAAGTTTCGAGTCATAAAGCTCCTGCCCTTTTTGTTGTTTGCACTCTTGGTGTTATTTTTCTGGCGCGGGTTGTCGCTTGATCCTCACCACCTGCCTTCCGTTAAAATTGATAGACCGGTCCCTCCTTTTTCATTACCTCAACTTGGTCATCCTGAGCGATCGTTTACTCCCGATGCGTTTAATCATGAAGTTGTATTATTAAATGTTTGGGCAAGTTGGTGTGATGCTTGTGCACAAGAGCAGGTCGTTTTGATGCAATTGGCGAGTGAAGGCGTGCCCATCTACGGTTTAAATTATAAAGATAATCGAATTGAAGCAGAGCATTGGCTCTCAGAATGGGGAAATCCATATAAAATAATCGGTGCGGATCAAGATGGTCGCACAGCGATTGACTTAGGCGTTTACGGAACTCCTGAGACCTTTCTCATTGATAAACAAGGATTGATTCGATATCGTCATACAGGTCCTATGACAACTGAAGTCTGGGAGCAGATATTTGTTCCACGCTGGAGGAGCTTGGAGAAATCGGCATGAATTATTTTCGATCGATCGTGGCAATAAGTATGAGCCTTTTTGTTTTTGTGGCCTTGGGAGCCTCCCTATATTCCTTTGATTCTCCAAAACAAGAAGCCCAGTTTAATCATCTTTTGCGAGAGTTGCGTTGTCTTGTTTGCCAAAATCAAGATTTATCCGATTCTAATGCTCCGTTAGCCAAGGATTTACGAAAAGAGGTTTATGAATTAGTGCAATCCGGGAAAGGTGATTATGAAATCACAAATTACCTTTCAGAGCGTTACGGAGATTTTATTTTATTTAAGCCCCCAGTGAAGGGGATTACGCTATTATTATGGTTTGGGCCAGTGCTATTTCTGGGTATTGGATTTGGAATTTTTTGGAAAACCTGTTTTAAACGACGAACTCATGAGTAATTGGTTATTTATCCTTATTGGCATAGTATTGTTAACCATCGCGTTCTGCATGGTTTTCTATCCATTGCGACTCAAAAAATCGTGGATTTTAGGGTCAATACCGGTGCTTATTCTGCTCATTACAAGCGCCTATTGGCAGTGGGGAGGCTGGGTTGATTGGCAAGCTTATTTGACGGAACAGAATAAGCAACAACAAGTTCAAGAGGTTCTCAAATCAATTAAAAGCCCACAAGAATTAATATTAAAACTTAAAGCCCGGGTGGACAATAATCCCAATGATCCCCGAGGGTGGTATTTATTAGGGCGATTATACACCACTCAAGAATCTTGGGTTGAAGCCAATCAAGCCTTCAAAAGAGCTTACGCGCTAAATCCAGACGATATTCCCATCACAATTAATTATGCCCAAAGCCAATGGCAAATGAACCATCACCAGTTCAACGAGCCGATTCGAGCATTATTTTCAGCAGTTTTAACAAAACAACCGAATCAGCCGGATGCGTTAGCCATGCTTGCTATGGATTCATTCATGAGCCATGATTATGAACAGGCAATCCACTATTGGCAGCGCTTATTAAGCCAAGCGCATCCCGATTCAGAAGATGCCCAAGCGATTCGCAAAGCAATCGTCAAAGCTCAAAACCTTAACCAGAAAACAAATGGAGATAAAGAATAATGGATAAAGTCTATCAAGTTATTGAATTAGTCGGAACATCCCAAAAAGGAATAGAAGACGCTATTAATGCCGCAATTTTGAAAGCGTCTAATGATTATGGCAAATTAAATTGGTTTGAAGTTGTTGAAACTCGTGGGTTTATTGAAGAGGATAAAACGAAGTATTATCAAGTAAAAGTCAAAATCGGCTATTAGGTTTAAATCTTTACCTATCAAACCATTGGTACAGACCTTTCTCGCGCCTACTTGCTGTGCTTTAAGCACAGCATCCATGCTAGGAAGGCAACGTTAGTTAGGATATTCTGGTCAACGTCATCATTTTGCTCTAAGGGACGTTGTTTTAGGGTTTTCTTGGGGTGTTGCTTAAACCTAGAAAAGGCAGTTAAGCCCTACTACGCAAAGCTAAGAGCTTAACTGCTTTTTCTAGCTTAAACAGTCGTTTCTTCAGATGCGGCGATAATTGTCTGAATAAACATCTCACCATACAACTCTAGCTTATATTTCCCGACCCCTGAGATCGTAATAAACTCATCCAACGTTTGAGGCTTACGATCGGCCATCTCATATAACGTTGCGTCACTAAAGATCATAAACGGGGGTTTGCCTTCTTCATTTGCGATTTTTCTTCTTAGTGTACTTAGTGCATTAAACAAAGGACTTTTGACGCGACTAAAATTCTCGCGTTCTTTCTTCTGTTTGGAGGGATTGGGCTTAGGCGGTACGCTCAATTGAATTTGTTCTTCGCCTTTAAGAAGGGGTATGGCTTTTTGGGTTAGGCGAAGCACATTAAAGTGATCCAAGTCCTGGTAACAGTAATCACGATGAATCAACTGCCAAAGCAAATGCTTCCAAAAGGAGGCTGGTTTATCTTGACCAATACCATAGGTGGATAAGCGCTGATGACCAAATTGTTTAATTTTTTCTGCACTGCTTCCACGTAGAACATCAATCACATGCAAGATGCCATAATTTTGCTTTAAGCGATAAATGCAGGAAAGCGCTTTTTGGGCATCAATGGTAGCATCCACCATTTCCGGGGGGTGATCACACACATCGCAATAGTTACATTCATTCGGATAAGTTTCATCGAAGTATCGAAGTAGAATTTGACGACGGCAGTGAGTGGCTTCAGCAAACGCCAGCATATGATTTAATTTATTGTTTTCTATGCGTTTCTGCGCTTCTTGGCTCAAAGCGGCAATATGTCCTCTTAAGCGGCCGCTATCGGCTGGATCATAGAGTAATAACGCCTGAGCAGGAAGCCCATCTCGGCCTGCTCTTCCCGTTTCTTGATAATAACTTTCAATGGTTTTGGGTAAATCAAAGTGCACTACATAACGTACATCAGGCTTATCAATGCCCATACCAAACGCAATGGTGGCTACCACAATATCGATGTGATCATGCCGAAACAAAGATTGGACTTCGCGCCGTTCCTGATAAGGAAGACCGGCATGATAAGCTCTGGCCCGATATCCCTTATCCTTTAATTTTGAAGCAAGGCTTTCTACTCGATCCCTCGTTCCACAATAAATAATGCCCGACTCATTTGGAAAGGTTTCTAGAAAATCGGTCATTTGCTTTATCGGGTTACTTTTCGGCAGCACGCGATAATGGATATTGGGGCGATTGAACGATGCAAGATACTCTTTGGGCTTATAATTCAATCGCTGAATGATGTCTTTTTGAGTTTGACGATCAGCGGTGGCCGTCAACGCAATAATTGGGACGTGAGGAAATTGCTGTTTTAGTACGCCCAATGCCGCATATTCTGGACGAAAATCATGACCCCATTGCGATATGCAATGGGCCTCATCAATAGCAAAAAGCGCAAGTTGACAATCTTCGAGACGTTCTAGAAACGAGACGCTAATGAGACGCTCAGGAGCAATATAAAGTAAATCAAGTTCTTGATTATGTAAGTCTTGGAGTACTTTTCGTGATTCGCTGCTGGATAATGAAGAATTATAATAAGCGGCTCTGATGCCTAACGATTTTAACGCAGCGACTTGATCCTCCATCAGTGCAATCAAAGGCGAAACAATAATGCCAACACCGTTTCGGACCAAGGACGGGATTTGATAACATAATGACTTACCTCCGCCAGTGGGCATGAGCACTAATAAATCGATGCCGGCACATAAGTCATTGACGATTTCTTCTTGTGGATGACGAAAGCGCTCAAAGCCGTAATATTGTTTTAATATTTGATTAGCGGACAGTTGGGGTTGCGCAAATGATTCCATGTGATTATTCTTTTTTCCTTTCACAGGCGCTAAAAATTGGCAATAATATCATTTTTCATTCGGTCATCCTATCAGGATAATCTAAAAAATTTTTAATAAGCTACACTTGAATGCATTCAGTTGACTAGAAGGAGCTAGAGTATGCAATTTCAACTAAACGAAGAGCACCACGCTTTTCGAACTATGGCTGCTGACTTTGCTTTGCATAAACTCGCCCCAAATGCAGAGCGTTGGGATGAAGAACACCACTTTCCAGTCGATGTGTTACGAGAAGCCGCAGAGCTGGGCATGGCTGGTATGGTCGTTCGAGAAGAGATCGGGGGGGCTGGCTTATCTCGACTGGATGCTGCGATTATTTTCGAGCAGTTAGCTTCTGGTTGTATTAGCACAAGCGCTTATCTCTCTATTCACAACATGGTCTCATCCCTGATTGATCGCTATGCTGATGATTCTTTGAGAAAGCAATGGGGACCGAAACTGAGCTCCATGGAGGTATTATCCAGTTATTGCCTGACTGAGCCAGAATCTGGCTCAGATGCGGCCTCTTTAAGGACGCGGGCAGTTCGAGATGGAGAGCATTATATTCTTAATGGCGCTAAAGCATTTATTTCGGGTGGTGGGGTGAGTGATGTGTATCTTTGCATGGTGCGCACAGGCGATGAATCGCATCATGGAATCAGCTGTCTTCTGGTTGAAAAGGATAGGCCCGGTATCAGTTTTGGCCAGCAAGAGAAGAAAATGGGTTGGAGAAGCCAGCCGACTTCGATGGTGTTTTTTGAGGATTGCCAAGTACCAGTAAGTAACCGTGTCGGAGATGAAGGCGCTGGGTTTAAAATTGCGCTAAATGCGCTTAATGGAGGACGGGTAAACATCGCAGCGTGTTCGCTAGGAGGCGCGCTAGCGTGCTTACGATTAACTCAACAATACATGAAAGAGAGGAAGCAATTTGGCCAGCCTTTAACTCAAATACAGGCTTTAAGATTCTACTTTGCGGATATGATGTCTGATTTTGAATCGGCTCGCTTAATGGTTTATCGTGCAGCAGAGGCTTTAGATAACGAAAATCCAAAAGCGCCTTTCTATTGTGCTATGGCAAAGCGCATCGCTACCGATGTCGCATTTAACATCGCAGATAAAGCAATGCAATTGCACGGTGGTTATGGTTATTTGCGCGACTATCAGATCGAACGTATATTCAGGGATTTAAGAGTGCATCAAATTCTTGAGGGAACGAATGAAATCATGCGCGAAATCATCGCTAAAACGGTTTTAGACGATGAGTATTTGTTTGAATAAAAAAGGAGTTAATAATGACTTATATTGATGAACAACTGGATGAAGATGGAATTTTAACATTAACGCTAAATCGTCCCGATAAATTAAATGCCTTGAGCACTGAAATTCTTCATAATTTGTGGGAAAGGTTTCGGTCTGCGCGTGAAGAAAATAAAGTCAAAGCCGTGCTATTAACTGGTACCGGCAAAGCCTTTTGTGCTGGAGCAGATATTAATCGTCTTGCTGAATGTAACGCGAAAACCGGCTATCAATTTGCCGAATGCGGCCAAGCTTGTTTTCGCGAGCTTGAAACCCTTGGAAAACCCTCTCTTGCTGCAATCAATGGGTTTGCATTTGGAGGTGGGTGTGAATTAGCCATGTCAGCAACCTTACGCATCGCGTCAAACAACGCTCAATTTGGGCAGCCAGAAGTGAAACTTGGTGTGATTCCAGGCTATGGCGGTACACAACGTCTAGCTCGTTTAGTGGGCAAAGGACGCGCGCTGGATTTATGTTTAACAGGACGCTTTATTAATGCTGAAACTGCATTGCATTGGGGCTTGGTAAGCCACGTCGTTTCACCTGAAAAACTGTTAGAAGAAAGCAAACAAGTATTAAAAGGGATTTTATCCATGGCTCCTTTAGCGATTGCAAGCACCATGGAAGTGATTGATCGCGGCTATGACATGGCGTTGAGTGATGCTTTGCATCTCGAAGCGGTTCATTTTGCAAAAGTATGCGCCAGTAAAGATAAAAATGAAGGCGTGAATGCCTTTCTTGAAAAGCGAACGCCTAACTTTACGGGAGAATAAGAATGACAGATGGGGTAGTTTTTTCCCGTGAACACCATATCGGTCTTATCACCTTAACTCGTCCAAAAGCGCTCAATGCGTTGACCTTAACTATGATTTTAGCCATGCAGGAACAGTTACTTGCTTGGCAAGACGATTCTGATATTCATGCGGTCGTCGTTCGCGCAGAGCCAGGCAAGGCTTTTTGTGCGGGGGGAGACGTTCGCTGGCTGTATGAAACAGGTAAACAGGATGATCCTGAACAGATGGCGTTTTTTTGGCATGAATATCGGTTAAATCATTTTATTCATCACTTCAAAAAGCCATATATTGCGTTAATGGATGGTATTACCATGGGGGGCGGTGTCGGTATCTCACTTCATGGCTCTCATCCAGTCGCCTCAACCTCATTTTCATTTGCTATGCCTGAAACTGGAATTGGTTTTTTTCCTGATATTGGAGCCAGTCATTTATTATCGCGTTGCCCGAATCAATTTGGAACTTATCTCGCTTTAACGGGCAATCGTTTAAATGCCGCTGAAGCTTACGAACTTGGTTTGGTTCGATATGTGGTACCCGCCGAGGCAATGAAAGACTTGCTCGATGATTTAATGAAACAGGATTTATCTCAAGATACACTAGCTAAGATTGAGTCTTGTTTAAATCGCTACACTAGACCGTATTCTAGCGACATGAGTACTCTTTGCGAGTACGTTAACTCTGCATTTAATTTTAACGAAGTCGAAGACATTGTGGACTATTTAAAAAGCAAACAAGAAGATTGGTATCATGAAACATTAGCGACCTTGCAAGCCAAAGCTCCCTTGAGTTTGAAAGTGACGTTAAGACAAATGAAAAAAGCGTCCATGATGAATTTGGCTCAGTGCTTAACAATGGATTTTAATCTCGTCAATCATTTTATGCGTGGAAATGACTTTTATGAAGGCGTTCGTGCATTGCTCGTGGATAAAGATAAACAACCAAAATGGCAACCCAGTCATCTTGAGGAAGTCACAGAGCAGATGGTTTCCTCCTATTTTGAGCCCGTAGAAACATCGTTGAGTTTTGAAAAGGATGAAACATATTCACCCTAACCGCCCTATCAACGATTTTTTCTCAAAGTTTGGGCGAAAAATGTAAATGAATTTATTTGAACCTCTATGGAGAATAATGTTGTGAGTGGACAAAAGCCTAAGAAAAAACGATCATTTTCAACGACTCATAAACTGGCAGCTATCATGGTTATTGTTTTGATTTCTATAGCATTAGCTTTTTTTAATTAAAAATTAAAGACAAATTCTATTTATCTCTGCATCGTCATACTTCTGTGTAAAGATAAATGCTTAGTAATTTAAATCTTACTTGGGCTAATCTTTCTTTTTAAAGTATAATTATACCCAAGATACTACAAAATCCGACTTTTATCCGAATATCGCCTAAAATATCGCATTTTACAGTATCTTGGGTAGTATGCCTTATTCAGAATAATTTGCTTTTTGCAAGCTCAGTCCTACAGGTTATCCATGTCTGATTTTTATCACGATTATTCAAAGCGACGTACATTCGCTATTATTTCACATCCTGATGCTGGTAAAACCACCGTCACTGAAAAGCTGTTGCTATTTGGAGGGGCGATTCAATTAGCTGGCACAGTTAAGGGCCGCAAAGCATCACGGCATGCGACCTCCGATTGGATGAAAATGGAGCAAGAGCGAGGGATTTCAGTTACAACCTCAGTAATGCAGTTTGTTCATAATCATCACGTTATGAACTTACTGGATACACCAGGGCACGAAGACTTTTCTGAAGATACTTATCGTACGTTAACGGCGGTAGATTCAGCGTTGATGGTAATCGATGTGGCGAAGGGGGTTGAAGATCGAACCGTTAAGTTAATGGAAGTGTGTCGTCTTCGTGATACGCCTATCATGACCTTTATTAATAAGCTTGACCGTGAAGGGCGAGAGCCAATCGAGCTGTTAGATGAAGTCGAAACCGTATTAGGGATTCAATGCGCACCAGTGACTTGGCCTGTAGGAATGGGTAAGCGTTTTAAAGGGATTTATCACCTGTATTCCGACACCGTATTTTTATATCAGCCAGGAAAAAATGCTGAAACTCAAGAAGCATTACAAGTAAAAGGCCTTGATAATCCAGAGCTTGATCACCTATTAGGTGACGTGGCTCAAGAGTTACGTGATGAAATTGAATTGGTTAAAGGGGCATCGCATGCGTTTGATGTAGAGGCTTATTTAAGCGGCAAACTGACTCCAGTGTATTTCGGCTCGGCGATTAATAATTTTGGAATTAAAGAATTACTTGATGATTTTGCAGAGTATGCACCAGGTCCGAAAAAGCGCGAAGCTCATGAACGTGATGTTCATCCTGAAGAAACTGAATTTAGCGGTTTTGTGTTTAAAATTCAGGCTAATATGGATCCTAAACATCGAGACCGCATTGCGTTCTTACGAATTTGTTCCGGTGAATATAAAAAAGGAATGAAATTAAAGCATCTTCGCCTCGGCAAGGATGTTCAAATAGCCAATGCTTTAACGTTTATGGCTGGAGATAGAAGTCATACGGAATTTGCGTTAGCTGGCGATATTATTGGTTTGCACAATCATGGCACTATTCGTATCGGTGATACGTTCACCCAAGGAGAATCCCTGAAGTTTACAGGAATTCCAAATTTCGCGCCTGAATTATATCGTTTAGTGCGATTAAGAGATCCTTTAAAAAGCAAAGCCTTACTTAAGGGCTTGATTGAATTGTCAGAAGAGGGCGCAACGCAGATATTTAGGCCATTAAATAGCAACCAATTGATCTTGGGAGCCGTAGGGATTTTACAATTTGATGTGGTCGCTCATCGCTTAAAAGATGAGTACAAAGTGGAATGCATTTATGAACCCGTTAATATTTCCTGCGCACGATGGGTTCACTCAGATGATGAGAAAGCCATGGTCGAGTTTCGTACTAAAGCCTATGATCATCTGGCCTTAGATGGGAGTGACACGTTAACGTATTTGGCGCCGACTAGGGTTAATTTAACGATGGCCGAAGAGCGTTTCCCCAAAATACAGTTTTCAGCGACTCGTGAACATTGATGAAACTGACCCGAACCAGTCGGGTCAGTTAGACTTTTTCAGGATCTAATTTTAGCCAAGAGATGAACCAGCCGGCATGCAGCGGGCTTTTACAACTTTTTCACCTAAATTAATAAGCTCAGCTTGGGCGCCGGAGTCTGCCAAAATTGTAAATACGTCCTTATCTTTGAAGTCCATAACAATTTTTTGATTTGGTGCTAATTTTTGGCCATTAATTGAAACTGATTTTTTATTGTTTAAGATACTGATTTTTGTTGAGTCTTCCTCAGTACTTACTGTACATTCAGCAGAAATTGACCACCAGGAAATATTTGTAATGAGCTCTGGCATATTGGGTTTTAATTCATAGTTAAAGCTCATGGCGGGGGTTAAATACGTTTCGTGAGCAGACAAGGCAGGATTGCTACTCAGTAACGAAGTCATTAATAGGGCTGTTAATCCTATTTTACGAATCATAATTATCTCCTTGTAGAAAATAGCACATAAAGATACTCTTTAATTAATCTTTAAGCAATAGAAATAATTCAAGAGCACCTCAAACCCGCAGACTCTAGTTGTAGCAGAGCTTGAAATTTTAGTATATACCTGTGATCTTTCAAAATGCGAGTTTTTGGGCGCCTTTATTTTTTGACCTGTCGCACTTTAAAAGGCGAGTCATGGCTCATTCTCTTAAAATGCGGCAGGGCGAAAAAAAAGTATAAATCACGCATTTTGAACGACCACGGGTATATCCATGTTTTTTAGTATCTTTGGATAAAACGAATATTTTTTTTTATCAGGCATAAGCAGGTTCTGTAGGAGAGCTGACTTCATCCCGTGAGTGACTAACGGTTTGGTTTTGCATGTATTGATTATAATCGGATTTCATTTCTGCAAATTTAACTTCTTCTTTATAAAATCCGTGCATGCTACGTCCGGTATACACAAGCGCCGCTGTTGAAGCTACCGCAACCGATGGTGCGATTGGTAAAAGAGCGATCGTTGCCGCAAGTAACAGTAAGCCCAGAAGCATATGAAATAAATAAGCGCTTTTTATTGCTCGAAAGACAAAGGAGTATTTAACTTTATCTGGGTTCAAGCACAAAGTGGCTACATTTAGAATTGTTTCAGCTTTTAGACGTTTTGCTAGTAAACATTCAAAATTGCTGTTTTGAAAGCCATTATTAAATTCCAAAGCGATTAACCGTAATCGTCGCAATTGATCTTTAAAGAGTAAACGCTCTTGTTGATGCCCACTTTTTTTTTCTAATTCATCAATTTTATTGATGATAGCCGCTTCCATTTGACGAACGCGATTTAAAAGAGTTTTTAAAATACGATGAATTTCTTTGATGGCATTAAAATTAGGGGTGAAAGACGGCTTAGAGTCCATTATTGCGATAGGAGTCGCCCAATATAGTTGATTTTTTTCCCATTCACTATAACAATAAAGTTTTCCAGTTCGCGCTGATCGATGGGTTAATAAGTCTCCTGTGCTTACCAGACGAATGGGAGCGAGAGAAAAGCGACTATAACGAGGAAAGGCTTGTTTGGCTCTTGTTGAGGCTAATATACCACGAACTTCGGAAGAAAAAACACCATTATCCTGCAATATATCTAAAGCACGGTCTTTGCATGTATAAGAATGACTAGTGTCAGGGCCATGTTTGGTGAGGTCCATAGTAACATGGAATTTCTTTAATCTTGGCGCTCTATTTTCTTCGGCGGCTTTTGCTCTTTCTAAAATATATCGGGTATAGGCATTTTTTTTCATACCTAATTTATCTAATTCCGTATCCAGTTCTTTAATCGCCTGTTCCTCATCCGCAATGCTTTGCTCGCAAGAGGTGATGGTGTTTTGAAATACTTCTTCAGACACCGCAAAGCTAATCCCCTTTAAACCATTCTCATCTAGATATCGCATTGATTCTTTCCGTAAAACACCATGTCCATCTTGAAGATCAATACTAAACCCAGCGATACGTTTCGCTGCGCGAATTAAAGGGTTTGTTGTTGAAGAGGGTAAGCTATAATGACCAAAACAGTTCACCACTTCTATAGGACCTTTTTCGAAGGCCTGTTTCGAAAAGATCAAGCAGGCATGTCCAAAAGGATTAGCTCCCGCCTCAGTGTCCATGACACAATAAGTGATGTAGAATGAATGGCCCATTTGATTTAAATCCCGAAAAAAGAGATCTGGTACGAAAAAAGCTTCGGCGATTTTGGATTATATTTTATATTTTGGTTAAGGTCTAAAAAATATTAACCTAGTTCATCCAACGCTTTAACGACATCTTCAAGCATGTCTTTTGCGTCACCAAACAACATGTAGGTGTTATCTTTATGAAACAGTGCATTCTCCACCCCAGCATATCCCGGTGAAAGGCTGCGTTTAATAAAGAGTACATTTTTAGCGTGCTCAACATCCAACACGGGCATGCCATAAATTGGTGAGTTTGGATCCGTTTTTGCCGCTGGATTCGTAATGTCATTAGCTCCAACCACCAACGCGACATCCGTCGTCTGAAAATCGCGATTAATCTCGCTTTGTTCAAAGACTCGATCGTAAGGAATATTTGCTTCCGCTAATAATACATTCATATGTCCAGGCATACGTCCAGCAACTGGGTGAATGGCAAATCGTACCCGCTTACCTTGTGACTCCAATTCATCCACCAGTTCTTTAACCGCATGTTGAGCATGGGCAACGGCCATGCCGTATCCAGGAACAATGATCACATCTTTGGCATTACTAAGTAAAAAAGCGGCATCCTCACCATTGGCTTGTTGCACTTTTCCGCGCTCGTTGTCGATATATTCATCTTCAGCGTTTGAGCTTTTGATTCCGCCAAAAATCACGTTTAAAATTGAGCGATTCATGCCAACGCACATGATATAACTTAAAATAGCACCACTGGCCCCAACCAAGGCACCGGTAATCACCAGCAAATGATTACTTAACGTAAATCCAATACCTGCCGCGGCCCAACCTGAGTATGAGTTAAGCATTGAGATCACCACAGGCATGTCTGCACCACCAATTGGAACAATGAGCAGTACACCGATTAAAAAAGAAAGTGCGGTCATCAATACCAATATATTGAATGGCTGGTAAAGCATAAAATAAACGAGCGAACCTACTATAGCTAAAGCCAATATTAAATTGACTAGCGCTTGTCCAATATAACGTAACGGCTTACCAGACATAATGCCTTGAAGTTTTAAAAACGCGATGACAGAACCTGAGAAGGTAATCGCACCAATGATTAATCCTAAACTCATTTCGAAGAGACTTGTTTTGGCAATATTTCCAGGCTCGCCAATCCCAAATGACTCTGGCGTGAGGTAAGCACAAAACGCAACCAAAACCGCAGCCATCCCAACTAATGAATGAAATCCAGCTACCAATTGTGGAATCGCTGTCATATTAATGGTTAAGGCAATGATTGTGCCGATGACACCTCCTGCTGCAATTAAGCTGATGAGCAATACATGATGATGAATGAAAGGCATTAATAACGTTGCCGTGACGGCAAGAATCATCCCAACAATACCAAGCCAATTGCCTCTTCTAGCGGTTGCTGGACTGGCTAACCCCTTCAACGCCAGAATAAAGCATAAAGCCGCAATCAAATATAAAAACGAGATGAGGGTCATCATTTTGGTATATTCCTTTATTTTTTATACATGTTCAGCATTCGATGAGTGACCACAAAGCCACCAAATATATTTACAGCGGTAATAAAAATTCCTAATCCACCAAGGATGGTAATATGACCGAACGCTTGGCTTCCAGCGGCAATCAATGCGCCAAGAATGATAATGCTTGAGATGGCATTCGTAACGGACATTAAAGGCGTATGCAACGCAGGCGTTACCTTCCACACCACGTAGTAACCCACAAAGCAGGCCAGAACAAAAATAGTAACGATGGCGATATAGGGATTGGATAACGTGTTGATGGATTGCATTATGCAGACTCCTTAGTATAGAGGAAGGGTTCAAATTGACCATCATGGCAGAGCATACCTTGTTGAATAATCTCATCTTGAGGATTAAACGTGAGTGTATCTTGTGATAAATCAACAAGTTTTAAAAAATTAGCGACGTTGTGCGCGTATAAATCACTTGCTGTTGCTGGAATTAAACCTGCCATATTGCTATAACCAATAATGGTAACTTGATTATGTTTTATGATCTGATCGCACTCGCTGAGCTCGCAATTTCCACCACGCACTGTGGCTAAATCAACAATAACCGAACCTGATTTCATCTGTTCGACAGTGTTTGATTTAAGCAATACAGGGGCTTTTTTGTTGGGAATAAGCGCCGTACAGATGATAATGTCAGCAAGACAAGCGTAGTTGCTAATCAATTCCGCTTGTTTTAAACGATAATCATCGCTGACTTCACCGGCATAGCCTGAAGCCGTTTCCGCATCATATTCTTCGCTCACTTCAATAAATTCAGCCCCTAGACTTTCGACTTGCTCTTTGGCTGCTCGGCGAACATCAAAGGCATATACGACCGCCCCCAAGCGTTTGGCCGTAGCAATAGCCTGAAGGCCTGCCACACCGGCCCCTAAAATTAAAACTTTAGCTGGATGAATCATTCCTGCCGCAGTCATCATCATCGGGATCGCACGATGGTAGTGAGCGACCCCTTCAATGACGGCGCGATATCCTGCTAAGTTCGCCTGTGAAGAGAGGGTGTCCATGCTTTGCGCTCGTGAGATACGAGGAATTAAATTCATTGAAAAAACACTGATTCGATGCTTAAGACACCATTTGACTATACTATTTTCAGAGTTTTTATCAATTTGGCTAATTAAAAGCGATTCGGGGGGGAGATCTTTGATATCATCCACCAGCGGCTCGTCCACGGTGGCTAGAATGTTCGTATAGGACAGAATCGTTTTTCGATCAGCCATAACCTCTGCGCCAGCTAACTTATAATCATTATCATTAAAACCAGCGCGCATTCCTGCATTGCTCTCAATTAAGACTTTTAAATCTAATTTTAAAAACTGCTTAACCGAAGCAGGGGAGATGGCCACCCGTGTTTCAGAACCACCTTCATTTAATGCAGTAATATACATCTGATAAAGTCCTTTTTATCAATAGAAATTTATATCCTAGGGTAAACATAGAGTTTTTGCCAGAGATATTAATTGTCAACAAGACCTAATCTCAGGTAAAGTCACGTTTCACACAGTCCAACGTCAAGAATATGGAAATTCTCTGCTTTTATGCCGGAATGGCCGCTGCGTATTTTAAAACGATCTATCCTTTCGCGTTATTGTTCGGTTTGGTTTACTTCAGACCAACGCTAAGATATGTGTCATGGTTTGCTGCAGCTTTTTTCATTGCCCAAATTCATCAATGGCAGCAGCGGGAAATCAATATGGGAGCCACTCCCATTATACAATCCGCAGTCCTTGAAGGAGCGATTGCGTCCATTCCAGTGCATAAAAATGGCAATATTCATTTTGAAGTCTCGGTCAAGCGTTTGAATCATCAAAACGCTAGAGCAAACGTTCTTCTAAGCTGTAATAGAAAGTGTCCTGAGGTTCATGCCGGAGAATATTGGCGGTTTCATGTTAAATTAAAGCGACCAAGAAATTTAGAAAATCCGGGTGGATTTGACTATGTTCGTTTTTTAAAAGCTCGACACATCGGATGGACTGGGGTATTACTCAACGGTCATCAACGGTTGAATCAGCATCAAGATTTCTATCCGCTTCTTCATTTACGAGAGCAACTTGCCGAGCTTCTCTACAAAATTGATCCAAATGAACAGTCCGCAGGAATCACCCAAGCCCTAGCGCTGGGAGTTACTCAGCACATCCAAAGCAGTGAATGGGATTTGTTCAGGCGAACGGGAACTATTCATTTAATGGTAATCTCAGGCGCGCATATAGGGCTTATGGCCGGAATCGGATATGGGCTGGTTAAATGGATTTGGTGTCGATGTTCTAGATTATGCTTACTCATGCCCGCTCAAAAAATTGCGAGTTTGGCTGCATTGCTTACGGCCTTTATCTATTCGCTTTTAGCGGGATTTGGAGTTCCTGCCCAAAGGGCTCTGATTGTTTGTTTTTTTATGTTGCTAAGAAATTTTTGCCGGCAAAAATTCAGTGTATGGCAGGCTTGGCGATACTCATTATTGACGGTATTGTTATTTGAGCCTCATTCTGTGTTGATGCCGGGATTTTATTTATCATTCCTCGCTGTTGCCATATTACTGCTTGCAAACCAACGGTTTCATGAAACAGGGATAAAAAAAGCCATTATTCTCCAAGTAGCGTGCATGATTGGGCTGATGCCATTTACACTTTATTTGTTTTCGTATGGATCAGTCAACGGCTTAGCCGCCAACTTATTAGCGGTGCCTTGGGTTGGATTTATTATTATTCCCTTAGCATTAGGATCTATGATTTTAGGTCAGTGGATAGCTTTGCCTTGGCTGACGTCGTTGCTTAAGCTCGCTATATCAATCCTAATGATTTATCTCAATTGGATAGACTCTTTTTCCTTCTTCAATTTTAAAGCCAGTCTTACTAATCTTATCTATCCGCTTGCCTTAATCATTGGTATTGCAACGTGCGTTTTTCTTCCGGCAAAAAAACTATTGCCATTAGCCTTGCTATTAGTTCTTTTTGCCATGTTTCCTAGGTATGAATCGGTTCGACGTGGGGAGGTAAAAATTAATGTTCTGGATGTCGGACAAGGCTTATCCGTACTCATTCGCACAGCAAATCATACTGTGCTTTATGATACTGGTGTTAAACTATTTCATGGCAGCGATATGGGAAAACTGGCTATTATTCCTTATCTTGAAACCCTTGGAATTCATCGACTTGATGCGGTCATCATTAGCCATACTGATCTAGATCATCGTGGAGGATTGCCTTCATTAGAAGAAAAATACCCGATTAAACGATTAATTGTGGATGATCCAGGGCATTACCATCGCGGAATTTCCTGTGAGGATTACCCCTCCTGGACTTGGGATGGCATCGTTTTTCGTTTTTTCCCTATATCCAAGCGCTTGAAAGGTAAGAATAATCATTCGTGTGTCTTGCAGGTAAAATCAAGTAGCGGCGCTGTTTTATTAACCGGGGATATTGAAAAACCAGCTGAAGATTACTTAGTAAATCATTACGGAGCAGAACTTCGCTCTTCGGTATTATTGATACCACATCACAGCAGCAAAACCTCATCCTCAGAACCTTTTTTACGCCAAGTTTCTCCAAAATATGCTGTCTCGTCCTATGGCTTTGACAATCGGTACCATTTCCCGCATCAACAAACTGTAGAGCGCTATAAACAATTAAATATTACAGTCTTTAACACTGTGGACTGCGGTAAGATAGGAATTCATTTGAGTCATCGAGGTTTATCCAAGCCTACCTGCTATCACACCTAAATTATCGAGGGAGCGCGGCCGCAATGTTTGGGTTGCTACAGCTGTAAGTGGCCTTGCAAAGACGAACAATTTTTCTTATTGTGGGAATAATATTCTTTTATGCGTAAGCGGTTAGTTTAACTGGTTATCTGTTTGTATCGTTCTAAAGCTAGTTCTCTAGCATTACTGTGATCGACCATCGGCTCTGGATAATCCTTAATTTTTTTATCAGATTTCCAAGGGGCATGGATGATTTTAGTAGAAACATCGCGAAGCTCAGGAATCCACTGTTTGATGTATTCTCCATTTGGATCAAACTTCTCGCTCTGTAAAACCGGATTGAAAATTCTAAAAAAAGGAGCAGCATCTGCTCCTGAGCCAGCCACCCATTGCCATCCGGCAGAATTGTTTGCTAAGTCCGCATCGAGCAAGGTGTGTAAAAACCAGTCGGCTCCTTTTCGCCAATCAATCAGCAAATCCTTAGTAAGAAAAGAAGCAACAATCATACGAGCACGATTATGCATATAACCTGTTTCCCAAAGTTCACGCATTGCGGCATCAACAATGGGGTATCCGGTTTGCCCAGTTTGCCAACGGTTTAACGCTTCTTCATCTTCTTCCCATGGAAAATCATCAAATTTCGATTGGACATTTTCTTTTGGAAGTTTGGGAAAATGGTAGAGCAAATAGTATGAAAATTCTCGCCAGCCCACTTCCGCTAAAAATTTATCCACTGCTTTGTCACTTATATCCGCACTATCTTCGGCGGCTACCATTGCGCGCCAAACTTGGCGAGGCCCCAGCTCTCCAAAATGAAGGTGGGGAGATAATCTTGACGTAGCCTGTTCAGCGAGCATATCGCGCTTATCAGCGTATTGAGCCAAAGATCTCTCTATAAAATTCTCTAATTGTTGCTGAGCCCCATCTTCACCGGGTATCCAAAAATCATGAAATTTATTAGCCCAATTGGGGCTTGAAGGCAATAAATTCCATTCTGATAAATCTTCGGACTCCAAGTCAGGTGAACTTGGATGTTTTGAAATGGTTGTGACTTTGGGAACTTGAATTTCCCTGAGACATTGCTTCCAAAAAGGTGTAAATACTTTGTAAAACGTGTTCTCTTGGGTTTTGATGTTCTCAGGTTCTATTAACAAACTAGAATTATAGGATTTAACGGATACTCCTTCGTCCTTAAAAAACGCTTTAATCATCGCATCACGTTGCAACTGTAAAGGTTCATAAACTGTATTCCAATATATTTGCGTCACATGATGGGCTTTTGTCATTTCCCGCAGAATGGCTAATGAATCGCCACGCTTTAAGCAGAGTTTTAATGAATGTTGCTCTAATTTTTGTTGGAACGAACTCAGCGATTGATGCAACCACCATGTTTGCGCTTCACCTAAAATCAAAGGCGAGTTTGGATCTTGAATATAGAGCAAAATCAAACAGTCTTGTTCCTCACAAGCGTGGGATAACGCCAGGTTATCCTCAAGTCGCAAATCGTTACGAAACCAAACAATTCCAGTCATGACTCATACTCAATGGATGATGAAAAAACATAAATCAAATGCCTAAAACGAGTCTATCCTATTGCCTCATAAATAAATGTTACCGAAGCCCTGATTCATTGCGTCATAAAGAATGTTACCGAACAGGGACTGTTTTTAACTTTAAATACCTTCTACAAATATCCTAGCGGGGTAAAGGGGCCGGCAATGAGGCCCCTTTGGTTTTATACCTTCACAGCCATCGCCGTCCACCGGCTGTTCCGTATGTTATTTATAGCATATTTTTCGAGCATTTTTTTTGATATAGCACGCTGAAAATTCTATCCACCTTTTTCCTTATAGTTGCTCTTAGCTCAAAAGGGTTCAGCGCATTATACTGTTTCGTTAGCGTCTTTTTGATATCTTCTGAAATATACTCAGATCCCATTAAACGTTGATAAGGAGTTGCAGGGATGTCATGTTTTTTGATGATTTTTGCGACCACACGCTGCTTATCTATGAGTTTGGTGCTTGGTATGAAATAGATATTCATAAGGGACAGCTCGTTTTTATACAGTTCATTCATTAAATCTACCAAGTAGGGGCTACTGAAACGTTCATAGCCGAATAGCTGGCGCACATGAGTCCAGTTTTTTTGCTCTACATGGGCATTATCATCACTGTGGTATGGTCGAGAACGAGTAAATTGTACCCGTGGCTCTCCTGTTTCGGTAGAAAAATAGCGCACCAAGTGCCAGTTTAAAAACTCAGAGCCGTAGTACATTATTGAACCCTAATATATCAAATGGTAGCGCCTGTTCAATGTCTTCAATTTGCGCTACAACACCTGTGGAGCCCTTATTCCAAACAGCCCTAAGTTCAAGTCCATGTGGAGCAAATATCCGTCATTGTAAGGCTCCAGACAAAGTTGCCTGCCAAGCTTGTGCCACAATGTGCAACGGTATCAGCCTCTAAGAAACCGGGTCTATCTTCATCCCACTGCTCAGTTTTTACAGGAATTTGCTTCTTAAGTAGCTTCCCAGGCTTTGTACCACTTCGACCTTTCCCTATTTTAACTCGTATATCCGCAAGAAGTCTGTCTATGGTTGAGGTGCTCATGGACAGCAACCCAGCATAAACCTTTGGATCCAACTCACCGTAGGAACTAGCATAGTGCGGTAACCATAGTGGTAGAGCTAGTTTCAGCCGTTTCCCGCATAACTGATCGGTGTCTAGCCAAATTTGTTTAAGTGGTTTTTGATAGACACTTAAAAGATATTTCTTTGGTCTTCCACGCTTTTCTTTTACTGCGCGCCTACGTGGTTTTGATGAATTTAAAACACGTATCGCGTGGTTTTTGTGGTACCCACTAGCTTCGCAAAACTCGTCTAATATACTGCTTTTTTCTTTGCGACTGGCTTTCTTGTACCGCTTCTTAACATTATCAAGATACAGCTCCATACAGAGTTTCCCCATAATAATGCCCCTGAATTGCTTCGGTAACATTATTTATGAGGCAATGAATCAAAAATTGCCGACTTTCGGTAACATTTTTTTTGAGGCAACTCGCTATAGCATGTCTATTTGATATTAGATTTTTATATGTTATAATTTATTGCTAGTTGTGTGATTTGTTCGCATATTATAATATTGCTTACATATTATAAATTATGTTCTATCCGGAGATTTTATGTTTAGATCGTATGACAAGGTAACTCAAGAAATTAAAGAAATGTATCATCCTGAATTAATTGAAATTATAGATAGTCATAAGGTTCCCCCGAGTATATATCTAAGGTCATCGGGATTTTGGGAGCGGATAGAGCCGGTGTTTTATGCTTTGTCTAATAATGGTTTGGCTATTTATAGTTGTGACGGAAATAAAGTAGGACCATATAAAGCGGCATTGCGATTAATGCAATCATGTACAAGATACATTGATAGATCTGGTGCTCCAACTGCACTCGGCCTAGCTATACATAAATATATCAATCGACGACTTGAAGAAATGAAAAGCGAAGATTTGTCTGAAAGCGAAGCTTCGCTACGTGGGGCGCTTTTAGGAATTCCCTCCGATTCTGTTAGTTCCTCTTCAATACAACCAAAATAGTCGAGGGTAGGCTTTTGTTTGGCGATTAGTAATCAATTCAGGGCGATCGCGCTTAATTAATTCCTAACATTTTCAATAGATATTTATTATCCCATCCTGCTTTAAGTCGTTTAGTTTTTACGCCAACTTTGGATGACTTCTCAGGGCAAGATCATCTAAATCATGGTGACGCCATGATTTAGATGATCTTGCCCTGCTATCGCCTCGAGAGTTTGACACAAATATAGTCATAATGTATGCTCTCTGCAACGAATACATTGGATCTTTAATATATGTCTCGAATGTTTTTGTTGTTGATTTGTATCGGTTCATTTATCGGCAACATCCAAGCGTCTACTCCAAATTTGGAAACGTGCTACCCTGATTCTTGTGTTGCAGTGGTTGATGCTGGAAGTACAGGAACTAGACTACACGTCTATTCATTTGAGCGCAATCAAAGTCAATTACCAATCAATATTAAAGAAGTCTGGTCTAAACAGATTAGACCAGGCTTTGCGACCTTAGAGCCTAGCCAAGATACTGTTAATGCTTATTTGAACATTTTATTTTCCGATGCTTTAGCCACGAATATCCCCGTTTATTTTTATGCTACAGCCGGCATGCGTTTGCTTTCCGGTCCTAAACAAGCCAGTTATTACAACGCGCTAAGACAATGGTTTAAACATCATTCCCAGTGGAAATTAATCGATTCAAAAACAATAAGTGGGCGAGAGGAAGGTTTATTTGGCTGGCTATCGGTTAATTATCAGCTCAAGGTACTCGATCAGGATAAACCAGAAAATTATGCTGGCGTGATGGACATGGGCGGGGCATCCGTTCAGATTGTGTTCCCAGTAAAGCATACGGAAAACATTAATCCAGAAGATATTGTTGAAGTGGATGTGTACGGAAAGAAAATTAAGCTCTACGCTCATAGTTTCTTAGGCCTAGGCCAAACTGTTTTCGCTTATCAATTCCTAGACGAAAGAAGCTGTTTTGCCAACAATTACCAACTTCCAAGTGGAGTAACCGGTCAAGGTGATAGCCAAACGTGTCAGGCGGGTGTTTCTAAGTTGATTAATCTCGTTCATGAAGTCAATGGAAAAGTTCAACCCGTTCTCGCTGAGAAACAATCCGAAAAATGGTATGTATTAGGCGGAATAAAATATCTCTTAGAAGACAAACCCTTCCATTTTGAAGAAGATCATTTCACCAGTGAACAATTACTGGAGCAAGGTAATAATGAGGTGTGTAATAAATCCTGGGAAGAATTAACAACCGAAAACCCAAATCACGAGACGCTCTACAATTACTGCTTACTGCCGTCTTATTATTACGCATTAATCGTTAATGGCTATGGACTTAACGCGGAACAACCCATATATATGCTTCCCGGGCAAAACAGCGCTGATTGGACCCTGGGCGTAGTCTTGCATCAACACTAAACATAAGTATATACTTCACCCACCGCTGCCGTTGTAGCTCAGTTGGTAGAGCAATTGATTCGTAATCAATAGGTCGGAGGTTCGACTCCTCTCAACGGCACCAGTAGAATCATGGGCTGTAGCGCTTTCTAATAAATTCTGACACTATATAAAAAAGGTTTGATGGGTACTTTAGTGGGTACTTTTTACAATTCCATGTTTTTGATTTTGTCTGATATTGATTGATACTTAATGATAAATGCAATGGATAAACAATATTGGCAGCAACGATGGCAATGTAATGAAATTGGATTTAACCAATCACAACCTAATCCTTTAATGCAGCGCTATTTTCCTAAGTTGGATCTCAAACCCGGTGATCGGGTTTTTGTGCCGTTATGTGGTAAAAGTATTGATATGCTCTGGCTTGCAGGACAAGGTTATAAGGTTATTGGCATTGAGCTTAGCTCTGTCGCTTGTAAAGCATTTTTTAAAGAAAACAAAATCCGGGCTAAAATCACACACTCTGATGATTTTGTTATTTACTCAAGTGATGTGATAACGCTTATCTCAGGCGATTTTTTTAAACTTGATCAATCTATGCTTGGCAAAATTGATGCGGTTTATGATAGAGCGGCTCTTATTGCTTTGCCGGCAGAATTTCGACGCTTGTATTCGGCGCATTTAGCGCAGTTACTTGAGACAGAAACAAAGTTATTGTTAATAACAACCTCTTACGATCAAGCAGAAATGCAAGGCCCTCCATTTTCAATAGACGAGCATGAGGTAAAAGCACTTTTTAGCCAGCACTTTAATATCGAACAGCTATACAGCAAACCGTTTAGTGAAATTCCCGCTCATTTGCATGCTAAAGGTTTATTACAGGCAACAGAGCAAGTTTATTCCTTAGTAAAAAAAAGCCCCAATGAAGGGGCTTAATAACATGCAAAGACATGAACACTTCCATCCACATGCACCGAACAATACTCGCGTTATAAGATGCAAGATACAAATCAAAATGGAATCACCCAACAAGTCCTATTTATTACCGATCTGGAAAAAATTATTGGCCGTAATCGACTAACATTAAGACGCTGGTGGCTGGAGGGTAAATTTCCTCTACCTGTAAAGTTGAATGGTACAACGCTGGTTTGGCATACAGTCATAATAAGTGGTTGGATTGATCAAAATATTAAATGATTAAAAAAATTGAGTAACCATTGTGTTTTAAAGGGCGATGCTTATACAGCGTGCCTCCGGCACGTTTATCACGCCAGACAAATTGGTAGATGGTTTCATGGCTTATCGCCTTGCCTTCAAGCTTTAATCGGCCTGAAATTTGATCGGGACTCCAGTCTTTAAGGAGATTTTTCCTGATGGTGTTCAGCATCTCTTCCGTTAGCTTTTTGGGTGCCTTGCTGGCGTCACTGCGGCGTGACTTTGCTTTCTCATCAGCTTGTTTAAAGCGATAACCACGCCCGCCTGTACTACGGGAGATTTCCCGACTAATTGTTGATTTATCGCGACCAACTGCCAAGGCAATTTTTCCCAGTGATTGCCCCATTGATTTTAGCGCATAAATCTGACACCTTATGTCTCGAGTCACGTGATGGTAACCTGTTGCCATGATAATCTCCTTTGGTTTGCACCTTCGAGACTATCAACTTCACGTGGCTCACTCTAGTTCATGTTCATTCTATAACCGCTGTTGCACTTCGCGGTTTAAAGGGCGAAAATAAAAAGCTACACTTTCATTTTAAACAGGATATATTCATGAAACGGAACTTCAAGTCACTCATACCGGCATTGTTGGCTTTGTCTGCAACAACTACGCATGCGATTCACCTACCTCCGGGGCAATTTAACCTCTCGTTGGGTGGTGCTTATGCCAATCAAGGGCAAGAGCAGCTCATCAACATTCGAAATACGTTTGGTAATGTTCATACCGTCAATCAACAAAATGACACTGTAGTTCTTGCGGGCGCGGGTTATTTGTTTGATGCATTGGCCAAACAATTCATTGATGTATCCTTAGGAGCTAGCGTATATTATTTAAGTCCTGCCAAAGTTCAAGGCGTTATTTTTCTTGAAAGGACATTTCCCAATTTAGCCTATCAATATAAAACCACCAATGTACCAGTTTATGTACATGCCAAAGGCGTTTGGAAAGGACAAGAAGAGCATGTTTCTTTGGTGGTTGATGCCGGCGTGGGGCCTAATTTTATCAAAACACATGATTATCATGAACGCTCCATCGACGGTGGGGTAACCCTCCCGAATCAAGCTTTTCGGGGCGAGACAGAAGTTAAATTAAGCGCTATGGCAGGCATAGGGTTTCGGCTTAATCAGGTGTGGAAAGATAAGTCTCTTGAAGTGGGATATAAATATTTTTATTTAAATGAAGGCAAGCTTAATCCAAGACCGCAGGTTTTAAATCATTTAAAAACTTCAAATACTTATGCACATGCGCTTACTCTAACCCTCATTGCCTAGTAAGGATAAAAGGACATGAAAAAAAACCTATTTTTGAGTTTGTTACTTCTCTCTTCTGTAAGTTTTGCGGCAAATACAGCCGGATTGCTTTTTGATGTCACAGCGACTAAGCCGAACTTAACCATCCGACCGAATGTTAATTTCTATTATCCCAGTGCCGGCATTCAAATTACCTCCCCAGGTTTTATTCTACAAAACCCAGGCCAACAAACCTGCACCCCATCATCCAGTGGGTTTTGTCTTTTTGCAGTTAGCCCCTCGCAACCAAAAACATTTAACGTGACAGGTGATGGACAATTAACCTATAGGCTTTGCACTAATGGTGATGCGCCTCTTAATTGTCAGAATTATGCAGCGGATTTTTCAGGTGGGCCGACACCACCTACACCACCTCCTTTAAGGAAATCGTACGTAATAGATCCTGCTAGAGACACGCTATATACCTGTGACATCAATGCCAGTGGGGTGGCGACAAGTTGTAGTAATGCGGGCTTTACGGGAGCAACGCCTGCTTTTGTAGCACCTGAGGATATCGCTTTTAATGCCGGCAACAATAAAATTTATGTAACAGATCGTGGTAATGACACGCTATATACCTGCGACATCAATGCCAGTGGAGTGGCGACAAATTGTAGTAATGCGGGCTTTACGGGGGGAGCAACGCCTGCTTTTTCTTTTCCCGCTGGTGTCGCTTTTAATGCTGTCAACAATAAAGCTTATGTAACAGATATTGACAACGACACACTATATACCTGTGACATCAATGCCAGTGGGGTGGCGACAAGTTGTAGTAATGCGGGCTTTACAGGTGGAGCAACACCTGCTTTTGTAGATCCCTTTGATATCGCTTTTAATGCCGTCAACAATAAAGTTTATGTAACAGATCGTGGTAATGACACGCTATATACCTGCGACATCAATGCCAGTGGGGTGGCGACAAGTTGTAGTAATGTAGGCTTTACAGGTGGAGCAACGCCTGCTTTTGTAGAGCCCTTTGGTGTCGCTTTTAATGCCGTCAACAATAAAGTTTATGTAACAGATCGTATCAGAGGCACGCTATATACCTGCGAAATTAATGCCGGTGGGGTGGCGACAAGTTGTAGTAATGCGGGCTTTACGGGTGGAGCAACGCCTGCTTTTGGAGAGCCCCATGATATCGCTTTTAATGCCGTCAACAATAAAATTTATATAACTGATAGTACCATAGATACGCTATATACCTGCGATATCAATGCCAGTGGGGTGGCGACAAGTTGTAGTAATGTGGGATTTACGGGAGCAATGCCTGCTTTTATTTTTCCCCTTGGTGTCGCTTTTTCTGGCTAGAAGATGTAGACTTGGAAAAAATGGGTCATTAACCTATTATTAAAACAAATAGATTGCTTTATGCGCACTATAAACGTTAGGAAAATAGTGCGCTAAAAATTTACCCCAAATGGAATAAGCTCCAATGCTTCATCAACAAATGTTAAATAAATGGGGTAGAGCCCAAAAATAGGGCATTTAATTTCTAGGATACCCTCATAATTGAGCAATATTTATATTTAAAATAAAAAAGCCCCAAGAAGGGGGCTTAGTAACAAACAAAAACATGAACACTTCCATCCACATACACCGAACAATACTCGCTAATAAATAAATCGCGGGCAAAGGCCTGATAATTAAAATAACAGGCTAAATTCTCGGGCAGTAGGTTACTGTAGCATTCATCAATAATGTGTTCGGCAAAATCAATTTCAGAATCATAAGCGCCATGATATTCATCTTCTATCATTTTTTGAGCTTCATCAAAGCCAAAATCTGCAATGAGTTCCTGACCCAGCTCACCATGCTCTTTGATAAATTCAGCGTATGTGACGACGGTTTCAATGTCTTCATATTCACTGAGGTTTATTTTACCAAAGCCTTCATAATCGTGTATTGCCCATTCTTCAGCGTCTTCAATGGAACCATCAGATAGCATTTCCTGGATTTCAGCATAGAGTTCACTAACACTAAGCTCAGCTGAAATCCAGCGTCCATGAAGAATGCCATTGTTATAAGATGCTAAACAAGCAACGTAGATTTGAGGGGTATCCATAGGGTTTCTCCTTAAATTGATGGAGCAAACCCCGATGGGAGCATGCTCCCTTGATGGGTATGATTAAAACGGTACGTCTTCTGATTCATCCTGCAAAACCTCCCGCATCTTAGTCAGTTGGCTTTCAGCGGTGTTACAGGAAGTCTCATCAGCTGATTTTGAATGGCCTATAAGCTGAATATTATTAACCACAATACTGAGGCTTTGGCGGGTATTGCCATCACCATCCGTCCATTGGTTGGAACGCAGTTTACCTTCAACATAAACTTGCGAGCCTTTCTTTAAATAGTCAGCAATTTTGGTTAACTTGCCAAACATCACCAACTGATGCCACTCAACTCTGCTTTTCCATTCCTCATTTTGTTTAAATGACTCATTGGTAGCCAGAGTAGCTGTGACAAAATACTGACCGTCTTTGCCGGCAATGGTTTTTGGATCAGCACCTAAGTTGCCAATTAAAGTCACGCGATTTAAAGA
Source organism: Legionella yabuuchiae (assembly GCF_900640115.1). GTDB lineage: Bacteria > Pseudomonadota > Gammaproteobacteria > Legionellales > Legionellaceae > Legionella_A > Legionella_A yabuuchiae. Next base: position 54,376 of record NZ_CAAAIW010000020.1, read on the forward strand.
TGCAGTCATTTAAAGTTCTCCTGTTATTGATTAGTAAGCCGTATAACAGAAAAACATCCGCATAAGGCAGGTAGTTTTCTGTTATGCGGAAATGGCTGGCGCTTAATTACTTTTTAAGCAACTTTTCATTGAGAGCAAAGCTTTACAAACGATATAAGGGCTTTCAGCTTTTGCAAACTTAATTCTGCTTGTTGAATATCATGTGGTGATATTTGCAATCGGTAATCTTGCAGATTATTCACAGAACAACTCAATTCAAACAGAATATGATCAATCTCATTTTGTATAGATGTTGATGTTTGCATGGTAGATTCCTTATAAAATAAAGAGGATTGGCCCCAGGAGGGACGATTAATCTCCCATTGGGTTATGCAATAAAAACAATCACCGACACATCGATTGATTTGCCAGATTATTAAAGATGATATGCTTAAGCATTCCGTCGGCGTAAAGCCGTAAGACGTGTCCTGAATTCCCGACTAAACGTTCCGCCACAAATTAGGGAAGGGAGATGGCGTTATCACAAGACCTTAAGGTTTCGTCAGAGTTTCACTGACTCATCAGTTGTGTTCTTTACTATGTAACCATAATAAAGCAAAAAATCAATGACTTAAATGATGGAGTAACTAAATGAACCTGATTGATATCAAAAAATATTTTCCTGTTTGAAATCATTTTTATGAATACGGTATAAAACGTGACGAGATAGAGGGTGATCCTCAGCTAATTTAGGATGAAGAAAATCATTTTTTGCATCTCTCATCATTCCAATTCGTTTCATAACGCGCTGTGAGCGAATGTTTTCGGGAACGGTGAAAGAAACAATTTCGTTTAAATGAATTTGATTAAAGCCAAAATTAAGAGCTGCAATTGCGGCTTCCGTAGCATAACCTTTTCCCCAATATTTTGATCCTAATCGCCAGCCTATTTCTACAGCAGGAGCAAAGGGAAACGGGTGATCGGTAAAGTTCAACCCAACAAAACCAATTAACTCAGAACTTTCTTTAATTTCAACAGCCCAAAGCATGAAGCCACGTTCTTGAAACTGTTTATTTTGCTTTTCCATGAATGATTTGACAGCATCATGGCTCATTGCTCCTGGCAGAAACTCGAGTACTTTCGGCTCTTGATTGATTTGATAAAAAACTTCGATATCAGAGTGTTTCCATGAGCGAAGGTTTAATCTTGCGGTCGTGATGTTATTCATTGGAAATAAAGAGTTTAAAAAAATCTGAGTTTATTCCTATGTGATAAAATGCTCAAGTTACTTATTCTGCCCAAGCAAATCCTGCCAGGCTTCAACAATCATCACCATGGCGAGGGTATCCAGTTCACAATATTTTAGAAGTGCTTTTCTTAGTTCGGCTCGCTCAACATCACTCATATAGGTGCACTGCAGTTTGGCATAGGCAATGGCTGCAGCGCCTCCTTCTTTAAGTTCGTCATCGTCAAATAACCATTCGACTTCTTCATTGGATGCTTCTTTATTAATGGGATCAAGCAGCGATTAAGGATCTTTGATGCTCCCTTTCTCAAATAAGAGATTTATTGTCCATGGTATTGATTGCTAAGCATGAGATCAGTATGTTAGCCACCTAATAAATCAAACCTTTTTGAAGGATCGAATTATGAAATCCAGAATATTATTTTTACTTTTTTGTTTACCAAATTATACTTTTGCATCATGCAATGGTAATCCCCCCATTTTTAACTGGCGTCAAAAGTAGAAACCTAGGCCACTAGAGCCAATTTTCTTTTGGGTGGAATTCCTCCTAAAATTTAACATCAATGAACATGTGGCGAGACCAATAGTGTCAGTGGGAGCGAGGACGATGGTTATTATTGCAGCAACTATAGCGAGCATACCGCAGGCTGCGGCCACTGCAGCCAATACCTCAGACTTCTTCCTAATGGTTTCTTCGGAAAATTTTTCAAGCTCACAAATTGAATCAAATTGAGCGACTTGATCTCCTTTTGGATCTATAGTGGTGATCGCATGCGTTACTATTTTGTCTAAAATCTGGCAATCTTTTAAGGCGCCGATTCAAAAGTGAACTGCAACAAAGTTGCTAAAGTGATAGCGGTCTAAAATTGATCCCAAGGTTAATTTTCAAAGTATATACCCATCGGAAATCAAAATCCGAAAAAAAATATTGAAATCATGGATCTAGTATGATCAAATGCGCACATGAAGAGAAAATTAGAAGCAACTGAGCGCGAAAA
>NZ_CAAAIW010000021.1 GCF_900640115.1 Legionella yabuuchiae
ACCTGATCCCATCCCGAACTCAGAAGTGAAACAGACGTACGCCGATGATAGTGTGGGGTCTCCCCATGTGAAAGTAGGTCATCGCCAGGGTTTTATCCCTAAAGCCAGCTTTGTCATTCACTGCTGGCTTTTTTTTTGACTTAAAATACATTGCGCGCGAAAACAAGCGACCGTAATTTTTATAAAAAATCGACTCGGCAAGGCCTCTAAAGTTTTTTGCGCACATGAGTGTTTAGTTCATGTACCGACCAAGCGTTTTTCAAGCCTACAAAATTGAAACAGTATCTTCCTATTGAGACTTGTCGCTCGAGTTTAAACGTACGAAGGAATCATTGCACTCGGCTTAGCTGCCGAAATTAAATGCTCTCGCAATTGTTGGAGTTCACCTGTCCTCACTTCATTGAGGCGAAGAAGTACATCTAAATCGTGTCGAAAATAACGCGAATCGGGGAAAAATGGTGCCCGCATGCAAACATTCTCGCGGCCGCGTAATAATACTAAACTGCTCATCTCGGCTAAACCTGGAGTATCGAAGCGAACTGGAGAAAACCATGAGCTCTCTCTTTGTGTTCTATAATGATAAACGGTTAAAGTACGCGGTAACCTCGGCTCTTTAAATGAAGGGCACGGGGAAAATGGGCGATCTCGCCAACAAAATTCATGAGCCACATGGGCGGGCACATTAAGCTGCGCCTTAAGTATCTTTTCCAAAACCGGCTGCAAACGGCTACGAATTTCATCAACTACTCGATCTCGATCATCAAAATACACATTGCCAGCAGGAGGCCCCTCTTCATGAATCTGAATATATTCTTCAAATGCCGTTCTAAGTTCTGTAAATTCAAAATGCACACTTTGGTGTCGCTCGCCGTTTTGGAAATAAGAAAGTCCGTAAGCTTTTATCGCATCGATACGGGCTAGCATTGTTCCTTTCGTTTCATCATCCATGTGACGTTCTAACATACGGCACATGTGGGTGTCTTTAGCCCAATAGGCATATTCATAAGCGGAACAAGTGAATGTTCGAGAAGAACGATCGGTGAATTTCCCTTGATAGCATAAGACTTGTTGTATCTTTTCGTTTTGCCCTTGAAAGACTTCTGTAAATAATTGCTCTGCTTTATCTTGTTCGCCATATGAAACACGTTTTAAGAATGTCTCTAATAAGCGTAAAGGTTTGAAAAGAGAGTGCAGGCGCCGTGAAGTATTCTCTAGATTGATGATGTCTGATTCATTTTTTAAATAAGCGCCAATTTTCAACAGCAGTTCATCAGATAGCGCAGATAGCGTCATTTATTCCCCCTAACTAAGGCAAAGCTTTTGCCTCCTCTTGGATTTATATACCCGTGATCGTTCAAAAATACGTGTTTTTAGGTGCCTTTATTATTTGTCCTGTCGCATTTTAAAAAGCGAGTAATGGCTCATTCGCTTGCGAGTTTTTTAACATGCGGCAGGGAGAAAAAGAAACAGCATAAATCACGCATTTTGAAGTTGATTGGGTATATAACATAAATCCGAAAGCTAAGGTAGCAGTTTGTGCCTCTCAAGCTCACATTTCGCACCGAGCGAAATAACAACCATTAATGTCATTTTGACTCGTACTAAGAAAATTATTTACAATTCTATAAAATTATATCGCAAGATTAGGCAGATTGAATTAAAATTAATGGTTACATAGTGTTGAATGTATTGTGTTGTATGGTATGCAGTTAAGTCGTCTTCATAAATTTTCACATGATCTCTCTTTAGTCTCGGACAAGACCAAAGAGGATAGAGACTTACTTGAAACTATTAATACGTTTCTTGAAACCTTAGAGACTAACACTAGATCAGAACAAGTAGAGTTATCCCCAGAACAAGATCAAGCTATTGAAGATTATGTGATCAAGTTATTTGCTCGACGTCGTAAAATGATAAAAGATACCCCAGATGATTATACGCTGTCGAACTCTACTGCCAATCAATTATGGGTTGCATACGCGCAAGATTTGGAAGATCTCCCGAACCGTACGTATTTACAAATATTATTTCCAGAGGTCACTAATAAAAAGGATCCCAATACACTGAATTTTTTGCATGAAAGCAAAGACCTTCAAAGTTTTTATTTAGCAGAGGACGAATTAACTTTATGCCAAGTAAGTGGTCTTTTATCACGCACTTCACACGGATTGCCACTCTCAACCTATCGACAAAACAAACTTTCCAAGACTTATCCGTTATCAATTAAAGAACTCAGTAGATTACGACCTAAACCAGAGCGCAGTGTTAGTATTCATTATCGTGGTTATGAATACACGACATTTTGGGCCTATCTAGAGCGCTCAGCGTTTGAAAAATGGGAGGCAAAAGGTAAACCTCCGCGAATGGCGGTTGTGGAACTCTACGAGCTGTTGCAATATTTTTTTGACACTAGCTCACGCAGTCGAAGCGAATTTCGCACAAGAGTACTCGCTTTAAATAATACCTTGGAAGAATACCCAGTCGATGATGTCAATGCTTTTTATGGACAAGGAATTGAAGTAGAAGGAGGCTCTTTCTTAATCAATATACTCCTGGATTGTCTTGTACAAGACTTCTCAACATTACTTCCCAAAATGCTGGGCGTTGCTAAATGGGTCGCCCAGTTCGATGCTTCCTTTATTTTGAATATCCCTACAATGAGGCCTTTTTACGAATCATTACATCTTGGTCCTGGATTTACGGTCGATGATTTGAGTGTACACATACAGCGCTTAATAGAATCGCACAGTGAATATGAAGATGATCTGGCTTGGATCATGAGAGAACTTCAATCTTCCCAGTCCCTTAATAAAGCAATTATTAAGGCAATCATCGCATTATATGGAAAGCGGTGGCCTAGCATTATGGGTACTAAACTAGATTATACTAACACAGGTGCGGATGACCCTTGGAAAAAGCTTGCCCAGTGTTTAAGTGGCGCAGACCTTGTGCCCAAGGATTATTATTTATTACTGATGCCGACTCTAAAGACAACGTTTGACCCCATTGGAAAACAAAGCACCGTAAACTTTAGCCTGGATGATACGTTGCTTTCTGAGGATGGTCAGGAATTAATTTATCTTCCTTATTGTAAACGACAGCTCGAGACACAAGGTACCTTTTATGTTCCAAGCGTTGTGTTTGGCCCTCCACCACGCCCTTTAAGTAAAATTGAGAAAGAGCGATTAAAACTGAATTCAAAATACAGGCGATATCTAAAAACGTATGAACAAGACGCCATTGACCCGCTTGCAATCTCTACCGTATTAGCGATTTGGAACCTTGTTAATCGCAGCCTATATCCGATTGGGTTACTCTATGCACAAAATTATAGCCCGATACAATTGACCGCAGCAGAACAAGCCTTTGATGAATTTCAGGTTTTTTATGAGGCCTTACCAAGTCGAGAAAGGACTCGATTAGATAACCATACGATTATTTATCATGGTCAAAAGAAGACATTTGGAGTGATATTAGACCAAGTTCATAAAGATGAATGTGTGGCTTTGAGTTGTCGCTGGTTTTTGCAATTAGTGGTGGATTATTTCCCATGGATGAAATTTAGAAAAGATATCGAAGCGAGTCCATCGGTTTCTATAGATGAAATTCGGCTAGCCTCACAAAAGAGGCTGATCAGTAAAAATGGTGGTGAGAAACTCATTAGCCAACTTCAAAAAATATATATATCACTGCTCAGCCATAGATTTCTCGAAAGAACCCATAGAATAACTGGTTTTGATTATCGCAATGATGTTCCAGGCATAGGATTAAAGCTATTTAATCTTTTAGATCCTTTTTTTATGAGCGAACATTTTAAATCCGCTCATGAAACCTATATTGAATTGATCAAAATGGTTAATGAAGCCTTAACCAATGAAGTAGATTCACTCCATACCGATACACGAAGATGGTTAAAAACCATTATGACGGAAGAGTTGTTTATAAATAGTTTCTGGCTAGATTTAAAAGTGATGCTAACTATCTTCCCAATACTGATGCCGAACAATTTAACGATGCAGGATGCCGTTATTAAAGCTATGATTTCTCAAAAGCATCCGGTCGTGAGAGAACTGTATTTTAATCTTTTTTGCTTAAGAGGGTTGGATGCGCAGGCCATTGGTTTAATAAAAAGCTGGCTTGAAAATAATCCCATCAATCTGGGCGAAGACGATGTATTGTTGACCTTAAATGATTTAATTGCAAAAAGATTGTCTCAGGAAGGCTCTAAATGTACTAGAGCAAGATTAGGGTTTCATCATCAACGTGCGGTTGTCAAAAAGGATTGGGAGAGGGTTATTTCAAACGGATTTAAATTTTTGCCAGAAACCGTCGAGTCGGTAACGGATTTGTTGCCGCATGTAGAAAACACCTTATTCAGGCTTCGAGTCCCATTAACCCAACACTTGCAGCAATATTGGTATAATCTGACTTCGAGACGTTTGGTACCAGTGACATTGTCTTCTACCAGCGAGGCCCCCTCGTTTACTCTATAAGCGTTCTAAAGGCTTTGTTTTATCAAGCGCCTGTGAACAAATCTTAGCGTTAAATTTTGATTCCAGCTAAATACTAATAAAGCCACTATGCCTGCTACTAGGCCCCAAAAGGCTGAACCAATTCGTAAAAAAGAAATCCCTGAGGCAGAAACAAGAATAGTGATCAGCGCAGGTTCGCGATGTGCTTCCTCTTCTAGAGCTGATTTAAGATTATTGCCAATGGTGCTCAGCAAAGCGAGTCCAGCAAGGGCGATAATGACTTGCTGTGGGAATGCGGCTACTAAAGCAACCACGGTTGCCCCAAACACCCCAAATACAATCCAACATAAACCAGCAAATATTGTCGCTTTATAACGTTTGCTTGGATCCAGATCAGCTTGGCTACTGGCACATATCGCGGCGGTTATAGCGGCTAAATTGATTGAAAAACACCCAAAAGGCGCAAAAACCAAACTTACCAAGCCAATCCAGCTAATAATGGGCGAAATTGGAGGTTCATATCCATTCGCTTTCAATATCGCAGTGCCAGGTAAGTTTTGTGAGGTCATTGTCACTAAAAATAAAGGCAATCCGATGCTAACTAATGACGAAAATGTAAACACGGGCACTGTAAAAATAGGTTTTGAGATGGTTAAATGTACTTGGTTAAGATGCAAAATGCCAGTTAGCTTGGCTACTAGTAATCCTACAAACAAAACGGCTAAGATAACAAATCGTGGCATAAAGCGCTTTCCGACTAGATAGGTTAGGAACATACTAAACACCACTAAAAACTGCTCTTGCATGGCTGAAAAAATATTCATTCCGAAGCTGATTAAAATGCCGGCCAGCATGGCTGAGGCCAGAGAGCGAGGGATATGTGCCATGACTCGCTCAAAAATTCCTGTGACTCCCGCTAATATGGTTAGGCCTGCGGAAAAAATAAACGCGCCAATCGCTTCAGATAAAGAGATTCCACTTAAACTGCCGATTAACAACGCAGCGCCTGGCGTTGACCAGCCTACGAGAATCGGTGTGCGGTATCGTAAAGATAGGCCGATACAGGTTATGGCAATGCTAACTCCTAGGGCCAAAAGCCATGAACTGATTTCTGCCTCATTCGCCCCAGTCATACGAGCGGCTTGAAATATAAGAGCGATTGAACTCGTAAATCCAACCATCATTCCAATGAACCCCGCAGTCATTTGACTCACGGAAAAGTAATTACGCATGATATATCAAACCCTAGAACAATAAATAGTAGAGGCCAAAAAACTTCAGATTGAAGCCGTGCTAGTCTTCACAATATCAATTACGAGATTCACACGATGAGCACATAAAATATTATTTATTTAACAAACTGTGCACATATTTTAACATAATTATTTAAACGATCCTCAGATATTTTATTTTCTTGAACCGCTTTTCTAATCGCGCAACCTGGCGTTTTATGATGATCACAATCGCGAAATTTGCATTGTGATAAATAGGGTTTAAACTCGCGATAACCCGCGGCGATTTCAGCACGAGACATATGCCATAACCCAAACTCGCGAACGCCTGGCGAGTCAATGAGCGCCCCACCACTTGGCAAATGGTATAATGTCGAATGACTCGTGGTGTGTCTTCCTAAATTGGATAGCTCCGAAATATGACCCGTTTGAATGCTGGATTCAAACGGCAAAACGCTGGTAATGAGAGAAGATTTGCCTACCCCAGATTGACCTACGAAAACACTCACTTGATCATTTAATTGTTGCTTAAGATCAGCTTGATGATTGGCAAAATGTTCACTAGCAAATAGAATAGGATAGCCTAAGGTAAGATACTGTTTCTGTAAACGCTCTTTTAATACAGAACAAGGTAAATCGATTTTATTTAATACAATACACGCATTAAGGCCGAGTGATTCAGTCATCACGAGGTAGCTATCCAGCAATGGCCAAGATAGCTCTGGCTTGGGAGCGGCTACGATCATAACCTGAGTGATATTGGCGGCGACTGGTTTAATTAAACTCCGTTTATCATGACGCCCCAAAACGGAGGTTCTTGGATAACGACTGACTACGACTCCCTGTCCGTCTCCTTGTGGCAACCACACGACGCGATCACCAGCGACCAAAGCATCTAGTGATGGTCGAATGGAGCAGTGATGACGATGTCGTGATTCATCTTCGATTAGAGCGTGTGATCCAAAGCGTGTTATAACTATGCCGTTAGTGGTGCCTACTTCTGAGGTGAGGGGCTTTTGAAACGATAATTGTTTTTCTTTTATTCGAGAGGATTGTTGTTTGCTGATTCGACGTTTGCTCATGATTTATTATGGACTATGATTGAAAGTAATCTTTTTTAAGTATGAGGGGTAATTGCACCAAATGAAAGTCTATTTAGTGGGTGGAGCTGTGCGAGATACGCTCCTTGGCAGACCCGTAAAGGAAAAAGATTGGGTGGTGGTTGGTGCAACCCCGGAAGAACTGTTAGCCCAAGGGTTTCAGCAAGTTGGGAAAGATTTCCCAGTGTTTCTTCATCCATCGACAGGAGATGAGTATGCATTGGCTAGAACAGAGCGTAAGAAAGGAAGAGGGTATTATGGGTTTACCTGTGATTACAATCCAAATGTGACGCTTGAAGAAGATTTAGCACGCCGTGATCTCACGATTAATGCGATGGCTATGGATGAACAGGGCACGTTGTATGATCCTTACTACGGCGCACAAGATTTACAGGCTGGACTATTGCGCCATGTATCGGCTGCGTTTGTTGAAGATCCAGTTCGCGTATTGCGCGTAGCGCGATTTGCAGCGCGGTTTAGCAAGTTAGGGTTTAAAGTGGCCAATGAGACTCGGCAATTGATGTATCAGATGGTCAAAGACGGCGAGTTGAATCATTTAGTTCCCGAGCGGGTTTGGCAAGAATGGCAACGGAGTCTATCTGAACCAACTCCAGAAATTTTCATTCAAACACTACGTTCTTGTGGGGCATTAAAGATTATTTTACCGGAATTAGACGCGCTCTATGGCGTGCCAAATCCCCCTCGCCACCACCCAGAAATCGATAGTGGTGTTCATACGCTTCAGGTGCTGCAAGCAGCGTGCCGGTTATCTGAGGATGAACTTGTTCGATTTGCAGCGTTAGTGCATGATTTAGGCAAAGCGAAAACCCCGATGAGCGATTGGCCGTCACACCATCGACATGAGCACTTGGGGTTGGATGTTATACAGTCATTATGTGAACGATTGCGAATTCCCAATGAGTACCGTAAGTTGGCACTCATGGTTTGTCGTTATCATTTAAATATTCATCGTTATCATACCTTAAAAGCCAGTACGGTGGTTTCAATCCTTGAGAAAGCCGATGCGTTCAGACGCCCCGAGTTATTTCAAAAAATGCTACTTGCATCTCAGGCAGACTCTTTAGGAAAAAATGGGGAGGGTAATGAATATACGGAAATCGCCTTATGGCAAAAAGCGCTCAAGATCTGCCAATCGGTTTCCGCTAAACCCTTGGTAGAGGAAGGACTAAAAGGTGAGGCGATTAAAAACGAGTTGCACAAGCAACGTATAAATCGGTTACAATCCGTCAAAGAAAAACGGGTTAATGAGTAGGAAAGAAGATGAAACATAGTCAGAATCTTATCTGGATTGATCTCGAAATGACGGGTTTAAATCCTGAAACCGATCGCATAATAGAAATCGCAACAATCGTCACAGACGCGCAACTTAATATTTTAGCCGAAGGTCCTGTGTTTGCGGTTCATCAGCCTGAAGCGTTATTAAATGCTATGGATGAGTGGAATACCCGGCAACACAATCAATCCGGGTTAGTCACGAGGGTTAAAGAAAGTAAGATCTCTGAAGCAGAGGCGGAAGAAAAAACGATTCAGTTTCTTAGCCAATACCTTGACAAAGGGCAGTCTCCCATGTGTGGGAACAGCATTTGCCAAGATCGTCGATTTCTAGTGCGTTATATGCCTAAGTTGGCGGACTTTTTTCATTATCGCAATCTTGATGTGAGCACGTTAAAAGAGTTGGCGGCGCGATGGAATCCGAAGCTCTTAAGTGGCGTCAAAAAGCAATCCAAACACTTAGCGTTAGATGATATTAAGGACTCTATTGAAGAGTTGGTTTATTATCGAAAGCATTTTATCGCATTATCTAAAGAGGAATAACATCCTATGGTTACACGAGAAAGGTTAGAATTACCAAACGGGGCAGCAAGATTGCTGTTGCATTCATGCTGTGCTCCATGTTCGGGCGAAGTAATGGAAGCGTTGCTGTGCTCAGAAATTAATTTTTCAATATTTTTCTATAATCCGAATATTCATCCTCTACAAGAATATGAAATCCGAAAACAAGAAAATATCACTTTTGCTGAAAAGCACAATATTCCCTTTATTGATGCAGATTATGACAAAGACAATTGGTTTCAACGGGTAAAAGGACTGGAGTGGGAACCGGAGCGAGGAAAACGATGCACCGCTTGTTTTGACATGCGATTTGAGCGAACCGCGTTATATGCTTATGAGCATGATTTCCCAGTTATTTCAAGTTCGCTTGGAATTTCACGTTGGAAGGATATGAATCAAATCAATACCTCTGGTGTTCGCGCAGCAGAACGTTATCCAAATCTAATTTACTGGACTTACAATTGGCGCAAAAATGGTGGGGCCGCGCGTATGTATGAAATTGCGAAACGCGAAGAATTTTACAAACAAGAATATTGCGGTTGTGTCTATTCATTACGAGATACGAACGCTTGGCGAAAACAAAATGATCGTTGTCGCATTAAAATTGGTGTAAACTACTACCGAAATGATGACCCACAGGACAATGAATGACGGTTTTTCATCAGCATGAAGATGCCCATGCCCATGCTCATCAAATGCCCGAATTTAATCGAGCATTTATCATTGCAATTTTAGCCAACGGTATTTTTGTTGTATTTCAAGTACTCTTTGCAATCTTAAGTAACTCCACCAGTCTCTTGGCTGATGCGATTCATAATTTAGGAGACGTATTAAGTCTTGTGGTCGCTTGGGTTGCTAATTCAATGCTACAGAAAAAGCCCACCGAACGCTCAACGTATGGTATGAAAAAAACAACCATATTGGCAGCGTTTGCCAATGGGGGCGTGCTTATTTTTACGTGTGGTATTATTGCGTATGAGGCCATTTATAAATTCTTCGCACCTTCTGAAGTTCATGCGATAAGTGTTATGGTGGTGGCGAGCATTGGGGTTATTGTTAATGCCGCCACGGCCGCATTGTTTTTTAAAGGCGGAAATGATCTTAACATTCGTGGGGCGTTTCTACATCTTATGTATGATGCGTTAATCTCTGTAGGTGTGGTACTTTCGGCCGGACTTTTATATATAACTGGATGGTTGTGGCTGGATCCCCTGGTTGGTTTATTAATCGCCTTGATCATACTGCAAGGAACATGGTCATTATTTCGGGATAGTTTTCGCTTAATGATCGATGGTGTTCCTCGTGGAATCTCGATTTCAAAGGTTCGGTACTATTTAGAAGGTCTTGAAGGGGTTCAAGGCGTTCATGATTTACATGTTTGGGCAATGAGTACTCGCGAAAATGCGTTATCCGTGCATTTATGGATGCCCGAGGCTTCTTTAAGTGATGTAAGAAGAGAGCGGTTGGCTAAAACACTTTTACATGATTTTAATATTCATCATATCACGATACAGGTAGAACAAACTCAATTGCATTGTGAGGATCGGTGTAAGCTTTATTTATAATCCACCCGTAACTGCTCACCTCACCTCACCTCACCTCACCTCACCTCACCTCACCTCACCTCACTTCGCCCAACTACCCGCGGCTTGCGCAGCATCCAATAATCTTTCTACATTGCTGGATTCGCCGCGGGAAGTCGGCGGGGGAGAGCAGTTACATCTACCCATCATGAAGCGTGATGCTGAAGATCCTTATTACTTGTCCGTAATAAAAGCCCTTGATGAAACGCTTCTGACGCTTTTTCACGATCGTTTAAATACTCTAATAAGGTACCCAGTTCTAAATACGCCTCAGGAGAAGGACTTAATTGGATGCTGTTTTCAAAATAACTGCGAGCCTTACCCCATAGGTTTTTAGCTTTACTTAAGCGGCCTAAACATAATAATAACGCTGGAGAATGAGGGTGTTCTTTCAGCCTCTCTTCAGCGAATTTTAATTTTGCTCCCTTGGTTTTGCCATAGAGAGTAATCAGCTCTTCATTAAATTGCTTCACTAAAGTTCGACGCAAGAACGTTTCTGCTTCCGAATCGCGTTGTTGTTCAAGAAGATATCGACTGTACACTGCAATAATTTCAGGATTGTACGCCAACGCTTTTGGACGAGTGATAAAGAACTCATCAACGGCTTCAGAATGTTTATGTTTGATAAAATCCCGCAATGCTTCCAAATACGCGTGTTGCTGCAGTCGTAAATAGTCATCACCTGTTACCACCTGATGGCGTCTTAGTTCTGGGAGCAAGGCAATGAGTTGCGGCCAATCGCGCACTTGTTCATATAACTTCATCAATAATTTTAAAACGTAAGTATGATTCGGTGCTAAATCTTGCAAATGTTTTAAGGTTGCTAGGGCCTGTTCCCATTGCTGATTGGCGAGCTGTAATTGTGCTTGCGTTAGTTCTACAGCAATCTTTGCTTCAGGCATCGACTGTTGGGCTTCGCGTAAGTAATTATCGCGTAACTCATAGTCCTCAAGCTCCTGAGCTGCACGAGCAGCGGTTAAATAATTTAATAACGGCGTATCGGTACCCGGTAAGGCCTTAATTAAGTGATTCTTGGCGTTCTGCCAATGGCCCTCACTGAATTCGATCAGACCTTGTCGAGTCTTAGCGCGGGCTTTTTTGATCCGTCGTTTCGCTAGCCACCGCTTCCAGGCGCTGGGTAGTCCCAGCACCCAGCTTAAGAAAGAGGTAAAAAAATGAAGCGCAAAAAAAACAAAAATAAACCCGATGATGGCCACCCATAGGGTGGTTTCAATGGTCCATTTGTGGAAAGAAATGAGCACATACCCAGGATCTTTTTGTAAAAAAATTCCTAGTAAAACCGAGGCTAAGAGGACTAATAATATGAATAACATACGAATCATTAGGAGCGATCTCCTGTTTTAGGGGCCTCAACGGATTTCGAGTTCTTGGCTTGAATCAACTGATTAAGTAAGGTTAACGAACGCTTTAAATCCAGCTTTGATACAGTGATATCTTTCTTATTAAGCGCTTGAAGTTGCTTTAACACACCTTTAGCGACGGCACTGTCAGCGGCAAAATAGCGCTTAATAGTCTCAGCGGTTTGATTTAATGCCATCTTATAAACGATTTCATTGTTTTGCAAAACGGCCCATTGTGCTTCTTGCAGATTTAAGCGGATACTTGCTCGTAATAACGATTCTTGTTGCTGAGATAACAAAGGCTGAATTTCTTCATCATGCCGACGAATGACCACCAATCGCTCAAGTAAGTTCACGCTGTTTTTGAGTCGCTCTCGCCAGGCTTCTGGAGTTTTATGTTCAGATGGCTTCTCACCGTGTTCTAGATCTGGGGTGACGGTTTTTTTAACGGGAAGAGCGGAAACCGCCTCTTGCAGAGCCTCGAGTTTGCTGAGAAGGCCAGTATAATCCACCGTCTGAAGCGTTTTAATTTGGTTTATTTCTTGTGCTATCGCTTGACGAACTTCAAATAAGCGCGGGTCATGGATAGTGGCCAGTAATTCATCCGCTTGTTGTAAAAGAGCGAGTGTCGTTTGAGAATTATTGCTCCAGTGGGCATTGATTTGAGCAAGCTGCAAGTAATAACGAGCGTTTAACATAATCCAGTCATCGGAGTGATACAGCTGCTGCTTAAGCGCCGATTGCATATGTTTATCCAGTGCATTTAATTTGGCGGCTAATTGGTCGCTTGATTCGGTAAAGGACTCTATGGTGTTATCAATTTTTTGTTGCACGGAGGAATGCGTTTCGCTGATGGAACTAAGTTCCGTGGTCATTTGATCGGTGGTAGTAGCCATCTGTCGTTGCAGCCGAATGTTGGTGTAGGTTGCAAATAAAGCAAACGCCATAGCAATTAAGGCAATGACCAGGATAAAAGCGATAAATGTAGGCCTCTGGGCTATGGGGTAGTTGCGTGAAGACGCGGATTGATCTGATTTATTCATTGACTTAGCAGTTGCACTTTCGGTCGTGTTTGTTTTTTCGCTTGTACCCATGACTTAATCCTTTATTATAAACAGCTCTTAACGTTCTATCGGCAGAAGAGATCATTTTTTTAAGTTTTTTGACTCACAAACATTCAGTAAGGTCTTGCCTAATGTTGCATAAGAGCAAGTTACAATCGTTTTCATGCCAAGTGCTTTAGCCGTGACGGCTATGCGCTCACTGATCACCAAGCAAGGCTTTTCTCTTAGCCAGGATTGACCTTGGTTGCCAAATATAGCAAATAAATTTTGCACGGTTTCTTGACTGGTAAATAGTATAATATCCACGGCATCCTCATGCCAGAGTGAATTGATTTTGGATTGGGAATAACTCGGCAGCGCTCGTTGATAAACCTCTATTGGTGTTACATTCGCCCCACGCGCTTTCAGAGTATTCTGAATTAATTCAAGACCGCCTTCACCTTTAACCTGTAAGATGTGTTTATCGTTGACGTTTAATATCTGCGGTAATTTTAGTAAACCTTCGCTATTTTCTGGGTTAGGCACGGCGATCACCTTAACGCCTCTTTTATGCAACGCTTTGGCTGTGGCGTGACCAATCGCAACGACTTGAATCGCTGAAGGCCAGGTCATATGATGTTGGTCTAAACGGTCAAAAAAAAGATTTACAGCGTTTGTACTAATAAAAATACTGTAATCAATAGAAGAGAGTGAGGGAAGTTTACTTAACCATTGGTTTAGAGGTGTGATTGTAATTGCTGGTAATTCAATGCTTTGGCAACCTACGGATTGGATGAGCTGACTTAGCTCAGCATTTTGTCCCTTGGGTCTAGTGTTTAAAACTCGAATCGGAGTCAAGTCGCTCATGTTCGTATGGCATCGTGAATTAACTTGCCAGCGCCTTTTTGCTTCAGTTCTTCAGCTAAACGCACGGCAAGAGGTTGTGACTCGCTGAGTTTGCCCACTAACGCGCCTGCAATACCGGATTGTCCATCAACATGAAGAAGCCTCGCCTGGATGTGTATGGTTTCGTCTTGTCTCGGCTCGCAATACACCGCTAGCGGTGAACGACAGTTGCCTCCTAACAACGCATTAACGGTTCTTTCTGCTTTGACACAATGTTCGGTTAGAGCGTCATTGAGGGGGGCTATCAATTCGCGAATAGATTCATCCTCTTCACGACATTCAATTCCCAAGGCGCCCTGGCCACAGGCAGGCAACATGGCATCTGCCGAAAAGGTTTCTTTTATGTGCTGTTCTTCGTGAAGGCGCTCTAAGCCAGAAACTGCTAAGACGATCGCATCGTATTCGCCTGCTTTCAGTTTGTTAATTCGCGTCAGGATATTTCCTCTTAAGAGTTTCATCTTTAAGTCCGGACGTAAGGCAAGCAATTGGGTTTGTCTTCTTAGGCTGACAGTTCCAATGACAGCCTCAGGAGGGAGCTCTTGGAGACGGTTGTAGTTGATGCTTAGTAATGCATCAAAAGGGTTATGGCGTTTGCATATTGCCCCCAAGATTAAGCCTTTGGGAAATTCGGTTGGCACATCTTTCATAGAATGAACCGCCAGATCGGCACGACGGTTCAGCAGCGCCTGTTCGAGTTCTTTGACAAACAGACCCTTCCCACCTAGGGTGATTAGATTGTCTTTGAGAAATTTATCCCCGGTCGTTTTCATTGGGGCAAGTTCAATGCTAAGTTTGGGCCAATATTTAAGAAGGGCTTTACGAACATATTCTGCTTGCCATATGGCTAAAGGACTTTCACGCGTGGCTATTTTAAGTGCTTTGGAATACATGAACCGTAATAATTTATGTGAGCGCTGAATGTGGCCCATAGTATCATTAATTGATGGGATAGGGAAAATGTGCTATTCAGTGAGAGTGGCGATGGTATGTGAACAGGATTTCCTACTACAAAAGGCGTCATATGGAATTTATAAAACAATCAATGCGTTCAATAAATCAATTCATGCAACAGAATTTGGCAAGTTCTTCTCACCAATATGTTGTCGTTGGACTCATTGCGTTTCTTGGATTTCCGTTCTTTTACCTGTTGTGGGAAGCTTGGTATCCCCAACCAGAGACGTATGCTGCTTTAAGGTTACATTTATTCGGCGCATCGCTTGGGCTTGGTCTGGTGTTAAGTCCATTCTGGCCAAAACAGCTACAAAAACTCATTCCGTGGTTTTGGTTTGTCGCGCTTCTTTACATATTACCCTTTTTTTTCACCTATTTGTTTTTAATGAATCGCGCTAACGATTTGGCGTCGATGTTATTGTTAAGCAGTGTTTTTTTACTGGTATCATTAGTTGATTTTGTTAGTCTCATAGTGCTTTTATTGCTTGGAATTAGCATTGCTTTTGTCGCATATTATTTTACAGCCTCGGAACTTTTTTTTAATGAAGAGCATGCTGAGGTAGTGTTGTTGGCTATTTTTTTTATTGTGGCGGGTTCAACAGTTAATTATAAAAAAGCGGTGGTTGAACGCCAGCGTCTTAAAGGAATGGCCGCAGCCGCTGGCATGATTGCTCATGAACTTCGTACCCCATTGCTGAGTATTAAAAGCGGGGCACAAGCATTAAAAACATCACTACCTGCGCTTTTCGATGGTTATCGTTTGGCAAAAGAACAAGGCTTGTTGGACAAGCCAATTCGTGTCAACCGCCTGAATCAGTTGGAGGGGGTGAATGATCGCATCATTAATGAAATTAACTACGCCAATGCAATCATTGATATGCTATTAATCAAGGCCGGCCGCGACAACCATTTGGAACACTGTGTGCTTGAACCTTGCTCGATGTCTGAATGTTTGCAAGAAGCAATAGAACGCTACCCTTTTCGAACCAATGAAGCCCGGCGGTTAGTGCAGTTTGAAGGGGATTTTGAATTTTTCGGTTCAAAATTATTAATGCAACATGTTCTTTTTAATTTAATGAAAAATGCGTTGTACGCCATTGCGGTTGCCGAACGAGGGGAAATTAATATTTCAACGCACTCTGATGACCAATATCATTATTTGTATTTTAAAGACACGGGCTTAGGCATGTCGCAACAACAATTGCATCAGTTATTTGAACATTTCTATACCACCTCCTTCATGGGAACAGGAATCGGGCTTTCTTTTTGTAAATTAGTTATGAGGCGTTTTGGGGGGGATATACGCTGTGAATCTGAAGAAGGGGCTTACACAACGTTTATACTCTATTTTCCCAATCCCCGCGCAAATAGCATTGAGTTGGAGACCAAATCCAGCAAACAGAGAAAATAAAGAACAATAATTCGCATTTTTAAAGAGGTTGAGTATATACTAATCTTTTAGATTTAACCTAAATCCTTGATGCAATGACCATTGTAGTGAATGGTGATGGATTTAGATCGATAGTTAAGGTTTGCTCAGGAGGAGCTATGCAAAACTATAAGATTCCAACTTGTTTTTTTCCTAGTACTACGATCTTCCTTGATGACAATCGTGATTTTTTATTGAATTTCGTCCTGCAGCTAGATGAAGAGGTGGCTTATCGAATATTTGATAACCCAACTAAGGCATTGGATTACATTCACCATAAACACTGTGAATTTGAGTTTTTAAATCAACGATATCTTAATGAATATCATGAGTCTAAACAGAAAATTACACTACAACCTAACCCCAACAGTGACTTCGCAGCGATCCACGCGGAAGTGTATAACCCAAACCGATTTGCTGAGCTCTCTGTCATCGTGGTTGACTATGCGATGCCCGGCATGGACGGATTAGAGTTTTGTCGTCGCATTGAAAATCCCAATATTAAAAAAATTCTGCTTTCAGGACAGGCCAATGAAGCACTGGCCATAGAAGCCTTTAATGAAGGACTAATTGATCGTTACATTAAAAAAAATGATACCAACGCCGCTGAGCTAATCATCAAAAGCATTAATGAGCTACAGCATCAATATTTCCAGAGTATGTCTGATGCGATTGAACGAATGCTTACGATTCAGGCTCCTCCCTGTTTAAGTGATAAAAATTTTGTTCAATTTTTCCAGGGCATTCTCCAAGCGAATGGCATTATTGAGTATTATCTGGCGGATCATTCCGGGAGCTTTTTTATGCTCGATGAAGATGCAAATACCAGTTTTTTAATTGTCAAAAACGAACATGACATGAATGCCTGCCAAGAGCTTGCTTCTGCCCATGGCGCGAGCCGACAAGTGATTAATGAACTAACAAGCCGTAGAAAAATTCCAGGTCTTTGGTCTTCCAAAGTTTTAAATTCTGGCACGAACGATTGGACCAGTTGTTTATTGCCCGCAACCCGTTTGGATGCTACGCATCCGTATTACTATGCTTATTTGCGCGGCAATGACCTATTTAGTGTCCGTCAGCCTAAAATACTGTCGTATAATCGTTATATGGAAGAACTGGATGCTGAAGAATTGCTGATGCGTTCATGAAATATCGTGGAGGATTGACGCTTATCGTAACGCTCTGAGTGAGATTTAGGTAGAAATAACAACGCGTTATCGGTATCATTTTTTTATTCCTTAAGATTAGGTTCATCTCATGCGTTTAGGATGGTTATTTGGATTATTAATAGTCGCGACACCGCTCTTGGCGGCTGAAGATTTTTATCGCGAAGAAATTAGAAAACGCATTAGCCCAATCGGTAACGTGAGGGTTCAAGAAGCCCCTGAAGAAGCTCGTAAAACGGTTGAAGAACTTCAGCCTGAAGCACAAATGGTTGTTGAAAAAGCACCTGGGTCTGAAATTTATAATAGCTATTGTGCCGTTTGTCATCAGGCTGGTGTGGCTGGGGCGCCCAAATTTCGCGTTGAAGAGGATTGGAAAAAGCGTTTGGCTGAAAAGGGAATCAGCGGGTTAGTGACTACGGCTATTAAAGGCATCAATGCCATGCCTCCCAAAGGGACATGTGCGAAATGTACTGACGAAGAAATTAAACAAGCGGTTGAATACATGGTGCCACAAGCATGACAAAACGTATTTATAGAGTCTCACAATCTTTTTTGTTTCTATTAACTTTTTTTATAGTATTCATGTCGTTTTATTTTCAATACGTTGAGGGCATGATTCCGTGTCCTCTTTGTATTATGCAGCGTTTTTGTGCAATGGCTTTAGGTATATTTTGTTTAATGGGGATGTCTTTATCTACCCTTAAGCGTGCTCGCTTGGTGGCTGTGTTTCAGATGATTTTTTCACTGGCTGGTATTTATTTTGCTAGTCGCCAAGTTTGGTTACAGTCTTTACCTCAAGATATGACCCCAGCCTGCATGCCAGGATTAGACGTGATGTTAAAATATTTTCCATGGAAAGATATTGCCCACGCTTTATTCTTTGGTGCGGGTGATTGCGCTGAGCAGCATTGGCATTGGTTAGGCTTATCCATGGCCATGTGGACACTGTTTTATTTCATGTTCATGTGTTTGGCTAGCGTTCTTGTTTTTTTTATTCTTAAAAAAACCTTGCATCAAGTGACTGGTAAACCGTAGCGGTCTTGGTTATGATCGCTTCTTTATCCTTATGCGCTAGTTATGAACAAATTTCGTTGCGAAGTTACCCATCGCCATAAATACACAGCCGCAAGAGTCACGTGCGTTACAACCCCACACGGTGCATTTACAACTCCTGTATTCATGCCCGTAGGTACGCGCGCGGGCGTTAATAATATGACTCCCCGCGAATTAAAAGAAGCCGGTAGCCAAATTATTTTGGGAGGGAATACTTATCATATGTTATGCGCGCCAGGCATGGAGGTCATTGAGAAGGCGGGCGGCATGCATCAGTTTATGGGATGGGATGGTCCGATGCTCACGGATAGTGGCGGGTTCCAGGTCTTTAGTCTCTCAAAAAATAAAGAAATTTGCACCATTGATGAAGAGGGCGCACATTTTTCCTTACCAGGCAGTGATCGTATCATTCACATGACCCCGGAAATGTCCCTAGAAACACAGAAGATTATTGGTGCAGACATTATCATGGCCTTTGATCAGTGTACCCCAGACACCTGTACCAAAGAGCAAGTGCAGCATATCATGACTCGCACACACCGGTGGTTGAGGCAGTCTGTGGATTATCATTTGAAATACCCGACTTCGAAATATGGGTTTCAGCAAGCGTTGTTTGGGATTGTCCAAGGTGGGGTTTATGAGGCGTTACGGCGTGAGAGTGCTGCTTTTGTAGCCTCCATGGATACGGATGGCATTGCTATTGGAGGCGAAACGATTGGCTTTGATATGGAAAAGACCGTGCAGGTCTTAACCTGGGTAATGGATTTATTACCCCCCGAAAAACCACGCTACACCATGGGCGTTGGAATGTCCCCACAAGATCTTATCGATGTCGTCAAAGAGGGTATTGATATGTTCGATTGCGTGGCTCCAACTCGAAATGCAAGACATGGGGCGTTGTATTGTGGCCGCGTTGTAAACGATGGTCATTGGTTAAAGTTCGAAAGCGAACATGAGCAAGGCCGCATCCAAATTAAAAAAGCCATTTACGCTGACGATTTAGACCCGATTATGCCAAATTGTACCTGCTATACCTGTCAACATTATTCGCGTGCTTATTTACATCAGCTTTGTAAGCAAAAAGCTATTTTATTTACTGCGTTAGCAAGCATTCATAACGTTCATGTGTTGCATGATGTTTGTGATAAGATGCGTGCTCTGATTATCTCAAATTCATAATTACAAATGCGAAACGCATTTTACAGGAGACTTCATGATCCAGATTAAAACATCCAAAGGAACGATTAAAATTCAACTAGATGAGGAAAATACCCCTAAAACCAGTGCAAATTTTTTGCAATATGTTCGCGATGGCTTTTATGATAATACCATTTTTCATCGTGTCATTGATAATTTTATGATCCAGGGCGGTGGGTTAACGGCTGATATGAAAACAAAACCGGCCAAAAGCCCAGTTGAAAACGAAGCGAAGCAGGCCAAGCCAAACAAGCGGGGCACTATTGCAATGGCTAGAACTATGGATCCCCACTCAGCCACGTCGCAGTTTTTTATTAATTTAGTGGATAATACGTTTTTAAATTATAGTGGCGATCAAGCACAAACTTATGGTTACTGTGTCTTTGGTGAAGTGGTTGAAGGCATGGATGTTGTTGATGAAATAGCCAAAGTGAGAACAGGATCTCGCATGGGTCACAACGATGTTCCTAACGAAGATATTATTATCGAAGAAGTTCGCGAGCTATAGAGGTTGATTCATGCGGATAGAGGTCGGGCGCGGATCAATTTAAGGTATCGATTATTAAAAAGATAACCGACCGGCCTATTGCCGAGAATAATGAATAAAAATTTTGCCTATACTTAAGCATATACGACTTCATAAATATCACTGATTGATGGTTGGGAGGGAACCCTGATGCGAGTCTGGTTCGCGCTGTTTCTTAGTATGATAATCTCGGCTGCGGCCGCTGATCGCTTTGTGATCACTGGAAAACCGAGTGAATTAATTGTTCATGATGGGTATTATTCACTCCCGCCATCTCACATTGCTCAACCGCGCCATCATTTTATAACTTTTGCAAACCTGAGGCGTGTTTGTTTTATCCATGATATGCCACAGTTTGATGCACTGCCTAAATTAGTGCTCATCATTGAAGAAAATGACCATAAGGTCGCTTGGAATTGCTATTTATACGACCCCCATTTTTTTGAAATTGATTATTAGGGATTGCTGCAATTACTGCTTATTTTGAGGCTTAAGACGCTTTTTGAATTCTACGATATGAGCGTAAGCGTCATTAATCCGAGCTTCCGGGATTTCTCCAGTTTTGACTTTATTACGAATGATTTGAATGATTTCGCCAGGATTTTGTGCAGTATCGGATAATTGATTCCCAAATATCAACATGTCAGCACCTGCGTTTATTGCCAAACTTAATGCTTGTTCGAGACCATAATGTTCCGTGATGGCTTTCATCTGCATATCATCGGTAATGATAACACCGTCGAAATGTAATTTGTTACGTAACAAGCCGGTTAAAACGGATTTGGATAAAGTGGCTGGTAAACCAGAGGGGTCGAGTTTACGATTGACTATATGAGCGCTCATAATCATATGGCAGTGATTAGGTTCGTTTATGCTTAACTCGAAGGGAAGAAGCTCTTTTTCTTGCCAAGATTCTGTCACATCGACAAAGCCTAGGTGAGAATCGGAATCCGAACTTCCATGGCCAGGAAAATGCTTGTAAGCGCATTCAATTTGGTGTTGGGTAAATTCCGTAGCAAACAATTGTGCATATTGTTGCACAACGTATGGATTTTCAGAAAAACTCCGTTCGAGCCCGCCTATCACAGGATTATTGGGATTAATATCTACATCCAGTACTGGCGCAAAGTCTAAATTAAACCCGTAGGTGTGCAGAGTATTCGCCATCTCTTTAGCAGCATCTTGCGCTTCGCTCAAAGGCATTTGGGCAATACGTTTTGCAGAATAAGTATCCGGAAAGCCTTTATCTTTACGAAGACGAGTAACAACGCCACCTTCGTAGTCAACTGAGATGAGCAGCGGTAAATCGTCCCGATGATGGGTGCGATTTGAACGTTCGGCTTGTTCTTTTAAAGATTGATTGAGTTTTTTTAGCTGCTTCGGACTTGAAATATTTTTATCAAAAGTACCGGTTTTTTTATTGAAGTCAAAAAGAATTACCCCACCAATATTGTAGTGATTAATTACTTGAGTAATAGGAGAGTTCTCGGTAACTTCTTGGCCGTCAAAGCCGATAATGAGCATCTGACCTATTTTTTCATCTAAGGTAGGGGTAGCATGACCCAAAAAGGAAAGAAACATCAGTAAAGTGGCGATAAAAAAAGCATGAAACTTTGCCATTGGACATGGATTCCTCGAGGTAACGGATACTATATATTACATAAAAATCAAATATTAATCAACCTGGTTTTATATTAATCTATGCTTGGGCGTGGAATCGAAGTGACGCATAACGCCAAAGCAGGTTAGGTCATTTTCTCCCAATAACCATAGGGTGGGCCATTGACGGGGGAATTTGTTGGATCATACATGCTCCAAACTCATCTAGGATGAAACAAAAAAACGCCCCACTTCATCGTTTTAGAGGCTTGTAATTTGCCGATATTACCAGTAATCTGCATTAAACTTAAACGAAGAATCTAATTTGAACGCGATGCGTATAGTCCATGAAATTAAGCATGCTCGGGAGTTAATGAATCAAGGAGAGGTGATTGCTTACCCTACAGAGGCAGTCTTTGGGCTAGGGTGCGATCCGTTTAATGAAACAGCAGTAGCCCAATTGCTTCGTTTAAAGAATCGCGAATCTTCAAAAGGATTCATTCTTCTAATCTCTTCTTGGGAGCAATTATCAGAGTTAACCGCGCCGATTCCCGATTTGGCGATGCGAAAGGTTCAAGAAACCTGGCCTGGGCCTGTAACCTGGATTTTTCCAAGAGCCGAATCCATTCCAGATTGGATTACCGGCGAACGAGACACGCTAGCCATACGGATGAGTGCGCATCCTGTTGCAAAAGCGCTTAGTTTTGCCGGTCCATTGATTTCCACCAGCGCAAATTTGAGCGGCCAAGATCCTGCGAAAAGTGTTGAACAACTTGCTCAGCAATTTCCTGAAGGGATAGCGGGGATTGTCAGTGGTGAACTCGGTCATGAACCCTCGCCAACTAAAATTTATGAGGTTCTAACTGGTAAGCGATTAAGGTAGCGTGCTGGATTGGGGTGCACTCAGAGGTTTATTTGCGGGCTTTTTATCCATGAAATGAATCTGACCCCGCACAATCGTACCTGTTACCTTTAAAGAGTCGCTTAAATCCTTCAAAGGATTATGACTTAAGATAACCATATCTGCTAATTTCCCTCGCTCAATGGACCCTTTTTCGTGATCCAATTGATATAACTTGGCCGCATCAATTGTAAAGGACTCCAGCGCTTCTTTCATACTGATTCGTTCATTGATATTGAAATACTGTGGACAGCGGCGGTTAACCGGATAATGCCACCGTTGCACCGTTCGGGTGGTCATCCAGTTCATGGCATCAATTGGAGATGGAGGAACGGCAGGAGAGTTGGCGTGTGCTGGGGTTTGCCCTAATATTTTTTTTGCGGTTTGCAGGGGGTTCATTTGTAAAGCGCGAAGAGAGCCTAAACGCTCATGGCACATGTTTTCTCCCCAGTAAAAGAGATAAGGAGAAAACCAGCTAGCCTGAACCTCCAAGAGCTTAAGTCGTTGTAATTGGTCTTCGCGAATGTATTCAATATTGATGAGAACCAGCGGTGCTCCTGTGGGTTTTGTTTTTTGTAAAATATTTAAAGAAAAATCAATAGCTGCATCGCCATGTGCTTCAATGGCAAGCGGTATTTTTTGATGAAGCGCAGATGCGATTTCCTCTTCTAAGTCTTTGGGTGGACGGTGCAATGCCCCACGCCACCCTGAGCTAAAAGGAGCAATAGGTTGAATATAAGGTGATGTTAAATAAGCCGCATAATTTTGTGCTAAACCATCCACTTTAACAAGGACTGGTCCAGGATAGAGTCTTGGATTTTTCGCGGACATTTGTTGTAAATTGTGACGTTGTTTGGCATTGGAAGTTGTGTACACCACATCCAGTGGGAACGCTTTATTTTTGGTGGCCGCAATGTAGTTGTTAATCCATGAAGGGGTGCTGTTCACCTCAGTAATCGTCGTATACCCTTGCTCTGTATAATGTTTTGCTGCCGTTTCAATGGCCTCAGCCACCTCCATAGGTTTGATAAATGCGGTTAGAAAGTGATTTAAACTGTTGCCACTGATGACCCCTTCGTAGTCAATGTATATTGATCCAAAGCGTTTATCTTGTTGAATTTTCCTTATTGCGGCGGTGTTTAATAGGGCTTTTTGCCCGGATGCATAAAACACAAGGATGGGATGAGTAGCATCGATTTCATCTAATAACCCTTGATTCAATAATGCGCCTTGAACCCGTCCTTCATCATACCCACTCACAACCAACCAGGGTTTGCTAGGATCTAAATTGGCTTTTATGGCGTTCAGAAAATCATCGATGTTCTTAATCGGTTTCCAATGTGCTCTCTGAAAGGCGTTGGTGGTGGATAAATCTAGGGAGTGGTTTGCTAGCCATCCATACAAGATAAAGTGAGAGTAGGTATCAATAAAACCTGGCGCAACGGTAGCACCATTTAAATCGATAAGTGTTGTATCCGGGCCTTTACACTGTTCAAATAAGGATTTCTCATCACCCACTGCGACAATATGTTCTTGATGAATCGCAACTGCATGTGCCTCTGGCTGAGTGTTATTCAAAGTAATGAACGTTGCATTAATTAGGATTTTGTCTGCATTGTGGCATTGCGGATGCCGAGGGGGAATATTTTGGGCAAAAAGAACCTTAATGGAAAGTAATCCAGCAAGTAGAACTAGGCACCGCTTTGATATCCTCATAGGTTGTTCTTCCATGGCGTTTATTGTAATCCTAGCTTAAAAATGACTTTTTTTTCAAATAGGTAACAATTTGCGCAGATATTCCTGTCTTCAGAGTCTTGGGCAGGTAAGGTCGGTAGACCTTGCTGCTAACTAAAAATTATGTTTTGGAACATTAAGTTCCAATTTGCTGGGTGAGTTGCTTACTTGATGAGAAATTTGTGGTAATGTTGGCCCTATTTGTTAATTGATGGACAAAATAAAGTCCAGGTATAAGAAAATCGACGTTTGTGATTTTTTTTTGTACGATTATTAAGGTTTTCTTAAGTTATTCGGATTATAATGTTAGCTAGTGTTTTGTTCTCTAATCCTAAGTCGCGACCGTAAGGAAAGGAAACAGGACGTAGTGCTTGTGCTAACAAAGAGATTAAACTTACTGCTGATCTGATTAAGCAGAAAAGGAATACAATGAGTAATAAAAAACATGCTTTGACTGTATTCAGTTTGACTATGATTACAGTTGGCTCCGTGGATAGTATTCGAAATCTACCCGCGACGGCATTATTTGGCAGCCAATTGATTTTTTTCTTCGCGCTTGGCGCGTTATTTTTTCTCATTCCCACGGCCTTGGTTTCAGCTGAGTTGGCTTCAGGCTGGCCCAAGCAAGGTGGAATTTATATTTGGGTTAAAGAAGCATTTGGAAAACGAGCCGGCTTTTTTGCGATTTGGTTGCAGTGGATTGAAAATGTCATTTGGTACCCAACGATTTTATCGTTTGTTGCAGGTACCGTGGGATATTTGATAAATCCTGCTTTGGCCGAAAACCCTTATTTTCTCTGGTTAATTATCGTCAGTGCTTTCTGGGGGGCTACGTTAGTTAACTTAGGTGGTATGAAATCCTCAGCCATGTTTAGTAATATTTGTGCAATTTCGGGACTGTTAATTCCCATGGCGCTCATTATTGGGTTGGGAGCCGCCTGGATTCTTGGGGGAAATCCCATGCAGGTTCATTTTGCATCTAATGATGTGATCCCTCACTGGCAAGATCATTCCATGTGGGTTTCTTTAACCGCCATCATGATGTCATTCTGTGGTATTGAAATCGCAACAGTTCATGCCAACGATGTTGACAATCCACAACGAGCATTTCCTTACGCGTTAATTTACTCGGTGTTGATTATTTTAAGCACGCTAATCTTAGGCTCATTAGCCATTGCCGTGGTTCTACCACAAAGTGATATCAACCTGGTTGCTGGTATTATGCAGGCATTTGATGCTTTTTTTGCTCGCTATCATTTAAGCTGGTTTATGCCGCTCATTGCAATCATGTTAGTATTGGGCGGTTTAGGTGGTGTGAGTAATTGGATTATTGCACCAACGAAAGGGCTATTGGTGGCTGCTGAAGATGGCAATCTTCCTCCCTTATTTCAACGAACCAACAAACGCAATGCACCATTAACAATGCTTTTGGGTCAAGCCGTTATTGTTACAATCTTGTCTAGTTTGTTCTTATTTATGCCAAGCGTGAATGGCTCTTATTGGTTGCTTACGGCTTTGGCTGCGCAGTTGTACATGATTATGTATCTCATTATGTTTGCTGCCGCAATTAAGTTAAGATTAAGTGCTTTTGATCATCCCCGAGGATTTAAAATTCCAGGTGGGATGCCGGGACTTCTTTTTGTTGCCGGCATTGGTATTGTTGGCGCTTTAACCACACTGATTGTCAGCTTTATGCCTCCGGATGGAATAAATGTAGGCAGCATCACACGCTATGAAATTACCTTGCTGTTAGGCTTTATCGTTATGTGCTTGCCACCATTTATTGCCAATAAATTCCAATCTCGCCGAGCGAATAAAGCATCGATACAGATGGCACAGTAGAAAACTGGGGTTGCTTATCTTGGGGCTTGGTATGGCAAAGGATACCCTCCTTTCGAGAGCACCATTTGCCACAGTTGCATCCCCCGTGCTCTAAATCCCCCTGCACAGGATAAAAGATAGTATAGCCACATGCGATAGAAGCGCTCATCATAGTGCTTACTGAGCTCACTCCAGTGTCTAACGAAGTTGTCTCGCCAGGCTAACAGGGTTTTATCATAATATGGCCCAAAATTATGCAAATCTTCCAGAGTAAAATAAGACTCCGTTGCTTGTGAGATTTGGGTCATCGAAGGTAGCATGCCATTGGGAAAAATATATTTTCGTATCCATGGGTCTGCAATATAAGTTGTTTTGTCCACGCCAATGGTATGCAATAAAAATAAGCCTTGATCCTTCAAACAGTTATAAATTGTTTGCATGTAAGTGTTGTAATTAAGGTGCCCGACGTGCTCAAACATGCCAATTGAAACGACACGATCAAACGTTTCACGAAGATCGCGATAATCTTGTAATCGAATATCTACATCCAACCCTTTGCAGTGATCTTTGGCCAAGTCATACTGCTGTTTAGATATGGTAATGCCAACCACGGATACACCATAGTGTTCAGCTGCGTATTTAGCCATTCCTCCCCAGCCACAGCCGACATCTAATAAGCGCATGCCCGGTTCAAGATGTAATTTATCGCAACTTAATTTTAATTTAGCAGTTTGTGCCTCATCGAGATTGTCAGTCGTTTTAAAATAGCCACAACTGTAAATCATGCGTTCATCCAACATCGCTTTAAAGAGCTTATTACTAATGTTGTAATGTTGCACGCCTTGGATAGCTCGCCGTTTGTTTTGCAGATTTACTACCCGAGCCATCAAGTTCGTCATCGTCACGCTTAACGGTGGTTTAATTTGGGTATCTAATTGACTTCGTAATAAACGATCAAATAATACGTCCAGCTGATCACAGTCCCACCAGCCATCCATATATGCCTCACCAACTCCTAGAGTGCCTTCTTTTACTACACGAGCAAATACCGCATCATTATGGACTTGAATATCCCAAGGCCTTGTTCCATTAAGACGTATGTCACAACGTTCTAGCAACGACTCAAAATATTGCTTCGTCTTTGTCATAATGAACTCTCCGACCAGTGGGTTTTCTGCTAAGACTTCATGGGCATAAAAGTTTGTGCCGAACTTGCAACTATACTTTTTAAATTAATTTAGACTAAAATTTCAATTATTCCTACTCAATTTTATAATGAGATTCATTTGCGTACTTTGTGGCTAACTGATTTACATGTAAATCGCTTGGATAAAGAACAGTACATTCATTTACTGGAGCGAATTCAAGCGAGTGAAGCCGAGGCAGTCTGGATAACCGGAGATATTGGGGATCCCCCGTTGAATTGGCGTTTTTTAGAAGATCTATTCTGTAAATTTACTAAACCGGTTTATTTTGTCTTAGGAAATCATGATTATTATCATTTACAAGTGGATGAAGCCCGCCAAAAAGCTCGAAATCTAAGCCACGCCTACCCCAATGCGTATTACTTGACCTATGAGTCAGGATTTACATTAAAGGATAATTTTATTGTAGGGATTGGGTGCTGGAGTAATACTGGGAGTATACCCCTTCGAGAGAATACCTGGGATAGTGATTCCATAAAGGATTTAATGCGATTAAACTTAGATGATTTAAACAGCAAGCTGAACCAGCTTGCTGAACAGGACGCCGCATTCTTATTACAAAAATGTGCCGCTGGGATCAAAAAATCTATCAAAACCATCATAATTTTTACTCATATTCCTCCCATGGAAGCGATGCATGGCCATTATCCGGTTCGAACCCTTGAAGAAAATCGAACCATTTACTATTCGTTTGCTTTGTCAGATGCGTTAAAACAGTTACTGGATACCTACCCTGAAATCAATCTTCGCGTCTATAGTGGCCATTTACATCAAGTTCAGGAATATCAAATCACTGACCGATTACAAGGGTATATTGCAGAGGCCTATAATCCCGACTCACCGTTTAATTGGATCATGTTATGAATTCAAATGAAGAGACTACCGAGCAATTAGCTTTAAGATTACCGGAGCTATTATGGCGAATGAATAAGGTGGGACTAAGGATCCAGGAACAGGTGTTACCGGAGGGGTTGTTTAAGTGTACGGGAGACGACCGACCACAATCATATATCCAAGAAATTAAATCGGACTTGTCAGCTATAAAACATGAAACAAGCAAAAACAGCACTCAATTTTTAGCCAATAGAATCTCACGCAAAATTAATCTTTTGGTTCGTCTTTGCAGGCTTCATGAAAAAAAATTATCGCCTAAGTGTTCAGCTCACCTGGATATTCAAACGTTAGCCACCCGACAACAATGGTTACAGCAACTAGAACAGAACATCCAATCGCTTTCGGAACAGAAAGAGTCGCTTGCGCGTCGCTTAAATCATTGTCAAAGCGCATCGCAGCAAGATCAGCAGGCTATTCTTATTCTGCAACGGGACTTAGGAGAAATTGAAAAGCAAATTACGCTTGCACAAGAAACATGGAAAAAAGTCACTTCTTAATCTTTTTGAAGCGGACAAAAACAACTGAACTTAATATGCGTCCGTGTCTTTGCCCGAGTTTGATTCAGAAAGCCTTCAATCATTTGAGTCTTCTGCTGCTGAACAGGAAACAGAACCCACTACACCTAAGCGCTCATCGCGATGTTCTGATATGCGCTTTTGTTTTCATCAAGAAGGTAGTTATCAATCAGCCGTATCCCGCCAATGTTTACGGCGACAAAGCGACGGTTGTCTTTTTCTTCCAGATATTCAACCTCTATCCCAAGATCATCTAGTTGGGCAATGAGGTCTTGACGCGGGAGGGGCTGATGAAATATAGAAGCAAACTGATCCGCCAATGTCCGCTGTTTAGACTCTAAACGATTATTTCTGGAACTACAGGCTAAACCGCTCGTTTCACGGATGGTCGGGCAAGATAGGACTTCAATATCCATGAAAAATGCCGCGACCATATCTCGTATGAGCTGATATTGTTGATAATCTTTTTCCCCGAAATAGGCCCGATGGGGTTTAACTAGATTCAGTAACTTCATAACAACGGTTAATACCCCAGTGAAATGACCTGGACGATGAGCGCCCTCCATCACTAAGCTGTTCTCACATTCTTGAATCTGGTAACGATAGCGATCTGGATACATGCTTGGTTCGTCCGGCAAAATACAATAATCAACCCCCAAATCCTTTAATAAATTGAGATCAGCTTCTAATGTTTTTGGATAAAGCTTGAAATCATCCGGTTGATTGAATTGGGTGGGATTGATAAAGAGACTAGCCACGGTTATGTCATTTTCCGCTTTAGAAGTTTGGTAAAGAGAGGCATGGCCAGCATGCAAGTTTCCCATAGTGGGAACAAAGCCGATTTGATGTTTAGCGCCTAAGGTGCGTCGTAAAGACTGCCATTCAGTCAATTGATGGACTGTTTTCATAAATATTACTCCAAACTCAGAAGTGAGGTTAGTAGCTGTGATCCATCGTTGGAAAGGCCTGGCTTGAAACTTCTTCCGTATAAGTATTGATAGCGTTTAAGAGCGTTTCTTTGCCGGAAAGATAGTGTTTAACAAAACGTGGCTTAAACTCAGTTTGTAACCCCAGTAAATCATGCCAGACTAAGACCTGACCATCAGTCATTACACCTGCACCTATTCCAATGGTTGGGATGGTTAATTGAGCAGTAATAGTCGCCGCGAGATTTTGCGGGACACACTCCAACACAAGTGCAAAACATCCCGCTTGTTCAAGTGCTTTAGCTTCTTGTATGAGCCGTTTTGCTTGTTCTTGTTGTTTTCCTTGTACCTGATATCCGCCTAGTTGATGAATTGACTGCGGTGTCAGTCCAATATGTCCCATGACCGGAACGCCTGAGGTTACTAAATGTTGGATGGTTTCACATGCCTCTTGATCGGCGCCTTCCAATTTAACGGCATGAGCGCCGGCTTGCAGCAATTGTTTTACCGCATTTACAGTGTCTGCTTTTGAGATTCTATAAGCCAGAAAAGGAAGATCAGCAATAAGAAATTGTCGATTAAGACCTCGAGCGACAGCCGCGGTGTGCAGCACCATCATATCTATGGTTGCATTAATGGTCGTTTCATGACCATGAATAACCATCGCGACCGAATCTCCTACAAGCACGCAATCAATGTTTGATTCAGCAATGATGCAGGCAGATGGATAATCGTAACAGGTTAGAACACTAATTTTTTGCTGTTGTTCTTTTTTACGTTTAAAATCTTGGATTTTCATGGTTGTCCCTCTGCCAAGGTTGCAGTGAGACTAAAAATAGGTACCTGTCGCATGGATCAAGTCCTCCTGGTAGTTATATAATAATAAGTCGCTGCTCTTAGTGCTTACTGAGTCAGCGCGACTGTAATCATAAATCACAACGATAAAAAAGCAAGAAAAGCTTACCGACAACCCTTAATTGAACAATTACAAGTAACAATGAATATTAATGAATTACTAAACGTCTCTGGTGAACATCTCTTTTTAATTCCTGGCTCTGTGGGTCAGATCGAGGGGGTGTTGACGGTCCCTAATGAGGTTCGTCGTGATGTTGTGGCTATCTTAGGGCATCCGCATTCGCTGCAGGGTGGGTCGATGAATAATAAAGTAGTGACTACCATGGCACGGGCGTTTAAGGCGCTGCACGTTCCTAGTCTTCGATTTAATTTCCGCGGCGTGGGCCAATCCGAAGGTGAGTACGATGCTGGTGTTGGTGAAAGTGAAGACATGTTGGCTATTTCAGAACGTTGGTTAAACGCTGTCCCTGAGGCAAAATTTATATACGCTGGCTTTTCATTTGGGTCTTATGTCGTGTACAGAACAGCCGCACAGCATGAACATGAATTATTAATCACGGTGGCTCCACCCGTTCATCATTATGATTACAAAGGCTTTCAAAACGCTCCATCTCCTTGGATCATTATTCAAGGTCAGGATGATGAAGTCGTTCCCAGTGATTTGGTATTAGAATTTGCGAACCAAGCCTCGCCTTCCTTGCCGGTATTAGAATTCGCTGAAACTGGGCATTTTTTTCATGGTCGACTCGTAGAGTTAAAAACCCGTTTAATCGATGAAATTCGGCGACAGGTTCCTGCATTATGAACTTATTGGCGCATTATGAGGCGGCTATTGCAGAAGGGCGTATTGAAGATGATTCGTTGCAAAGACAAATCCTTACCAATCTGCAACAACTAGCCAATGAGCTTGTGCGCACCAACCGATGGTTTAAACGCCGAACATCCATAACAGGGCTGTACCTCTATGGACCAGTGGGGGCCGGGAAAACCTTGGTCATGGATTTGTTTTACCAAACAATTCCCTTAGAGAATAAATCCCGTTTTCATTTTCATCATTTTATGCAACAAGTTGATGCTCAATTGCGATCGTTGCAGGGTTTAAAAGACCCACTCAAAACGATAGCCGCTGATCTCGCTAAAAAAAATCGTTTACTTTGTTTAGATGAATTTTTAGTGTATGACATCGCCGACGCTATGATTTTGGCACAATTACTTAAAGAATTATTTTCCCGCAAGGTAACACTGGTTGCAACTTCCAATACGCCACCAGACCAGTTGTATTTAAAAGGGTTGCAGCGTGCACGCTTTCTTCCGGCCATTGATTTAATTACAACCCATTGTCAGATTATGACCTTAGGAGATAAGCGCGATTATCGTCTTGGCAAAGCTCCTAGTGTACAAGCGTATTTGTATCCGCTGAATGAGGCGACGGCAAACAAAATGAGCGCTCAATTTGATGCAATCGCGCCAAAGGCCGAAACGCAGTCGACCATTACCGTCCAAACGCGCGAGGTTGTTTGTAAAAAAGTAAGTCAGGATGCGGTTTGGTTTGATTTTGATGTTATTTGTAATCTTCCTCGTTCACAACTGGATTATCTTGAAATCGCCGATCGGTTTAACATAGTGTTTGTCAGTGGGGTTCCTATTTTTTCTAGTCAAGATACCGTTAAGGTCATCTTGTTTATGCATTTTATTGATGTGATGTATGATCAAGGTGTGCGCGTTATCCTATCAGCCCAAGCGCCACCGGATAAATTATACCCACAAGGTTCGCTGTATGCGGAGTTTCAACGAATCGTCAGCCGTTTATTTGATATGCAATCACTTGATTATTTAAATCGTAACGCTCGTTTTTAATCCGAGAAAGTATCTTGGGTATATTGAACAGGGTGTTTGCTATTGTAATTGAGAATGATTCTCGATATCATTTGTAGTTGAATCTTTATTGTTATGCTGTGGAATAGAATATGAGGCTTAACATCAGCAATCTGACGACAGGTGATCGAGCGCGGCTCATCGACTTTGGTCATACGGATCCTGTCTATCGACGTCGGTTATTGTCATTAGGACTCACCCGAGGTGCTGAGATAACAGTGGTGCGAGTTGCGCCCCTTGGTTGTCCTATGCAAGTTGAGGTACGTGGCACGTCGTTAACCTTAAGAAAGGATGAAGCTTGCCATTTATCATGGGAACGCCTATGACCCATGTTATGTTGGTTGGAAACCCAAACTGCGGTAAAACAACGCTATTTAACGCACTTACCGGGGAAAATCAACGAATTGGTAATTGGCCTGGTGTTACGGTAGAAAAAAAAACCGGCTCGTTTTTTGACCAAGGCAAAACCATTCAAGTCACAGATTTACCCGGCATTTATTCGTTGGCACTATCAACCAGTTCAAGTCAAGATGAACGAATTACGGCCAGAACCATTGCTCATGAAGAGGCAGATATAATCATTAATGTTGTTGATGCTTGTCATTTGGAGCGGCATTTGTATTTGACAAGCCAACTGCTAGAGCTCGGCAGACCTACGATCATTGCGCTCAATATGTGTGATATCGCAGCGCAACGCGGTATCTCCATAGATACGACGTTATTAGCGGAGCGTTTAAACTGCCCTGTTGTGGCCATAGAAGCTCATAAATCAAAAGGAATTGAACGCTTAAAGAAATACTTACATACTAAGACGTTCAAACCACATACGCTTAAACTCAATATGCCAGAAGGGGCAAGCGCCGCTTTAAATGCTCTTGAAGAACTCTTGCTGCCGGACTTTCATCGCCCATTCTTAGTTTCTTATATCGCATTAAGGGTGCTTGAGGGGGATACTATATTATTGGCTCAAGAAGGTGAGCGTATGAATGTGCTTCCCGACAGCGATATTTTAATGGCTGATGCACGCTACCAGGCCGTACATCAACTGGTGGAAGCCGTGCAGTGCAAATCGTCTGATGCCAGTGAGCACTTGACGGCTAAGATTGATCGCCTTTTGTTGCATCGAATTTGGGCACTGCCTATTTTTTTGGGCATCATGTATTTGATGTTCTTATTTGCGATTAATATTGGCGGCGCTTTTCAATCTTTTATTGATATCGCGACCGATGCAATATTTGTTCAGGGTTTTGCGAATGTATTAACTCAGCTACACCTGCCCAATTGGGTGATTGCACTCTGTGCTCATGGAATTGGGAAAGGCATTAATACGACGTTAACGTTCATTCCTGTTATCGCCGCGATGTTTTTCATGCTTTCTTTTTTAGAATTATCGGGCTATATGGCGCGAGCGGCCTTTGTGGTCGATAAGTTAATGCGAATTCTTGGACTTCCAGGCAAGTCTTTTGTTCCGATGATTGTAGGCTTTGGTTGCAATGTTCCAGCGATCATGGCGGCTCGAACATTAGACTCAGAACGCGATCGCTTATTGACGGTACTGATGAGCCCGTTCATGTCTTGTAGCGCGCGACTAGCCATTTATGCGGTCTTTGTGGCCGCGTTTTTCCCAACGGGAGGGCAAAATGTCGTATTTTCTTTGTATCTCATTGGAATATTGATGGCCGTTTTAACCGGATTTCTACTTAGAAAAACTATGCTGCGCGGTCATCCCTCATCATTAATTATTGAGCTCCCTGCATATCATCGACCTTCTTGGCGAAGACTGGCTAATGACACATACCGACGCTTGCGCCATTTCATTTTTCGCGCTGGAAAATTAATTATTCCAGTCTGCATTATTTTGGGGTTATTAAACTCAATAACTCTTGATGGCGGAATTAGCACAGGAACAGCAAGTAGTGCTTCACTTTTATCGCAATTAGGACGATGGTTGACGCCCTTATTTTATCCTATGGGGCTAACCGAAGAGAATTGGCCGGCAACGGTTGGTCTTTTGACCGGCATGTTGGCTAAAGAAGTGGTCGTGGGCTCTTTAAATACATTATATGCTCAGACTGGAACCATGGCGCATTATGCAACAACCGCGGGATTCGATTTTTGGGGTGCAATGCAAGAAGCGTTGTGGTCTATTCCACAAAATTTTGCAACCCTTGGACAAGCGCTAGTGAATCCTATTGTGGCGAGTATTCCTGATGGGGAGCTATCTCAAACGGCCTATGGCGCAATGTATGAGCGGTTTGATGGTAAGGCCGGAGCTTACGCATATTTGCTATTTATCTTATTGTACATCCCTTGCGTGTCCACAATGGCCGCAATTCGACAAGAAGCCAATCGCACCTTGATGTGGTTTTCAATCGCATGGTCTTTAATTGTGGCTTATGCTATGGCGGTTTTATTTTATCAATGCGCACGATTTATTGAGCACCCACAACAAACGTTACTCTGGTTTAGCGGAATTACAATTACTGTTGGTGTTTTTGTGGCGACGTTTTATTATACTTCCAGGTTCAAAGGAGGAGGCCATGCTTATACAAATTCGTGATTACATCATCAAGCATGGAGTTGTTAGCACCCAGCAGCTGGAGCGATTATTTCATCTTGATGAGCAGGCTTTATTACCGATGCTAAATCTTTGGGTGACAAAGGGTATTATACGCCCTTGCAAAACACAAACGGCATGTCAGACCCGTTGCTTTCGATGCAAAGTAAATTCTCCTGTTTATTATGAGGCTGCTGTGCTAGATTCATAATTTTCCACTAAGATTAAAGTATCGTACCTAATTGGTTAATGCACCATGGCAAATACAGAGGATAAAGACTCACCAAAGTTCGAGGAGCTGTCTGAGGATCTGCTTAAAGAGATTGTTCAAAATACCGATCTCGAACCAGAAACGATTATCGAGCGCGTTTATCATTTATGGCGTAACTGGGCAGATTTTCATATCATCGTTGTACAACCAACGTTAGCGATTATATCTCCTCCAACGATCATCCCTCCTGAACAAACCGACGATAGTAATGAATTGGAGTTTGTTTACCCGATTCACGATTCAGGATATAGGCTGAGCGCTTCTAAAGCAGAAGATATGTTCCATGCTGGGATGTCTATGTGTAAAATGAATTACACCATTGAAAAAATGATCTATCTTCTCATCGAACGTCTAAAGAATGAGGGCGTGGGGCCGGAGTCTGAGGTGCAGGTGGCCTTTGATGGGCATGAAATTTGTCAACGCAAAGCCTTTGAATCCATTATTAACCTTCAATACAATGTGGTGGTTACAAACTTTGATCCTGGTCCTTGGGGAGAGCAATATCTTCAAGTTGTAAAAAATCTGGCCAATAAAGGTTATGGTTATCCATCAGAGGCGCCCAGGGATTCTTTTCGGCACTCCCACGCG
This sequence comes from Legionella yabuuchiae, assembly GCF_900640115.1. Lineage (GTDB taxonomy): Bacteria > Pseudomonadota > Gammaproteobacteria > Legionellales > Legionellaceae > Legionella_A > Legionella_A yabuuchiae. The sequence continues at coordinate 35,615 of NZ_CAAAIW010000021.1, forward strand.
ACCCCAAATAAACCAAAACGTTAGGCGTTTTCCAGCTGAACTAAGCGGGTTCCAGTTAGCGTTTCTGTAAGAGGATTTAGCCGTTTAAACAAACAAATACTCAGGATCATTGATGGAATGAACACTAGTAAGCGTAAGAATACCTGACCTGCGCTGACCCTCTCTCGCGTCGAGATGAGCTTTATCTTCCACACCTTTAGACCAATGGTTTGACCGCCATACCGATACGAAAAAAAATAGTAACCATAGAAAATGGCCAGCAAGGTGATTTGATACCACAAGGTTCCTGGTTCAATGGCGTGACCATGACGAAACCATAAGCAGATTAAAGTATAAAATAGAAAAAGCGTTAAAAGGATGAGGATGTCATAAATCAAAGCACATCCCCAACGAACCAAAAAAATTACCCCTAATTGTTTCATTCAGATCCCTTAAACTTTGCGTGAGAATAACACAGTGGTATACTTGTCTCGTTTTTTAAAAAATGCAAACGATTTTAGTATTACCCTACATATGGCTTGCCCACTTAATAATTTCCAAAAGGAAGAGAAACACTGTGAAGCAGAAACGACCGGTTAATCTAGATTTAATGAGCTTAAAGTATCCTCCTATGGCCATCGCATCCATTTTGCATCGCTTGTCAGGAATTGTCTTATTCTTACTGTCTCCAGCTCTTTTATATGTATTAAGTCTTTCGCTGCGTTCAGAAGCTTCGTTTGAATCCATGAAGCACCTTCTAGCCACCCCATTGAACAAATTTTTAACGTGGGTATTCGTATCTGCCCTCGCGTATCATTTATTGGCAGGAATTCGCCATATGGTTATGGATTTAGGCTTTGCGGAAGGACTTCCTACCGGACGAAGGAGCGCTCTTTTGGTTATTCTGCTAGCGATTATTTTGATGATTGGTTTAGGAATCTGGATATGGTAACGAACGTCACAAGTTTAACGGGTAATGGCTTAAAAGATTGGTTAATACAACGCGTGACCGCTGTCTACCTGGCGATATATGCGCTATTTATGATTACCTTTCTATTCATTCACCCAGAGTTGCGTTATGAACAATGGCATGCGTTGTTTCAGTCTCCCTGGTTTAAGGTAGGCACAGTACTGGCTTTTTTCACGTTTGTATTGCATAGCTGGATTGGTATTTGGACCGTGACCACAGATTACATTAAGTGCACAGTCATTCGATTATCTGTGCAACTTCTCGTTGCTCTTTTCTTAGTCGGCCAATTTATCTGGGCGTTAATGATTGTTTGGGGACAATAGTAATGGCTTTCATGCGTAATAAATTTGATGCAGTAATTGTTGGGGCGGGTGGAGCCGGTATGCGGGCGGCATTACAGCTTGCCAATTCCGGAATGAAAGTGGCTTTATTGTCTAAGGTGTTCCCTACCCGCTCACACACGGTTTCAGCGCAAGGCGGTATTACAGCGGCCTTAGGGAATGCTGATGAAGATGATTGGCAATGGCATATGTATGATACCGTTAAAGGAGCCGATTACATCGGCGATCAAGATTGTATTGAATATCTTTGCAAAACTGGACCTGAAGCGGTTTACGAACTAGAACATATGGGGCTTCCTTTTTCTCGTATGGATAACGGTAAGATTTATCAACGTCCATTTGGCGGGCAATCAAAAAATTTTGGAGGCGATCAGGCGACTAGAACTTGTGCTGCGGCGGATAGAACCGGGCATGCGCTCTTGCATACGCTGTATCAGCAAAACTTGAAGGCTAAGACACATATATTTAGTGAGTGGTTAGCCTTAGATTTTGTTAAGGACGATCATGGTCGTATCGCCGGTGTTACAGCATTGTGCATCGAAACAGGAGATGTGGTCTATTTCCAAAGCCGTGTTTGTGTCTTAGCCACTGGCGGAGCGGGTCGTATTTTCCAGTCTACCACCAACGCTTACATTAATACGGGTGATGGGTTTGGCATGGCGCTTCGTGCGGGCTTGCCTTTACAAGATATGGAAATGTGGCAATTCCATCCTACCGGAATCGCCGGTGCAGGAACATTGGTTACCGAAGGATGCCGTGGGGAAGGTGGATACCTCATCAATAAAGACGGGGAACGCTTCATGGAGCGTTATGCTCCACACGCGAAAGACTTAGCTTCTCGAGATGTGGTTGCCCGTGCGATAGCCAGAGAGTTAAGAGCTGGAAAAGGGTTCGATCCGGATGGCATCGATCACGTTAAGTTAAAACTAGATCATCTTGGAGCGGATTTAATTAAATCACGTCTGCCAGGTATTCGCGAGCTGTCGTTACAGTTTGCTGGCGTTGATCCTATTGAAGAACCGATTCCTGTGGTACCAACATGCCATTACAGCATGGGTGGAATTCCAACAAACATCCATGGTCAGGTGATAACACAACATAAAGGCCAAGATCAAGTGATTGAAGGATTGTATGCCGTAGGTGAATGTGCTTGCGTTTCAGTTCATGGTGCCAATCGGCTTGGGGGTAATTCATTATTGGATCTGGTCGTTTTTGGGCGTGCTGCCGGGCTTCATGTGGAGTTGCAATGGCAATCCAACCAACTACCAGATATGCCTTATGTCACTGATGACAACATCGAAGTCGCATTGGAGCGATATCAACGGTGGGAGAACTCTTCAGAAGGTGAAAGCCCAGCAGTAATCCGTGATGAAATGCAGCGGGTTATGCAAGAAGATTTCGGTGTGTTTCGCACGGGTGAGGTCATGGAAAAAGGCCTTGAGCGATTACAGAAATTACGCGATCGTTTAAATGACGCAACACTAGAAGATAAAAGTAACGTCTTTAATACTGAACGAGTTACAGCGCTGGAACTAGATAATTTAATGGCAACCGCCTATGCCACGGCGAAATCTGCACTGGCACGTACGGAAAGCCGTGGTGCTCATAGTCGTGAAGATTATCCAAATCGGGATGACGAACACTGGATTAAGCATACTATTTATCAGTCAGAAGATGATAAAATTGACTATCGTCCAGTGAATACCAAGCCCCAGTTTGTCGAGCCATTTGAGCCGAAAGAACGCGTTTATTAATGAGGATATGCCATGGCTGAAACAAAAAATCTGACCTTGTCGATTTATCGCTATAATCCTGACCAAGATGACAAGCCTTATATGCAGGATTATGAACTATCGGTTCCTGCCAAAAGCGATCCGATGTTATTAACACTGCTTGAGCGCTTGAAAAATGAACAAGATCCAACCCTATCGTTTAGGCGTTCCTGTCGTGAAGGGGTTTGTGGTTCAGATGGCATGAACATCAATGGCACAAATGGGCTGGCTTGTGTGACCCATCTGTCTAAGCTTAACTCCGATAAAATTATCATCCGTCCACTGCCAGGCTTTCCGGTTATCCGAGATCTTGTAGTGGATATGGCGCAATTTTATGAGCAATACGAACGTATTGAACCTTATTTGCAAAATGATTCAGAGGCGCCTCCAAGAGAGCGGTTACAATCTCCAGAGGAGCGTTCCAAGCTTGATGGCTTATATGAGTGTATTTTATGCGCTTGCTGCACAAGTTCGTGTCCATCTTACTGGTGGAACCCTGAAAAATTCGTAGGGCCTGCAGGTTTGCTGCAAGCACAGCGATTCTTAGCGGATAATCGCGATACGGCGACGTTTAAACGATTAAAAAACTTACAAGATCCTTTCAGTGTGTTTCGTTGTCGTACTATTATGAACTGTACTAATGTTTGCCCGAAGGGACTCGACCCATCCAAAGCAATTGGAGAAATTCGCCAGCAAATGCTGAGCGTTGAAACATAGTGCGTGGGTATACCCAAGATACTTCAACATGCGACTTTTAGGCGGATACTTTCGTTGGGTTTAACCCAAGACACGCAAAGACTATTTTTATAAGCCAATTAGGGACTAATCGCTAAAAACCAGCCGGCTTGTTAAGGGCTTCGCCTGGCTTTTTTGAGTTGTAAACGATAAGTTAAGACTCAGAAAAGCCACGCATTTTTGGCGAACTTACAAGAAGCCAACTACACTTGCAACTAAAACGGATGAACTAGGGAAGGTTCCTTAAGGCAGCTTGCGCCTCGGCTGAATTGGCTCGTGATGTATGAGTTTTTTGTCTTGTATAGCTGGCTAGAATGTTTTGTTTGGCCAAATTACTCGACGTACCTTTGGAGAATGATGTAATGAGCAGCAGTAATCTGCAAAAAGAAATAGCCTCTTCTTACCTCTCTGGTGGAAGCATGGCATATATTGACTCTCTATACGAAGATTATCTGAGCGACCCTGAGTCCGTTCCTGAAGACTGGCAAACATTCTTTCGTGAATTACCAAAAATAAACGCGGAAGAAGACGTTTCTCATCGAAAAATTCGAGACTATTTTCAGGAAACGGCCAATAAGAAGTGCGTTCAAGTGACTTCCGCTGATCGTAAACAAGCTGAAATTGCTAACTTAATCAACGCTTACCGTACTTATGGACACCTCGTTGCGAAGTTGGATCCTTTGAACATGTCTGAGCGCACCCCAGTCGATAGCCTGAAATTATCCTACCATAACCTAACCGATGCAGACTGGAATAAAGAGTTTCATCCTGGCCATTCATTTAATGAAAAGCCGATGCCTCTTTCTAAAATTTACGAACTCTTAAAGAAAACGTATTGTGGAAGCATTGGCATTGAGTACATGCATATTGCCAATACCGACGAACGTCGCTGGATTCAGCAACAACTTGAAAGTGTCCATGGCCAGCTTAAGCTTTCGACCAAACATAAACTTAAAGTTCTTAATGAGCTGATTGCAACCGAAGGTCTGGAAAAATATCTTGGCTCACGATACGTTGGCCAAAAACGGTTTTCTGTGGAAGGGGGGGATGCCCTCATTCCTTTAGTGCAAGAAATCATTCGATCCGGTGGGGATCGTGAAGTAAAAGAAATTGTTATTGGCATGGCCCATCGCGGAAGATTAAATGTTTTAGTCAATGTGCTTGGAAAAGAGCCTGATGCCTTGTTCCAAGAATTTGAAGGAAAAGTGAATTCAGAGCGAACGGGCGACGTCAAATACCACTTGGGGTATTCATCGGATCTAAGAACGGAATCTGGCAATATCGTCCATGTTGCCCTGGCGTTCAATCCTTCTCATTTAGAAATCATCGGTCCGGTAGTCGAAGGGTCGGTTCGCTCAAGGCTAAGAAGACGCAATGATTTGGAGAAAAAGGATAGTGTGTTACCCTTAGTAATCCATGGTGATGCTGCTTTTGCAGGTCAAGGTGTTGTGATGGAGACGTTCAACTTCTCCCAAGCCAGAGGGTATTGTACCGGCGGAACAGTCCATGTTGTCGTTAATAACCAGATTGGTTTTACGACCAGCAATCCCTTGGATGCTCGCTCAACCTTATATTGCACGGACGTTGCGAAAATGGTGCAAGCGCCAATTATTCATGTTAACGGCAACGATCCAGACGCGGTAATGTTTGCAACTCGCATTGCATTTGAGTTTCGAATGAAATTTAAACGCGATGTTGTGGTGGATTTGGTTTGCTATCGACGTCATGGACATAATGAAGCTGATGAGCCTTCCGTAACCCAGCCTGAAATGTATCAAAAAATCAAAGCGATGCCGACCGTCAAAGATCTCTACGCCAGTGAGTTGATTGATGAAGGGCTAATCAGCAAGGAAAAAGTCGAGCAGCTAGCAGAAGAGTATCGAGATAAGCTCGATAAAGGTGAAGCCGTGGTTGAAACGGTTAAAGGATCCTACTCCGGGAAGCGCGCAGTGGATTGGACCCCTTTTATTCATACTAAATGGACCGAAAAGGCGGATACGACCGTTGATGAAAAAACACTAAAAGAATTAGCTGAAAAAGTGAATTCAGTACCGGATAGTTTTACACCGCACTCTGTGGTTAAGCGTTTACTTGAAGAACGAAGAAAAATGGCTGCGGGTGAAACGCCGATTAATTGGGGGTTTGCTGAAACACTAGCATATGCTTCATTGATACACGAAGGGTATTCTGTTCGTCTGTCTGGTCAAGACTCATCCCGAGGAACTTTTGCGCATCGTCACGCCGTGTTGCATGATGCCAAAACAGGCAATACCTACACTCCTTTAGAAACCATAGTTGATAATCCACTTAAGCCTTTTGTGGTGATTGATTCCGTTCTTTCCGAAGAGGCGGTGTTGGCGTTTGAATATGGTTATTCGGCTTCTGAACCAAACACTTTAGTGATTTGGGAAGCTCAATTTGGTGATTTTGCTAATGGAGCTCAGGTTGTTATTGATCAATTCATTAGCTCTGGCGAGCAAAAATGGGGGCGTTTATCGGGTCTTGTTATGTTTTTGCCGCATGGCTACGAAGGCCAAGGACCAGAGCACTCTTCCGCAAGATTAGAACGCTTTATGCAGCTTTGTGCGCAACAGAATATGCAAGTTTGTGTTCCAACAACACCAGCTCAAATCTTCCATTTACTACGACGTCAGATTAAACGTAAGTACAGAAAACCTTTAATTGTCATGACGCCCAAAAGTTTATTACGGCATAAATTGGCCGTTTCATCACTTGAAGATTTATCTGAAGGAAAGTTTTATAATGTTATCCCTGAAGTTGATGAGCTAAAGGAAGAAAAGGTGTCTAAAATAGTTCTTTGCTGCGGGAAAGTTTATTATGACTTATTGCAAAAGCGGCGCGAAGAATCGTTAGATCATGTTGCTATTATCCGGATTGAGCAACTTTATCCGTTCCCGAAACAGGAGCTAAAGAGACAGCTGGCAAAATATCCAAACGCTAAAAAAATTATCTGGTGTCAAGAAGAGCCCCAAAATCAAGGCGTTTGGTTCGCTTCTCAACATAACATTAAGGATTGCTTACAGGAAGATCATTCTCTGTATTATGCTGGCAGAGGGTTTGCTGCAGCTCCTGCGGTGGGAAGTCCAAAACTTCATGCTGAGCAACAAGAAAAGTTGGTGAAAGAAGCTTTAATGGAACAATGAGTGGCTTAGGCCATAAAGAATCGGAGCTTTGGGGTAGGGACAGTTCCCTAATGCCAGAGACGTTAAACACTAAAATTAATTTACAAAAAAGGTAAAATTATGTCTATCGAAGTCAATGTACCGGCCTTACCCGAGTCAGTTGCTGACGCTACTATTGCCACTTGGCATAAAAAAGTGGGTGACAAAGTATCACGGGATGAAAATCTCGTTGACTTAGAAACCGATAAAGTCGTTCTGGAAGTCCCTGCTCCGGCGGATGGGGTATTAAAAGAAATTCATTTTGACGAAGGTGACACGGTTACGGCCGGTGAAATCTTAGCTACGATAGAAGAAGGAGCCGAAGACGGCAAGTCGGACAAAGAAGAGAAAAAGCAGAAAGAAACAAAAGAAGAGAAAGAAGAAAAGCAAGAAAAATCAGGTGACGAAGAAAAAGCCGCCAGCCCCGCAGTTCGTCGCATGCTCGCTGAACATGACTTACAGCCCAACCAAATTAAAGGCACAGGGAAAGACGGTCGTATCACCAAAGAAGATGTTGTGGCTTATATCGAATCGAATCGCGATAAAGCAAAAAAATCCACCGAAGAGAAAGCAAAAGACAAAGCACCTGTTTCAACGGGAGTTCGAGAAGAACGGCGCGTTCCTATGTCGCGATTACGTGCCAAAATTGCAGAGCGCTTAGTCGAAGCTCAGCATAACGCAGCCATGCTAACCACATTCAATGAAGTTAATCTTAAAGCGGTGATGGATATTCGTGCGCAATATAAGGATAGTTTTGAGAAAAAACATGGCGCAAAGCTAGGCTTTATGTCCTTCTTTACGAAGGCGGTCGTTGAATCATTGAAGCGATTCCCAGCCGTAAATGCGTCTATTGATGGTCAGGATATCGTTTATCACGGTTATTATGATATTGGAATTGCCGTTTCAACAGAGCGCGGCTTGGTGGTTCCTATTGTGCGCGATGCGGATCAGTTAAGCATGGCAGAAATTGAAAATACCATAGCCGATTCCGCAACACGTGCCCGACAAGGTAAATTATCGATGGACGAGATGCAGGGGGGAACTTTTACCATTACTAATGGGGGTGTATTTGGTTCTCTTCTGGCTACTCCTATTATAAACCCACCGCAAACCGGTATTCTTGGCATGCATAAGATCGAACAACGACCAATCGTTGAAAACGGTGAGATTGTCATTCGTCCAATGATGTATCTGGCGCTTTCTTATGATCACCGCCTAATTGATGGTAAAGACTCGGTACAGTTTTTAGTAAGCGTAAAGGAGCTTCTAGAAGATCCTGCACGTTTATTGTTGAATGTCTAATCTTAATCACAAGAAGACAGATAAGATCATCTTATCTGTCTTATTTTTTTAGGGGTGTATTAACAATTTACTATCTTGGCTGATAAGCTTCGATGTTCGGTGCTTCGTTAATGCTCGAAAGTCAAGTCTTTTCAGTTTAGTCTAGTGGATTGTAAACACGCACTCTAATGGATTTTTATAGGAAAACAGAATGAATTTACATGAATATCAAGCCAAGCAATTATTTGCAAGCTATGGACTTCCAGTCCCGAATGGGGAAGTGGCCCATAATGTAGAAGATGCGCTGCAGGTTGCATCCAAGTTATCAACACCCCGATGGGTCGTGAAAGCACAAGTTCATGCAGGCGGCCGCGGCAAAGCGGGCGGTGTGAAGTTGGTTTCCAATAAAGAAGAACTAAGTTCATATGTTAAATCCATCTTAGGTTCTCGTTTGGTGACTTACCAAACTGATGAACATGGTCAACCGGTTAATTCAGTCTTAGTTGAAGAAACCAGTGATATCGAACGCGAGCTTTATTTGGGTGCGGTGATTGATCGCGCCACACGCCGCGTGGTAATCATGGCTTCAACGGAAGGTGGCGTTGAAATTGAAAAAGTGGCCGAAGAAACACCTGAAAAAATATTTAAAATTCAAGTGGATCCGATGGTTGGCGTGATGCCCTATCAGTGTCGCGAAACCGCATTTAATTTGGGTTTAGAAGGGGATCAAATTAAACAATTCACCAACCTAATGATTGCATTGGGGAAAATGTTTGTAGAATGTGATTTAAGCTTGCTAGAAATTAACCCGCTCGTTGTTAATAAGCAAGGTAATTTGATTTGTCTCGATGGTAAAGTGAATATTGATGATAACGCGTTGTATCGTCAGCCCAAATTGAAAGCTATGCGAGATACGACTCAGGAAGATGAACGGGTCAACCGCGCGCATGACTGGGAATTAAACTATATTCCTTTGGATGGTGAGATAGGTTGTATGGTCAATGGCGCGGGATTGGCTATGGCCACTATGGATGTTATTAAACTACATGGTGGGGAACCTGCAAATTTCTTAGATGTAGGCGGTGGTGCCACTAAAGAACGCGTTCGAGAAGCTTTTAAAATCATTCTCTCAGACGAAAAAGTGAAAGGCATTCTGGTTAATATTTTTGGTGGTATTGTACGTTGTGATTTAATTGCAGAAGGGATTTTAGAGGCCGTCAAAGAAGTTGATGTGAACGTGCCTGTCGTTGTTCGTCTCGAAGGAAATAATGCTAAAAAAGGCGCAGACATTTTGAATCAAAGCGATTTGAATGTGATTGCGGCCACCAGCTTAACCGATGCGGCTAAAAAAATTGTAGAACAAGTTTCTTGATACGTGGATTAGGCTTATCCGTTTAAATTAATGTGGCTCTGATTGTAAAAGTTCTAGCCACACTAAAACCTCGAGGTTATGAATGAGTATATTAATTAACAAAGACACTAAAGTCATTTGCCAGGGATTCACCGGAAAACAAGGTACGTTTCACTCTGAGCAGGCGATTGAATACGGAACACGCATGGTCGGGGGCGTTACACCTGGCAAAGGAGGGCAAGAGCACCTAGGGTTGCCAGTTTTTAATACCGTTAAAGACGCTATTCGCGAAACAGGAGCAGATGCTAGCGTGATTTATGTTCCAGCCCCTTTTTGTAAAGACTCCATCTTAGAAGCCGCTGATGCTGGAATTCGATTGATAGTTTGCATCACAGAAGGCGTTCCAGTATTAGACATGCTGGAAGTAAAGACCTATCTTGAGAACAATACTAACAGTCGTTTGATAGGACCTAACTGCCCGGGAGTGATTACACCAGGGGAATGCAAAATTGGCATTATGCCAGGAGCCATTCATCTTCCTGGCAAGGTAGGAATTGTTTCTCGTTCTGGGACATTAACTTATGAGGCAGTCAAACAAACCACGGATAAGGGATTTGGCCAAAGTACTTGTGTTGGGATAGGAGGGGATCCCATTCCCGGGACAAACTTTATCGACGTGTTAGAATTGTTTGAAAAAGACGAACAAACCGAAGCCATCATTTTGGTAGGCGAAATCGGCGGAACCGCTGAAGAAGAAGCGGCACAATACATCAAAGAGTATGTTAGCAAGCCTGTCGTTTCTTATATTGCAGGCGTTACCGCGCCAGCCGGAAAGCGCATGGGCCATGCCGGAGCAATTATATCTGGTGGTAAAGGTACTGCGGAAGATAAATTTGCAGCGCTTGAAGCCGCTGGTGTTAAAACTGTGAAATCCCCGGCCCTATTAGGGGAGGCGATTGCTGAAATCACAGGATGGTAAGTCTAACCGCTTGCAGAACATTCGTCGTGTAAAGTGTGATGTTTAAAGCTAAACTAGGCAGCGTCCCTAAAGTTATTGCTTTTCGCTGGTCGCGAAACTTTAGGGACGCTGCCTAGGGAGTCTAGCGAAGCTTTATCGCAATAATTATGCGTTGTATCTTACGGCTTGACCGCAGGATACATAGCTTAGACGCGATAAGCTGTTTTAAAGCCAAGGAATTCAACGAATGAAAAAATGGAAAACAATCGCTGACATTAGACGTGAATATGGAACGCTATCGCTCTCTAAACAAGACGCGGCCCTTACACCTTTTGAGCAATTTGAGCGTTGGTTTCAAGATGTAATTGAAGTTGAAACGATTGATCCTACCGCCATGGTGTTGGCGACAGTCGATCATCAAGGCCATCCCGATACGCGTGTTGTGCTTTTGAAAGGGATTGAAAACAATGCGTTTGTTTTTTTTACGAACTATCAAAGTACCAAAGCCATTCAGATTGATCAAAATCCTTATGTTGCATTAAATTTTTACTGGCCAGAAATGGCTCGACAAGTCCGAATTCGAGGGTCGATTCAAAAAGCATCCAAAACGCAATCAGACACTTATTTTGCTTCAAGACCGTTGTCTAGTCAATTGAGCGCAATCTGCTCACCCCAGAGCCGGGTTGTTGGGGAGAGAGGCGAGTTGGAACACCGATTTAATGAACTGATTGCGAAACATCAACAAGAACCTATCGTACGGCCTGAATATTGGGGTGGGTATGTCGTTAACCCTGAAACGGTAGAATTCTGGCAAGGAAGGGACAATAGGCTCCACGACAGGCTTCAATATATACTAAAAGACGGACAATGGCATATAAAGCGCCTTGCCCCCTAATATCCGTTGCACAAATCATTCCCGATTTGAACTCACAGCGATTTCCCCCTTAAAGATCTTTAACGGTTCGGCCGATAAATCATTTACTGCAGAATTTGTTTGTGAAGAAAATGTAAAGTTTTCTTAGCTCGATATAAATTGGAATTTGAAGAGGTAAAATAAATACTAAGTCAAGGTCATTAATGGTTGACCAACTTACATCACAATGAAAATGAAAGGGGTAATGACATGAACACAATCAACGAATTTGTACCTTATATTAAATTAAAATTCAATGTTGAGCATCCCTCCTTTGAAGCATGCTATGCCTATGGCTACGAATGTGGGTTGACCAATGTAAGTGAGGAGAACAACCCTTATAAGGAAGGCACTAGAGAGTATGAACAATGGTCTGATGGCTGGTGGGCTGGATTTTACAAAGAAGAGCCCATTTATGATATAACCGATTACATTGGGTATGATCACATAACGGAAGAATTTGCAGCGAATGACGAACGTTTCTATGCCTCAGCCAAGACTGGATTTATTACTAAAGTGCTGGAATTAAGCAGCGTTATTGCAGTATCAGCTATTTTAGGATACCAAGTTTTAGACATGGTGGCGTAAGAACATTTTTGGGTATTAAACAGCTTTAAAAATACCAAATTCCCAGCCATGATTGGGAGTTTGGAATTTTTAAAGATTAAGTCCTGTCTATTTATTGAAAAACTTGAGGACCATGCTTCGCATTCTAGCAAGCTCAGCCGGATTAAACTCTTTATAGCAAGAACTGCCAATATTTAAGCAAACCGTAACTTCATCGCCAATGCCCTTCAGTAAATCAACGCCAGATAAACGCAATAATTTAATCTGCTCAGCGATATCGTTTGCCCAAGCATCAAAAAAAACCATGTTGCTAAACACAGGTAAAAAAACAAGGCCTTGATCCATACAGTAAAGCACTTTAGGATCTGCTTCACTATCGGCTTCGATAGGAATAATGAAATTGGCTTTAATAAATTCCAAGTAGGCTTTATTGGCCTCCTTCTGTGCGCCTTCCTGCTGAAACGCGTTTAAAATGGCTGTTTCTAATTCGTTCATCAACATCTAAATGATTAGTAAAATAGCCCATAATTTTATCAGATTTATTTCCGATTGAAAAACAGTGGCTGGTAGGAAGGTTGTGGATATAGGTTGAAATTATCTACCGCAACAGTATAATGGGACAACAATTTTGCATGATTATTGAGCAACGACGCCTCTTTAGAGGCTAGTATAAGATATTCAGAAAATCTAATAGTGGACCTATGAATTCAATTGTACTCTCGCAAACAAATAAAGATAGAACTCAAAAAAAGCTTGGCTATGCTTGGCTTGTCTGGGGATTAGCTGCTGCCTTTTTTTTTTCCGATTATATGGCAAGAGTTGCTCCGGGTGTCATGCATCGCTTTCTGCAAAGCGATTTTGGCATCAATGAAGCTGGATTTGGTATTTTAACAGCCTCTTTTTACATTCCTTATATTTTAATGCAAATTCCTGTTGGACTTACCGTAGACAGACTAAGTATCCGCTGGATTTTGACCATCATGTCTTTAATTACTGCTTTTGGATGCTGTGTGTTTGGACTTGCGGATGGACTCTTAACCGCATCGATTGGCAGAATGTTAATTGGATTTAGTGCCGCATTTGCATTTGTCTGTGCGCTAAGGTTAGCAACATCCTGGTTCCCCACTGCGATGCTTGGCTTATTGGCGGGGTTGACCCAAGCGCTTGGCATGCTTGGCGCGGCCGCCGGCGAAGCACCTGTATCTTTTTTAGTAGGCTCGGTTGGCTGGCGTCACAGCATGTTGATTATTGCATTTTTGTTTATTTTGTTGGCTGGTTTGCTGTATCAATTCGTGCAAGATAGACCAGCAAAGAAAGCAAATCGCATTAAAGATGAACATAAAATCAGCATAGCCGAAAGTCTTCGTATTATTTTGACCCACAAACAAGCTTGGATAAACGCACTTTATGCTGGATTTTTGTTTGGACCTACCGCGGTTATTGGAGAATCGATAGGACCAGCTTATCTGCAATATGGTCGAGGTTTAACTGCTCATGCAGCAGCATTTGCGACTGGGCTTATCTTTATTGGTTGGGGAATAGGCGGGCCATTATCAGGCTGGTTATCGGATAAAATGGGTAGACGAAAGCCCATCATGATTGTGTCTGCCATTTTTGGAATGGTTCTAACCACCGCTTATGTCTTTTCTCCTGAAATGAATAAAACGATGGCTTATCTCTTATTCTTTGCATTCGGCTTAACCAATACCGGTGTTGCAATTGCATATGCTGTTTCAACGGAGTTGCATGAGCGAAAAGTCATTGGCACATCCATTGCTTTTACCAATATGATCTCAATTTTTGTAGGTGCCTCATTACAACCGCTGGTAGGGAAAATGGTGGACTTGATTTCTGGCACAAGAGCTTACAATGTTGAGATGCTCCATTTATCTGATTTTCAATTTGGCTTACAAATATTACCTATTTGCTCGTTTATCGCATTAATTTTAGCCTTCATGGTGAAAGAAACTTATTGTAAACAACAATAAGTGCGTCGACTATCACCGAACGCAATCCTGTTGCGTTCGGTGATAGTTTAATGGCCGGGCTATGACAAGCGACGCACACAGAACAGTTGAGTTCTATTTAAAAATAATTTCCTCCAGATCGCTCAATGCCTTTGCGAGAATACAATTATCGTGCTTTAATAACAGCTGTTTTCTAACGCAATTATTTTGCGATAAAACATTACCCTCTTGCAATTAATTGCCCAGAACGCAAAAAAGAGGATCATTTTAAACACGGAGCTGATAATGAAAAAATTAGTGGGATTGATAATTATCTTAGTTGTTTTAATCCTTGGTGGATATTACGGCACAGGAATGATGACCGAGCGTACCTTAAAGAAAGATATTACTTTAGTTAATCAAGCAAACGGATTGAATGTTACGATTAACCGCTATGATCGAGGTTGGTTTACGTCTAAAGCAGATTTATTATGGAAAGTTCATGTTCCTGAGCGAGTGGTGAAAGGCCAAGATGATCACCCTACCTTAGTACCTGCTCAAAACTATACAATGGATATGCCACTTTCTATTTATCATGGCCCGGTAATTTTCGCAAAAGATGGTGTTCATTTCGGCTTAGGATACGCAAAGACGGAATTGAATCTTCCTGATCAATTTAAAGAAAAATTTTCCGAGACCTTTGCCAATGAATCGACAACCCCAAAACTGAATGTCAGCGTATTAGTAAACTATCTAAATCGTAGCCGATTTCGGGCTCAACTACCGCAGTTTACATTGATTGCTAAAGATGGCGGGGGTACATTTGAATGGCATGGCATGACCAGCGATGTCACATTAACTTCCCAATTGGATCACATTGATGGTGATATGAATATTAAGGGGATTAATGTCAAAAAGGATCAAATGACCGCAACGGTTAGCCAGGTTAGTAGTGAGTACAATCTGTATCAAGCTGAAAATGGATTGTATTTAGGTCAAGCTAGCTTTTCATTGCCTTCTGTTTTGGTGACGAATCATGATCAAAAGACATTTGAACTCTCTAAATTTAATGCTCATACGAAGAGCGATATTGAGGATGGTTTGTTTCACTCTCATCTTGAGGTTTCATTAAATCAACTATACATGGATGGCAAAACCTATGGTCCTGGTGAGATAAAGCTGGCGATCAAAAACTTAGATGCAGATGTTTTGGCGAAAATCAATGAGCAAGCCAATCAAGTGCAGGGAAGTTCCGATGCCGAACGTCAGCAAGCTTTATTTACTATTTTACCAGAGTTGCCAAAGCTGTTTAGTAAGGGAGCCCAGTTGGAAGTTACAACATTGAGCTTTGTGATGCCCGAGGGTAATATTGAAGGCAATCTTACCTTGAATTTACCGCAAGGCGATTCATCAAATCCCTTCCAGCTCATCCAGCAAATTAGGGGCGAAGGTCACCTTAAGATGCCTGCTGAGTTTGTAAAACAAGGGTTTAAGGAAGCAGCAAAGCGTCAACTCATCAAGCAGCCTAGCTTGCAAGATGCATTGGCTAATCAAATGCAGATGCATGCTGCGGATGAGCAACAAGAACAGGTTCAACAACCGGCCGGTAACGAAGCTCAAGCAGCTGGTGCGCAGAATCAAGATGGTGATACTCAACCACAAGGTAAAGTTAAGCCACAGGAACAAGCGGCTCAGTCCGATGCGACTACTGCACCAGCCGAGCAGCCGGTTACTAAACAAATGACGCTTGCAGAACTTGACCAAAAAGCGGAGGCAAAGGCCCAAGAAAAACTAGATGCTTTGGTCGCAGCCGGTGCATTGGAGAAGCAAGGCAATGAATACGTTATTCATGTGACCTTGAGTGAGGGTCAATTAACGGTTAATGGTAACCCATTTAATCCGGCTATGGTTCAATTTTAGTTAAGACTTGGTGGGCTAAATGCCCACCATTTATTCTTCAAACTTGTCGAGCTATATTCATTTCGTTAGAATTATTTTTTTTTGAAAGAAGGAGTTAATAATAATGACAACAATCAGCAATGAAGCTGGGGATACAACTGCATCTTTGGCCCAGAGCGTAACTCAATCAGTGCAAAAATATTTTTCCGAGCTGAAGGGGACTGATCCTGTTGATTTATACCAATTTGTGCTTGAGGAAGTTGAAGCACCCTTATTCCGTGCAGTTATGGAGCATTGTAAATACAATCAATCCCGCGCAGCGCTCATGTTGGGTATCAGCCGTGGAACATTAAGAACCAAGCTACGTCACTACTTTGATGATAAATACGTTGGTTCTCGCGATTGATAAACCCCATCTCGGCTTTTTGTATGTTGTTTACATACTGTGCTTGAAGCGCGCCGTTGTTACATAAATTCACCGCCTTTTCCCCTCTCACCCGCACGAAGTGTGGAGAGAGAGGGTGGGGTGAGTAAGATTAAATTGTAATCCAATGGATGTATTTAATTAATTATTATGCATCAAAATAATAAGTATGTTCGTTGACTCCCAAAACTTCATGATCTTATTGAAGATAAATTGTCTCTTAATCAGCAAACATTGAGCTGATAGACTCTTCTTCATTAACGCGCTTTATGGCTTGAGCAATCATTTCCGCAAGGCTAACCACTCTAATTTTAGAACAACTTTTGGCTTCTTTAGAGAGAGGAATGGTGTCTGTAACAACGACTTCGTCTAGTGAAGAACTCATGATGTTGGTGATGGCAGGCCCAGATAAAACGGGGTGAGTGATGTATGCTCGCACGCTTTTTGCTCCGCTTCTTTTAAGCTCAATGGCGGCAGAACATAAGGTTCCAGCCGTGTCGACGATATCATCGACAATAATACAATTGCGACCTTTAGGGTCACCAATGATGTGCATGACTTCTGATTTATTAGGACCGCTACGGCGCTTATCAATAATGGAAAGCTCCGCATCATTTAACCGCTTGGCCATAGCGCGAGCACGCACCACCCCACCTACATCCGGAGAAATAACCATTAAATTATCTAGTTGTTGTTTCTGAATATCATCCAATAAAACCGGGGTAGAGTACACGTTATCGACAGGCATGCAGAAAAATCCCTGTATTTGATCGGCGTGCAGGTCAACCGTTAGCACGCGACCAATGCCAACGGAGGTAATCATATCAGCAACGACTTTAGCGGTGATGGGAACACGGGCTGAACGTACGCGACGGTCCTGCCTTGCATATCCGAAATAGGGAATGACGGCGGTAATACGGTTGGCTGAGGAGCGTCTGAGCGCATCTGCCATGGCCAAGAGTTCCATTAAATTGTTATTTGATGGCGCACAGGTTGATTGGATAATAAAGACATCTCTTCCTCGGACATTTTCCAAGATCTCGACCATGGTTTCACCATCGCTGAACGTTCCAACGTTCGCTTTGCCAATAGGTAAGTTTAAATAGGAAGAAATATTTTGGGCAAGTTTAGGGGTGGCGTTGCCAGTGAATATCATCATCGTAGACATGTGCGTGAAAACCTTAGATAAATTTAATCAGGTAGCATAAACACATGGCAGAAGACAGCCAGAAAGATATTATTGTTGTTTAGCGATCCGGTGAACGCATCCTTCCCGGTATCTTCTGCCGTCTGTTAACTTGAATCACCAAGATTGTGGCTGGGGTGCTAGGATTCGAACCTAGGAATGCAGGGATCAAAACCCTGTGCCTTACCGCTTGGCTACACCCCAGTAAGCTTTAGATTCTATATTTACACAAATGTTGTACATTCATGCGTCGAACTGGGGTGTATTTTGCAGTGATTTAATTCGCTTGTCAATTATGATCTAAAAAAAACCTCTGTACATGACAAAAAAACCTGTCATGCCCGCGCAGGCGGGCAACCATTTCTGGTTTGGCACTGAAGTAACTTAAGATAACTCGCTGCCATAGAATGAAAATCATATAATCTCGATCGTCAAAAGAAGGTTCTATGGAGTGTATCAGCGAGTTGAAGGATAGTTTAAATATGTATTTTGGCTGGAACAAGGGAGAATAACATGTTTTGTAACTATGTTACTTGCATTGCTTGCTACGCGTACAGTTAATTTAAACCAATTGGCTTGTGTTGTATTCAGTGACGCCCTCCAAGCGTCAAGGTACCGTAGAATACAACGATTTTTTTCCGAATTTCCTTTGGATT